>CAJUAN010000009.1 GCA_910584715.1 uncultured Oscillospiraceae bacterium
TCATTCTCATCCAATTTAATATTTTATTTTGTCTAAACTTTCGGGGGCACTTCAAAAACGGGGCGGTACTTTTTAACCCTCAAGGAACTTTTTCGCCGCCTCGATGCGCCGCTGTTCCGTAAGAGAAACAGGAAGCTCAAACATCTCCTGCATATCCATAAGAAACGCCTGTCTGCTTTTCGGCATATCGTCCGTTATCTCCGCGCCGCGGTAGCCTATGATATCCGTCATTTTGCAGTCGTGCAGACCCTTGAAAAGTGCGATAAATTTCCACCAGTGAAGATAAGGAATCTCGACAAGGTCTATCCCGTACTGCTCCATAAACGCCGCGAAAATGTACTCCGAATCGTATTCGTAATCGTACACCCGACGGCTTGTCAGGGTAATATCGCTGCTGCCGCCGTTAGCGGGAAGCTCTTTCCCTCCGCGGTAAAACCACGATATAAATTCATGTGCCGCGTGAAAATCATCGGGGACATTGTCCGCAAAGATAAGCCGCAGCGCAATAAAAAATTTTAGATCTTCCGGCACGTCCGCATTGGTGATAAGACTCTCGAACCGTATCCACTCCCGAAAATCGGAGTGTATAGGATATTCTGTTCCGTCTGCGGACGTAAAGCTTGTCGGAAAATTTTCAGCCGCATACATCATTTTTTGTTAAGATGAATGGGCGGCTTTTTGATTTCTCCGACGGGTTTGGGATTGTACTTTTCGATGATCTCCTTGGTAGCCTTGTTGCTTTCGGCGTTAAGGGCAAGCCAGAACGCGGACAGTTCGTCGGTGTCGATCTCCCCGTCGGGAGCGGAGAAAATTCTGTTGGTCTCCGCTTCACCGATAAAAAGAGCAATGCCCTCTTTTGTGACCT
Organism: uncultured Oscillospiraceae bacterium; assembly: GCA_910584715.1. Classification (GTDB taxonomy): domain Bacteria; phylum Bacillota; class Clostridia; order Oscillospirales; family Ruminococcaceae; genus RGIG8773. Next base: position 866 of record CAJUAN010000009.1, read on the forward strand.
TGACGACCTCGAGCGTGTTCTTGCATTCCAGCAGCTTTTTATTGATTCCTGCAATACCGTCCACAAGGACAGCAGTTTTTGTGGGAATGGGATATTTTTTGCCGTATGCTTCCATAACGGCGTTTGCGGGTTTGTATTCAAACTTTGCCATAAATTTTCCTCCTGATTATTCTGCGGCATCGGGCGTAAAGGAAATTTTGCCGTCATTGCTGATAGTTGCAACACCCTTTACGGTGTCGCCCTGACCGTTAAGATCACCCGATACTGTCATCTTTTTATCGCCGTCAATGGACGATACAGCAACGGCAAGCTTCTCATACCAAGCCACATATTTTTTGCCGCCTTCTTCGTTCTCGCTTTTGACAGGATCAAATTTGTCTATGACGAGAAAAGGACGAACGCAGTCAGAGCCTGTTTTTCTGCCCTTTGCAATGCTGTAGATTTCCTTGATCGTGCGCTCCGAAGCCATAAGATCGCATTCAAATCCGTACTTCGGCGAGTAGGACGTAGTGTCTGTGGTTTCCGACTCCATATTGATGTACTTTACGCTTTCGGTCTGCGCGTTAGGACTTTCAGAGAATTTTCTCCAGCCCCTTCCGCATACAGCCCAATCCGGAGTTGTTTCCGTTCCCAGATTCATGGCGGGAATTATCTGCGTGCGCTTTACAAGCAAGTCCTTGACCTGCTGCGCTTCGCTTTCCTGCACTGTTGTCGGTGTAGTGTTTTCGGTTTCCGGCATATTTATCAACCTCCATAGTTAGTATAAGTAAGTGCGATCTGCACCATGTAAACGCCTTTATTTCCCACAGCGTCCGTATCCAGAAGTCCCGCATTGGTCGCTTCTATCTCGGTTGGTACGCAGTTTTTAGGCATTTCGGGCAGATTGTCGGCTTTAGTCTGCGCCTGAAGCCAAAGCTGTAAACGTTCGACCCACGCGCTTGCTTCAAGCCGCTTTAAATCGCTGTCGGTAAGCTTGCGGACATTTATCTGCGCTGTGTACAACATTTCCTGATCGCCGTTTATGTACGGCTCTCCGATCGGGACGTTATCGTCCTGAAAAATACCGTAATTGTGCTTGTCCGCAGCCGTCCAGTTGACGTGTCTGTCTCTGACGGGTATCTCAGCCAAAAGAGGACACTCGGCAAGATAATTGCGGAGTCCCTCTATAATGCTTTGTACCATTTTTACCTCCTCCTTGCTCCCGATATTTTTCGCGCACCGTCCAAAATTATTTTAAGGCACGCCGCTTTCATGCGCTCGAACCAGTTTCTGCCGCGCAAGCCGCCCTTTGCCGTCCCCTCGATACCGCGCCCCGCATTATTGTAATACACCGAACGCGAATATGAAGCAACATACCGTAAAATCCCCGACCCGATGACCGAACCGAGAATAACGCTGCGTTTTAAAAAACCCGTCTGAAACGGCGTGTATTTATCCATGTGACGGATACATTCGGAATCAATAAACTTTTGAACTTTCCCGCCCTTTTGGAGTCCGCGCTCGCGGAGAAGCTGTTCGGTGGGTTTGATAGAAAAACTCATGTTACCGCGCTCCTATCTCAATGTGGTGCATATACTCCGAGCCGTAATCATGGCGGGACACCGACATGACCGTCAGCATACCGTCAAGATCGCCGACCTCGGTAAGTTCGCCGCGGCATATAAAGTCGTGCTTTTTAACGTCGGCGGTCAGGTCGGGAATCCATATCGCGGCTTTATCGGCGTTTTCCTCGCCGTACTTTTTCACCTCGTAATCCTCGCACTCCTGCCACATACAGGGGTATGTTCCGACGATCCGATAATCGCCGTCGTCGGAACGGATAATTGTGCAATCTCCGTTTGTGATCATATCCACTTGACCCCCTTTATAAGATCGGCAAGATAAAGCTGTATGGTATCGTCAAGCTTCTGCGCGTCGGAACGCTGCTCCCCCGCGGCGTAGGAAACGGAGTAATTTCCGACTTTCTCGGAGGTTTTCACCCCGCCCCGCTCGTTGCCGTGAATAGTATCCGCAAGCGCACAGCACGCTTTTTGCACACGCTCGGACATCTCATCGGTGATACCCGCCTTTTTGAGGATATATCCCGTCCTTCCGTCAATGTAATCCGAAGCACGCTCCGAGAGCCGAACAAACTCGGCTTCGGAAAGCGTTCCGCGGTATACCTCACGATAAAATTCGTAATCCGCGTATGCCATATTACTGCTCCGTTTCGGCACGAGCGGCTTCGGCGGCATAGATCGCGGAGATTATCTCCGGCTTGTTGCGCGCCCCGCCCAGATCAATGCCGTTTTTCGCGGCGTGTTCCTTGAGCAAGGGGACGGTCATTTCTTCGAGCGGAATTTTTCCCGCTTCGGCGGCGGAAACGTGCGCTTCGGTAACTTCGCCCGAATCGTGAACAGCTTCGCCGCTAACGCCCTCATCGGCGGTAACCGTGTAGCCCTTGCTCCGCAGGCGCGACGCGAGGAACGCGTCCTCGGTATGCGCTGTACCGTGCGTAAAAACGAGTCCCATATGCTCGCCTGTAAAATTTCCTTCCAGAGTGATTTTAAATCCCATAATGATAAATATCCTCCCATCTCACTGTACCTTGATGCCGCGCATAACGCCGGCTTTGAGCGTATTTTTCAGCACGACCGCCGCTTTCATTTCCACCTCTCCCTTTTTGACCGCGCCGGGCTGCTTGAGGTCGGGCAGATATGTGCTGATCAGCTTGCCGCCCGCGGGGGATACGGCGTGAAAACCGTCCAGACCGAATTTAACGGCGTAAAGATCGCAAAGTCCCGTCGTTGTGGTTGTGACCGCGCTTTCGCCCTCGCCCGTGGTTTTGGACACGGAGTAAGGCTTTACAACGTCGGAAGACGACGTGCCGTCAAAATATTTTCCGAGGTCGATAAACTCAATGCCGTTGTAGCCGTTAGCCTTGCGCCCGAAGCTGTCCTCGCTCTGAGTGAGATATCCCGCGCGCCTTGCCACCGCCTGAATGCGGGAAATTATCTTGGAGCCGCCGAGAAGCGCGTCCGGCTTGCCGTCCAGTCCGGACAAAAATTCGTCCAGAACGTCAAGGAACTTTTTGTAGTTGGTATCCAGCATGGCGGAGTTGGAAATATCCAGACCTATCGAATCCTTGTATTCGGTAGACGAACCTGTCAGGATCGTGTCCAGACCGTCAAATTCGTCCGTATTTTTCACGGAATCGCCGTTGATAACGAGATAATGAAAATAGTTCCGCGCCGCCTTGATCTTGTCCTTGAGCTGAAATTCGATCTCGTTGAGGTTTCCGCTGGTCTCCTGAATAACGCGGTCGACGGTAAACGCGCCGCCGAAAATCTTGATGTCCGCGGTGCATTTTTTGCGGACAGCCTCGTTGGGCGTGTATTCGCTGTTGATCTTACGGGTGGAAGCCGTGGACGGCGTGAGAAGTCTCACATAGCCGTAGGTCAGGGTCGAACCGCCCGTACCGGGAGAGACCGCGTCGTCAAAGGTCAGCTTGTCAAGCAGGGACGATTCGCGGCGGAACTCGTCGATGACAAGCTGATCCACCTTGTCTGTCATGGTTGCTTTAGCCTGTTCAAGTGTAATTGGCATAATTAGTCCTCCTTATGTGTTGTAGTGTTCCGCAATAGCCGCGCCGAGAGTTTCCGCGCCGCCTCCTCCCGCGGGCTTGTCATGCTGTGCGCCCAGCTGGGCGGTCATACCTGTGGGGTTGGTCTTGGCAGGATCGGGCTTATCGTCTCCGAACAGGAACGACTTATCAGCTTTCAACTTTTCCAGCTGTTCGGAAACGCCGATAAGCTTGTCGCCGTCCAGCTTGATAATGGAGCGGTCAAGCAGCTTGCCCACGATATCCGCGTCCCGTGCTCCGCAGGTCGAAAGCATTTTTGAAAGCGCATTATCAAGTTTCAGAGCGGCGGTGTCCTCGTCGTATTTTTTAGACCAGTTCGCCAGTTCGGACTTCATTTTTTCCACGTCCACGCCGTCAAACTTTTTGACCGTCTCGGTCAGTTCCTTGATCTTGTCCGCAGCCATGGTCAGCTCCGCTTCCTTGTCGGTAAGCTTTTTCGCTTCCGCGGAGACCTCGGCTTCGTTCATGGCGACGACCTGTTTTGCTGTGTCCTCGGGTATGCCCAGCTTGGTCAGTTCTTCAAGCTTCATAAAAATTCCTCCTTAAAAAATGGTATAAAAAATGCGCTTAAAACGGCGTTTTAATACCGTTCTAAGGGCGTTTTTTCGGGGTTAAAATTATTTTTTGAAAGCGTTTTCCACAAGGGCGGTGTATGATAATACCGGCTGATTTTCCTTTTTGGCATCATGGGTAAAGTATAAATCGGAAACGTTGGATATTTCCTCGCCGTTGACAAAAAGCCTCGTTAAACCGCCCTGCGATTCGATTACGGCGGACACTTTTTTGTTTGCGATAGTGCGTTTGACAGTAGCTTTCGGCTCGTTAATAAACTGTCTTGTTCTGGTCACGCTTACGTCTATGCCGTCCTCGAATTCTTCATAATCTTTTGTAAATTCGTAAGGATTGCAAACGGACAGTTCGCCGCAGGAATCTTTGAGAATGTAGTCCGAAACTTTTGCAATGCGTTCGCCGAATGGGGTAAATACCTTAACAAAATCCTTTGAGGGTCTTGCTTTGCCGCCTGTGAATTTTATGACCTCCGCGGCGTTAAGTCCCGTCCACTGGACAGCTTCGATCATTGTCGGACGCTTGAAATATTTTTTCATAAAAATGCTCCTTTCAAATTTTTGGCAAAATTAAAAGCACCCTTATTCAGAGTGCTTTCTCCTATTAAAAACTTTTTCCAATGCTTCTTTTACCGGAAGTTCGGAATTAAGAACTTCAAGATATTCCGCATATGTCATATTCAATTCCCTCATGCACCATTCTTCTCGCTCCTCATTGGTTTGGCAATCCTCAATTCCAACATCGCATAAAGTAATTTTTCTATCCATATATCCAACCTACCTCATCACAAAACGCTTGAATAGCTTCGTTTGTTTGCCCGAATTTCGTCACATTCCGCTGATAAGCCATTTTCAATGACCGTATTTCCATTGTTGTTACCGACTTTTTAGCATTGCCCATGGTAACGGTGCAAGCCTTTCCGTCATGCCCAACGGAAATAATAGCTTTCATATTATCAACATCATTTAAAGCCATAATATCCGATAAGCTGAGTGGCGTATTATTCGGGTGATTATGCACAAGGATAAACTTTCGCTTTTCGGCAAGCAGAGTCCCACCAACGTCGCCGCTGTCGCTGTAATGCTTTTTTGTAAGCTTCTGGAGCTTTCTGCCGCTTTCTGAAAGTAAATAAATCGTTTCGGACGGTTTGTTATCATTCTCAACAACAGCAAGCTGTGAGTATTTGCAAACAGCTTTGTCGAGCTTCGGATTGAATAATCCCTCAAATTGCTTTTTAAAAGCAGAACTGTTAAGAAAATCAGCATTTGCCGGATAATACGGACGGCTATTATTGCTTCCGCTGTTGATATTGGTTTTTCCGGCAGTATACCTCTTCGCAGCATGAACCGCTTTCTGCGAAACAGATTTCCCAAACCCGTCCACACGGACGCGAGAATTATCGGGAAGCAATCCGGTATTTTTTAGATGTTCGGAAAGCCGAGCCTCCTGCCGTTTAAGCACAGCAGACTTCCTTGCGAACTCGCCGTCATATTTAGCCTTTGCAGCAGGATCACTTTCCGCCGACCGCGCACCGTCCAGAGCGGCGAGCTCACGCTTGGATTTTCTGATCGCCCGTTCATAGACACGCTGTTTCTGCGTATCGCGGTAAACCTGTTCATTCTCCACGCGGGAAAAAGTAGGCTCATTTGCGGGACTTGAAAGTCCCGCAAAATACGGAAAAAACGAGTGCCGGCAGTTCCAGCCGCAAAGACCGTCCCCCGTACCGTAACCCGTAGCGTCGTAAAAATACGGGTATTTGGGGTGACCCTTAACAAGCGAATAGATCTGCCCCTGCCACTCGGCATGGGAGGGACGCGCTCCCAAATGCGAGCTGACCTCCACAAGCTGACAGTCCATTTCGTCGGCAAGTCCAAGCTGCAGATCGCCGCAGGTCTTGCCGATACCCGTGACGATCGCACGCCTGACAGCAACGTCAAGCTGATCCGTCCGACCGGACTTGTAATTAACGCACTTTATCCCGTCCGCACCAAGCTTTTTGACAGCTTTAAACTGCGCCTCCTGCGGGGTAAACGCGCCGCTTGCAACTTCGAGGTACGCCAAGTCCAAAGCGTCGGAAAGCTGACGGTTCGCCGCTGCCGCCGCGGAATTAGTGAGATTCCGCATCAGCCCGTTGGTATTTTTCAGACCTTTTTTAAGGGCGTTGGAAAACGCGACAGACCGCGTATAATTCGTAAGCTTCTCACGGTAATCGCCCGACAGGATACCGTCCGCCATAGCGAATTTGTAGATTTTTTCGTCCTCGCGGATAGCTGTTCGGACTGCATCGGTATACAGTTCCTTGACCGATTTCTCGGAGATTTTAAGCTTTGCCGCGATCCTGCGTTTGACCTCCTGCGAGGATAACGTGAGCTGATTCGCCTTGATAAGCTGCCATTCCGCCGCGGGGGTCAAAAGGTTTGTTTTTTTGATGCGCCGGCAGATGTCGGAAATGATTTCGTCCTGCAGCTCTGACATTAATTGTATCACAGGTTCGGGCAGTTTGTCAAGCTGTTGGGGAGTAAGAGCCATTAAGCCTCACCGTCCTCAAAGCCTAAATCCACGGACTCAACACCCTTTATCTCGTCAAGAAATTTTTTCGCGTCCTCCTCGGTATCGCCGTAATATTTGACCCTAAATTCCCACGGAGCTTTAACGCCGTCCCGCACCTCCTGCAAGTCCTGCAAACGTTCCGCAGTGTCGTCGATGATCACGGAGCGGTCAAAATCAATGTCTATCTCGGCGTTCTCCGCAATATCCGCGCCCATAAGATTTTTACCGATGTGGATCACACTCCGCACAAGAGACAGCAAAAACCGCTCCACCTCCGCATAGTGCTTGTCGGCGTTCTGGATAAGGTCTTGCTTGTCGCCCGTGTACTGTGTCGCGGTAACAACCGTCCCACCGTTGAATTGGTAGTGCTTGTTTCCCAGACCGCATTTGAACGACAGATAATCCAGCGCGGACTGCACGCCCTTTGTATTGTCGTCCACGCGCAGGGCAGGGTTAAATTCCATGATAAAGCTGTTGGCTTTTTCCTTGCCCTGATCTTCCGTCGGAAACTGTACATATGTAAATAACTGCTGATGTACATCGTCGGGAGCGATCTCTGTTCCGTTTTCATCAATATCTGAAAGCGATTTCTCCATAAATATCTTTTTTTGTCCGAGATAAAAATCGGCGCAAAAATTGTTAAAGCAAAGGTCAACGGCTTTCAGCGCGTCAATCGCGCCGTGGATAATGGATACGCCCAGACCGTTGTTGTCCTCCACATTGTTATCAATATTCGGCATAAAAATTGCGAACCAAGGCACGGGCGAACCCGTGGCAAATCTGCGGATCATTTGGGCGGGAAGCTCCGCCTCCGCAAGCTGATCGTTCTCTGCAAGAAAGCGGCGGTTTTCGATGATGTAGCAGCCGTTTTTATCGAGAGTATGTATCTCCAAGAGCAAATATTTTTTGCCTTTTTCGACGGTCGAGGAAGCAAACGCCGCCTCGGTGATCCTGTCATTATCCACCGTCAGCGGGATAATGTAGTCCGCCGAAAGATAATTAAAATTAAGAGCCGCGTCGGGAGAAATATCCACAGTCAGATCGCCGCCGCTGCCCGCAAGCTTAATGCCCGACGCGTGGATCGTGACCGCTCCCGTACCCGTAGCAAACGCCCGCTCTATCAGACGGTTGCCCTTTGTCCAGAAAGAGTTCGCGCCGAGAATGCCCTCGGTCTCGCGCCGTCCCTGCACAAAAATATTGGTCTGCTCGTCGGAAATTTTTATGTGGGTCTTGCTGTTGAGCAGGATCGAAGCCCAGTCCTCGCAGACCTTTTTACCCATTTTAAGGGTGTACAGATCGCGTTCAATTCTTTTCTTTCCGTTGCTGTAGCTGAATCGGTGAAACGGTTTGAAGTACCCGCGCCACCAATCAAGCCATACGTCAATTTTGCTGTAGTATTTATCGGATATGCTGTATCCGAGATTTTCGTTTATCCATGCTATGAGCTGCTTGTTCAAGCCCTCACCTCCTAACTTTTATCAAAAATATTGAACAGCTTAATAAAGTGACTGAAGCTGTATTCCAGCGCGTCGGACGTGTCAATATCAAACGTACCGTCGTCAAGCCGCACGTCCTTTGTTTTCTCTTTAGCGTCCCACGCCTGAGACGATAAGCTGTCGATAACGTTCAGGCAATCCTCATGGACGAAAAACCGTCCCTGCGTCATAAGACCGTTAAGCGCGTATATCCTGTCGTTTATCAAGCCTTTCCAACAGTCCCGCACAACGACCCGGATATTAGCGCGGATAAACGCAAGCCGTATGCCGTTTATTAACTCCTGCGAAGCGTTGTCGCAGTCGATATAAAGTATCCGCGCATTTGGGTAGAGCGCGTGAACATACTTATAAAACGTTATCAGCTCGCGGTTGATTCGGTCGGGATCAATCGTACCCTTGCCTTCGCCCATTTTGTAATCGGCTATAACGCCGAGTGCCTGATAATTTCCGAGGATAGCCGAAGCGACAAAGGTCACTTTAGACTTGTTTCCGCCGAAGTCCACGCCGATGGAAATAAACTTAACGCCGCTGTATTTTTTCGAGACGATAAATCTGTCGGGGTTATCGGCAAACTGCTGAAATATCAATCCCTCCGCAACACAGCGGTCACCCTTGATGTACCGTCTGTATTCTACAGACTGCGGATTAAAGCGTGAAATAAAAACCGATCGGTTCTTATCGGAAATATTGATATTATCAAAAATAGTAAAATGCCCGTAATTATAGCCGCCGAGAAGCGTACCGTCCGCGTCCTTTTTTGCAAATTCGTCGATGTACTTTTTATAGATCGGAGCAAAAGGACTGCCCGGGTTTAAATCCCAGAACACTTTTTGCCTTTTTGCCGCACCCTGACGGTTAAATGCTTCCGTGATCGTATTTTCGTGATGCAAGTCGATCTCGGTAGCGATCCACATTCCGATAGACGCGCCGCGGAATTTTGTATAGCTGTTGGATTTACCGCCGCCTACAAACATTACAATTTTTTTCTTGCCGCCGGTAAACGTCCCCTTGATTATGAGCGCGTCGTTTCCGTCGTGCTTTCCCCATCTGCACTGTCCGCGGAAGTAGTGTTCAATGCCGAAGCCGTTGCAGTCGCCGATAATAAGCTTCGCTGTAGCCGCGGTGGAAGCGGTCGCAAGGTGCAGCTTATCGGGAGTGTCCCTCAGCTCCTTGCAAAAGGCGATAACATTATCCACCGTCTTGCCCGCTCTGACCGCCCCCTCCGCAACATTGTAAACACATTCGCGGCAGCGACGGATATACTCTTTATGCTTATCGCTGAAATTGTAGGGGATAGTTTTTTTAGCCTTTATCGCCATAGAGAGCCTCCTCGATGTCGGAAACGTCCTCGACCTCGGTGTCGCCTACAGGCTTGTCGCTGTACTTTCCGGGCAGCCTGTTTTTAAGCAGGAACTGCAATGCCGTGACATTTGGCAAAGCTTTTACGCGCTTGGTTTTAACTGACTTTTTCCCGCCCTTGAAGGACACTTCCTTTTCCGTATGGGTTCCGCCCACAGCCGCGCCGATAAGAGCCGCTTCCGCCTCCGCGTTGATCAGATCGGCGTTCTCGGCAATAAATTTTGCCACGTCCTTACGGCGCGCGGCAAAGTCTTTCATCATTTGGGTTCGCTTCTTTTTATCGGGTTCGGAAAGCAGGGCATTAATAAGATCGGCAGCCGTCTGACCGCCGATCTCGCTTTCGTCTTGGGGATTTTCGGCGGACTTCATAGCCTCCGCCAGAGCGTTTATACTTGATTTTTCAACGGGGTTCATTTTTATTCGCCTCGTTTCTCAATGCCTGACAAAGCCATAATCCTGTGGCTTTGATTTGCTTGCTCAGCTCTGCGACATCGCCGTAAAATTCTTTGCTGAGAGCTTCCTGCTGTGCTTCCTTAAGTATTTCGAGTTGGTCTTTAAGCAGCTCAACATACTCGCGCATATTCATAAATTCACCTCTTTCAAAAAACGCACGGAAACGCGTTCTAAGGCGTTCCTGCTTCGAGTGGTATAGTTTCACGGAAAAATTATTAAAACGCCGCTATAACGCCTTTTAACGGCTGTTTAACGCTATCTCCCGCCGTACCCGAAATTTCGGGCGCGCTTCGCCATTCGGCGCGGAGAGATTTCCGTCCGTGAATACCGATTATATAACCGAAAATCCGAACAGGGGAACGTATCAACCCTGCCCGGAAGGCTGAGCCTTCACCCATGCCGCCATTCATTTGCCGGTAATGGTGAAATTCTGCTCGGTAACGAAATTGCTATGTATCGTTACTTGCCCAATTCCGATATTTTCTCCACGCTCAGATTGGCGCGGTGAACTTTCCCGCCGAACCGTACCTCTATGCGCGCCTTTTTCTGTCTTGGATTTAAGTATGTGATTTTGTCCTCGTGTCCCGCAAGAAAACCATCACAGACGATTTGCTCGTCCTCAAGACGGAGGACGGTTGACGGTTCTATTATTTCGCCGCTGTTGGAGAGCCACCGTATCATATTAGCTTCGTGTTCGGGGAGCGGAGTGGGATTTCCTAAAAAGCGTATCACGCCGGAAATGGGATTGATCCTGTGGAACATTTCCGCGCCGTAGTCGATATCCACAAAAACGTAACCGGGGAAAAGATTTTTTACCATCTTGCTCCACAGACCGCCCTTGCGGATAATGATCCGCTCCCGCGGAACGTCCGCGGCGATGCCCTCTCGGAGAAGCCGGCAGCGCACGTCGAGCTCCTTGCCCGTCTGCACTTGTAATACATAGATCATGAGCTGTCGCCTCCTTCCAGTTCGGACTTCTTTTTATCAACGTACTCCGAAAGCTGTTTGTAAAGCACAGGATTATCGACTGCAAGCCCTTTGAAAAATTTATCCTTGACTGCGTCAAAGCCTGCAGCTTCAATATCCTTGTTTTTCAAATCCAGATTTCGTTTGTACGCCGCGACCCTTACAAGTTCGGAAGCTTGTTTCATAAGTTTAAGCGGATCGGTGTTCTTCAGATCGTCCGAGGTGACCTGTTCCACCGAAGTAAAAAGCTTGTACGCCATGAGCTGGATAATGCCCTCGGTACTGTTCATGTCGGGATATCTGTTCAGCTCCTGCATGACGATCTTAAAATTTTCCTGCGCCATTCTCAGAGTCGCCAGCGATTCGCAAAGACCTTTCGCATGAGTGCATACCGCCTGTTTGGAGATCGTTTGTCCTGTGTTGTCCCGGATAAATTCGGCGATCTCCGCATAGCTGAATTGATTTGACACAATCATTTCTTCAACGGTCGCCTTGAATTCGGGGTCTAATCTGTCTATTTTGGAACGCTTACGCCTTGCCATTTTATCACGTCCTATGCGTTTACGCAGGGGTCGCTGACCGCCCCCGCAAGAAGCTGTATGCCCTTTGCGGTAAGCTTGCCCTCCAGTTCGTCCATGGGATAGTCCGCAAGTTCAACAGACTTTTTAGTATCAACATGGCGTATGCGGATATATTCCGATTCGATAAGATAATTAACGCTGTCGGCGAAATCATCGTTATCAAATCCCAACGCCGAGCGTATCGACGAAAGCTTGTTATAGTCTGTTCTGAGCATATTTATTCCGCGCAGGACTTTTCCGTTATTTTCAATAAAATTCGCGGCGCGGGCTTTTTTCATCATTGCTTCGGGGTTCATTATGAGCTGCCTCCTTTGCTTATGGTCATTAAAATTTCCATGATACTGTCAAGCTTTTTGTCTACCCTTGCCTGTTCGCGAAAGTAGTCGTCCTTCGTCAGATAATTGTCCTTTATCCTACGGATATCATTGGTGTTTTCCGTAACACTTTTTTTCACTTCGTCGAGTTCCGACTTGTCGGCTTTATCGTCAAGCCGGTCAAATGCGCGCTTTACAAAAAAGCCGATTATTCCTACCAACGCAGTGATTATCGCCATTATGACCTCTGAATGTTCCATGTCCGCACCCCCTAAAAAATTAATGGTGTATGATTTTATACTTTAATCATACACCATATTTATACGAAGCGTCCATTGGAATTTTACAGAACTTTATTACAATTTATTTTTTATCAAACAGAGATATCTGACCGTCGAGCGGAGCGTATTTTATTCGTTTGATTTCACTTGAAACGATCTTACGAATAGAATCCTCTGATAAATCATATTCCCGAGCCAGTTTTCCGTAATTTCCGCCGTTAAATTTATTTTTAATTTCCATATTGCGCACGGGAATTGTAATTCTTTTAGGCATACGCACTCTTATAGCCGAGCCTGCATAATTTTTAAGCAGCTTTTTGTACGCTTCCAAGCCGATACACTCCGCAAGCTGACGCTGATCAGCGTCCAGATCGTCGAGAGTTAATTTATCAAGCAGACTCACAGCAGCACCTCCTAAAGCAAACTCGTTTGGATATAGTCGTCATCGGGAAGCTTCTCCCGCGGAACGCGCGGCTGATATTCCCTCGCGGTAAAAATATCAATACCGCAGAAAGCGTAATGTTTACAGTGATTTACAGCTTTGGCTTTTGCGGCGGAGTAAAATATCCCGTTGCCGCTGTCGCCGCAGGGAGCGTCTGCAAAGCATACAAAGTCCGTTCCGTCGCCGTTGTAGTCCTCCGCATTCGAGCAGTAACGGCAGTATTGGTTAGGCATTGGGTTCACCTTTTCGTATCAGTTCAATTGACGTGTTGTTTTTTATAAAGTGCGATTTTAAGGCGCGGAAAGAGTTAAAATACGGCTCATAATATTTATAGTGAAGTCGGTCGTAATTTTCCGCTTCGAATTTTTCACGCTGTTTTTTGCTCATACCCTTAAATATCTCATCTTTTTCCTTTTTACTGAAAGCTGACTTTACACCACAATGAAAAAATTTGCGTCGTATCTCGCAATCCTTTGCGACCCATTCGCCTTTTATGCACCCATTAACATAAACGGCAATGCAATATTTTAATTTTCCACTTTTGGCAACGCAGAGCGAAACGTCGTATCCGTCGATTTTCATATCAACCATGCCGAGCGGATTGCTCATTTCATTTTCTGCCGCAAGCCATTCTTCTTTTGTCAAGATTTTTCCCTCCTTTTCATTTTTCGTTCCGCAGACCGGACATACCGTTTCAGCCCCTCGATCAGCTTTGCACCTTCGTCGAAATGCACCCTGTCAAAAATCTCCTTGCCGGGTTTAGCCATATTATTGTCCAGAATCGCACGTATCGCACCTGCCATGCGTTCTCCGGGAGTGACGGGAGTACCGTCCTCATGCAGCATGGGCTTTTCGTCCAGCTCGCACAGACGGTACATAAACCGCCATGCAAGGGACTGCTGTTCCGTGGTCATCATTCCCGCCACGGCGGGTTTATAGGCTTTCGGATTTCGTTTTTCCGGCGGGACGGTCTCGCCTCCGAGCCGCGCCTTAAGCTCGCGGATCACGTCCTCGGTCTCCCTGTCGGTAAGCTCCTTGGTGGATTCCTTGCCCGTCACGCTCAGGACTAAAGCATGGCGGTCGTCGTCGTTCATGCCGAGCTGTCCGCACATACCGAATATTGCTTTGCGCTGCGCGGTGGTCATTTCAAAATCCTCCTTTGCTTATTTTTCTGCAAATTTTGTTCCGTCCACGGGGACGGTATCCATCTTCCAGCACGTTCAAAAATTGTTTTCGCGTAATGCTGTCAAAGCACAGATAACCAACAGACGGAAAATATTCACGCGGGCAGTTCTCGCCAAATCTGCACCGCTCCGATTTAGGACATTTCTGCATTTTTCCCACCTCTCTCAACAGGCAAAAGCTTTATGACAATGCCCTCCGCTATGTTTTTTATGCCCGACAGCTTTTTATCTGTAACCAGTACCGCGCCGCGGAACGGCTTGTAACGCTTTTCCTTGTTCCAGTCGCAAAGCGGTTCGACATAAATATCATAATATCCTCCGATCGTGAGCCGCTCGGACTGTTCCCACACGGGGACGTGAAACGGCATATGCCACTCTGTATATTCCTTGATCTCACGGCGGATTATCCTTGCCTCCTCGTAGGTTTCCGTCACGATCAGCAGATCGCTTCGGGTCGCCGTTAAAAGCAGACGGCGTATATCAAGCACGTTTATCATCGTATCGCCTCCTGCAAGCAAGGGCGGGATATCCCGCCCAAACTTATGTGATAGTAATTTTCGGAGTTTCCTCCACCGTTACCGCCGTGTTTATGTACTCAAGCACCTCCGCGATGCGCTCGTCGGACACTCCGCCGCTCGCAGACAGCAGACGTTCAAATTCCTGCCATGCAGCCGCCTCCGAGAGCATATACGCAAAATCGGACGCTTTGGATTCGTCCAGTCCCGCAAGCTTCATGAGATTGTTTTTATCGCCGTCAAAATTCTTGCCCTTGACGCGCTTGTAAAGTACCCTGCGGGTCTTGTCATCGTCGGAAATTTGGGTTATACACATTTCGACGGACGTGCCGCGCAGATATTCTTTTTTGTACAGTGCGGCAAGGAGCCGCCTCGCGTTGGCGGAAAGCTTGTAAGTGACCTCCTCGGTAACAACGTCGCTGTAAGCTTCCCCGAAAATCTTTTTAAGCATGGACGGGTATACCAGCGCAACCTTGTCGGCATAGTTCGCGGTCACAGCCGCGCCGTCTCCCGAATACCTCACCGTGCGGTACTTGGTATCCTCCACATCGGTCTCAAACTGTTTGAGCAGTTCCGCCTCGATTCCGTCCGATTCAGACTTGAGAGCCGCTGTCTGCCGCTTGATCTCAGCCAGACGGTTGACCTTTTCGGCTATTTCATTGGTATTAAGCATACTTGCTGTTTATCTCCTCTCTCATTTCACGCGCGCACTTCGCGCAGGTTTCCTTGTCCTTGACAGTATCCACGGATTCGACCGATCCGCAGAAAACGCAGGTCGGGACGTGCTTGCGGAGCAGTATACCCTCCTCGGTCTCCACCAGATCGACGGCAGCTCCCGCAAACAATCCGAGGTTTGCCGCTAAATCTTTTGGCACGGTAACGCCCCGCGCCTTGGATAACTTTTTGTACTTGATAAGTCCCATTGTCATACCTCCATTAGTTATTTTGCCTTGACTCTGCGTTTCATCACGGGCTTGTCACCGTTCGGCATTGCCGAGCCGCATTAAGGCGGGGAGCGCGTCCCCGTTAAAGTATCTCAAAAACGCTTCCGACAATATCTTTGATTTTACGGATACTGTGATGTTTGAAAATGTCTGATTCGATTTTTTCAAGCCGCTTTTTAGGCGCACACTTGAATTGTCGATCAAACCAAACAATGGAATCGTGTTCCCGCGCTAAGTTCATAGCGTCCGAAATCGATCGGCACGGTATAAAATATATATCGCCTGTATCATTTACGTTCCACCGCTTGCTAACATCAAGATATGCTGTTTCGCGTTCACTGCCGTATTTGTACTCTCTTTGGTCGTCATCGCTGCGCTTGCAGTCCTCCAGCTTTTCAATAAGCGTCAAAGCCTTTTCGCGAAAATTTTCCTCGGCTGCCGACACAGCAAAACAATGGCGCGAATAATAATACTGCGATACGATAAGTATGTATTTAACGTTATCCATCTTAAAATCCTCCGTTATTTATTTTTTGAGCTGCCACCCAAGCCAAACCAGTCCCGCCATAAGCGGCAGGACGAACGCCTCGCCGCCGATATTACCCGCCGCGCGGCTTCCGTACGCTTCCAGTGCCGCGCCGACGAAGCCGTACAGACACGCACCCAAAGCAAGCAGGATCACATCGCGGACGATCTCATGCCTACGCATTTGCCCTCACCTCCGCTGCCGATATGACCGATATCTCGGTAACGTTCTCACGCCCGTGTTTATTCATTGCCAACGCCGCGGCAATGGATTCCGCGGACTTTTGGTTTCCCGCGCTAACCTCGTAAGGTTCATCTACCACATATCCGTGTGCGGAGACTCTCAGATTTACCGTGTATCTCATGCAGATTCCTCCCTCAGTCTCTTGATAAGATTCCCGATGTTGGGGATACGCAGGTTTCCCGTTTGCGCCAATTCCACGAGCCTGTCTATGCTCACGTTTCCGCCGTCCATGTTGTACGCTGACCTGTAAAAGTTTATTGCCCTGCGTATGCACTCGCCGTTAGTCTGAGCTACGGCGTACAGAAATTTTATCTCGGCGGCATTCTTTTCGGCGGAAAGTTCGGGAAACAACAGCTTTATGTCATCGATCTTAATATCGGATGCTTTTATGTACGGTCTGAGATTCGCGCGGTTGAAAACCTGTCCCGTCACGGGAAGCTTCTTATCGTCAAAATGCCTCATAAACGAGGGATTTCCTACAAAGCACACGCCCATTGTCTCGCCGCGGTCGGTAAAAATATCCGATAAGCTCCGCAGGTGGTCTATAGCGGGGAATTTAAGGTGCTGTGCCTCGTCAATGATTATCAGCATACCGTCATGCAGCCGCGACAGGACTGCTGAATTAAGGTCGTACAGTCTGTTCAGGTCGTTTATGCCAAGCTGTGCGGCAATAGCTTTCAGTACTCCGACAATTGAACTCTCGGCGTAGGAAGCCTTTACCACGATTGTATTTTCGGGATAATCCGAGACGTATTTTGTGACGGTACGGGACTTACCCACGCCCGTATCGCCCGTGATAATCTCGCATTCTCCCGCGATATGGACGCTGCGGATAACCTGATACATATACTCGGATACCGACGTCGGCACGTATCCGGTACCCTTGTAGGGGCGCGATCTCTTTTCCTGCTTCAACTTCAGGTAGCTTGCAAATTCGGTAAAGAAATTTTCCACGTCGCCCTTGTACTTACAGCTCCGTATGTAGGAAATTGTGCTTTTGCTTACGCCGAGAGCCTTCGCCGCCTTTTCCGCGCTGCCGCTTTCGACGATAAAATGTTCAAGTTTCAGAAGCTTATCCCGCAGCTCCTCGGAGTAAAAGCTGTATGCCGCCGATCGCGCGCCCAGAAATTTTTCCAGATTTTCCGTGTACTTGTTTTCTCCGTTCAGTGTTTCCTCAACAGACTTCGGGGGGATACCCGCCACAATAGCCGCGCCCTTTTCTCCAAACTCCGCTGTTAATTCAGCGTAGCCGCCTCGGAGACGTTCTAAATCAATGCTCATGTATTATGCTCCTTTCGATTTTTCCTGAACATCATTAAGACGCTTCAGGTCTGCAAATTCGACCCTTGTAATGTTCATGCCGCTTGCTTCGAGCTCATTTGCGATAACGGGAGTAAAGCTGTCCGGCTTCGCAATTTCGTATCCCGCGGAATTCTGTTCCGCACGGAGAAGCTCCGCCTTGAGCAGGGATACCGCATCAAACTTTTTATAATCGTCAAGCGACTTTTTGACAGCCTTCCGCGTTTGCCGCTGGTGCCGCATAAGGGTCTGTATATCCTCTTTTTCCGCGCCCGCAAAAGGCGTGCTGAGATATTCGGCGCACTGATATGTATACAAAAATCTGTCGGTATCCTTTTCATATACCTGCACCTCCCGAAGGTCGGCAGGGTCGAAGCGGACGTACACCTCCTCGTTGACGTGAAATACCGTGTTGTCGTCGTTGTACCATATCTTCCGTCCCGCCCATTCGATAAACACGCCGTTCCGCTTGATTTTCTGCACCCTTGTGGTACGGCGCATAAGCAGGGTAAGATTTGCCGCGTCGGTAGTTCGGAACTCAATATCTCCGGACCGCACAGCTTCGTTCCATACGTCTATGCGCTTCATTTTCCTGTACTGTTTCTCCTTGCCGCCGTAAAGCTCGCTGTTATGCCCTTTGATAAAGATCGGGAGTATTTCTCGAAGTTCCGCGTCGGTTATGAGCTTCCGTTCTTTCACAAGCTGTTTGCATTCCTCGGGACGTTCGTCGGGCTTGCCTCCGCAGTAGCTTTCCACGGATTTGGAGTAATGCTCCTTAAAGGTGTTGAAAAACCGCTCGATCGGCTTGGCACGGGCGTTTCTCGGCAGGGCGTTTACCATATCTATACCCAGCAAGGATAAAATTTGTACGGGTATCTCGACCTTTTGCCAGTCGCTTTTTTTGCGGTGTCCGCGTCCCGCAAGGTCGCCCGTCAGAAATTCCGAACCGTTGTCGAAGTACACGCCCATGGGAATCCCGAAGCCTTGAAGTATAGCGGACCGCAGTGCAAGACGCGTGGTGTCCGAGTTTGGGTGATCGCACAGCTCCGCCGCGGTGATAACGCCGCTTTTGGCTTCCTGAAAAGTGGTTATGGAGGGACGGTGTACCTCGCCGTCGTCTGAGATCGTAAAGAAGTCCAGCGTATGGTTGTCCGCGATCCAGATATCGTTGACTTTGAGATTCCGCACGTCCCGTTCGGCGTATTCAAGGTATTTATCCATAAATGCCTTTTTGCCTTTTCTGCCGTACTCAATAACTGCGTCGGGAATCGTATCAATATGGCGGCGGAATGTTCTTGATGACGGGATACTGCACACAAGTTCTGGATAAAACTCTTTGCAAACCGCAATGGTTTTGTTGTAACAGTTTTCGACTTTGAGTTGACGTGTGGTAAGATAGTAGCTTGTAAAAATGCTCCAGACAGTATCGTCGATACAGCTTTTTCCCTTGTTCCACCCGCCGCGCTTGTCCACGATGCCGCAGTAGTCGTTCTCGCAGTAGGCGCGGTACTTTCGGTACAAAATATCGGGACTGATGTCAATGCCCCGTTCCAGCTTGACCTTCGCGCAAAAGAGCGGGTCGGCTTCGGTCCTGTTTTTGAACCTTGCCCGTGCCGCCTGCCATTCCTTGAGCAGGTCGCACCACATGGCGATCTCCTCGCGTTCCGACTCGGTAAATTCGTCAAGCCGCTTCTTTTGAACGGGCGTTTTAACGGTCTTAGAACGCTGTTCTAACGGTTCTTTAAGTTCGGGCTGCAAGCCGAGCTCCTGCTGTTTTTGCTTGTTGTATTTCGCTCTGATGTCGTCGGGGAGAGCGGAGACGGGAAGTAAACTTTGTGGTCTGTTGTTTACGGGATTATTTTGAGTTATCGTTTCCTGCTGTTCTTTGAAAAAACGTCGCGCGTATTGTACCGTGCAGCCTTTTAATTCAGCAAACTGTACCGTGTTTATATATTCCAAATTCGCACCTCCCCAAAAAATTTGTAAAAAGTCTTGCATTTTTGCACCAACTCTGCTATACTATTAGTCAGAGTTGGAACATTCGTTTTTGTTAAACGAGTTAAGGAAATCCTCGCATTCGGTCAGGATCACAAGAATGGCGTTAACATTCTTCCTGACCTGTTCCTGCTCTATTTTTGTATCATCAAGGCTCATGCTTTCACAAAGTGCCTTGCCCATACCCAGAGCATACCCAAGCATTTGCGCGCGAAACTGCGCTAATGTCATATTATCACCAACTTTCTTGACCTGCCATCGTCAGTACCGAGTGGTCATTCTCGGCAGACGGAGCAAAATGCTCCGTTTCGGCTAATAGTTAATGTATTCACCCATGCGGATAAGCGCGTCGGCGTATGTGAGACCGTCGGCATAGCAGCCGAAATCGTCATCATTACAATTGTAGGCATACACGCTGTAGCAGTTTGCCGTTTCAAGGTCGCGCTCATGGGCGATAACTACAAAATCCTCGTTGTTATCTTCATCAGCCGAGGCGTGTCCCATATGTACCGAATCAAGATCGCGCCTTTCAAGCTTGTTCATAATGTTTGCCCGAACGTTTCCGGGCAGTTCGTTCATAACTTTCATGGTATCCCTCCTAACTTACGTTTCGACCAAGCAGTTCATCGGCAGAGCAGTGCAGAGTGTCTGCGATTTTATTGATTACATCAACGGACGGTCTGCGTCTGCCGCGCTCTATATTGCAAAGCTGTGTACTGTTAATACCGACACGCTTTGCAAGCTCCTGCTGTTCAATGTCGTATTCGAGCCGCTTCCTGCGGATATTTTCGCCGATTGTCATAAATATCAGTCCTCCTCATTTTTTAAATGTCTTATCAGCTTCAGTAAGTGCGGCGACTATCGCTCTAATTGGGAAATTGTTTCCTTTACATATATGGAATACTGCTGCGGTAAGTGCCGTCATCACATCAATCGCTGTTTCATTCGTGATTTGCGATCGCACGCCATCGCCTGTAATGTGAATGTCAATCATCAATATACCTCCCTGTGATTTCTTTAAATTCCTCATAAATGCGGTCAGCGTCCTCTTCGCGGGCGTATTTCCGCATGATTCCGTAAAGCTCGTGAGCGGTGTGCAGACATTCTGTGCAAATAAAGTCGTCGTTGCTATGGGCTATGCTGATTATGAGTTTGCCAATCCTGTCAACAATGTCGTCTATCGTTTCGAGAGCTTCGAGGAGTTTCTTTGATTCTTCCATAGCGAAGCTCCTTTCTAAAGCAGTATGTCTTTGAGATCATCAATAAACTTATCAAAGCTTTCAAAGTCTACCATATGATATTTTTTATACGTTTCGTAGCGTTCAATGAGTTCTTTGACGCTGCTCCGATGTCTTTCGCAGGAATGGCAGTACTGATCAAGACGTTCCCGCGCAAGACGGATCACGTCTATCATGTCTCGGTACTTGTATATGGTGTTTTGAGTTCTTGCCGAGCCTGTGTCCTGATAGTTCCTTTCAAATTCGGCAAGCTTCGTTTCGTACTGCTCTTGGAGCTTGTTGAGGTATGCGATGTCTATTTTACTCATGGTGTCACCTCACATCAAGCAAAGCTGACCATCGTCGGAATTTGTATCAAAGAACTTGCGTTTGTACCTGTTTACAGCCATTTGCGAAATATACTGACCTGTGGTATTGATAATGTAATTCGCTACCTCACGACAGGAATATTGCCCCGAGATTATCATCTCATCGGCGTGCTCCTTAACGTCGGGCGGAAGTGTTTCTATTTTAGTGGGCTGAGTGTAGGTGTATTTCCTTGCTCTGCGCTTTTGCGATATTTCCGCAGACTGAACAGCTTTTCCGAGATTTGCAGCCGCCAGAACGGGAACAAGCTGCTTTACGACCTCGCCTACAACAGCCGTTGCGGTCTGAGCTATGACCTGTTCAAGGTTGATGTTGCCGTAACCGCCTGTCTTGCGGATAGAGGGCAGGACTTCCTCAAACACCCAACGCTCGAACTTTTCCGCGGCGGGAAGCTTGCTGCTTACGATCAGGCGGTAGAGATTACCCTCATTGATGTACTTGATTTCCGTTACCTGCTGTGTTGTTATATTGTGCTGATTAGTGGTGTAGGAGACCCCCTCGCGTTTCACGACCCCGTCTCCTTTACAATGCCTTTTGATAGCATCATATGGGTTTGAGTACCCCAAAATCTTAGCACATTGTGTAGCAGGAAAATACTCCTTGCCGTCAATGAGCATTACACCCAGCTCTCCAAACTCGGTATTGCTGAACACTTTTAAGTCGTTCATTTTATCAGTCCTTTCTTGATTTTACCCTTTGATATATAATGTTAGTAATAGGAGGTATTATTGTGTCACAAAAAGATGAAACCTTAGAATATCTTCGTCAAGTAATGCCACATTTAAAAGATTATAAAACCGATATGGCTTTGGATTTGTTAAAAATATTTGATGATAGAGCAAAACGTTTTAAAAACGAAGCGGATAGCGAAGCTTTATCAATTGTTAATCGGCACATCGAAGAATTAAAATCTTATGTCATGGCTCCAAGAATGAAGAATAAACTATACATTATCATAGAACTAAATCAAATTACTTTAATGACATTAAGCATATCAGATTGGGAAGTTAAACAAATCATGGATATGTGTGATCCAAGTTCACAGTTTGATATACCATTAGAACACATCGTTTCTTTATACATTTATGATAAAGAAAAGCTGAAATTTAAAACAGACCTTTATCCAAATGAATTATCAATACTTGTTAAATATTTTCATTCTAAAAACTTGACAAAAGACTATGATATAAACGAATTTGACAAATTTCACCTATTTTGATTTCTTTTTTTAATTCGTGTGGTGGGCATATCATTTGCAAAGAACGGAATTAACGATTTTTCCGTTTTGTTTTTAATATCGAATATCCGATTTTGCGGAGTTACAGCATTGGATATTCTTTTGGGTCTTCTTATGAAAATATTTTTCATAAATTTTCCTCCGTTTCTATTGTTTTTTCAAGTTTCTTGTGGTACAATTGGCTTGTACCGTCATGGTAAACCAAGGGATTACTGCGCCTGTTTGATTTACCATATGAAAATTATAATCCATATTTATGGATTTGTCAATATAATTATTCCACAAATGTGTACTTTGTAGGTTTAACCAATTAGAAAGGGGAATAATTGTGACTATTTCACAAAGAATATTTTTTATACTTAAGCAAAAAGGAAAAAAACAAAGGGAATTAGCAGAATATACTGGTATATCCACATCTGCTATATCTGCATGGAATAAGAATAATACTAATCCAGCTGCAGAAAGTTTATCCACAATTGCGGATTTTTTAGAAGTATCGTTAGAGTATTTGGTTACAGGGAAAGAGAAAAGCCCGCCCTTGCCAGAGGACGAACTTGAATTACTTAAATATTATAAAGAACTGCCTGACCGCGAACAACAGCGGCTCATCGGGAGAGCTTCTGCGTTGGCAGAGGTTTATAAGGAGCAGGTCGAAGCCGAAGAGCTGGAAGAGCCTACTATTAAAATACGCCATAGCTATTATAAAGTATCCGCCGGAACCGGCTACAATCTTAACGACGGCGATCAATGGGATACTATTGAAGTTCCGGATACTCCCGAAGCAAACAAAGCAGATTTTGCCCTAACCATTTCGGGGGACAGCATGGAGCCTGTATATTACGACGGCGATATTGTGCTGGTAAAATCACAGCCTGCCATCGACAATGGCGAAATAGGAATTTTTATTATTGAGGATAATGGATACATAAAAAAATACGGTGGTGACAAGCTTATTTCCCTAAATGCCAAGTATGATGATATTATGTTTTCCGACTATGATCCTGATGATATTCGCTGTATGGGACTTGTTATCGGACGGATATAACCAGAAAAATTTGGGGATAGAAACTTGTTTCTATCCCCATTGATTTTAGTTTCCATGTTTCTATCCCTGAATTTCCAATTTTTAAGGCGGGGTTTTTCCCATATTCAAAAACCGTTTTAATAGCGTTTTAATTATAAAACAACGCAAACAAGCCATTTGAACGGCATAGTGTTTTTATTAAAACGCTATTTTAACACCCAGAACAATAAAAAGGCATTTCCAGTTGATTCTCAAAAAATCAGCCGAAAATGCCTTTATTTTTTTGACACCATATTTTTCCACCGTCACGAAGCGTCAAGGTTAAAAACACCTATTCTGCGCCATTTTCCACCTTTTCAAACCTATTTCAAGGGTTGTCAAGGTTTTTCAAGTTTTTTGCATTTTGCGCGTCAAGCAACAAATATACAGCCACATATCGGGAATAGACCTTGTTCAGGCAAAGGACGGCGTATGGTACATTCTTGAGGATAACCTCCGCATACCCTCGGGAGCATCTTATCCGCTTATTGCGCGGGAGCTTTGCAGAATGGCAAGTCCCGCGGCTTTCCGAGAGGAAAGCGTAAGGGACAACCGCGATTACGCAGCTTTGCTCCGCGAGACTATGGATAACGTAAACCGCGGCGGGATAAACGTTATACTTACCCCGGGACGGTACAACGCCGCGTATTTTGAACATTCATATTTCGCCGAAAAAACAGGGGCGGTGCTTGTTCAGAATACCGACCTTTTTGTGGAAAACAATATTCTCTATATGAAGGATTATCAGGGCGGAAAGACCCGCGTGGGCGCGGTATACAGGAGAATTTCCGACGAGTATCTCGACCCGCTTACGTTCCTGCCCGAATCCCTTATAGGAGTACCCCACATTATGGACGCGTACCGCGCGGGAAATACGGCGATAATCAACGCCCCGGGAAACGGCGTTGCCGACGACAAGGGCATATATTATTTCGTACCGAAAATGATAAAATATTATCTGGGCGAGGAGCCTGTTTTACGCAACGCTCCTACCTATCTTCCCTACTATGAGGAGGACAGGAAATACGTTTTTTCCGTCGGTAATAACGCTTCCCGCCGAAACGCTCTGCATGCCGTTCACGGTACGCAGCAGGGTGCTTTTTCCCGCGCCGCTGCCGCCGACTATACCGAAAACCGAACCCTGCGGCACTGAAAAGGACACATTGTCTACCGCGCGTATTTTCCTCTTTTTTTCGGAAAATTCCACGCTTACATTCTTAAATTCTATCATGTCCGAACTCCCTTTAATCGTTATAGTTCGAGGGCTTGTTGAATGCCATGTACTGATTTGACGGGTCTTCGATAACGGAGCGGAATTCCTCCGAATGTACCGCCGCGGCAATGTCCTTTGCAAAGGCCTTGTCGGCATCCTCCGTCCTTACCGCGATAACGTTGTAGTAGCCCTCGCCAAGCTGTTCTATGTACACTGCGTCCGCAAGGTCGAGCCCCGCGCTCAAAGCGTAGTTTCCGTTTATCACCGCAAGCCCCGTACTGTCAAGAACCGTGGGAAGTATCTCGGCGTTTACCTCCTTGAAAACAAGGGACTTTGGGTTCTCCGAAATATCCTTTACCGTCGCCTTGCTCGGGTCAATGCTTGGGTCGAGAGTTATTATGCCCGTCTGCGCCAGTACCCTTAACGCTCTTGCAAGGTTTGTGTCGTCGTTTGGTATGGCAACCTCCGAACCCTCGGAAACGCTGTCTATGCTCTCAAAGCCGTTTGAGAAAATACCCATTGCCGCCGTGGGTACTTCGGTTATGTACGTAAGGTCAAGACCGTGCTCCTCGGAAAATTTTTTCAGATATGTGGAGTGCTGAAAAACATTCGCGTCTATCTCGTTTTCCGCAAGTGCGTTGTTCGGCTGAACATAGTCGGAAAAATCGACATATTCCACCGTGTAGCCCTTTGCTTCAAGCTGCGGCTGGATACCCTCGCGAAACATATCCTCGTAGGGTCCCGCGCAGACTCCCACTCGGATAAGATTTTCCGAAGCCGTTTTTCCACAGCCCGAAAAAGCTGCTGCGCTTATTACAAGTACGCTTAAAACTGCCGCTGCCTTTAAAATAATTCTTTTCATTTTGAATACCTCCAAATAATTTGTTTTGGTTTACGACTATATTATATAACCGAAATTTTTATTTGTCCAATATCAGATATGTATTGTAGGTGATAGAAAAATACTATATGCGTGCTCCGAAAAAAACGAAACGGGAGCAGCATTTCACCGCTCCCGTTTCAAAGGGGGTTATGGAAGTTTAAATGGAATAATCAAGCTTTCTCTCGTCGATAATGCGGCGGGATTTATGCTCCGAACGGGTATCAAGCCCTCCGTCGGGGTGTACGACAACGCTGTACGGCTTAACGCCTATTCTTGCTTTAAGTGCGTCGGAAGTCCTCTGCGCCACGGCTTCGTCGTCCTCTGTACTGCCGTGGTTCTTCTCTATCTCAACGGAATATTTGCAGGTGAAGTCTTTCTCGAAAACGCGGATAAGGTACTCGCCCGTAATGCCGTCAAGGTTGCGTATGACCGCCTCAATGTCGCTGGGGAACACGTTTACAGCCGAGACGATAAACATATCGTCCTTTCTGCCGTTTATGTAAATTCTGCCGTGAGTGCGTCCGCATTTGCAGGGTGTTGTGTCTATCCTGCCGATGTCGCCCGTTCTGAACCTGATGAGGGGACGTGCGTGCTTTCTGAGCGTTGTGAACACCAATTCGCCCACCTCTCCCGCAGGGAGGACTTCTCCCGTATGTATGTCGACCGTCTCCACAAGAATGTGATTTTCCGCGATATGCAGACCGTCGTGATATTCGCAGTGAGCGGCGCAGGCTCCGAAAATGTCGGACAAGCCGTAGAAGTCGTAGACCTCCGCGCCCCACAAGTCCTCGATAGCCTTTCGGGTAGCGTCGATAGAGCCGCCAAGCTCTCCCGCAACGATTATCTTCTTTATGGACAGGTCTTTTTTGGGGTCGATACCCGCCTTTTTGGCTTTCTCTCCAAGCTGCCACGCGTAGGACGGACTCGTCCAGATGATAGTGGGCTGATAGGTCTGCAAAATGAACAACAGACGTTCGCTGGGCAGCGTGCCGCCCCATATGCACAGCGCGCCGAGATTTTGCGCGCCGATAACGTCGGGACCGCCTACGTACAGCGAGAAATTGAGGGCGTGAACGTACCTGTCGCTGGGTCTCATTCCCACCTGCCAGAACCAGCGGCTCTCGGTGTCCTGAAACTCGTCGAAGTCCTTTTTGGTAAAGGGACTCATTGTGGGTACTCCCGTTGAGCCGGACGACGTTGAAATAAACACCACGTCCTCCTCGGGGACGGCACAGAGCTCTCCCAAAAACGAGCCGACGCCCTGCGTGTCACGCTGTGTTACCTTGTTGATAAATGGGAACTTGGCAATGTCCGCAAGAGTGTGAATGTCCTCCGGCTTCACCCCTGCCGCGTCAAAGGAACGCTTATAGTAGGGCGCGTTATCGTATGCGAACTTAACTATCTCTTTCAAGTCCTCAAGCTGACGTTTTTCAAGTTCCTCACGGGGCATGGTCTCCAATGCCTCGTCCCAGTATTTATTTTCAACATTTCTTTTGCTCATAATTTTTCCTCCAAATATGCAATAGATTTTCCTTATGCTGTTATTATACACCTATAATTCCTATTTGTCTAATATGTATTATAAATACACAGCTATAAGAAAAATCTATAACCAAATGAGGGGATGCAATGTTACCCGCCGCTTTCCAAAAACGCTTTCAGCTTTTCTATGTAATTTTTTCCCGTGTCGCTTAAAATAATATTTTTCCGCAGGATATAGCCTATCTCCATAAGGTCGGCGTTGTCCGCGATGGGTATGGCGGCGTAGTCCTCTCCGTTAAGGCTGCCGCAGATTATTCCCGAGCAGAACGTGTAGCCGCCCAATCCTTTCATTAAATTCAGCATTGTGGAACGGTCCGTCGCCTTTATAACGCGGGAATATTCGGAGGTGCCGAAAATTTCCTCCGCAAAATAAAAGGAACCCTTGTCCCCCTGCTCAAAGGTCAGGCAGGGATAGCTTTCAAGCTCCGAAAGGCTGACGGCTTCACGTCCCGCAAGAGGGTGTCCTTTCCACAAATAGGCGTACACCCCGCAGTCCGTCAGGTGGTGGAATTCAAGCTGATTTGCGTTAAGGATTTTCGTGATAAACTGCCTGTTGAAGCTGCTCAGGTACAAAATTCCTATCTCGCTTTTGAGGGAAACAACGTCGTTTATCACGTCGGCGGTGTTGGTCTCCCGAACGGCGAACTCGTAATCGCAGGTGTCGTACTCCTTGACCGTATCGACAAAAGCCTGCACCGCAAAGGAGTAATGCTGCGCCGAAACGCCGAATTTCCGCTTGACCCTGCCGCCGCTGTATTTTTCCGAAAGGGTCTCATACTGCTGGTAGACCTGCCGCGCGTGGGTGAGAAACTCCATGCCGTCCGCGGTGAGAGAAACGCCCTTTCCGCTGCGGTTGAAGACGGTTATGCCTATCTCCTTTTCAAGCTCCTTGACGGCGGCGGTAAGGCTCGGCTGTGAGATATAGAGCAGCTCCGCAGCCTTGTTCATAGAGCCTGTTTCGGAAATCACTATCGCGTAATGTATCTGCTGCAAGGTCATGGCAGTATTCCTCCCGACGCATTTTTAAATGTAGGGGACGGGTTTCCCGTCCCATGATATCCGACACTTGTACCGTAACCGCGGGACGGGAGACCCGTCCCCTACGGAAATGTAAAACATACTGCAAATTATTATTTAACCGACATTTTTTCCCGCATATTTTCAAGACGGTTCAGCGCGTCGTTAAGGGTCTCAGTCCGCTTCGCGAAGTGCATACGTATGTAGCGGTTCTCCGGTTCCCTGAAAAAGCTTGATCCGGGGACAGCCCCCACGCCTACCTTTTCCGCAAGCCTTTCGCAGAATTCAAGGTCGCTTTCGTAACCGTACTCGGAAACGTCCAGCAGCACGTAATACGCCCCCTGGGGCTCAGTGTGAGCGATTTTCAAGTCCTCCAGACCCTTTAGGAAAAGACCGCGCTTTTCGGTGTACTTCGCCTGCAATTCCGCGTAGTAACCGTCCCCGAAATTAAGTCCGGTAACAGCAGCTTCCTGCAAGGGCGCGGCTGCTCCCACCGTAAGAAAATCGTGTACCTTTTTCACCCTGTCAATAACCTCGGGGGACGCGATAACGTACCCCAAACGCCAGCCCGTTATTGAGTATGTTTTCGACAGAGAACTGCACGTGATAGTCCTGTCCCGCATATTGGGCAGGGAGGCAAAATAAACGTGCTTGTTGGGCGCGTAAACGATATGCTCGTAAACCTCGTCGGTGATTACAAAGGCGTCGTATTTTTCTGCAAGACCCGCGATAATTTTCAGCTCGTCATGGGTAAAAACCTTTCCGCAGGGATTGGACGGGTTGCATAAAATAAGCGCCTTTGGCTTCTGCTTAAACGCCGCTTCAAGTACGTCCGCGTCAAAGGAAAATTCGGGAGGATTCAGCGGGACATAGATAGGCTCCGCTCCCGAAAGAATGGTGTCCGCGCCGTAATTTTCGTAAAACGGCGAGAAGATTATCACCTTGTCCCCGGGGTTCGTAACGCTCATCATAGCCGCCATCATGGCTTCCGTACTGCCGCAGGTGACCACAATTTCGCCGTTTGGGTCGAGCTTCATTCCCGTGAAATGCTCCTGCTTTTTCGCCAGAGCCTCGCGGAAATTCTGAGCTCCCCAGGTTATGGAATACTGGTGGAAATCCTCCCCCGTTATCTCGGCAAAACGGTCGAGAATTTCTTTCGGCGGGTCAAAATCGGGGAAACCCTGCGAAAGATTCACCGCTCCGTATTGGTTTGAAATTCTGGTCATACGCCTTATGACCGAGTCTGTAAAGCTTTCCGTTCTTGTTGAAAGAGTCGGCATAAAAATTACTCCTTTGTTTTCCAGTTTTTGCGTATTTTCTCCCATTTTTCGTCACGGGAACGCACTATCAGGGCAATGTCCTCATCGGTAAGATGTTTGAACCGTCCCTGCTTTTTCAGGTACTCCGCCACGTCGGTAAATTCCTTTGGGTCGCGGTTCAGAATAAATTCGCCGTTTTCGTACTCCGCAAGATACCACAGACCGCAGTCGACTATCTCCCGTGCGGCTTCAACCGTGTCGCTGACGGGTATTCCCCACCCCGTGGGACATGGCGCGATAACGTGTATATATTTCGTACCCTTTATTTGGGACGCTTTTTTCACCTTGTCCAGAAAATCGTTCATATAGCCGACGGTAGCCGTCGCCGCATAGGGAATATCGTGGGCGGCGGCAATCTCAAACATATTCTTTTTGGGACGGATATTTCCGTGAATATTTTTTCCCGCAGGGGTTGTGGTGGTTTTCGCCCCGAAAGGCGTAAGACCGCTTTTCTGTATGCCCGTGTTCATATACGCCTCGTTGTCGTAACAAATGTAAATAATGTTGTCGTTACGGTCAATAGCTCCCGAAAGAGCCTGTATGCCAATGTCAGCGGTACCGCCGTCCCCCGCGAAGCCAACGGCTGTAAAATCGGTAATTCCCCGCGCCCGAAAGCCGGCTTCTATGCCCGTGAGCATCGAAGCCGTACCCGCAAATGTGGAAATTATCGCGTTGTTCCCGAAGCAAAGCTGCGGGAAATTAAATCCAACCGCCGACATACACCCCGCAGGAAGTACCGCAACGGCGTTTTTGCCCAGTACCTTTAACGCGTTCCGCACCGCGAGACTTCCTCCGCAGCCTGCGCAGGCTTTGTGTCCGTAGAAAAATTCTTCTTTACACAATTCTTTAGCGGTCACGCTCATTTTCGTCCACCTCTATCCCTATAAAATTTACCTTTTTATCTGTACCTTTTTCAATTGTACCGAAAATATTTTCAATGTCCGCGGTGGAAATATTCCTGCCGCCCAGTCCGCCGATAAAATTGTATGTTGGCAACGTCACGCCGTGCTTAAACAGCGCGGAATTTACGTTTGTGTAAACCGTGCCCTCGTTTCCGAAGGAAATATCCTTTTCCAGTACGGCGGCGGCTTTTGCGTTTTTCAGGACTTCCGCAAGCTCGGCGGCGGGGAAAGGTCTCATATAGCGTATGCGTACAACGCCGACGCGCTTCCCCTCTGCCCGTAGCTTGTCCGCGGTCTCGCGGCAAAGTCCCGCAATACTGCCCAAAGTCACGATAATATAATCCGCGTCGTCGGCAAGATATTTTTCGATAAGTCCCGTGTACTTCCTGCCGAAAATCTCCGCAAATTTTTCCTCCGCCTCGGTTATCACGGCAGCCGCTTCAAGCATAGCTTTATGCTCCTTGTACTTGAAAATATAGTTATGCTCGGGACCCGCCGAGAACGCCATATTTTTCGGTGCGTCCGGATCAAGCTTGTTTTCTGTTTCGTAGGGCGGCAGGAATTTTTCCGCAAGGGACGTTTCGGGAACGTCCACCTCCTCATAAGTGTGGGTCAGAATAAATCCGTCCAAGTTTGCCATAAACGGCGTGGACACCCGCTTGTTCTCGGCAATGTAAAAGCTCATCAGCGCAAGGTCAAGGCTCTCCTGAGCGTTTTCGGCGTACGCCTGTATCCAGCCGCTGTCAAGGAGCGCAAGGCTGTCCCGCTGGTCGCCGTAGATATTCCAAGGCAAAGCTGTGGAACGGTTTGCGTTCATCATAACTATAGGGAAGCGTCCCCCCGAGGCGTACACAAGACATTCCGCCATATAAAGCAAGCCTTGCGATGAGGTCGCCGTAAACGCCCGCACTCCCGCCGCGCTTGCTCCCATTGCGCAGGACAGCGCGGAATGCTCCGACTCGACATGGATAAATTCTGACTTTAAGCTGCCGTCCTCAACCATTTCGGAAAGCCGCTCCACAACGATAGTCTGGGGCGTTATCGGGTACGCGGATATAACGTCCGGCCTTGCGAGACGAACGCCCTCCGCAAAGGCTTCGTCGCCGGACAGAAATTTTTTCGCCATTACCGCTCACTCTCCATTTCAATGGCTTTGGGCTTGCATATTTTCGAGCATATTCCGCAGCCCTTGCAGAAGTCGTAATCGACCTCCGCTTTGCCGTTTTTCATTGAGATAACGCCGTCGGGACAGTACAGGCAGCACTGCATACAGCCAACGCATTTATCCACGTCCACAACGGGTCGGACGCTTCTCCAGCCGCTGTTTTTCATAACCAGATAACCCGCCTCGAAAGCGGTATTTTCGGGAATATCCTCAAAGCCGAACTGCTTTTTTTCTCTCAAAAAAGGTGTCATTTTGCCGCCTCCTCTATCGCCCTGCGTACCGCAAGCTTGTTTTTCTCTCGGATTTTTTCGGGCATATAATCCTCTATCGCGCGGCATATTTCCTCAGCGGAAACCGTACCCGAAACCGCGGAAAGAAATCCCAGCATTACGGTGTTTGACGTGGGGAGCTTCAGCTCCGCCGCAAGAGAATTTCCGTCAATATTCAGGACGTTTTCTCCCCGCCCCGTCTTTGAGTTTATGAGAATTTTTCCGTCCTCTTTAAGTAAATTTACCAAATTTTCGCCGTACAGCGTTTCGTCCAGAATGACTATGTAATCGGCTTTTTCCGTTTCGCTGCGGTCGAGTACGGGCTTGCTGTCAAGCTTTGTAAAGGCTCTCACAGGCGCACCTCTGCGTTCGGGACCGAATGATGGGAACGCCAGTCCGTGGGAGACCTCCCCCTTTGCAGAGTATGCCGCGCCAAGCAGCTTTGCGGCGGTAAACGCGCCCTGTCCGCCTCTGCCAAGCCATAATATTTCCGTCATATGCTTCACCTCTAATTCTTATTATACAGATAGGTATTATAAATATTATACCATATTTGAAATATATTGTCAATATAATGCCGCTGTACAAATGCAATAAAAGATTTTTCTCAAAAAAGGAAAATTTTATCCAAATTTTATAAAATACAAAAAAGCTATTGACAAGTATAAATTAATTTGATATGCTTTAAGCATACTAAACACATAGGAATTATATGTTAACAAATTTGAGAGGAGCTGTTTTAAATGACAAGATCTGCATTGTACTGTTGTTTTTGTACGCTCAGAAATTTAATATTTTTCGGACAAGGAAACAGCTCGTGTATACTGTAATATGTACGGTGCGCCGTCATGCGGAAAATACGGGGGTTTCTGTGTTTTCCGCATTTTTTTGCGCTTGAAATTATTATGAAGGAATGATAAAAATGGTACAGAACCGCGAAAGCGTTACCGCAAAGCTTTGCGCCTTTGGACGGGCTTTGCACTCAAATACGTCAAGGGATAAGGTTTTCGACGATTACCTTGCGTTCGACCTTATGGGAAAGGAGGAGTACGACGAAATAAAAGACTTTATCGGAAGCGCTCTCGGGGCGGAGGATGCGGAGGATTTTCTCGGAAAATATTTTCTGCCTATAGTTCTTTCGAGAACTGATTTTACGGAAAAAAGGCTTGAAAAATTCGCAGCAGACCGCAAGGTGCAGTACGTTATCTGCGGCGCGGGGGCGGACACGTTTTCTTTCAGAAATGAAAATCCAAACATTGAGATATTCGAGATAGACCACCCCGACACCCAGCGTTACAAGCTTGAACGCATACGCGGGCTGGAATGGAATATTCCGCCAAACGTGCGTTTTGTCCCCGTGGATTTTGAGAGGGAGAAAATGGCGGTCAAGCTGCTTGAAAGCGGCTTTGACCCGAACGTCGGCACGTTTTTCAGCATACTCGGCGTGACCTATTATCTCACCCTGCCTGTTTTTACGGAGACCCTGCGGCAGATAGCGGAGCTTTCCGCAAACGGCAGCGCGCTGGCGCTCGATTATCCTCAAAAGGGAAATTTTCCCGAGCGCGTTTCGGAGCTTGCGGACATTACCGAGTCAATGGGAGAAAAAATGCGGGGCGGTTACGATTACGGCGACGTATCCCGCGCGCTTTATTCCCTTGGCTTTCAGATAGACGAATTTTTTACGCCGCGAAAAATTCAGGAAAAATATTTTAACGGCAGAAAAGATAATTTGCGGGCTTTTGAAAACGTAAATCTGCTGTCCGCGGTCTATACGGGCGGACTGGTTTTTGAATAATTTTAAAGGAGTTTTTACTGTGAAAAAATACGAAAATATGAATACGGCATTGATACACGGAGGCATCTCCATAGACGAAAGAACGGGCGCGGTAAACGTGCCTATCTACCAGACCTCCACCTACAAGCAGGATGGTCTCGGGAAAATGCGGGGATATGAATATTCCCGCACGGGCAACCCTACAAGAGAGGCTCTCGAAGCCCTTATCGCGGAGCTTGAGGGCGGTGAAGCGGGCTTCGCATTTGCCTCGGGAATGGCTGCTGCCGCCGCTGTTCTGAGCCTTTTCAAAAGCGGCGACAGGGTACTTATTTCCGCAAACGTATACGGAGGGACGTTCCGCATACTGGACAAGATTTTCAGCAATTTCGGCATTACTTATAAAATTTCCGACACCGAAAATACCGACAGCTTTGAAAAGGACATAACCCCCGACGTAAAGGCGGTGCTGATAGAAAGTCCCGCAAATCCGCTGATGACGGCGACGGACATTAAGGCGGTATCGGAGATAGCCCATAGGCGGGGACTGCTCGTTATCGTTGACAACACCTTTATGACGCCTTATCTGCAGAAGCCTATCCCTCTCGGCGCGGACATTGTTATACACAGCGCTACAAAATATCTTGGCGGACACAGCGATCTTGTGGCGGGACTTGCTGTCGTAAACTCAAAGGAGCTTGCGGAAAAGCTTGCGTTTATCCAGAATTCCACCGGCGGTGTGCTTGCGCCCTTTGACTCGTTCCTGCTGATACGGGGTATAAAGACCCTGGGCGTAAGAATGGACAGGCACGTTTTCAACGCGGAAAAAGCCGCGGAATTTCTGTCCCGTCACAAGGGCGTGGCAAAGGTTTATTATCCGGGTCTGGAGGACGACAAGGGGTACGCCGTCAACAAAAAGCAGGCAAAAAACGGCGGCGCGATGCTTTCCTTTGAGTTGAAAGAAAATTACGACATAGGTGTATTTTTTGAGAGCGTCGAACTTATCATGCTCGCGGAAAGCTTGGGAGGAGCCGAATCGTTGGTATGCCACCCGTCAAGTATGACACACGCGTCCATTCCCGAGGATATACGGAAAAGGGTCGGCATTACGGACGGACTTATCAGACTTTCGGTTGGTATCGAGGATATTGAGGACATTCTTGCGGATCTGTCCCAAGCGATAGAAAAAAGCGAAATTAAAAGATAGAGAGGAAAATAATATGTTTTACTATGATTCAATGCAGGAGCTTATTGGCAATACACCCCTTGTACGGTTAGGAAATATGCAGCCGAACAAAAATATAAATATTTTCGCGAAGCTGGAGCTTTGGAACCCTTCCGGCAGCGTCAAGGACAGAACAGGCAAATACATGATAGCCGACGCGGAAAAGCGGGGCGTACTGAAAAAGGGCGGAACGATAGTTGAGGCTACCGCGGGCAATACAGGTCTCGGGATAGCTTTTGCGGCTCTGAATAAAGGCTATAAAATAATATTTGTCGTACCGACAAAATTTTCCTCGGAAAAGCAGGCTCTGCTGCGGGCGTTGGGCGCGGAGGTAGTGAACACTCCCCGCGAATACGGTATGCTCGGCGCGGTGGAAAAGGCGGAGGAGATCAAGGCGGGGATACCCGGTTCGATCTCCTTGGAGCAGTTCAAGAATATGAGCAATCCTCTTGCCCATTACGAAACCACGGGAAAAGAAATTTTTGAAGCTCTGGACGGCAGGATAGATTACGTTGTGGCGGGAGCGGGCAGCGGAGGTACATATTCGGGAATACTCAAATATTTAAAGGAACATAATCCGAATATAAAAGGCGTACTGGCAGACCCGGTAGGCTCCACAATGGGCGGCGGGGAGCACAGCGATTACAATATAGAGGGCATCGGAAACGACTTTATCGCCGACACAATGGATATGTCCCTTGTGGACAAGGTGATAAAAGTGACGGACAGCGAAGCCTTTGAAACGGCAAGGCTGCTTGCGAAAAACGAGGGAATTTTTGCGGGTTCCTCCTCGGGAGCGGCAATGGCGGCTGTACTGAAGCTTGCCGAAAAAACGGACGGCGGCAATATTGTTACCGTTTTTCCCGACAGGGGAGACAGGTATTTCAGTACGGGGTTATATACTTGAGCAGCGTTCTCATTACATCAAAATCCGCAAAAAATTTATTATCGGATATTGAAAACCTATTAAATATATGTTATTATAGAGTTATAATATTTAACGAGGTGACCTGATATGAAGATTTCCACAAAAGGACGATACGCGCTTCGTATGCTTCTGGACCTGGCTGAACATCAAAACTGCGGCTATATTGCCCTGAAAGACATTGCGGAACGTCAGAATATTTCAAAAAAATATCTGGAGCAGATCATTCCCATTTTCAATAAATCGAATATTTTAAAAACCGTCCGCGGTTCGCAGGGGGGATATCAGCTTTCCAAAACGCCTGACAAGTACACGGTTGGAGATATCCTGCGTCTGACGGAGGTCTCATTGGCTCCTGTTTCATGCGCGGAGGGGGAATCAGAAGAATGCGAGCGGAGCACGGATTGCGCTATGCTTCCAGTGTGGCAGGGACTTTACAGAACGATCAATGAATACCTTGACGGAATTACTTTACAAGATATACTGGAACAGCAAAAGGAACGGTATACGAACGACTATGTGATCTGACCCATGCGGCTCTTTATTTTAAAATGTAAGCAGGCTCCGCCTGATTTCCCGGGATTTTTCGGTTCTGAAAATCGGGAACAGACGGAGCCTTTTATTTTATATTTGCAATCCGCTTGATCTTTAGGAAATATTTATTCCGCAAACATAGGCGTGGAAAGATAACGCTCTCCCGTATCGGGCAGCAGGGCGACAATTATCTTACCCTTGTTTTCAGGACGCTTTGCAAGCTCTGTCGCCGCAAAAACCGCCGCTCCCGAGGAAATTCCCACAAGCAGACCCTCCCGCACGGCAAGCGTCCTGCCGGTCTCAAAGGCGTCCTCGTTTTCTACGGCGATGACCTCGTCATAAATCTCCGTGTTCAGCGTATCGGGCACAAATCCCGCGCCTATACCCTGGATCTTATGCGATCCTGCCGTACCCTTGGAAAGCACGGGAGAGCCTGCGGGCTCAACCGCAACCACCTTTACATTCGGATTACGGCTCTTGAGGTATTCTCCAACGCCGGATATTGTTCCTCCCGTACCGACTCCCGCAACAAAGATATCCACCTTGCCGTCGGTATCCTCCCAAATTTCGGGACCCGTCGTACTGCGGTGCACAGCGGGATTAGCCATATTGGTGAACTGACTGGGGATAAAGCTGTCCGGGGTTTCGGCAGCAAGCTCCTCCGCTTTTGCGATAGCTCCTTTCATGCCCTTCGCTCCCTCGGTCAGCACAAGCCTGGCGCCGTAGGCTTTCAGAAGATTGCGGCGTTCTACGCTCATAGTCTCGGGCATTGTAAGTATTATCCTATAGCCTCTCGAAGCGGCAACGGCGGCAAGTCCGATACCCGTGTTTCCGCTGGTCGGTTCAATGATAACTGAGCCGGGTTTAAGGATACCCTTTGCCTCCGCGTCGTCGATCATAGCCTTTGCGATGCGGTCCTTAACGCTTCCCGCGGGATTGAAATATTCAAGCTTCGCCAGTATTGTCGCGCCGAGTTCTTTCTCGGCAATATAGTTGGTAAGCTTTAGAAGCGGCGTGCCCCCGATAAGGTCGGTTATTCTGTCAAACGTTTTCATGATAAGCTCCCCTTTCAGAATTTATATTATTTGAGCCTTGTTTTCTATTCCCAAAGCTTAGCCTATTATTCTTATAGGCTTTATGTATTTTATGATAGCACTTATTACTTTATTTGTCAATACCTTTTCAAAAAATCTATTAAAAATGAAGATTTTTTCTTTTTTGCTTGACAAATTACTTCAACGTAGTTATAATATATTAAGCAGATAGGTATTATATACTTAATTTGATGAAATAAGGCAAGCTATGTTGTACATCTGCCTTAATAAAAACTAAATTTTTTTCGCGCATAAAACGCAAATATGCCGAAACTTGTATTAGTTTGACAAGTATTTGAAAGGGGAAATACAAATGAACATATACGCGGATAATGCCGCGACGACTAAAATGAGCCGAACCGCAATAGACACGATGCTCCCGTATCTTGATCGGATATACGGAAATCCGTCCAGTCTGCACAGCTTCGGACAAAGGGCTGCGGAAGCGCTGCTGTCGGCAAGGCATTCTGTCGCCGAGGCGCTGGAGTGCAGCGCTAAGGAGATAACTTTCACTTCCGGAGGCAGCGAATCGGACAATCAGGCGATTTTGTCGGCGGCAGCGGTCGGTGCGCGAAATAATAAAAAGCATATTATTTCAAGCGCGATCGAGCACCACGCTGTACTCCACACGCTGGATAAGTTAAAAAAGCAGGGCTTTGAAGTGACGCTTCTTGACGCACATAAAAACGGAATCGTCCGTCCCGGTGAGCTTGAGGCGGCGATACGTCCCGACACCGCGCTTGTAACCGTCATGTACGCCAATAATGAAATCGGCACTGTTCAGCCGATTTCGGAGCTCGGCAAAATATGCCGCGAAAAAGGCGTAATATTTCACACCGACGCGGTTCAGGCGGTCGGTCACTTGAAGATCAACGTCGCCGAGGAAAATATTGATATGCTGTCGCTGTCCGCTCACAAGTTTCACGGACCGAAAGGTATCGGCGTACTGTACGCCAAAAAGGGAATACCGCTGACAAGCCTTATCGAGGGCGGAGCGCAGGAGAGCGGAAAACGCGCTGGTACGGAAAATCTCCCCGCGATAATGGGAATGGCGGCGGCTTTGAAAGAAGCTGTTTCCAAAATTGACGAAAACACATCAAGACTGACTGCGCTTCGTGACAGGCTGATTTCGGGGATTTTGGAAATCCCACATACCGTTCTCAACGGCGACCCTTTAAACCGTCTTCCGGGAAATGTAAACGTATGCTTTGAGGGAATTGAGGGCGAGTCCCTGCTGCTTTTATTGGACAGCAAGGGCATTTGCGCGTCATCGGGTTCCGCCTGCACGTCGGGCTCGCTTGACCCGAGTCACGTGCTTCTCGCAATCGGACGTCCCCACGAGATCGCGCACGGTTCGCTGCGCCTGTCGCTGTCAGAGGAAAATACGGAGGAGGAAATCGACTATATAATCTCGGCGGTCAAAGAGACCGTGACATATCTGCGGAATATGTCTCCAATTTGGAAAGATTTACAGGAGGACAAAAAAAGCTATGTTATACAGTGAAAAAGTAATGGATCATTTTATGAATCCGCGCAATGTGGGTACAATTGAAAACGCGGACGGCGTGGGCGAGGTAGGAAACGCCAAATGCGGCGACATCATGAAGATATATCTGAAAATTGAAAATGATGTGATTGCAGATGTAAAGTTCAATACATTCGGCTGCGGAAGCGCGATTGCTTCAAGCTCAATGGCGACGGAAATGATAAAAGGCAAACCGCTTTCCGAGGCGCTGACTCTGACGAATAAAGCGGTGGCGGAGGCTCTCGACGGACTTCCCCCACACAAAATGCATTGCTCCGTTCTGGCTGAGGAAGCGATAAAGGCAGCCGTCAAGGATTACTATGACAAAAATGGTATCGAATACGATTCCGGACAGTTCCCTGACTGCGCTTCATGCGGACACTGTTCGGACAGCGGATGTCACTGAAAGCAGGAATGGCGGACTGTTGTGGTTATAAAAAATTCTATTTACTTTTTTCAATTATACCCAGTATCTCTTTAACGTCCGGCATAACCTTGAGAGCGCCTTTTCTTTCGGTAACAAGCGCAGCGGCGGCATTTGCAAAGGTAAGCATTTCCAAAAGCTCGGCATTGGAAAAATCCTTCATGCCGCGTTCGAGGACTTTTCCCAAAATGCTGCCGCAAAAGGTGTCCCCCGCGCCCGTTGTTTCAACGGTATCTGCGGGACATATCGGCGCAAAAGCAAAGCCGCTTTCGGAGTACGCCCTGCTGCCGTTTTTGCCGAGCGACAGCAGCAGGAGCCGTATGTTCTTATACTCACCGCGAAGCTTTTCCACTGCCTTGTCAAAATCGTTTTCTCCCGTAAACCATAGTATCTCATTGTCGGAAATTTTTAAAATATCGCAATGCGCGATTCCGTATGCGATCTTTTCCCTCGCGATATCGAGGCTGTCCCAAAGATTTTCCCGCAGATTGGGGTCAAAGGAAATTATCGCTCCCGAATTTTCCGCGATTGACACAGCCTTTTTGGTAGCCCTTTCGCACACTTCGTTTGTCATTGAAAGAGAGCCGTAATGAAATATTTTGGAGCTTTCGATAAGCTTTGCGTCAATATCGTTTTCGTTCAGCATCATGTCCGCGCCGGGGTTTCTGTAAAACGAAAATTCCCTGTCGCCGCCATCAAGGGTATGCACAAAAGCAAGAGTGGTATTCACAGCTTTATCGGTAACGAGCCCGTCGGTGTTTATGCCGATCTCCTCAATTGTACGCCTAAGCTGCCTGCCGAAAATATCGTCCCCGATCTTGCCGATAAAAGCTGTTCTGTAACCCTGCTTGCAGAGCATTGCAAGCACGTTGCAGGGCGCGCCGCCCGGGTTTGCCTCCATAACGGGATTGCCCTGCGGACTTGTTCCGTTCTCGGTAAAATCAATAAGCAGCTCCCCCAGCGCGCAAACGTCGAACCTTTTCATACTATCCCTCCAATGCGTAAATTTCGATATTTCCGTTAGATGAAACGTTATCAATCAGGTCGTAAATGGCGTTTGTTATGACGTACTCCCCGCCGTTCACAAAAACCTCCGCCATATTTTCGTCAATGTAAATTTCAACGTCGAAGCCGTCTTTCAGCTCCGGAGTTTCGCAGACGCTTTTCAGCTCTTTGTGACCGCGTATTACCTTGCTTCTATCTGTAACTATCCTGCCGTTTTTTCGCTGTACGGCAAATCCGCCCGCGTCGATTTTTTCGCCCTCCGAAAGGCTTGCTTTTATCATATATATTTTTTCGGGTGCAGCTGTTTTCCTCGTGAATTTATTTTTTACATCGGGGTGCGGACGGAAATATATGTGTCCTTTTCTGACCTCGCATATTCTCGGCGTGCAGTACATTCCTATCGCGCCGCTGTCCATAGGCTCGGGCATTCTCAGCCATGCTATGACCGTCCTGCGCCCCTCTTTGTCAAGAGTACTTTGCGGAGCGTACAGATCAAGTCCGTAATCAAAAAAGTTATAGCTTTCGGGTATCCTCATCTCACAGCTTTTTTCATCGAAGTCAACAAGGGTACATACCGCCTGCTGTCCCTCCGCTATGCCCATTGGGGAGAAGATAAGCACGCCGGAATTATCCGTCCTGAAGTAATCGGGACATTCCCACATCCAGCCGCAGTTCGGGGCTGAAGCGCAGTTGACATATTCCCAGTCCGAAAGATTTCCGCTTCTGTAAAAAAGCAGTCTGCCTTTGGAATTTACGGTAGTGCCCAGCACCATGTAAAATTTACCGTCCGAGCCTTTCCACACCTTCGGGTCGCGGGTATGGGTGCTGTCTCCGATATTTGAGTCAATGACGGGAGGGATCACCGTTGCTTTTCCTCCGAAATTATCGAAGCTAAAGCCGTCCTCCGACGCAATATGCAGCTGCGCAGCGGTGAATTTGTCGTCAAGGCAGCAGTTTATATTTTCGGGGTCGGGAAGGTCGTACCTTACGCCCGTGTAGAATATGTGCATTTTCCCCTCATGCTCTACAGCGCTGCCTGAAAAGCAGCCGTCCCGGTCGTCGTTCTTGGTGGGGAACAGGGCGGTATCAAGATGCCGCCAGTCCGTAAGGTCGCCGCTGACGGCGTGTCCCCAGTGCATTCTGCCCCATACGGGAGCATAAGGAAAGTGTTGGTAAAAAAGGTGATATTTTCCCTTGTAGTAAATAAAGCCGTTGGGATCGTTTATCCAGCCTTTCGGCGATTTAAGATGTATCTCCATGGCAACTCCTTTCAGAACAGACATTTTTCGGTAGCTTTGTCAAAGAAATGGATTTTTGAGGGAATAAACACAAAATCAATTTTGTCTCCTGGGCGGCTTATCTCATACTTTGAAACTCTCGCAACGGTAAGCGCGCCGCCGAAGTTAAAGTACAGATTATTCTCGTTGCCCATAACCTCGGTGTTTTCCACTGACGCGCTCTGCTTCGTATCGGCGTAAAGCTCGATATTCTGGCTTTCAAGCTTGATGTCCTCGCCGCGTATTCCGAGAATAAGCTCTCCGCCGCTGTCCTTGAGCCTTTCCGAAATGCTTTCGGGCAACTTCATTTCCGCGCCTCCCTCGAATTTAACGGTATTCCCGATAACCTTGACGTTGTAAAAATTCATCTGTGGGGAACCGATAAAGCCCGCCACGAATTTGTTTACCGGGTGTTCGTAAAGCTCCATAGGCTTACCTGCCTGCTGTACTATGCCGTCCTTCATTATGACTATCCTGTCCGCCATGGTCATGGCTTCAACCTGGTCGTGAGTAACGTAGATAGTGGTACTGCCAAGCTGCCTGTGGAGCTTGCTTATCTCGTTTCTCATGCTTACCCTCAGCTTTGCGTCAAGGTTGGAAAGCGGTTCGTCCATAAGGAAAACCTTGGAATCCTTGACGATAGCGCGTCCCAGAGCGACCCTCTGCCGCTGTCCTCCTGAAAGGTTTTTCGGTTTTCTGTAGCGGTACTCCTTAAGACCGAGAACATCTATCGCCCAGTCGACCTTTTTCTCGATCTCGGCGGCGGGGACTTTCATATTTTTCAGTCCATAGGAAATATTTTTCTCAACGGTCATGTGGGGATAAAGGGCGTAATTCTGGAAAACCATCGCAATGCCCCTGTCGCGTGGCAGGACTTGGTTCATCAGCTTTCCGTCAATGTAAAGCTCTCCGTCTGTGATGTCCTCAAAGCCCGCTATCATTCGCAGGGTGGTGGACTTGCCACAACCAGACGGTCCGACAAAGGCGATAAATTCCTTTTCGTTTATTTCAAGGTTGAAATTCGTAACCGAATTTCTGTCCGCGTTCGGGTATTTTTTGCAGATGTTTTTAAGCTCTATGTAACTCATAATTTAGCCCTCCTTTGAACCTGTGGATACAACGCCCTCCACGATCTGTTTCGAGAAAAGCGAGTATATGATTATTACGGGAATCGTTATAAGCGTGATGACCGTCAGAGTCTGACCCATTGTGGTGTTGTCGTTGGAGGTTATGGAATTGAGTCCTATCTGCGCCGTGAGCAGATCGCTTGAGGTAAACACCAGCGACGGCCAGAGGTAGTCGTTCCATACGTTCAGGAACGTGAACACGCTTACCGTGGCGACAACGGTTTTCGACATGGGCAAAACCATTGTAAAAAAGTATTTTACCGGTCCGCACCTGTCAAGCTGCGCCGCTTCGTAAACGTCGTCGGGCAGGCTCACGAAAACCTGTCTGAAAAGAAATATGTTGAACGGGTTAACTATCATCGGCAGGACGTATCCCACAACGGTATTGAGAAGTCCCATTTTTGCGATAAAGAGAAAGTTTATGGTGATAATTGTCTCGGAGGGTATTATCATCAGCATCATAATGATAAGCAGCCATTTGTCCGCAAAGGGGAATTTTATCTTTGCAAGCGCGTACCCCGCAAGACCGTTTACAACAATGCCGAGGATTATCAGCACAGCCGCGTAGAAAAGGGTGTTGAACATATACCGCAGAAAGCTTGTGTCCGTAACTATGGAAACATAATTATCGAAAAAGCCTTTGCCGGGGACGGGGGGAATGAACGCCGAGACCGTATTCATATCCGCTGTTATGGCGGCGTCGCCTTTAAA
Organism: uncultured Oscillospiraceae bacterium; assembly: GCA_910584715.1. Lineage (GTDB taxonomy): Bacteria > Bacillota > Clostridia > Oscillospirales > Ruminococcaceae > RGIG8773. The sequence continues at coordinate 44,035 of CAJUAN010000009.1, forward strand.
GGAATTTGCCAGCATCCAAACCACTGGGAAAAGGAAGAACAGCGAAAGTATTATCATAACGGCGGCTAAAATAATGTTTAAGATTCTGCGCGTTTTAATGCTCATTTTTTCTCCTCCTTATCCTTGGTAAGTATATTCTGGATCACCGTAAGCACGATAACGAAAATCACGAATACCACAGCCATTGCCGAGGCAAGACCTATCTCCCAGTTTACCGTGCCGGTTTCGTAAATGTCGTAAACAATGGTATAGGTGGAGTTGGAGGGTCCGCCGCCCGTCATTACCATTGGCTGGACTATCATTCTGAACGCGCCTATGGTAACGGTTATAAAAACGAATACACAAAGAGGTTTAAGCTCGGGCAGGGTTATGTCCCTGAACTTCTGCCACGCGCTGGCGTGATCCATTTCAGCCGCCTCGTAGAGCGCGGGATTTATCGCCTGCAAGCCTCCGAGGAAAATTATCATCTGGTACCCCATGCCCTGCCATACGCTCATTACCGCTATGGACGGCAGAGCCTGATCCGCGCTGTGGATAAAGGGCTGAGCCTCTATTCCGAGGTTTGCAAGAATAGTGTTTATGATACCCTCGGGGCTGTATATCTGCATCCATAAGGTGGACACTACAGCAAGGGACATTACAACGGGTACGAAAAACGCTACCTTGAAATATTTCTTGCAGTACGTTACCTTGTTGATGAGAAGCGCAAGCCCCAGCGCGCCGAGACATTGCAGCGGCACAATTATTACAACGAATTTCACCGTGTTTAAAAAGGACTGCACAAAAAGCTCGTCGCCGAATATCTTCACAAAGTTCCTGAAGCCTACGAAGTGGGTGTTTTTCGGACTGAGCGCGAAATAATCCGTAAAGCTGTAAATTACCGTGAGTACCATGGGAATGAACAGGAACACCGTCAGCAGAACAAGGGCTGGTCCGAAAAAAGCCATTCCCAGAATTGAATTCGATTTATTCTTACTCATTATTCTCTTGTGTAACGATCCAGCTTATCGTTTATCCTTTCCGTAGATTTTTTCAGCTCGGTATCGGCGTCCATGCCGCTGATAGCAATATTTTCAAGCGCCTGCTGGAATGACGCGCTGAGCTGAGGGTATGCGGGAGTCTTGGGACGTGGGTGTCCGTAATCTCTTAGCTGCTCGTAAAGAGCCTTGTAATTTTCGTCCTCCGTGAAATCGCTTATCTGTTCGTATGCCGCATATGTTGAGGGCAGGGACTTTGTCTGTCCGTACAGGTCGAGACCGCTTTCCACTCCGCTCATCCACTTCACAAGCTCGGTAGCTCCCTCGATATTCTCTGTTACCGACGAAGCAGCGTACGCCCATGAGCCTGTGGGAGTGTACCGGCCGCCGTCCCAATTATCGCCGACTACGTAGGGCGCAACGCCAAGCTCTATGTCGGGATAGCTTGTGTATATCGTGTTTACCTCCCACGCGCCGTCAAACTTGAACGCCGCGCGTCCGCTTTCAAAAAGGTTCTCTATCGGCACTGCGGACATATATTTTTTATCCACAAGTCCTCTGAAATAATTCATGGTACCGGCGTTTCTTTCGGAATTGAAAATGCCGCTTACCGTAAGACCGTCCCCGCTTACAAGGTCGCCGCCGTTTGACCATATGAACGGCGCGTAATAATATATCGTCGCCTCTCCCACAGGGAAGGTCATATCCAGCGGATAGCCGTTTTTGCTTTCCGCTGCGGGTCTGACCTTTTCGAGAACGTCAAGAAATTCCGTGAACATCCAGGGGTCTCCTGCCTGCGGGACTTCCACGCCCGCCTCGCGTAGTATCGCCTTGTTGTAGTAAAGTCCCACGCTTGATTCCATTGCGCCCAGCGCGTACAGCTTTTCGTTGAACGTTCCCTGTTCGATTATTGATTCGAGGTAAACGCTCCTCTCCTCCTTCGTAAGCTCCGCAAGAGGCTGGATTATTCCGTTCGCGGCGTATGCGGCAATGTTCGGTCCGTCCACGGTAAGGACGTCGGGCAGATCTCCCGAAAGCACCGAAGCGTTCACCTTGTCGGAATATCCTCCGCCGCTGTCGTTTCGGGGGATAAACTCAATGTCAGCAAAATATTTTCCGTCGTACTTCTCGTTGAACGAGTCCACCGATTTTCGGTAGGAGCGTCCCTCGGGGGTGTCCTCGATAATATGTACCCATATACTGAGGTACTCCTCGCCCTCGTCGTAGCCCGCCTTGTCGCCGGGACTTACTGTTTTTCCGCAGCCCGCGAGCAGCAGCGCCGCCGCAAGCGCGGACGCTGACGCTAATGCCGCAGCTTTGATATGCTTTTTCATATCCATACCGGCAATTACCTCCCTGCTGTTTTTGGAATAGGTTTTTGCATCTGAGTAATCGGTAAAGTAACCGGTTACTTTACGATATAAGAATACACCGGATATTTCCGTTTGTCAATAGCCTAAGTGCATTTTCATTAAAAATTACAATACAAAGCCCGTCCTTTTGGAGGGTTTTCACAAAACCGGTTACTTTACCGGTTCTAATATTGAAACGCGTATTTTTTTGTGCTATACTGTTTTTAGAAAAGAGGCGTTTTTATGGCAAAGAAAAAAGTAACATTTGCGGACATCGCGGACTATACGGGATTTTCCAAAACCACCGTGTCAAGATATTTCAACGATCCCGATTCCCTTACCGTGGAGAATCAGGATAAAATAGCCGACGCGCTTAAGGCTCTTGACTACAGGGAGAACAAGCTTGCAAAGGTTCTCGCCAACGGCAAAACGGAATTTGTCGGAGTTATCGTCCCCAATCTTTATATGCACTATTATTCGGAAATGCTCAATCAGATAGTTTCAACATACGAAAAATACGGCTACAAGTTTATTTTGTTTGCGGGCAGCGGCGACCCCGATACGGAGAGGAAATATATACGTGAGCTGCTCGCCTATAATATTGAGGGAATGATAATACTGAGCCACACGATACCCTCCCGGGAGCTTGCTTCATACGGAATACCCATAGTCGCAATAGAGCGCGAGGACAAATATATTTGCAGCATAAAAACCGACAACTATATGGGCGGGGTACAGGCTGCAAGTCTGCTGGTGAAAAGCGGCTGCGATATGCTTATCCACGTCAACGCCGATCTTACCGAGGATATTCCTGCCTACGGAAGAATACGCGGTTTCAGGGAATTTTGCGAAAACAACGGCATTGAGCATAGGGTGATCCTTACTGATCTCGGTAATAATTTTGAGGAAAACTATGCGGGTATCTCAAAGCTTTTCGATGAGATCGAGAAAAAATATACCGGTAAGACCGTGGGTATCTTTATGCCCAACGATACCCATGCGAATATATTGCTGAATATTATTTTCAAAAGGTACGGAAAGCTTCCCGGAAAATATAAGATAATAGGGTTTGACGATTCGCCGATTTCAAAGGAAGCGGTCATACCCATAAGCACCATAGGTCAGCAGATAAACGTTATGGCGGACGAGGCGATGAAGCTTCTTGTGCGGCAAATGGACGAGCGGAAAAAACGCCGTCCGGAGCCGCTTAAAGAACCTGTTCACAAGGTTGTTACTCCTGTTCTTGTGCGCAGGGAAACCTCGGTTTAGGTGATAAAATGAACATTAACAAGGAATTAAACAGCCGTTTGTTCGACAGAACAGCATATTATAATAAAATAGTCCATTCAAAAACATGTCACAGAAATTTCTGTAATAAAAAATAATTGAGCTCATACTTTTCAACTGTCGTGCCTACACATACGAAAATCCAATATGAAGAATAATATAAAATCATATAACCAAGCTCTTGACTTTGACGTTACGTCAAGTGGTATACTGTTTACAGAGATGTACCAGTCACGCGTGAACACATCTTAAGTAAATTTCAAAGGAGAATCAAGATGAAAAAACAGCTTACAGTTCACCCGTTCCCATACGACGCAGAATCCGACGGATTCATCGCGGCTTTGTCAAGCGCGGTATGCGCTGCAAAAAAATACACCGACGATACCCCCTACTGGTGTACGCCAAAAGGCTGCTACTGCAAAAAATGCGGCGGCTGTACAGGACAGTCGCTTGGCAAGACGCAGTCAAGCGTCTATCACTGCCTGCTCACCGCGTCAGGGTTAGCGTTCGGTTTTGATTACCCAGAAGACGACAGCGTCGGCGCACACTCGATCCCAAATATTCCGGTCGGTTGGCGCTGGGACGACGGCTTTTTGGCGGATATCATGGGCTTTGCGGGACTCTCGTTTATCCGCTGCAAAAACAAAACTGTCGCGGAGATCCGCGAGATCATAAAAAATTCAATTGATGCCGGATACCCTGCAATGGCGGCAAATCACAGCGTCTATCCTGATGAAATGGCATGGGTCTCATGCTGGAAAATCGTATGCGGCTACACTGACGACGGTATCACCGTTATGAATTACGGCGGCGGGATAAGCGACGAGACAGACGGCGCATATGAGGATATTATCGTTATTACGGGCGAAGCTGACCGCGCAAATAACGCTGATTGCAAGCAGACTTACTTTGACATACTCAAACGGATACACGCTGTACTGAGCGATCCCTCGCACGACGCTCTGGAGAATGAAATTATGTCCGACTTGTCAAATGTCACGCCAGAAAACGCCGTAATGCTGTCGTACAAGCTTATGGGGATAAACGGAGTTCCGATAGAGGCAAGGTGGCACGCGGCGGAAGCCTTTACGTCAAAGGACAATCTTCTGTATTCACTTGTTGATTCGTCATCGGCAGATCCGTCGGAATCAAACAAACTGAAAGCCGCGGCTGAAAAACTGGCAGAACTGTTTTTTAAACGTTATAGCGCGGAGGGAAACAACGAAACTCACGGTATCGGCTGGAAAATCTGGGCTTGCCTGAATGTTGGACCGCAGACAGGATATCTACCTACGGATGAGTCATTTCAATTGATTCAGCAGCCTGATGTGCAGAACGAGCTGAAGCGGCTGTATAAAATCGTATTTGACAACGACCGCGCGGTAGCTAACGGAATTACGGAGATTTTGAACGCTGTACGCAATTAACGTATTTATTGCAATTCAAACATACTTAAAAATAATGGCATTTTATACATAAAGCCGCAAATACTTGTTTTCTTGAATATTTGCGGCTCAATGTATAACTTTGGGTTCAACAAAAGGCGGCTGTATGAAAACGAGCAGCAGCACGGAAACCGTTTCTTGACTTTGACTAACATTAAGTAGTATACTGTTTACAGAAAGGAGAAGCCTATATGAATTTGATCAAGATAACCGACCTAAGCGCTCAGCTCGGGCTATCTTCAAGAACACTGCGTTATTACGAAGAAGCCGGACTTATTATAAGCGTCCGTCCGCAGTTTGAAAAATACCGCTATTATGACGAGCAGAATGTACAGCGGCTGCGGCAGATCATGGTACTTCGCAAAATGCAGATACCGATAAAAGACATCCTGCGAATTTACAGCAGCCATGAAATGCTGGACATCACGCAGGTTTTTGTGAACAGGCTTAATGAAATAGACCGCGAGGTCACGGCTCTGTCTGAGCTTAAACGCATTATTAACGATTTTTTGAATAAAATGATCGAAAAAGGTATCAAACAAATCTCCGCGCTGCCCCTTTTGTACGAGGAAATGGACAAGCAGCTCGCCGTGCGTGAAAACATCGGCATAGAACATCTTTCCGAGATATCGGAAAAACTTGCGCGTCCGCTTGATATTTCCATTGTAAAGCTGCCTAAAATGCGCGTGTTATCCTCATACCTTAAAGCCGATCCGCAAAGCTCCGACACCGACGCTTTTTCGCGTTATATTCAGATGAGCGGGATAAAAACCGATTATCACGGAAGCTTTGAGTACCGGGAAAACCAACAGGACGTTACGATCTCAAAAATTGCCGACGGCTTTGTAAACGACAGCGGCTTTACGGATTTCATTTTTGACGGGGGTCTGTTTGCCGCCGCAAATTTATATCTCGACGACGATATGAACCGGTCGTTTCATTCTATGATAAAAAGCTTTGACGAAAATAAATTTTATCAGATAGATTACGCAGCGGACGGCAGTCTGCGCCACGCCGCCATGACAGAAAATCTTATCTCTCCCGACGAACGCAGACAGCTTGTCGCTTTATACGTTCCGGTAAAAAAACGGATTCCCGACGTGTCGCTTTATCCAAAACCTGCCGAGGTCACTGATATTACGGAAGACGAGATCGACGTTCAAAATCCTCTGCTGTGGGAAAAAGAGGCCGCGCTTGATAAAATTACGCCTATCAACGACCCTCATTACCGAGTACTTGACAGCGGCGAAGCCGAATATACCGGTCGGATCTCAGCGCGGACGCTTAATACAAATATATCTGTAAAGCTGCCGTTTCGGGTTGATATAGACTTTCGCGTACCGATGGACGACGAGCAGTTCGGTTACGGCGACAGCGAGGGCAGCATTATTTTTTATCACGGTTCAAACAGCTATGACGGCGGCGAAAACCTCAAAATTATGGATTTCGGCATCAATATGAATAACAGTTCGAGCTGTCGTGAGGAAGCGGTCAGCTTTCACCAACCGATCTTTCACGACCTTTATAATTTCCCGCACAGGGGACGTATCAAGCCGAACGAATACAATCATGTCACATGGGTAGTCGGACAAAAGCATTTGGCGGTCATAATAAACGGTGAGATACGGTATTGCGGAACCGGTTTTCCGTATATGTCCCTTGATCTGAACCGTGAAGAAGCATATCCCGTTGTTATCGGCTCAAACGGTCAGGGAATGAAATATTTCAGAAAAATCAGTATTTCACAGCTTGCGTATTCTCAGCCAAATAAAATAAAAAACGTAGAGCTTACCGTAAATGCAAAGCGGAGCAATAACCTTATTCCTATTATTCACCGCCTTATTATAGAAGAGTACGGCGAAATTTACCGTTTCAACGGGAGCGCCGCATATGTAATGGAATGTCTGGGAGAAAAGGAATTTGACTATCTGTTTTTTGCAGGACTTACAGGGGACCTGTTTGCTCAGCATTACAAACAGCCTTTTGACGGCGACGGCGTGAACGCATATTATCAGGTCAACGGCGACAGAAAATTTTTTGAGGGAATTTTTGAAAAGTGCGGTTATTCAGCCGCGTATGTTTTCAGCCGTGAACTTCTCAAAAATAAAGAAACGTATTCGGAAAAACTCATTTCCTGCATTGACAAAGGCGTTCCCGTTATATTCACGGGATATTCCGGTCAGCCGTGCGGTGTGTTTGCGGGCTACGAGGAATACGGAAAAACGCTCATATATATTTCGGGGGATAACAGCGAGCCGCAGCGTATTTCCTGCGATAAAGCTATGGGATACGATACAGATAAAAGCGGCTGGATATTTGTCGGCGGGAAAAAAGAGCAAAAGGATACTGCGGAAATTTACCGTGAAGCAATTCACGCGCTGCCGAAGCTTCTGACAACCAACAACGGTAAATACTGCTTTGGCGCTCCTGCTTTCCGCAAGTGGGCAGATGACGTCGAAAACGGATATTTTGAAAAAATAAAGCCGGAGGAATTTAATTCACGGGCAATGTATATTAATTTCGTTTTCACGCTTGCCACAAACGGATGCTGCTGTCCTAATTTTTTACAGCGCGCAATCGAATGGAATCCCGATATGACATATCTTAACGACGTCAGTCTTTTGTACAAACGCACCGCCGATATTTGGCACAACGACGGCGCAAATGATCTCGAAGCTCTCGGAGGCGGCTTCAATATAACTCTTGAAAAGCTGCAAACGCCCGAAAAACGGAAAAAAATTGCCGCAAGAATTCGTGAATGCGGCGATATTATCGACGAGGTTGTAAAGATACTGAATGAAAATATCACAGTTGGGACGTAATGTATCATCGTTTTTCCGTCAGATCAAATTCATAAAACGCTTAAAATGACAAATTAAATTTTTTATTACGTGGAGGAATTCAAATGATAAAAAGTATTGAAAACGTAGTCTCTTTTCCAGTAAACGCACAAAGGAACTCATTTTTCGGCGCCCTTTCTTCCATTCTTTTATATCGGGACGCTTACACAGAGGACACCCCTTTTTTCTGCGGCAAGCATCAGCGCGACTGTATAAAGTGCGGCGACTGCGGAAACGAACCTTTTATCAATAAACATCACCTTAAAATATATCAATATTTGATAACAATAACGGGCTGCGCATATTTTTGGATAGATAAGGAAATCGGTAATTCGTTTGACAAGTCGTACTTAGCGGACGAATTTTCAGAGACCGCCATTGACCGTTTATCCTTAGCTTTATACGCGTCCGGTTATCACTATGAGTCAATGAACAAAAATACAGAGGAAAATGTCCTGTTTGAAAGAATAAAGCGGGCTGTCGAGGAAAAACAGCCTGTCTTGATAAAATTGAGTCTCGGCGATTTGTGGGCGGTAATAACAGGATACGATGATGAAAAAAACCTTCCGTATCTGATGAAATCCCGCCGTTCACCGCAGCCCGATAAGGATTGGTATAATAAGCTCAGCAATATTGTTTTCATAACAGATAAATATAATAGTACTATCTCCCTGTCCGAATCTCTCGACCATATGATACGGCACTTAAATACCGGCAGCAGGAATAAGCTGGAACAAAAGGTATATCAAAAATTAGAAACGGAACCTGACGGACAAAAGCTCGGCAAATGGTTAAATCAAATAAACGGTCTTGCAATAGAAACCAGATGGCACGCGTCCGAATGTTACAGGAACACTTTGGTAACTATGACCGGCGAAAATAAATGTAAGAAATTGCTTTTGAAAGCGTCGGAGATGCATCTCCGTTTCCATGATCAGGCATGGAAAGTTTGGGCTCTTTTGGGTGTTTCGTCAGAGACCTTTTATTGTGTACCCAAAAACATCAATGAATTGTTGAATAAATCATCTGCCAGAGCGGAACTTAAATCCTTATTTCAAGAATTATTTACCATAGACCGCCAAGTGTCTAATTTGCTTCAGGAATGCTTATCTTTGCTGTGATCCTACGCAAAAATAGATTTTCAAGCAACTCCAACCACAAGAAATTATTAATAATAGCCAACGGTCAGAACTGAGAGATTCTGACCGTATTTACAGGAGTCTGCAGAGAAATCATTCCTCCTGCTGTCAAAGCGGAAATTAATGCGGAGCCGAAAATTCCGGAAAAAAGCGGCAAAGAGCATATTTGGCTTACGGATATTTTTTCGAAGCATATGAAACAAAGCTTTTAAAATATTATTACATAAGAAATTTATGACAAATCCAAAACAAGGGAGAATAAACTATGTATCTGCTTTTACTTGCTCTTATTTATCTTGCCTTTATAAGTCTGGGACTGCCCGATTCGCTCCTCGGCGCAGGCTGGCCCGCGATACATTGTGAAATAAATGTACCCGTATCTTATATGGGCATCATTTCCATGATAATATCGGGCGGAACAATCGTATCAAGCCTTTTTTCCGACAAGCTGACAAAAAAATTGACCACCCGCATTGTCGTTGTGGTAAGCGTTTTTCTTACGGCGATAGCCTTATTCGGGTTTTCGCTCTCTACCGAGTTTTGGATGCTTATTGTTTTCGCAGTACCCTACGGGCTTGGCGCGGGAGCTATCGACGCCGCGCTTAACAATTACATTGCAGTACATTACGCCTCAAAGCATATGAGCTGGCTGCACTGCTTTTGGGGAGTCGGCACAATAGTCAGTCCCTTTGTTATGAGCTATGCCCTGACAAATTCCACATGGCACGCTGGGTACTTCATTGTAGGCGTAATACAGTCGGCAATAGCGCTGCTTCTTCTTGCAACGCTGCCCGTCTGGAAAGTCAATAAAAGCTCCTCTGTCAATGAACAGAAAAGCGTGGGACTGGCCGGTGCGCTGAAAATAAAAGGCGTCCCCTTTCTTTTGATTGGCTTTTTTGCGTACTGCGCCGCCGAGGCGACTGCCATGGGGTGGGCGGGCACTTATTTTTCCGAAGTAAAAAATATGACCGCGGAACAGGCGTCGCTGTTCGCTTCCTTATTTTACATAGGTATCACCGCGGGACGGTTCATCAGCGGCTTTATTATGGATAAGCTGGGCGACAGAAAAATGATAATTATCGGTACCTGCATTTTATTTTGCGGAATAGTTTCCCTGACGGTACCTGTTGATAATTTTATCGTCCCGATGACGGGCTTTATTGTGATAGGCTTTGGCTGCGCCCCTATTTATCCCTGTATCATTCATTCCACGCCCTATAATTTCGGCGAGGAAAATTCCGGAGCGATAATAGGTATCCAAATGGCAAGCGCATATGTGGGCTCAACCTTTATGCCGCCTGTTTTCGGCTTTCTCGGCAACCTGATCGGCTTTGAAATAATGCCTTTTTTCCTGGCGGTATTTTTTATTTTAATGATCTGCATGACGGAATATACATTCAGGATCACAAATAAAAATACTTCAAATGAGGAAAAATGATACCGAACACAGGCGAACGTACAGACACGGCTTATTGCGGAATGCAAGTGTGCGAGACATTTAATCCAAAAAGGTTTACCGAAATGATAGTACAACTGCTTAAAGCAGGAATGAAAAACGTATTGGTAATGATAAAAGACCATATGCAAATTATAGGGCTTACGAAACAGCGTGTCTCGTAAGCCCCCATATTATTTATTTGCCGTTTTATTTATAAAAAAGTCGTCTATTTCTTTCTTTATGTCAGCAGGCTTAGAGGTCTTGAGAATGTACCCCGACGGCTTCAGAGGCATAACCTTTATGATACTGCCCGAATCATGCCTGCCAGTAAGAAAAATAACAGGAACGCTTGCAAACGCTTCCTCCGAGCGAAGCATTTCCAGAGTCTGCGCGCCGTCGCAGATAGGCATTTCATAATCAAGAAGCACCAGATCCGGAGGGTCAAGTGTAATTGATCTTATGGCAGCAATTCCCGAATCGACCGTAGAAACAGAATAATCGCTTCCCAGCAGCATTTTCATTTCTTCCCGCACAAATGAGGAATCGTCCACAACAAGAATTTTGGGACGGGAGCTTTGCTTTTCAATCTCCTTGATCTCGTTGCGCATATTCAGATATTTTTCAACGTTTGCCGTAGCGTTATCATTTAAAATCGAAATTCCAAGACCCGTTTCAAGCAGCCTCGGCGCTATCGCACAATAGGCAAAATAGCCCTTACCCGTATCATAAAGAAGACTGATCTGCTGCTTTCCCTTTTCTATAAGCATTTTGAGATCACTGTAATTGAGAAAGTCTTCAGCCTCAAAACTGTATTTTTCAAGATCGGGGAAATGGCTCATTGCACGGCTTACAAACTGACGCGCGGAATATCTTGCGGCGTGAACCAACATCGTATCGAGAACATTGGTACTTATACCCAGATATTTCCCTACAGTATTTATAAGAAGCCTTTCCTCAAAAACAAGGATTATTTCTATTTTTTCCTCTTCATCGGGTGTTCCGTAAATAAGGCGGTAATAAACTCCGTCGCCGAACCTTTCGCCGCCGTATGTGTCGCTTATAAGCGTCGCCTCAAGGCGGAACATATCAAAAAGAAGCTGTGTGATGACCTTTTTAACATCTTCCTGCTCCTTATCGGAAAAAAGGTTACCCCAACGGTAGTCCTGTTTTTTTCCGGTGATAGACATATCTTCGGTAAGCGTATGACCTATCAGCCAGCCTGAGCATACGCCGAGAAAATGAGATACCGCCTCCTCGGAATAGTTGCTCTGTTCAAGCTCCCTTTCAAGCGTCGGGAGCATAGTATCACGAAAGCCATCATGAATTTTGCGGTGCTGCTCAAGCATATCGTATCCTATTGTTTCCATATATTTTTCTTCGTCCGCAAAATGTGTCATCGCATGGGTCTTAAAGAATTTTATTCCCTCCTGGCAGGTCCACTGGCTGTCCTTTCCGGAATTTTTAAGGGAAAAAAGTTTATTAATGATTTTAAAAAGCTGCCGGTGCTCCTTGTCAATTATTTCTACACCTGTTTCAAAATCGGCGCACCATTCATATTTTTCAATTTTATCATTATCCATAACAAATAGTCCTCCCATCTTTGATTTTTGCAGCAGCTGTACAAAAAATTATGCCCAAAAATGCAAGGCAAATAACTTGATATAATTATAGCACAAATCGCCGGCTGTGTCAAGCATTCTTCAATCAAGAAAAGGTGCAAACTGTAGGATTACAATAGAAGTGAGACAGTTCATAAGAAGGTAGCGGAGCAGCATAGATCTGTGTTACATTTAATTTGTGACCCAAAAAGCAACAGGAGGTCAGCAAATCCGTTATGAATACTGTAACACAAACTACCCGCCGCTAAGCCATAATTGAATATTCTCTAAAAAGGAGTAACCGTGGCAGTACGCAGATACAATTTAATCCGGTAATTTATCTATTGCTGGAAAAAAGATATGACGGAAAATTGGCATTACCGAAAGACTGTCCGCACAGCCTTCTAATCAGCACACGCCGGAAGAGATCAAACTGATAGGGGACATGAGAAAATGTAATATACATACCGGATTGGTAGTATTTGGGGTAGAGCTTAAACCAAAAGGCTATACAAATTTAATAACGTCGCTGCGGCAGGTTCTGAAAAGGCGAAATTTTACTTCGGAAAAGCTGCCGGATCCAAAATGTACACCGAAATAGCGCGAAAAATAAGCTCCCCTGGTCAGCGTGTTCAGATAGATGTCAAATTCGTTTCTGAAGCTTGCATAGTTGGCGATACAAATTTAGAAAGAGAAAAGTTCCATCAGTATAAAGCCATTGATGAGTACTCAAGATTCAAGTATCTTGAATCATTTAGTGATTTTAAAAAGCAGCTTGCTGTTCACTGTTCACAGCAGAAAATATAATAATTTTCCAATTCGTCCTCTTAACTGGAAATTTCCTGCCGGTTTTGTTAACGCTTTCTCATCTTGCGGCGAAATTTTTTAACTTCTTTGTTACTCTTCATTGACAAAACTACAATTTTTCAAAAAACTTACCTCTTATAAGAAACGTATCGGTGCAGCCTTATGTGATTTGGTTTAGAAATTTCTATTTGTGATATGTGATATCATAAAAAATTATTTTTTGTTGAGAAAAAGTTGAAAAAGCCGTCTATACTTAATATATGTCAGGATATTTTTATTAGAAATACTATATTAAATGTTAAAATATACATTTTTTATGCGTCTGTGTTATAAGATTTGTACAGATATTCCAATTGACTTTTATAAATGACACTTGTATAATTGTATTAGATAATTAATACAAAATTTTATGAAAACCTCTTGACAATATAGGGATTATATGATATTATATTATGTATAATATTAAATTTTAAATAAAGAAAGGATAAACATTAATTATGAAAGCAAGAAAGATAATCATTCCTGTTTCAATAATTGCAGGAATAGCTGCAATAGGAGCAGCTGTTGCTGCGCTGAGCAGCTCGGCTTCGTCGGTATCATATGCGGAAACTTCTGAAATACAGCTTAAAACGCTGGAAAATACAATTTCCGTAGGAGGAACTGTTCAAAGTGCGGAAAGCCGAAAGGTTTATTCCAAGCTGATATATCCTGTTGAAACTGTCAGCGTTTCTGTTGGTGACTCCGTGAAAAAAGGAGACGTGCTTTGTACAATTAATACGGACGACCTTCAGCAGCAGATACTTCAGCAGCAGGCTTCCGTTGAAAGCAGCGGCATAAATTCCGATTACAATCTTTCAGAGGCTGAGGAGCGGTACACAGAAGCTTTGGAAAAGTACCAAAACGGGGAAAATTCCGTTATTGTAAGCGCACAAAAGGGTATTGACCAGGCGGAAAAAGCTCTTGAGGACGCAAAACGTCAGGAAAAGCTTGGCGTAAATTCGTCGCTTCCCGTTAACATCCAGTCTGCGGAGGCGAACGTTGAGAGCGCAAAGACCAACTATGACAATGCTGTAAAGGCGTACAACAAGGCTGTCAGCGAGCTTGAGCCCGAAAATTATCCTGCAAACGTAAGAACGACTGCCGAATCTATAGACGAATATAAAGAATATCTCAGCATTGTGGAGAACAAAATGTACAATCGCGAGCTTGAGGCTGCGTATGCAAAGTACAACGCTGCAAAAGGCGATTATACCACGGCTAAGGAAGATGTGTCGAACGGTACAGCGACCGGTAACCTTGAAGAGCTTCAGGAAGCGTATGCTGCCGCAAAACAGGAGTACGAAACGCTAAAGAACAAATATGACGAGGACAACCTAAAAAAACAGATAGAAACCGCCGAAAATCAGCTTGAATCTCTGATAGAGGGTCTCGAGGCTGCAAGGGACAGCGCAGAGATCTCTATGGAAAACGCTAAAATGGCATATGACAAGGCTGTTACCGATCTGGAAAACATCAAAAACCAGAGCAGCGACACTGAGGAGAGCTACGGCATTGCGGTGAAAAACGCCGAGGACGCTCTCGAAACCGCCAAAAAGGATTACGAAAACGCGGTAAAGCAGGTGGAATCCGAGCTGTCCTCCCTGAAAAAACAGGCGGAGCAGCAGCGCACCATTTCGGGACTCAACGATCCGCAGGTAATAATCCTCCAGAATCTCAAGGATAAGCTTGAATACGCTGTAATAACCGCTCCATGCGACGGTATTATAACATCTGTCCGCGCCGAGGAGGGTCTTGTCGCGGAGGGACCTCTGTTTGTTATCGAAGACCTTGACGACCTAAGGATAAGCTCCTATGTGGGAGAGTACGACATTACATATGTAAACGAGGGCATGAACGCCGCAATAAGGTGCGACGCTCTTGACGGCGCGGAGTACAGCGGAAAGGTGATAACCGTTTCTCCCGTGTCGGACGCTTCCGCGTCGAACACGGGCGTAAACTACAAGATAGAGACAGAGGTAGACGGCGAGGACGGCAAGCTCCGCGTGGGCATGAGCGCAAAGGTCGATATCGTCAGTGAGCGCAAGGAAAACGTCCTTACAATTACGTATGACTCCCTCACTGCGGACGAGAACGGCAACGACGCGATCTACATAGCCGAAAAGGGCGACGACGGCATCTGGAGAGCAAGGCTCATTCCCGTGCAGATAGGTCTGGAAACGGATTACGAGATAGAGGTCATTTCGAGCGAGCTTAAAGAGGGTATGCTTGTTCTCACCGACACGGCTCTGCTTTCAGACGGAGCGGTCGTTATGATAAACGAGGAATCCGTGGCTGCCGAAACAAGCGGCAGTGAGACATCGGCAGAGTAGGTGACACGGGCATGAGTAAAACGATCATTGATATGAAAGGCATTGTCAAGAGCTTCTATGTCGGTACCCCCAACGAGTTGGAGATACTTCACGGGCTGAACATTTCCGTTCCGGAGGGACAGTTCGTCTCAATAGTGGGCGCGTCAGGTTCGGGAAAGTCCACTCTGATGAACATTGTGGGCGCTCTTGACAGGCAGACCGCGGGGCATTACAGCCTCGACGGCATAGATATTACCAAAATAGACGACAACGAGCTTTCAAGCATACGCAACAAGAAAATCGGATTTGTTTTCCAGACCTTTAACCTTATCGCAAGAACCTCCGCGCTGAAAAATGTGGAGCTTCCCATGCTCTACGCGGGAATACCCTCGCGGGAGCGCGCGCGGCGGGCAAAGGAGCTTCTCGAGCTGGTAGAGATGTCCGACAGGGCGGGACATATGCCCAACGAGCTTTCGGGCGGTCAGAAGCAGAGAGTAGCTATAGCGAGGGCAATGGCAAACGACCCCGCAATAATCCTTGCCGACGAGCCTACCGGTGCGCTGGACTCCAAAACTGGACGTCTCGTTATGGACATCTTCCACAAGCTCCACAAGGAGCAGGGCAAGACTATCGTCCTTATCACACACAACCCCGACCTTGCCGAGGAGACCGACAGAGTTATCACCCTTTCGGACGGCTCTATAGTTGGGGACAGAATGATCGGCGGACAGAACGGAGGTGACGCGGAATGAATCTGTTTGAAAACATCAAAATGGCGCTTGCCTCTTTGAAGTCCAACAAAATGAGAGCCATACTTACCATGCTGGGTATTATTATCGGTATCAGCTCCATTATAATGATAACCACGCTGGGAAACATTCTGCGGAAAAGCCTTACCGATACGCTTAACTCGCAGGGCGGCTCGAAGCTGGTGGCTTTCCAGATAACGCTGAAGCCCGACTATGTCCGCGACTACTACATGACCGAGGATCTTATAACCGAGGAAATGATAGAAAACGTATCAAAGCGTTTTGCCGACGAAATTCAGGATATTGTAATCCAAGGCGGATATGAAAGCGGAAAGGTGAAGTACCGCAGGGAAGACCTTGACGTTTACATAAACGGCGTTAACCCCGGCTATATTGCCCGAACCTCGGACGAAATAATCGCGGGACGCTATATCAACGACAAGGACCTTGCCAAGGGAGCGCACGTATGCGTTATCGGCGAGAAGCAGGCGTTAAAGCTTTACGGCGGGATAAAGGAGGCTGTCGGACAGCGATTCACCGTAAAATTTCTGGGACAGAGCCACGATTTCACGGTCATAGGCGTTTTTAAAACGAAAATGACCGCCATGATGAGCGCCATGACCTCCATGAACACCACCGCCGAGGACTGGTCGGAGGATCTGTACGTTCCCTACAGGGCGCTGTCAAAGATATACGGCAGGAGCGATGAGACCTTTTTCGCCTACTACGCTCTCGTAAACGACGGCGTTGACCCAACGGATTTCTGCGAAAGAGTCAAAGACTATATGAACAGCCGCTACTACCGCGACAACGACAGCATAGAGATACGCTATATGACGGGCGAAGCGGAAATGGCGATGATGGATCAGGTCATGGGAATAGTTTCCATGGTAATTTCCATAATCGCGGGAATTTCTCTTATCGTGGGCGGCATAGGCGTTATGAACATCATGCTGGTATCGGTAACCGAGCGTACCCGTGAGATAGGTGTCCGCAAGGCTTTGGGAGCGCCTAATTCCGCGATACGGAGCCAGTTTATCATCGAGTCCATAATAATCTGTCTGATAGGCGGCTTTATCGGGATAATCGGAGGTATCCTGCTTGGAAACGTTGCGGGTATCATTGTCGGAACCGTGGCTCCTCCGTCAGCGGGAGCTATGGTGCTTGCGGTGTCGTTCTCCATGGCAATAGGAATTTTCTTCGGTTACTACCCCGCGAACCGCGCCGCAAAACTCGATCCTATCGAGGCTTTGAGGTACGAATAAATACAGACAGTTTGCAGACGTTCCGTTCAGGTACGTCTGCAAATGCTGCGGAAAATTGAGGAGGGATATCCGATCAGATGAAAACGATCGTAATTTACAACTCGCAAACAGGGTTCACTAAGCGTTATGCCGAATGGATTGCGGAAGCGGCGGGGGCTGACTGTCTTGAATTATCGTCGGCAAAAAAGAAAGATTTGGCTGCATATGAAGCAATTATTTTTGGAGGCTGGGCTTGTGCGGGCGGTATCAGTAAAATCAAGTGGTTTAAGGGAAATATAGATAAATGGGCAGATAAGAAGCTGATTGCGTTTTGTGTTGGAGGAAGCCCGATAGAAAACCCGGAAATCGACACGGCTCTTAAACGGAATTTCAGCGAGTCGGAGCAGAAAAAGGTGAAAGCGTTTTATTGTCCGGGAGGATTCAATTATGAAAAAATGTCTGTACCGTCCAAAATGATGATGAAAATGTTTATAAAAACACTTAACGCAAAAAAAGATAAGACAGAAGAGGATCAGGAAATGATAAAAATGATCTCTTCATCTTATGATATTTCAGACAAAAAGTATATTGAACCGATCCTTCAGTATCTGGAAAAATAATTTTTACTTTGTATACAGTATTTGCAGTCCCGCAGACGCGGGGCTCTTTTTTATTGCACGGGATTTTACCGTCATATTAAACAAATTTTTGGTTGCTTGTGATAAAAAATTCTGCATAAAATATTTCAATACGGTTACAAATGTAACAATGCGGAAGAAAAATTTAAAAAATGATTACAGTTTTCGATTATGATAGAAAAAACGGAAATTATATGATATAATGATAAACAGTTAAATATGTTATCATGATTTTTTGTCTGTGTTTTGACTGAAAATCAGGATCAAGGAAAGGAGATTTGCCGCGTTAAAGCGGAAGTGCTTATATGAAACTTAAAACCAACCGGCAGGACAGCGTCCCGAAAAGCGACGTAAAAGAGTCCCCGATGCTCAAAATGTCAAAGGTAAAAAATATAAAGGAAAAAAAGCATAAGGGTTCCCTCAAAAGAACTCTGAAAAGCGACGGAGCGTTTCCGTATCTTTGCCTGCTGCCGAGCCTTATCGGCGTTATGATCTTTTTTATAATTCCTTTTTGCGTTATAATTTACTACTCTATGGTGGATAACCCTATCAATAAGGAGTTTGTATTTTTACAGAATTACATAAATATAATTAAAAATACGGCTTTCCGCAAGGCGGCGGCAAACACATTGTCGTTCTCACTTGTGTCGGTGCCGCTGGCGGTGGTTCTGTCAATGCTTCTGGCTATGCTGCTGGACTGCAAGATACCTTTTGTGAGCCAGTTCCGAACAAGCTTTCTGTGTCCGATGATGGTACCGGTGGCTTCGGTAGTGCTTATATGGCAGGTAATTTTCCACTACAACGGCGTTCTGAACGACTTTTTGTCAACTTTTGGCGTGGACAAGATAGACTGGCTTAAATCCACAAAGGGTCAGGTAGTTATAGTGGTATTGTTTTTATGGAAAAACTTAGGCTATAACATGATACTGTTCCTTTCGGCTCTGAATAATATCCCAAAGGATATTGTGGAGGTAGCCACTCTTGAGGGGGCGGGAGCGTTCTATAAGTTCTTCCGTATAAAGCTGCGATATCTTTCGCCGACTATTCTGTTTGTGACGGTGCTTTCGCTGATAAACTCGTTCAAGGTTTTCCGTGAGGTGTACTTGCTTACGGGAGATTATCCTTTCGACAGTTTGTATATGTTACAGCATTTTATGAACAACACATTCCGCAACATCGACTATCAGAAACTGTCATCGGCGGCGATACTTATGGCTATAGTAATGGTGGCGATCATCGGCGCGCTGTTTATTGCGGAAAATAAATTCGGGGAGGACGTCGAGGGATGATAAACTCCAAAACGTCCGTTTCCGCCAAAAGACGGCACGGATTATCAAAAAAGGGTCAGAAGCTTTTAATGGGCGTGCTTACGGTTTTTGCCGCGGCTGCCGCTTTGATCTTCCTGCTTCCGACAATACTTACGATGGCGAACTCATTTATGAGCGCGTCGGAGATAAACGCAAACTACGGCGCGATCTTTTCCACTACCGAAGAGGGCGGCAAGACCTTTATTTCGGAAAAGATAAACCTTAAATTTATTCCCGATATGGTATCGTTCAGTCAGTACTACACGGTGCTTTTCAAAAGTCCCGACTACCTTTTTAAGTTCTGGAACTCGGTCATACTGGTCGTACCTATAGTTATTTTCCAGCTTGCGGTAGCGTCCCTTGCGGCATATGCGTTCGCAAGGCTCAAAGGCAGGCTGAAGGAGATCATTTTCTTCGTGTACGTTGTGGTAATGCTTATGCCTTACCAGGTAACGCTTGTTCCTAACTATCTTGTATCGGACTGGCTGGGAATACTTAATACAAGGTCGGCGATAATACTGCCGGGTATTTTTACTCCGTTCGCGGTATTCCTTTTGTCAAAGATAATGCGCCGCATACCGTTTTCGCTGATAGAGGCGGCTAAGCTTGACGGTGCGGGAGAGTTCCAGATATTCGTACACGTTTGTATGCCGCTTTGTAAAAGCGCGCTTTTCTCGGTTGCGATACTGGTTTTCATAGACTACTGGAACATGGTGGAGCAGCCGCTGATACTGCTGTCGGACACGAGCCTTTACCCGCTGTCGGTGTTCCTGTCTCAGATAAACACGGGCGAGATAGGACTTGCTTTTGCGGTTGCGACGATCTATATGATACCGACTTTGCTTATGTTCCTTTACGGCGAGGATTACCTTGTGGAGGGCATAGCTTATTCCGGCGGAATCAAGGGATAGCAAAGAGTCCCGCGGACAAACCGGCGGGCGGAATTATTCTATTTTCTAATTTCTAACTTTTAATTTCTAAGAAAGGATTTTCAAAATGGAAAACAATACCAAAAGGCGTGAATGGGTCAAAAACGCCATAATTATTTTTCTGGTGGTAATGCTGCTGCTGACATTCTTTTCCAACACTATAATGAATTATTCGTTGCCCGAGGTCTCGGCTCAGTATGTCAGAGGAGGAACTCTTTCGGAGCAGATACGCGGAAGCGGTACGGTAGAGGCAAGCCAGAGCTACGAGGTAAAGATCAACGAGACAAGAACGATCGCAAGCGTTGACGTAAAGGTGGGAGACGAAATTGAAAAGGGCGCGACTCTCTTTACCCTTGAGGACAAGGAGAGCGCCGAGCTTGACGAGGCAAAGAAAACACTGGAATCCGAGCGGCAGAAGCTTGACGATCTCCAGCTTGATTATGACAAGGCTTTGTTGAAAACAGGCGTGGACTACAGCAAAGAAAACCTCAGCATTTCAAATCAGGAGGACGATATCAAGCTCGCAAAAGACGATCTTTCCAAGCTGTCGGATTATCAGGCTGCGTATGAAAAGGCTAAAAACAGGACCAAAGACTGCGAAAGCACGGTAAAAGACCTGGAGGAGCAGCTGGCAGCTTTGGGCTCGGAGGATTATGCGTCGCTGGGAAGCAGCTACTATGACCGTATAAACAAGGCAAAGGATTCTATGGACAAAGCTGAGAAGACAAAGACAAAAAGCGAGGATAAGATCAAGGAATATGAGTCGGATATTTCTGCGGGAGGAAATCAGGATTCTATCAATGCGGCAAGAAAAGCTGTGGACGACAAGCTTCTCGAGATCAGCCAGACGAGCGAGCAGATGTACAGAGAGACGGATCTGGATAAGCAGATGACGTTCCAGCAGACTATTGAACGCCTTGAACTGGAGCTTTCTCATTTGCAGGAGGACTATAACGACGAGCTGTCCAAGTCATCCACATATGCAAGAAACGTGCAGCTTTTGAATTCTGAGAAGACCTCGCTTGATATGAGAACCAAGGAGTACGACAGCTCAAAGAAAAAATACGAGGATACCATTGCTGCGGTAAAGTCTGAGCTTAAAGACAAGCAGAAGTCCGCTCAGGATATGTATGACGAAGCAAAGGCCGAAGAGGACGAGCTTGCAAAAAAGGCTGACAAGACCGTCGAAGAAGCCGAGGAGGAGATACGCAAAATGGAGCGTACCCTTGCGGAGGCTAAAATAGATCTGGAGCTCAAACAGCGTCAGGACGCTCAGACAGCCGGTGAAAACAGTCTCGATATGAAGGATAAGCAGTCTAAGATCGCGGATCAGAAAAAGGTCATTTCCGACTGCGAGGAAAACATTAAAAAGCTTGAGGAAAAATCCATAGGCGCAAAGATCCCCGCACAGGTCGGAGGTAAGGTCACCGAGATAAACGTGGTTGCGGGCGAGGAAGCGGAAGCACAGAAAACCGTTGCTAAGATCGAAATGAGCGAAAAGGGTTATTCCCTTGAAATGACGGTAACAACGGAACAGGCTAAAAAGGTCAAGATAGGCGACGAGGCCGAGGTACAGTATTTCTGGTACGGCGACGCTTCTGCAACGCTGCAGTCCATTGCAACGGATTCGCAGAATCCCTCGAAAAACAAAATACTGAAATTTGCCGTAAAAGGCGACGTTACTCCCGGTCAGAGTTTACAGCTCGCTATGGGTTCAAAGGGGCAGAATTACGACGTTATCGTGCCGAACAGCGCAATCAGGGAGGACAATAACGGAAAGTTCGTTCTTTCTGTTGTCGCCAAGAGCAGTCCCCTCGGAAACCGTTATGTTGCGGAGCGGGTGGACGTTGACGTACTTGCTTCTGACGATACCTCTTCAGCGGTATCCGGAGCAATATCGGGAAGCGAATTTATCATAACCACGTCCACAAAGCCGATAGAGGCGGGTATGCAGGTAAGGCTTGTTGAATGATCGGAGGACGCTATGAAATTAAAATACATAGTTATTGCCGCAGCAAACGCCGCGTCGCTCCTGATATTTGCCGCAGTATCGCTGATATTCTCAGCTGTGAGCGGTTCTCTTCCGGATCAGCGGACGGCTGAGCGCTGGTCGAAGGGAGATTCCTCGTATGCTCAGGTAAGCGTTTTCACAGACGCAAGCTCAGTAATTGACATAAACAAAGTCTTTATGACAAGGGTGGACGTTGAAAAAAAGCTTACTGAGGCCTCTCTTGTTTCCGAAAAGGAGGGGGCAAGGATATGGGCGGACGCGTTTTCGGCTCCGCAAAGGAAGATATCCGTTACCTCCGACAGGGCAGCAGCTGAAGCAAATTTGATTGTTACCGGAGGAGATTTTTTCCTGTTTCACCCTTTGGAAATCGTTTCGGGATACTACTATTCCGACGACGATCTTATGCACGACAGAGTACTTATAGATGAAGTCCTCGCATGGCAGCTTTACGGCTCCTCAAACGTTGCGGGAAAGCCGGTAAAGGTCAACGGTGCATATTATGTTATTTCGGGAGTTTTCAAACAAAGCGGCAATTCCGACGTCGAAAAGGTATACGGACTCAGTCCCCGTATGTTCATGCCTTACGGCGGCTACAGCCTTATGGGCGAGGGAGAAGCAGTGTTTACCTGCTATGAAGCGTGTCTTCCCAATCAGGTAACGGGTCAGGGAAAGCAGATAATCACGGATGTTTTGGCTATCAAAGACGATACTTCGGGAATGCGCGTAGTGGAAAATTCTGCGCGGTACGGTCTGAAAAATCGGTTTGAAATAATAGCCGATTTCGGTATGCGTTCGGTGGTGGACGGTTCTATAGCCTATCCGTTCTGGGAAAACGCCGCAAGGATAACCGAGGATAAATCTGCGCTGCTGCTGGCGTTTCAGATAATTTTTCTTGTGCTTCCGACAGTTACCGTGCTGTATCTGCTGCGGCTGTTGATAAAAAGCCGGAAGAAGCTTGCAGGAAAAGCAATAGACGCGGTCGTCCGCGTTTCAGATAGATCGCGGAGCAGATCCGCTGAAAGGAAAAGCAGGAAAACCGCCGCAGGGCGGTAACCGGTTTGTCCGACATTAAACTGACGCGGAGGAGACATTTTCCTGCGCGGATTCCCGTACCGGGAAAGAAAGGAATGATCGTATGATGAAGAAAACGGCGTCAAGAATAGCTGCGGCGGTAATGGCTGCGGCAGTGACCCTCGGCTTTTCCTCCTGCGGAGGCAAGTCCGGAAAGTCTGAGATAGCGTCCAAGGAGCATATTTTTTCGGCTGAAAAGGTAGAGCTTCCGGGCGGTCTGGATTACATAAACAGCCTGTTCTATTCAAATGACAAAATATTTATTATCGGCGACAAGTCCAATCAGGAGGGCGAGGGTGAGAACGCCACCTACACCAGTGAGACGAAAATGCAGATACTGAGTCTTGACGGTACTCTCGAAAACGAGATAGTTCTTACAAAGGACGACGGAAAGGACAGTTCCGAGCACAGATATATTTCCTCGATGACTGTTGATGGAAGCGGCAGCCTCATTTCCATAGAAAACAGCTACTCGTGGAACGAGACCACCGGAGAGTCCAAGGAGGCGTGGTACCTTGTAAAGTACGGCAGTGACGGAAAGCTCATCAGCGAGACTGATATGTCCGAGCTTCAGGAGATAGCCAAAAAGGAAACAGGAAATGATTACTTCTATGCGGACACGTTTATTGTAGACAATGAGGGTACGATTTTTATAAGCTGCAACAATATTATTTTTGTTCTTGACAAGGACGGAAAATTCCAGTATGTTGTAAAAAATGAAAACGCCAACGACAACACCTATATGGGAAGTCTTACCAAAACGGGAGACGGACGTATAGTTGTATCGGTAACGGAAAGCCGTATGGATGGCGACAACTATATTTCTGAATCCAAAATACACGCAATCGATACGGCTGCCAGAAAGTTAGGCGAGGGATATGTCTATAACCAGAACGGAAGGATAATGAACGGTACCGACAAGTACGACCTGCTTATTTCCCGCGATTCTGGACTTTTCGGTTATGACATCGAAACCGGAAGCACCGAGCCTATCATAAACTGGCTCAAGTCAGGCTTTGACAATACTGCAATGAACAACAACTGCACTACCGTTCTTCAGGACGGCAGGATACTTTGTGTTACCTACAACTACCAGTACAACGGCGGAGGCGGCTACAGCTGGTCAAACAGCGATCAGATCATAAATATCCTTACCGAGGTAGACCCTTCCACGCTACCCGACAAGAAGCTCATCAAGCTTTACGCTCTTTATCTTGACGTGGGTATAAAGCGTCAGATAGTTGAATTCAACAAGAACAACCCCGAGTATGAGATAGAGCTTACCTCTTATGAGGACTTTGCGACAAACAACTACAACGATGCGATCACTAAACTTAACAATGATATGATCGCGGGTAATCTTCCCGACATTATAGTGCTCAGCAACAGTATGCCAATCGACAGCTATATCTCAAAAGGACTTCTTGCAGACCTGTATGAGTTCATGGACAAGGACGAAACTATAAACCGTTCCGATTACGTTGAAGGTCTGTTTAAGGCCTATGAGACGAACGGCAAGCTTTACGAGATGATTTCCAGTTTCAGCATAAATACTGTAGTCGGCAAGTCGTCGGTGGTTGGGGATACCTCCGGATGGACTGTTGACGAATTTATTCAGTTTGCCGACGCAAATCCCGACAAATCAATTTTCGGCAGAGAAATGAGCAGAAGCGACTTCTTTATGTCTATAATCAATGTTTGCTTTGAAAGCTTTATTAACAGGGATACCGGTGAGTGCAATTTCAATTCGGATGATTTTATCAAGATCATGGAATTTTCAAACCGTTTCCCCAAGGAAATAGATTATGATGCGCTTTACTCCGACGACAATTATTGGGACGAGCAGCAGAGCGCATACCGTGACGGAAAAACGCTTCTCAACAACTATAATCTTAACCGTTTTATTAATATCCGAGAGCTGGAAAAAGGTTCGTTCGGCGAACCGATAACTTTCAAGGGCTTCCCCGGAGCGAAAGGCAACGGAGCGGTGTTTAACGCTTATACTGAGATAGCAATTACTTCCAAGGCTTCAAATCCCGACGGTGCATGGAACTTTGTGAAATACTTCCTTTCCGACGAATATCAGGACACGTTTGTCAATAAGGACGGCTATCAGTTCCCAATAAAGAAATCTTCGCTTGAAAAGCTTGCTGAAGTTGCCAAGGAGAGACCGTATTGGGAAGACCAGGACGGTAATAAGGAGTATTATGACAATACCTACTGGAACGGAAGCTCCTCTATAGACATAGGCGTAAATACTGATGAGGACAATCAGAGAGTTATAGATTTTATTAACAGCACCGAAAATATCAGTCGTTACGACGAGCAGATAAACAAGATCATCAACGAAGAAGCGGACGCTTTCTTCGAGGGACAGAAGAGCTCCAAGGATGTTGCGGAAATAATTCAGAACCGTGTTTCCAACTACCTTGCAGAAAACAGATAACACAAAAATAAATCGGGCGCGGAACTTTGATCCCGCACCCGATTTTTATTCAATAACGGTGTAGTTGTCTGCGGCATTTTCCTTTGTGGCATACTCGGTAACGTTGAGTACCTTTACTTTCAAAGGCTTCTGACCAAGGTTGATTTCGATAACGTCCCCGACCTTAACGTCGTAGGACGCTCTTGCCACATTTCCGTTAACGACGATCTTTCCCGCGTCGCAGGCCTCGTTTGCAACGGTTCGGCGTTTGATGAGCCGCGTTATCTTTAAATATTTGTCCAAACGCATAAAACTTTTCCTTTCCGAATCAAAAGAGCAGACGGGAATGACTCCTGTCTGCTCCTGCATTTTAATACGGACTCCGTAATGCGCATACTTCGGAGCCTGATTTAAACGTGCCGATAAACCGTTAAGGCTTATTTATCAACAGCGTCCTTGAGAGCCTTTCCAGCCTTGAAAGCGGGAGCCTTCTTAGCGGGAACCTTGATCTTCTCCTTGGTTCTGGGGTTGATAGCTTCCTTAGCGCTTCTCTCGCGCACTTCAAATGTACCGAAACCTACGATCTGAACCTTGTCTCCGTCCGCAAGAGCGTCAGTGATAGAAGTTACTACGGCGTTAAGAGCCTTTTCAGCGTCCTTCTTGGTGAGCTCGCTCTTTTCAGCGATTGCATTGATAAGTTCTGCTTTTGTCATTTTTTCTACCTCCATAAATTTTAATGGCACTCCTGAATTCAAGGTTAAAACGTGTACAAAAAATCTGCGTAAAAACTTATATATGATTCTTATGCGGATTTTTTGTCTGTACCTTTATCCTGAACCGGGATAAAACCATTTTCACTTAGATTTAGCTTTACGCCAGTAAACGTCAAGCTCGTCTATGTTCAGGGACTTCATATCCGTCCCTTCGCACCTTATCAGGTTTTCGGTTTCCTTAAACCGATTCATGAATTTTTCCGTCGAACGCGTGAGGGCTTCCTCCGCGTCGCAGTCAAGATGTCTTGCAAGATTTGTGCAGGAGAACAATACATCCCCCAGTTCGTCGGCAATGTTTTCCTGTTTGCTTTCGGCGATAGCCTCTTTCAGCTCTGCGATCTCGCTTTCGAGACATTCAAGGACTTGTGAAACATTTTTGAAGTCCATACCCGCCCTTTTGGCTCTCTGACCGATCTTCTGTGCTCTCATAAGCGCAGGAAGCGCGGTGCATACGCTTTCAAGAGTCTCATAGTATGTTTCCTGTCCTTTGGTCTGCTGTTTGATGTTGTTCCAGTTTTTCAGTACCTCTCCGCTTGTTTCGGCGGTAACGTCCCCGAAAACATGAGGGTGACGGACGATAAGCTTCTGACATATGCCGTCGGCAACGTCCCCGAAATCAAATCCGCCCTTTTCCTCCTCTATGCGGGAGTGGAAGACGACCTGCAAAAGTACGTCGCCCAGTTCCTCGAGCAGAAGCTCCTTGTCGTCGGAATCTATGGCTTCAACGACCTCGTAGGTCTCCTCAAGAAAATCCTTGCGGATAGACTTGTGATCCTGTTCTCTGTCCCATGGGCAGCCGTTTTCGGAACGGAGTATACGCATGATCTCCAGCAGGTCGTTTATATCGTATTTGTCCTTAAACTGAAAATCCATAAGATACCTCCTCAAACCGCGCTGAAAAACGGTACCTTAATATATTAACCTATAAATCCAAGAAATTCAAGGGTTTTTTGAAATTTTTCAGGAAATCAGCAATTTTAACGTACTTTTCGTAAAAATGCCCAACAAAAATGTACTAATTATGTAAAAAATTACACCAACAATTATGGAAATAAATAGTATAATAATGTTTCCAAGCGTTTGGGGGAGCATTTTTTCGGTCACCAATGCCCCTGCTCCGCAGATGAGGGAGCTGTAACAAATTTTACATAAAAAACCATAAATGCGGTTTTTATCCGAATTTGTCAACTTTATAAGAATATTAACCGCCGGAACGCATATGACCGCATAGCACAGAAGCGTGGACGCCGCCGCCCCCGCGGTGTTAAGCTCGGGGATACGCACAAGAAGCAGGTTTCCGGTCAGTTTGACCGCTACTCCCATAAGCATCAGTGTAACGGGCAGATCGGGACGTCCCGCTGCCTGAAGCGCGGCAAAAGCCGTTGAGGAAACGCACAGAAAGACCACTCCCGCGCCCAGTACCGCCAGCGAAAGGGTACACAGACTTGTTTCCAGAGGTTTCAGGGGGAACAGCGCTTTTAATATCCTGCCGGACAGCACGCTTATCCCAACTCCCGCGGGAAAGGCGATAAGAGCCGTGGCAAGCAGGGACTTTTCGGTACATTCTCGTATCTTGGCTTTATCCTTTTCAGCAAAGGCTTCGGAAAGATTTGGCAGTATGCCCTTGCCGAACATATTGGTAAAGGACGGTATCAGGTTAAAGACCGTAACGGCAAGTCCCGTAAAGCAGCCGAAAAGAAAGTTGGGGAGCTTTTCGGGGGCAATATTCGGGGCAATTTCGGCAAAATATTCCGGGTCGGCGTAGACTGCTCGGGCAAGGGAGCTGTTGATGGTCACAAGGTCTATCAGGGACGTAAGATTTGTCACCAGCGCGCCTATTGCAATGGGTACCGCTGTTTTCAGCAGGGCGGCTATAATGCTTCCGGCGCTGTCAGTGCAGCCCGCTCCGCTTGTGGAGGAAAGCTGCTCAGGCGTTATACCGTCGCCTCCGAGCTTATCCCGTAGAACGAGAAACAGCGTCCCCGCCGCCGTGGATAGGGTTATGCCAAGCACAGCCGCCGCCGCCGCCGCGGAAAGCACCGAATCGGAGGGCAGCTTCAGCGACGCGCACAACTCCAGAGCTTTTTCAGGATTTTTAAGTACCCACAGGCAGAGAGCAAGTCCCGCGGCAAGCTTGGCAAGTCCTTCAGCAATCTGGGACAGGGCGGTGGGTACCATGTTACGCAAGCCCTCATAGTAGCCGCGGTAAACCGAGGTCACGCAGCCGAACAGTATGGACGGGGCTATTGCAAACAGCGACGGCAGGGTCTTTACACCGCCTGTCAGAGCACAGATCGGATACGCCGCCGCGAGCATGAGCAGGGTAAAGGCAAGTCCTGCGGTGGAGAAAAATAAAAGAGCCGACCTTTTTACCCTGCGGACGTTGGCAAAGCGTCCCAGAGCGGAGTTTTCGGCGGTCAGTTTAGCCACCGCAGCGGGAAGTCCAGTTACCGAAACGGCGTACACAGTCATGAAAATGCCGTAGGCTGAGGAAAAATATCCCATTCCCTCGCCGCCCAGCATATTTGCCAGCGGTATGCGGAAAACCGCCCCCATAAGCTTGGCTGTCACCGCCGATAAAATAAGTATTGCCGAGCTTTCCAGAAAGCTTTGCTTTTTCACCTGATCGTCCCTTTCGTTTTTTTCTAAATTTTATGTTGCCTGACGGACAAATATGTGCTATAATAGAGAATAGAAATGCAGAGGATAGGGGATAGAATAAGCTGACAGCTGTTTCTGTTTCCTGTCATTTGACGTTAGATTTTTGTTTTAAGGAGCTTTTTTATGGACTATTTATTTTCAAACAAGGTGACGGGGCTTAAGGCTTCGGCTATACGTGAGATACTTAAATTTACGGCTTTTCCCGACGTTATTTCATTTGCGGCGGGAAATCCCGCTCCGGAGGCTTTCCCCGCGGAGGCGGTAAAGGAGATAACCCAGCGCACACTTACGGAAAATCCCGTGGCGGCTTTGCAGTACAGCATTACCGAGGGCTACACGCCCCTTAGAGAGACCCTGAAAAAGCGTCTCGCCTCTCAGCACAGCTTTAACGGAGACATCGACGACCTTATCATCACTTCGGGCGGTCAGCAGGGAAACGAGCTTTCCTGCAAGGTATTTCTTAACGAGGGGGACACCCTTATCTGCGAGTCCCCGTCCTTTATCGGCAGTCTGAACTCTTTCAAGTCATACAACGTCAACCTTGTGGGCGTTGAAATGGACGAAGAGGGTATCGATCCCGAAAAGCTTGAGGCGGCGATAAAGTCCAATAAAAACGTAAAGATAATCTATCTTATACCGAATTTCCAGAATCCTACGGGAAAGTGTACCTCCTTGAAGCGCAGGAAAGAGGTCTATGAGATCGCACGAAAGTACGATGTGATGATATTGGAGGACAACCCCTACGGCGAGATACGCTTTGAGGGAGAGGATATTCCGTCAATAAAATCTCTGGATACCGACGGCAGAGTTATTTATGTGGGAAGCTTTTCCAAGATACTTGCTCCCGGTATCCGCGTGGGATTTGTTTCCGCGCCCAAGGAGGTAATACAGAAGATCGTTGTCTGCAAGCAGGTTGCGGACGTTCACACGAATATCCTTGCTCAGATAATCGCGGACGAGTTCCTCAACAAGTACGACATAGATGTGCATTTGGAGCGTATCCGCGGCATTTACCGCGCAAAGTGCGGACTTATGCTGTCCGAGATCGAAAAGAATTTCTCAAAGAAAATTTCCGTAACCCGGCCCCAGGGAGGACTGTTCATATGGGCTACTCTGCCTGACGGCTGCGACATGACGGGCTTCTGCAAAAAGGCTGTGGAGGCTAAGGTAGCCGTGGTTCCCGGAAACGCTTTCACGGTTCACGAGGACGACCCTACAAGCAGCTTCAGACTGAATTTCTCGACGCCTACCGACGAGCAGCTTGTAAGGGGCTGCAAGATACTGGGAAAAATGTCCAGGGAGATGTTCGATTAGAAGCAGGCTGTTAAGAGTAAGGCAGCAGGAAAAATACAAATTGATGTTTTGACGGGAAACGGTTATACTACATATAGTATGGCTGTTCCGGTACAGACAGAGTTTTTCGGAGGTTTATTATGGAAGAAAGAAAGAAGATAATTTTCAGCGGCATACAGCCCACGGGTACATTTACCCTTGGAAACTATATCGGCGCGGTGTCCCGCTGGGGGGCTTTGCAGGACGAGTATGACTGCATTTACTCCATTGTGGATATGCACGCCATTACCGTTAAACAGGAGCCCGCTAAGCTCCGTCAGCAGACCTTGCAGTCCTATGCGCTGCTGCTCGCCTGCGGCATAGATCCCGAACGCTCAATAGTGTTCATTCAGAGCCATGTCAGGAGCCACGCAGAGCTTAACTGGATACTTGCCTGCTCCACGCAGTTCGGCGAGCTTACCAGAATGACCCAGTTCAAGGACAAGTCCGCAAAGCACCCAGACGACGTAAACGCGGGGCTTTTTACCTATCCCGTGCTTATGGCGGCTGATATCCTTGCCTATAAAGCCGATCTTGTTCCCGTGGGAGTGGATCAGAAGCAGCATGTTGAGTTGGCAAGAAACGTTGCTCAGCGGTTCAACGGCAAGTACGGGGACTTTTTCACCGTTCCCGAGCCGTTTATCGGCGAGACCGGCGCAAAGGTCATGTCCTTGCAGGAGCCGACGAAGAAGATGTCCAAGTCGGACGATAACCCGAACGCGTGTATCTATATTTTGGACGAGCCGGACGTGATAATCCGTAAGTTCAAGAGAGCCGTTACCGACAGCGAGGCGGAAGTGCGCTTTGCCGAGGGCAAGGACGGTATAAACAACCTTATGACCATCTATTCGTCGGTTACGGGCAAGTCCTTTGAGGATATCGAAAAGGAGTTTTCCGGCAAGGGCTACGGCGATTTCAAGCTTGCGGTGGGCGAAGCGGTGGCGGATCACCTGAAGCCTGTAAGAGAGGACTATGCAAGGCTTATGGGTGACAAGGAGTACCTTAAAAAATGCTATACGGAGGGCGCTGAAAAGGCGCTGAAAATGTCCCGAAGAACAGTGCTGAAAGCGTACCGCAAGGTCGGTTTTGTTGACTGCGAATAGGATTTTTGTTTCTTTGTGCAGAAATTTTTTTCTTAAACGTTTAATTGATTTTTTAGACAAAATATGGCTCGTATTTTAAAAAGGGTTGTCGTTTTTCACTATAATAAAAAGATAATTAAAAAACTTGTTAATATTTTGTCTAAAAATCAATAGTCAAAAATACTAAAAATTTTTTAATATGTTATGCAAAAAGACTATTTTGAACTAATAATTTTCAAAAACCATTGACATATTGCAAAATCAGTTGTATATTATTATCGAAGCGGCGAAAACGTTTAAAGGTTTTGGAAATGTTTGCCGCACAAACTTGCGGTCTGGAGTTGTGTTATGGTTTCTATCAAGGACATTGCTTCCGTCTGCGGCGTTTCTATCGCGACGGTCAGCAAGGCACTCAACGATCACAAGGACGTAAGCGAATCGACAAAGACAATGATTCGCGAGACCGCCAAGAAGCTCGGATATCTTCCGAATTCGCAGGCGAGGGCTCTTAAGACTAACCGTACATACAATCTTGGAGTGCTTTTTGCGGAACAGGCTCACAGCGGTATTACCCACAGCCATTTTGCCGCAGTGCTGAACGGCTTTAAGAACGAAGCGGAAGCAAACGGATACGATATTACTTTTATCAGCCGTCAGATCGGCGGCAACAGAATGACATATTACGAACACTGCGTATGCAGGAACGTGGACGGCGTTGTTATAGTCTGCGCCGACGACTTTGAGGATCCGGAGGTAACGGAACTTCTTGAAAGTTCAGTGCCGACGGTAACTATCGACTATGAAAGCCCGAACAGTCCCGCGGTGCTTTCCAATAACGAATCGGGCATGAAAGCTCTTGTGGAGCACGCCTATTCAATGGGACACAGAAAAATTGCGTATATTTACGGCGAAACTTCAAGCGTGACTTCTATCAGAGTAAAAAGCTACAGGGATACCTTGGAGAGCCTGAATATAAATGTCAGAAGCGATTATCTGCTGCAGGGCAGGTATCACGATCCCGTGTCAACGGAAAAGCTGTCGGGGCAGCTTTTGGAGCTTGACGATCCGCCAACGTGCGTTATTTTGCCGGACGATTTTTCGGCGATCGGTGCGCTGTCGGCGTTTGAAAAGCTCGGTAAAAGCGTTCCCGGGGACATTTCCGTTATGGGGTACGACGGCATAATCCTTTCTTCGTTCCTTAACCCGAAGCTTACGACTTTCTGGCAGGATCCGGACAGGATAGGCGCCGCGGCTGCTTCACAGCTTATCGCGCTGATAAAAAAAGAGATACCCGCCGACTCGCCTGCATTAATGGTTGACGGTCGTCTCAAAGAAGGGTCGTCGGTCAAAGAAATTTGCCGATGACGAAACCGTGTTATTATATTTTTATAATATAATATATTTTTAAGGAGGAAAACCAAATGAAGAATTTCAAGAAAAACATCGCTCTTCTTGCAGCTCTCGCATGTGCTGGAACCATGCTCGCAGGCTGTAACAGCGATAAGCCCGCTACTGACGGCGGCGAAACAACATCTGCTGCCGGCGATGATGCAGGCGCAACAAACGACGGCGGCGACGCAGGTGCTGCTGACAACGGAGATGCAGGCGATACAGGCGCGGCTTCCGGCGACAATGCTGACGGCAGCAAGCTGACTGTTCTCTGCTGGAACACAGACGATATCAATCCTATGATCGAAAACTTCTGCGCTAACACAGACCACACAGCTGACGAGTTCAACGTACAGAACTTTGGCTGCGGCGGCGGTGACGCTGCTGAGAACTATGACAACTACCTCAGCGACGCAAACAACGACGCTGATATCATGTTCGTAGAGGCTGACTGGGCTCTTAAGTACATCAACGACGACAGCGCTGAAAAGGGTACAAAGGCTCTCTCCGACATCGGATTCTCCGACAGTGACTACGGCGATCTTTACGGCTACACACTTGAGATCGGTAAGTCCTCAAGCGGCGTTCAGAAGGGACTCTCATGGCAGGCTGCTGCAGGCGGATTCTGCTACAGAACAGACCTTGCTGAGACATACCTCGGCGTTAAGACTCCCGATGAGATGCAGGCTCTCGTTTCCGACTGGGATAAGTTCCTCGATACAGCTAAGAAGGTTGGCGAGGCTTCCGGCGGTCAGACTGCTCTTGCAACAACAATGGGCGGCGTATGGCAGGTATTCTCCGCAGGCAGAAGCACTCCTTGGGTAGTTGACGGCAAGCTTTCTCTTGACGACAGCGCAAAGGGTTATATTGACTTCGCTAAGAATATGTACGATAACGGCTACGTTATCAAGGATCTTGATCAGTGGAGCACTGACTGGTATTCCGCAGGTCAGACCGATAAGACAATGGGTTACTTCGTATCCACATGGGGCTTCGGTGATGCTATCCTCACACAGGCTGCCGGCGGCGAAGGCGGAGCTACATACGGC
Organism: uncultured Oscillospiraceae bacterium; assembly: GCA_910584715.1. GTDB lineage: Bacteria > Bacillota > Clostridia > Oscillospirales > Ruminococcaceae > RGIG8773. The sequence continues at coordinate 77,926 of CAJUAN010000009.1, forward strand.
AAGTGGAACGTTGTAGTTGGTCCTCAGCCTTTCTACTGGGGCGGTACATGGGCTACAGTTGCTAACAGATGCAACAACCCTGAGCTTGCTAAGGAATTTATCGCATACTTCACAACCAACAAGGACGGCGCTAAGGCTTACGCTGACTTCAAGGGCGAGTACGTTTCCAACAAGGCTGCTATGGCAGAGGTTATCCCCTCTTACGCAGGTCTCGGCGTTCTCGGCGGACAGAACCACTTCGAGGTTCTCAACACCGTTGCTGACGGCATCAACATGGCAGGCGGTATCACAGAGTACGACAATACTATCAAGCAGGCGTTCAATACTACAATAACAGAATACTGCAGAGGCACATACGATTCTGTTGACGCTACAATTGACGCGTTCGTTGATAACGTTGCAGGCTCTCTTCCTAACCTTGATTACTCTAACTTTGATTGATTGAGAGTTAATTTCTAACATGCTTTTATGTCTCGTGGGGCAGGCGTCTTGCCTGCCCCACAGATGTAAATAAGCGCTATACTTTATGTTGAGGAGAGAATTTTTATGGCAAATACTTCAGGCAAAAGAGTTCGCTCTATAAGTTATGCAAAGTACGGATACTTGTTTATACTTCCGTTTTTTGTTATATATATCGTTTTCCAGATATATCCTTTGTTTAACACATTCTATTTAAGCACTCAAAGCAACGGCTCCACTCAAACTGAGTTTGTCGGTATGGACAACTTTAAAGCTTTGATGATAGGTGAAAACGCGACGATCTCGCACGGCGACAATGCCGGAAATAAAGGCGGACGTGCGTGGAGAGCGGCTAACGGCGACTTCAAGAGAGTTATGGGCAACACCATTCTGCTCTGGGTCGGCAACTTTATTCCGCAGATTCTGATTTCACTTGTCCTTGCCGCATGGTTCACAAATTCTCTCCTGAAGATAAAAGGCAAAAGCGTTTACAAGATACTTATGTATCTGCCGAACATTATAACGGCCGCGTCTTCGGCAGCGCTTTTTGTAATGCTGTTTTCGGGAACCGAGTTCGGCGCTATCAATAACCTGCTTCTTAAGTGGGGCTGGATTCACGATCCTATCCCCTTTGTAACCGGCGTATCTCAGTCAAGAGTTATGATCATGATCATTCAGACATGGATGTGGTACGGAAATACCACTATCATGCTGATGTCCGGTATCATGGGAATCAACGGCTCCCTTTTCGAGGCTGCAAGCATCGACGGAGCTACAATGACCCAGCAGTTCTTCAGAATTACTCTTCCGCTTCTCAGGCCGATTCTGCTCTATACGGTTGTTACCTCAATGATCGGCGGTCTCCAGATGTTTGATATGCCTTACCTCTATAAGAACGGCACTCAGATCACCAAGCACGTTGAAACTGTTGCGGTATACATCTACAACCATTTCCACAGCGCGATAAGCCCGAACTACGGTTACTCGGCTGCGGCTTCGGTTCTGCTGTTTATCCTGACGGCGATCCTCGGCGCGTTTGCGTTTGCAATGAACAGGGACAAGGATCAAAAGCACATGAAGCGCAAAAAGCAAAACAAGTTGCTTTAGTAAGGGGAGGTTGTAATCATGAGTGTTTCTATGTCAAATGAAAAAACAAAGAAGGTCGGTTCTTCCCTCAGACCCAAGGATATTATCATTACAGCTGTTATTGTTTTGATATGCGTAGTCAGCATCCTGCCCCTTTACATACTTGTTGTTAACTCCACGCGTGCCGGTCAGGACATCACAAGCAATGGCGTTTCGCTTATTCCCGGTCTGAACCTTTTCAAAAATATTGCGACTCTCCAGGATTGGACGTCTACGGGCAAGGTTGAGTATAACGCTCTTACCGGTTATCTCAACAGCGGTATCATCGCCCTTTCCACAACATTCCTGACGGTTCTCTTTTCGGGTATGACCGCTTACGGTATCGTTGTATATGACTTCAAGCTTAAGAACGCAGCCTATACGTTTATTCTTGCGGTAATGATGATTCCTGTTCAGGTAACGTCTGTTGGTTTCTATCAGTTCATGGCTAAGATCGGTCTGACGGACTCTTATGTTCCGCTCATTCTTCCCGCTATAGCCGCTCCTGCAATAGTGTTCTTCATGAGGCAATCCATGAAGTCAACGTTTCCGCTTGAAATAGTTGAAGCCGCCAGAATCGACGGCTGCGGCGAGTACAGAACGTTCTTTACAATTGCTATCCCCATGATGAAGCCCGCATTTGCGGTACAGGCAATATTCGCGTTCGTTTCCAACTGGAACAACTACTATATGCCGTCCATGATCCTGATTTCCAGAAACAAGAGTCAGATGACGCTTCCTATGATGGTAAATACTATCCTTTCAAACGATAAGCTTGCTGATTTCGGTGCGAAATATGCGGCGATCATGCTTTCTATCGTTCCGGTAGTAATCGTGTACCTGATTTTCTCGAAATTTATTGTTGAGGGTGTTGCTCTCGGCGGTGTTAAAGAGTAAAATATTTTTATTCGATTTTCCTTTTAGAAAAGCTGCATGATTTGGTTCATGCAGCTTTTCTTTATGCAGAATATTAGCGCGGAAACCTTTTAAAGGCAGCCGCGCTGTTTTAATTTATTGTTTTTGTTCCTCGTATTTGTGTTTTGTCGCCATACCCCCGCGAATGTGGCGTTCCTGCTTATTTATTTCCAAAATTTCTTTAACGGCAGGGTACATTTGCGGACATATGACGGGAAGCTTTTCGGTTATGTCTTTATGTACAGTAGATTTAGAAATTCCGAACTGTTTAGCAGCGGCACGAACAGTAGCTTTATGTTCGAGAATATAGCGACCGAGAATTACGGCGCGTTCCTCGATATCCTGACCTGCTTTTACTTTCAATATGCTCACTCCAATACACAGTATTTCTACTTATGTATATGCTGAGTTTTTGGTGTTAATGCAGGAGAGTCGGGTTAATTGCGGCAAAAAAATGTCAGCTTTTGCCGCATAGTAATACGGCGCGTTCCCAGGCTGTCGGAAAATATTTTTTGTAGAAATTTAATTTCGGTTCATCGTTTTTAAAAAAGTTCGATTTTAGAATAATATCGACGGATTTGCCAATTAATTCGTTTTGTTTCTCCAATGGCTGTTCATTAAATCTTAACAGCTTGAATTTACCCAAAGCTTCATATTCCATAAGCTTGGAATATATATCCGGAATGTAAACCGCGCAGTCAATAGAAATATTTTTTTCACTGTAATACATGGAATCATTCTTATTAACCGGCAAAATATTCGGTATTTTTTTTACGCAGTATAAATATCCCGAAACTCCTTTATAGAATATTTCCAGCTGCATAGGAAACAGCTCCTCATAGTATGCGATGCCGTTTTTTATCCAGCTTGTTACAAATTTTCTGTCGTAATTGTTGTGCTTTCCGTCCCAAATATAGAATAACGCATAGGGGATATTGTCGGTTAAATATAATACTTTTTTATTTTCATCGTGCAATAAAGATAGTGCCTTTAATTCGGTAATATTTGATGAGATCGAGCCATGATAAAAATAATTTTTTTCATTCATAGTAAGACTCCTTTTCCAAATGATTTTTCTGTGAATTAAGATTATTGAACTGATTCTCTTTATCCGTAGAGACACGATAATATGTTGAGATATTTATTTGCTAATCCCTTATTTTGATTTTAAAAATTATAGTATAGATTAAAGTATTTGTCAAGCACCAAAATGAAATTTTAAAAATTGATTTTTCTTTTCTGTGCGTTTTACAATAAGAGAAGCTTTAACTTCGGTATAGCTTTTCACGTATACTGATAAATATCGCATCTTCTTGTTAGATTTTAAACCATTCTTGTAACGACCATACCAGTGTTCGTTCTTGCGTTTGTAGATGTTTTCTCTTTGTTTTGTCATATTTACTTCTGTTTCGTACCATATTTTTAATAGTATAAATTATTTTTAGCACTCCAAACGACATCGATTGTCATATATAATAGTTTTATTAACAATATTTCAGTAATGTTTTGTTTAAATTGTTTAATAACATCAACCGCTATATCAAAAATTGTAAATTTTTGTGTATTGACATACCTAAAAAAAAGTGATAAAATTAAATATATTTATTACATACGCTTATTTGAGGATTGCAAACTCTTTTGCAAAAGGCTAAATTTTGCGAAAAAAAGTATACTATATTCGGTTGTCGATTAAAATTAAGGAAGCAGAGTTTGACGTATCCGCGACATATAGGTTTGACAACGGATTTATGCTTGGAGATTGGATTGCAAGATAAAGAAAAATAAGGATTCATTAACCGACGAGCAAATAAAAAAGCTTTGTTCAATAGGCATGATTTGGTTTACTCACGCTGAAAGAAAGTGAGAACGCAGTTTTGAATACCTTGTACAATATAAAGAAAAATATGGTACAGCAAGACTTGTCGCGGCTTACAGTACCGAGAACGGTTACACTCTCATACAGTGGCTCGGAAGACAAAAAAGAGTTTTGCTGACTGTAAATTAAATAAAGAGCAGATCAAAAATCTTACCGAATTTGGTGTGGAATTATAAAAAAGTGTGGTGAAATAAAATGGGCAGTGAAAAGATCGTCCGCGAGAAGAAGATAGAGCATTGGGAAATAATTTCGATATATCTTGCCTTGTACGATATTTTGGCGATAAATTTTTCCTATTTCGCGGGACTGTGGATCCGTTTTGATCTGCACTACTCCAAGATACCTCAGGAGTACCTAAGCGCGTTTTTGAAGTTCGCGCCGTTCTATACGGTGTTCACAATTATTGTGTTTATGGCGCTTCGGCTTTATAACAGTCTGTGGAGATTTGCCAGCTTCAGCGAACTGAACCGTATACTTGTTTCAACAGTAATAACAACGGTTTTTCACGTTGTGGGAATAACGATTTTTTTCGGACGTATGCCTATGTCCTATTACATAATGGGAACAGTTTTTCAGTTCTGCGCGGTGACTGCAGTGAGATTCATGTACAGATTCGTAAGCCTTGAACGTTCGCGAAGGAATAAGGCTTTAAATGCTCTCCACAGGGCAATGGTGATAGGCGCGGGCTCTGCGGGGCAGGTGATCGTGCGGGATTTAAAAGGCAGTTCTAAGAGTGATATAATTCCCGTTTGTGTTATTGACGACAACAAAAACAAGTGGGGACGGTTTATGGACGGGGTTCCAATTGTGGGAGGACGGGACAGCATTATGGAGGCTGCCCAAAAATATAACGTTGACAGAATTTTGTTTGCAATACCTACGGCGACCACTGATAATAAGCGTGATATTTTAAATATCTGCAAGGAAACTGGCTGTACGCTTCAAAGTTTGCCTGGGATATTTCAGCTTGCCAACGGAGAAGCACACCTGTCAAATCTGAAGCCCGTTGCAGTTGAAGACCTGCTTGGCAGGGAAACAATAAAGGTCAATATGGACGAAATATATCGGCACATAAAAGGCAAGCGTATACTTGTCACCGGTGGCGGAGGGAGCATAGGTTCGGAGATTTGCAGACAGATTGCGGAGCACAGTCCGGCTCAGCTGATAATATTTGACGTTTACGAAAACAATGCCTACGAGATACAGCAGGAGCTGCTGAGAAAATACGGCAAAAAATTAAATCTTACCGTACTTATCGGCTCAGTACGCGACAGCCGCAGGATAAACGGTGTTTTTGAGACCTACAGACCGCAGATAGTGTACCATGCGGCGGCGCACAAGCATGTGCCGCTTATGGAATACAGCCCCTGCGAGGCGATAAAAAACAATGTTGTGGGAACGTATAAGACCGCTTATGCAGCTATGAAATACGGAGCTGAACGGTTTGTTTTAATAAGCACCGACAAAGCGGTAAATCCCACAAATATAATGGGAGCGTCAAAGCGTCTGTGCGAGATGATAATACAGGTTATGGACGCTGCAAGCCGTGAAAATCAAATGGATATGCTGCCGATTTTGCATGACCATTGGGACGAAAATTGTAAAAAAAATTCTGTAAAAATATCCGGTGAAAAGCTGAAAATTGAGTCGGTTAAGAATAAGAACCGCACAGGCACACAGTTTGCGGCTGTACGGTTCGGAAATGTCCTGGGAAGCAGCGGTTCGGTAATTCCGTTGTTCAAAAAGCAGATAGAGAACGGGGGACCAGTTACTGTTACCGACCCGGAAATGACAAGATACTTTATGACTATACCAGAAGCGGTGTCACTTGTTTTACAGGCGGGAACCTATGCTTGGGGCGGGGAGATTTTCGTTTTTGACATGGGTGAGCCGGTGAAAATCAATACACTGGCGAGAAATCTTATAAAGCTTTCCGGTTATAAGCCGGACATTGATATAAAAATTGAGTATATCGGACTTCGTCCCGGCGAGAAGCTTTACGAGGAAAAGCTGATGGCTGAAGAGGGTATGAAAAAGACGGATAACGAGCTTATCCATATCGGAAAGCCAGTTGAATTCGACGTTGAGGAATTTTTGGTACAGCTTGACGAATTGGCGTATGCAAGCTACGAAAACGATGAAAATATTGTGGAAATGGTTAAGAAGCTTGTGCCGACATTTCATCCGTCCGGTGTGAAGCCGGAGGGCAGCAAGACATTAGAAAATATAGCATCAGATAAAAAAATTATGCAGGGAGAAAAGGCAAATGTTTGGCAGTCAAAAGAGGTTCAAAGCGTTTGACCAAAAAATATGGCTAAGCAGTCCCACCATGCATGGTGAGGAATTGAAGTACATAAAACAGGCGTATGAAACGAATTGGATGTCCACGCTGGGCGAAAACATCAATGAAATTGAAAAGCAGATATCTGAAAAAGTCGGCGTAAAAAATGCCGTTGCATTAGCGTCGGGAACTGCGTCTCTGCACATTGCCGTGAAGCTTGCTGGACTAAAGCCGGGCGAACGTGTTTTCTGTACTGACATGACTTTCGGTGCGACGGTAAATCCCGTTGTTTATGAGGGAGGCATTCCGGTTTTTATCGACACTGAATACGACACATGGAATATGTGTCCGGACGCATTGGAAAAGGCGTTTGAGAGGTACCCCGATGTGAAAAAAGTCATTGCTGTTCACCTCTATGGCGTACCCTGCAAGCTTGACGAGATACGGAAAATCTGCGATAAAAACGGCGCGGCTCTGATTGAAGACGCGGCGGAATCTTTAGGAGCAAGCTATAAAGGAAAACAGACGGGTTCCCTTGGAAATATCGGGTGTATTTCATTTAACGGAAATAAAATCATCACAGGTTCAAGCGGCGGAATGCTGCTGACAGATGAAAAAAATATTGCGGACAAGGCGAGAAAATGGTCTACACAATCACGGGAAAATGCGCCTTGGTACCAGCATGAGGAGGTAGGCTACAACTACCGAATGAGCAACGTTATCGCAGGTGTTGTTAGGGGACAGCTTCTTCATTTGGAGGAGCATATTTTCAGAAAAAAGGAGATATACGAGCGGTACAAAAACGGCCTGAAAGACTTACCTGTAAAAATGAACCCGTATGATGAAAAAAACAGCAAGCCGAATTTTTGGCTTAGCTGCATGATAATAGATAAAGAAGCTATGTGCAGACAGGTCAGGGACGACGCAAGGGCGTTGTTTCTGCCTGAAAAAGGCAAATCATGCCCTACGGAAATTCTGGAAAGGCTTGCAGAATTTAATGCGGAGGGGCGTCCTATCTGGAAGCCTATGCATATGCAGCCGATTTACCGGAATAACGGTTTTGTTTCCGTTTTGGGGGATGTAGGTTCGGATATTTTTGACCGCGGGCTTTGTCTGCCGAGCGATATCAAGATGACAAACGAGCAGCAGGATACTGTTATTGAAATAATTAGAAATTGCTTTGAGTGAGGGACGCAGATGTACTCTAAATTTTTTAAGCGTTTTTTTGATTTTATTCTGTCGCTTTGTGCGCTGATCGTGTTGTCCCCACTGCTTTTGGTTCTTACGGTAGTCGGGGCTATTGAAATGCGTGGAAATCCCTTTTTTATACAGGAGCGCCCGGGAAAAAACGAGAAAATTTTTAAAATGATAAAATTACGTACTATGTACAATTGCAAAGATGAAAACGGTGAGTTTCTTCCCGATGAGCAAAGATTGAACAAATACGGAATATGGCTGAGAAAAACGTCCTGTGATGAGCTTTTGGAATTGGTTAATATTTTAAAGGGCGATATGAGTATTGTGGGTCCCAGACCGTTGTTGGTTAAGTATTTACCGCGTTACAATGAGCGTCAGCGCAGGCGGCACGATGTCCGCCCGGGTCTTACGGGCTACGCGCAGGCTCACGGAAGAAACGCCGTAAGCTGGGAGGAAAAATTTGAAATGGACGTTTGGTATATAGAAAATGTGTCCTTTATAACCGATATAAAAATACTGTTCGATACGGTAAAAATCGTATTGAAACGTGAGGGAGTAAGTTCCGATACGGCGGCTACTATGGAGGAATTTATGGGGAATGCCGAAATCGAAACGGTGAAATAAAATGGAAGAAATACATATTTTGTTTACCGGCGCAGGCAGACGGATAGAGCTGATAAACGCTTTCAGAGAAGCAGCGCTGGTATTAAACAAAAATTTGAAAATATACGGTTCTGACATGATCCTGACGGCACCGTCATTGGCTTACTGCGACTTTGCACGGCAAACAGTCTCTATGCACAGCCCCGTATATATAAACAATCTTATTGATGTATGCAAAAAAGATAGAATTGACCTTGTTATTCCAACGATAGATACAGACTTGCTTGTTCTTTCGGAAAATAAAGCGCGGTTTGATGCTGTCGGTACTAAGGTAATGGTATCTTCGCCTGATATGATACGGGTTTGCAGAGATAAGAACAATACTTTTAAATTTTTTGACAGATGCGGATTAAAATCGCCTATGCCGGCAGACGATTGGCGTAAATACAAATTGGGCTATCCTGCTTTTATAAAGCCCAAGGACGGCAGCAGTTCAATAAATGCGTTTAAAGTATGCAATGAAAAGGAACTTGAACTTTACGCCGCACAAATAAAAGATCATATAGTTCAGCCGTTTGTTGAGGGACGTGAGTATACGATCGATATTTTCTGCGATTTTAACGGCAGACCGATATCAATAGTTCCCCGCGAACGTATTCAGGTACGTGCGGGAGAGGTACTTAAAACACGTATAACAATGGACGAAATTATGATCGGTGAAGCTAAAAAAATATGCGACGCTTTTAAGCCGTGCGGATCTATAACTGTTCAGCTTATACGTGATGATAAAACAGGAGAAGATCATTATATTGAAATAAACCCGCGTTTCGGCGGAGGCGCGCCATTGTCCATGAAAGCGGGTGCAAGAAGCGCGGAAGCTGTTCTGAAGCTGCTTGACGGCGAAAAGGCAGAGTATTGCGATAATATTGCAGACGGCGCAGTTTTCAGCCGATTTGATATGTCTGTATGCATTAGTGAGGGAAAAAGCAGTATCAAGGGCGTTATTTTCGATCTGGATGATACACTGTATTCCGAAAAGGAATATGTGAAGTCGGGATATAGGGCAGTTGCGAAATACCTTGGAGATACGGCTTATTCGGACAGGCTTTGGAGTTTTTTTGAATCGGGTAAACCTGCTATTGACGAGCTACTCGGAGAACTTGGCAGAGAAACGGATAAGGACGCTGTTCTTGATGTGTACCGAAGTCATAAGCCAAATTTACACTTGTATGACGGCGTAAAGGAAATGCTTATAAAGCTGAAGTCCCGCGGGATAAAGACAGGTATTATTACAGACGGCAGACCCGAGGGGCAGCACAATAAAATATCCTCTCTCGGACTGGAGGAGCTTATTGACGATATAATTATTACTGACGAGCTTGGCGGCGTTCAATTTCGTAAGCCATGCGATATTGCTTTTAGAATCCTTCAAAATCTCTGGAGACTTCCGGCAAGTGAAATAGTATATGTTGCAGATAATCCTGCAAAGGATTTTCAGGCTCCTAAGCAGCTCGGAATGAGAAGCTTTTATTTTGAAAATACGAACGGATTGTATTTTTCAAAAAATGTAGAGATTAATATTACTAAAGCAACTAATATTTTTGAACTGGAAAAATGGATTTGTCAATAAAATTTTATATTCAGTATTGTCATAAAATTAATAATGAAAAGGAGAGATAAAGGTGAACGTTTTGTTTATAACACTGTTTGATATAAGAAATATAAACAACAGTGGAATTTACGAAGATCTGCTCCGTGAATTTTATAAAAACGATCATAATGTTTATATTATTTCTCCTACTGAGAGACGTAACAGAGAGAAAACTCATTTTATTGAAAATAATGGTTGTAAAATTATAAAAGTAAAAACAGGAAACGTTCAAAAGACAAATTTAATTGAAAAGGGCATTGCTACAGTCTTGCTGGAAACTCAGTATATAAGTGCAATAAAAAAATATTTTTCAAATATTAAATTTGATTTAATTTTGTATTCTACTCCGCCGGTAACCTTGGTAAGACCGATAAAGTTTATTAAGAAGCGTGATAACGCAAAGACATATTTGCTTTTGAAAGATATTTTTCCGCAGAATGCAGTTGATATGGGGATTCTTGGCAGAAAAGGAATAAAGGGGCTGTTATATAAATATTTTCGCAAAAAGGAAAAAATGCTTTATGCTTTATCCGATAAAATTGGTTGTATGTCACAGGCAAATGTAGATTATATACTTAAAAATAATCCGGAGGTCAATTCTGAAAAAGCAGAAATTTGCCCTAACAGTATTGACCTGCGCGATGTTTTGATTTCGGAAACGGAACGAATAAATATAAGAGAAAAATACGGTTTGCCTTTAGATAAAAAAATATTTGTGTACGGTGGGAATCTTGGCAAGCCTCAGGGAATATCTTTTATAATTGAATGCCTGAAGAAGTGTAAGGATATTGAAAATGCATTTTTTCTCATTATTGGAAGCGGTACTGAATATGGCAAATTAAAAAATTTTGTTGAACGTGAAGGTTCGGTTAATACAAAATTATTCAATGCTTTGCCGAAAGATGAGTATGACAAAATGATTGCAGCCTGTGATATCGGACTAATATTTCTTGACCACCGCTTTACGATACCTAATTTTCCAAGCAGGCTTCTTTCGTATATGCAGGCTAAGCTGCCTGTTTTGGCGGCTACCGATGCAAATACGGATATTGGTGAAATTATTGTTAATAACGGCTTTGGTTGGTGGTGTGAAAGCAATAATACCGAAGATTTATATAATAAAGTTGTTCAAATAAATAATGAAAATTTATTTGATATGGGTAAAAAAGCGTTACAATATTTGATAGATAATTACAGCGTCAAAATGTCCTACAGGATTATAGTTGACGGAATCAATGCTGAAAGAAATTGTTAAGTCGGAGAGAATAAAAATGAGTATATTAAATTTTTTTAAAAATAAAACCTTGCTTATAACCGGCGGCACAGGCAGTTTTGGCAGCACTGTACTAAAACACTTTTTAGATTCGGAGCTCACTGAAATAAGAATATTTTCCCGTGATGAGAAAAAACAGGACGATATGCGTCACGAATTGCAGGCAACGCACCCTGAGTTTGCTGGAAAAGTAAAATTCTATATTGGTGACGTGAGAAATATGCGTTCCGTTGAGGAAGCTGTTCAGGGTGTGGACTACATATTTCACGCGGCAGCCTTGAAGCAGGTGCCGTCCTGCGAATTTTTTCCTATGGAGGCAGTTCGCACAAATGTGGAGGGAACCGACAACGTACTTCACGCTGCGGTGGCGGCGGGAGTAAAACGTATAGTATGCCTTTCGACTGACAAGGCGGCATACCCCATAAATGCAATGGGAATTTCAAAGGCTATGATGGAAAAGGTCATAAAAGCCAACGCACGGAATGCAGCGGGAAAAACAACGATTTGCTGTACTCGTTACGGAAATGTTATGTGCAGCCGCGGCTCGGTAATACCTCTTTTTATCGACCAGATCAGAGCAGGAAATCCAATAACAATAACTGACCCGAATATGACCCGTTTTTTGATGAACCTTGACGAAGCGGTTGCTCTTGTAATGTTTGCTTTTGAACACGGTGAAGCGGGAGATTTATTTGTACAAAAATCAGACGCAAGCACTATCGGAGACCTTGCAAAAGCAGTTCAGAAACTGTTTGGGGATACTGGCACAAAAATAATAGGAACTCGCCATGGAGAAAAACTTTATGAAACTTTATTGACAAATGAAGAGCGTTTAAGAAGTATTGATATGGGAAGTTATTTCCGTGTAGTTCCCGACGACCGCGATCTTAATTATGATAAATTTTTTGTGGACGGTCAGGTCAGCACTATGGCTGATAACGCCTACACGTCTCATAATACCAGTCGTTTGGACGTTGAGGGGACGGTTAGAAAAATCCTCACAACAGACTATGTACAGGACGCTTTGAAAAATTTCGGAGGCGCAAAATGAAAATTTTAGTAACGGGCGCAAAAGGCTTTGTAGGAAAAAATCTTGTGGAATTTTTAAAATGCATCCGCGATGGAAAAGACCGTGTACATAAAATAAACGGACTTAAAAATACATCGGATTTGAAAATTTACGAGTACGATAAAGATAATTCTGAGGAAGAATTGGATTTATTTTGCCGTGACTGTGATTTTGTTTTCAATCTTGCGGGAGTGAACCGTCCGCAGGATAATTCGGAATTTATGAAGGGGAACTTCGGATTTGCAGATACGCTTCTGGGCTATTTGAAAAAATACAAAAATATGTGTCCCATAATGCTTTCTTCTTCGATTCAGGCATCTTTGACGGGACTATATGCGGATTCCGATTACGGAAAATCAAAGTTTGCGGGAGAGAATTTATTTTTTGATTACGCAAAGGAAACAGGCGCAAGAGTGTTGGTGTATCGGTTTCCAAACCTTTTCGGGAAATGGTGCAGACCCAATTACAACTCGGTTATTGCAACGTTTTGCAATAATATTGCAAATAATCTTCCGATAAAAATAAACGATGAAAAAACAGAGCTTGAGCTTTTGTATATTGACGATCTGCTTAATGAAATGATCGCGGCATTAAACGGAAATGAACATTGCTGTAATTTTAACGGCACGGAAATTACAGAAACTGAAAACGGAAAATATTGTTATGTGCCAACGGTTCATAAAGCCACTCTTGGAGAAATAGCAAGACTTTTGTACTCATTTAACAAGCAGTCAAAAACGCTTTTAATTCCCGAAATTCCTGATAATTCTTTTGCAAAAAAATTATATTCCACATACTTATCATATCTGCCAAAGGAAAAGATTTCGTACCCTTTAAAAATGAATATCGACGAAAGAGGCAGTTTTACAGAGCTTTTAAAAACGGAAAAGTGCGGACAGTTTTCTGTAAATATCAGCAAGCCGGGAATTGCAAAGGGCAAACACTGGCATAATTCAAAATGGGAATTTTTTATTGTAGTAAGCGGTCACGGTCTTATCAGAGAAAGAAAAATCGGTACCGATGAAATTATTGAATTTGAAGTCAGCGGGGAAACCATTGAAGCTGTCCATATGCTGCCCGGATGTACTCACGAAATAATTAACTTGTCGGATACCGAAAATCTTGTTACGGTAATGTGGGCAAACGAGCAGTTTGACCCAAACTATCCCGATACTTTTTTTGAACCCGTCTAAAAACAGGAGAAATTTTTATGGAACTAAAGCTTGATTATTCAGCTGTTAAATTCAAAAATAACGGCAAATTAAAATTGCTGATAATAGTCGGTACTCGTCCCGAAATAATTCGGCTGTCTGCTGTGATAAATAAATGCAGAAAATATTTTGACGCTGTTCTTGCTCATACGGGACAGAATTACGATTACAATTTAAACGGCATATTTTTCCGTGATCTGAAGCTTGCCGAACCCGAAGTTTACATGAATGCAGTTGGCGACGATCTTGGAGCAACGGTTGGGAATATAATCAACAGCTCCTACAAATTAATGTCTCAAATAAAGCCCGACGCGCTTTTAATTCTGGGAGACACCAACAGCTGCCTTTCAGCAATATCTGCAAAGCGACTGCATATCCCGATATTTCATATGGAGGCGGGCAACCGCTGCAAGGACGAGTGTCTGCCGGAGGAAACAAACCGCAGGATAGTTGATATAATTTCCGACGTGAATATGGCGTACAGCGAGCACGCGAGGAAATATCTGCATGAGTGCGGACTTCCAAAGGAGCGGACGTATGTTACGGGGTCTCCTATGGCAGAGGTGCTGCGAAATAATCTCGGTGAAATCGAAGCTTCCGGCATACTGAAAAAACTGGATTTGCAGCCTCAAAAATACATACTTTTATCGGCGCACCGAGAGGAAAATATTGATACTGAAAGAAATTTTCTGTCGCTTTTTAATGCAGTAAATAAGCTTTCGGAAAAATATGATATGCCGATTTTATACAGTTGTCACCCGCGTTCTAAACACAGGCTGGAGGCATCCGGATTTCAGCTTGACAAAAGGGTTATTATGCACGAACCGCTGGGTTTTCACGACTACAATAATTTGCAGCTAAATGCTTTTGCGGTGGTGTCCGACAGCGGTACTCTGCCGGAGGAATCCAGCTTCTATACAAGTATAGGAAAACCGTTTCCTGCCGTATGCATACGCACCTCAACGGAGCGCCCCGAAGCGTTGGATAAGGGTTGCTTTGTGCTTGCGGGAATAGATGAAAAAAGTCTTTTGCAGGCTGTGGAAACAGCGGTAAATATGATTTCCGAGAGCGATAACGGTATTCCCGTTCCCGACTATACCGATGAAAATGTCAGCGCTAAAGTCGTTAAGATTATACAGTCCTATACTGGTATTGTTGATAGAATTGTGTGGAGAAAATAATTATTTTATTTTTTTATGGAAAGCGTGCATTTTATGACTGCAAAATTTTATTTAAAAGAAAGACTTTTGTGTAAAACAGATAAATACTTGTTTTGCTATCATAAGGGATGTGTTGTTTTAAGGAAAAGTAAAGATAAAAGTATCATAAATAAATTGCGTATTCAATCAATTATGAAATCCACACGAGCTGCAGAACGAGTTTTAAGATACGAGCCGAGAGCCGCTTTTCAAATAGATGATGAAAATTTTGCTTTTGCATTGCATGGAGCTGTTTATAATTATTCAGTTAAAAAAAATATAATTACCGCCGAACATTATTTTGCAAAGGGTATGAACAACCCTTTGAAATTTTGTGTAAGATATGATGAAAACGGAAATATTGTTGAAGCACTTTACGGCGAATATATTTGGAATACCGAAAACGGATCCGTTTCAATTTACCGTTATAGAAACAAAATTTGGTCGGAGGTTTTTGTTTTTCCTCCAAATTCAATAAAGCATATTCACAATATTGTTTATGACCAATATAAAGACAGGTATCTGATCTTGACGGGTGACAGTGATTCCGAATCTGGAATTTGGAAAGCGGATACAGATTTTAAAAATGTTGAACCGATTATATCTGGAAAGCAAATATATCGAGCGTGTGTTGCGTACCCAACAAAGAACGGTATTTATTACGCTACGGATACTCCTCTTGAACAAAATAAGCTGTATAAATTATATGAAAACAACGACGGAAGCGTATCACTTGATAAAATTTACGATATGCCCGGACCGTGTATTTATGGAATTATACTTGACGACAATTTATTCATGTCAACGTCAGTTGAGGGCGATCCATCGGTTGGCAAATTTCGATACAGATTGTCCTATAGGCTTGGGAAAGGTGTTAAGGACAGAAATGTACATATAATTAAATGCTCTGTCGAAGGGAATGTCAGTGAAATAGCGTCATTTAAAAAAGACATTTTACCAATGTGGCTGTTTCAGTTCGGTAATGCGTTATTTCCCGTACAAACAGACAAAAGTGCACTTTATTTGTATCCGCAAAGCGTCAAAGGTAAAAAAGGAACATATGTTATTTATAATGATTAAGGAGAATTTATGAATAAATTGACTATACTGGAAAGGATCCATAAATATGCCTCTCAAAATGGAGATAGAACCGCAGTTTTTAATCCATGTGAAAATCCGTCGGGCATGACATACAAAGAGCTTTACTGCAGAGCTGTGAAGCTTGCGGAATATTTAAACAATACTGTCAATGATACAAATCCTATTGTTGTCTATGGACACAAAAATCCGTATAGCATTGTTTCATTTCTTGCGTGTGTATTATCGGGACATTCATATTGTCCGGTGGATGTGTCGGTTCCCGATAGCCGTATTGACATGATACTCGATCAAACACAAAGCGGCATTGTGCTGGCAACCGAAGAATTTTACTCTGATAAGACCGGGGTACTTGATTTAAAACAAATAGTTGAAATTTGCAGTTGTGCGGCTGAAACCGTTAAACCCATTCCGAAAGAAAGTATCAGCGGAGATCAAACTTTTTATATAATTTTTACTTCCGGAAGCACTGGCAATCCTAAAGGAGTGGAGATCACTTCAAATAATTTAAATAACTTTCTATCATGGTCGTCAACATTAGGAGATGAAAAGCCTTATGATCCGGATACGGTATTTTTAAATCAAGCGCCGTTTTCTTTTGATTTGTCCGTGATGGATCTTTATACAAGCCTATATTGCGGAAGCAGGCTTTGTATGATGGAAAAAAAGGTACAGGCTGATTTAGGCGCCATAACCCCGTTTTTAAGAGAAAATAAAATTTCCGCTTTTGTTTCAACGCCGTCCTTTGCAAATATGTGCCTTGTGGATAAAAATTTTAATTCCGAAACGCTTCCCGAGCTTACAAGGTTCTTTTTCTGCGGAGAAACTCTTGAAAACAAGACAGCTTCAAAGCTTATAAAACGTTTTCCAACCGCCGTAATTCAAAATACTTACGGTCCTACAGAGTCAACGGTTGCTGTCAGCAGTGTTCGCATAACCGAAGAAATTATTGAGCGTTATGATCCTCTGCCTGTTGGATATCCAAAAGAAAATACCGATTTCATAATTTCAGAACCTGTAAATAACATTGAATTTGAAAACGGACATAAAACCGGAGAAATCTTAATAACCGGAGATACATTGGCAAAAGGATACTTTGGAAGGAAAGATCTTACCGATAAAGCCTTTGTCTTATATGATTGCGGCACTGATAAAGTACGCGCTTACCGTACGGGAGATTTAGGTTATCTGGACAAAGGACAGCTTTTTTATAAAGGAAGGATAGATTTACAGATCAAGCTTAACGGTTACCGAATTGAAATCGGAGACATCGAAAGCAGCATTTTAAAAAATGAGATCGTTTCAGCGTGCGCTGTTATTCCGCGTATCAATTCAGGCAAAGTCAAATCGCTTGCCGGCGTTGTTGTTTTGACGGACGTGAACATTGAAAAAAGTGCTGCTGAGGAAAAAATTATCTCTGAATTAAAAAAGCTTGTTCCCCCGTATATGATTCCGCAAAACTATATATTTTTAAACGTTATTCCAATGACCGATAACGGCAAGGTCGACAGAAAAAAACTAATAAGCATTATTGAGGAGAATTAGAGAAAATGGAAAATATAAAAGACATCGTTTTAGATCTGATTGTTGATATTTGCGCAACTAAAAAGGTTCTTAAAGATTCGGACATGGATCTTATAAAATGCGGCTATATTGACTCAATGGGGGTTGTCGAACTTCTTACGGGGATTGAAGATGAGTTCGACGTTGAAATACCGTTGGAAAGCTTCAATCCTGATGATTTTAATACTGTGAATAAAATTGTAAAGTTTGTAGAAAAGAATATTGCGAATGACGGCAATTAAGCTTTAAAAGGAGAAAAAAGTGCTAAATAAAATTTTGGAGAGAAGCGGAACCTTAGAGGTCTTTCTGAGGAAAACTGTTACCGCGTTTGCACCGTTAAAAAAAAGGATAAAACGCATTTTAAAAAATAAGGCAAAAACAGAAAGTCCACAAACTGAAAATATTGATCAAATAAAAAAATTTAAAGAAAGTCTTTCAGGCTGCGGAATCAAAAGCGGTGATATTGTAATAGTGCATTCATCCTTCGACGGTTTAAAAAATCTCGGATTGAGCGCTGAAAAAATTATTGATTTAATTTTTGAAGTATTTCCGGATTCCACATTAGCGTTTGCAGCCTACCCGATTGAATCCGGAAAAAAGAAGGGGCTATATAAATATGACCCTAAAAACACAATTTGTTGGACGGGCGTACTTCCTAATATTTTTTTGAAAAAAGAAGGCGTTATACGCTCTGAATTTCCATATAACTCTTTAAGCGCAGCCGGTAAAGAGGCTGAAGCGATGATGAAGGATAATTTAAAAAGCTTACGTCCGCACGATATGTATTCTGCATGGGAGTTCTGCCGTCAAAGGCATGCGAAAATATTATTTTTGGGTACTTCTTCGCGGGAAGCAAATACAATGGCTATTCATATGGTACCCGATATTATGGGTGAAAAATGGCCTGTTGAACATTGGTACACGCAAAGAAAATATTTTATCAAAACAGACAAAGGCTGTATTGAAAAAACGATAGAAATTCAAGACGGCTTCTGGTACAGATATGTAAATGAATACAAGACGGACAAAGCTTTAAAGGACAGCGGACTTTTAAGAGATATAAGCATAAATAACACTATGATTGAAATTATTGACGACTCATTCAAGATGATGGATTTTTTGACAGAAAGATGCGGTAACGGCGATTTAATGTATAAAATACCCAAAAAATTTTATAAAAAATAAATTTATTCCGAGGTGCTTTTGTGAGATTTATTGTAATAGATATTGCGGCAAGTTCGGGGGGAGCCATGACAATATTAAAAGGCTTTTATAATTATATAAAAGCCAATTCAGAACATGAGTGGATTTTTCTTTTAAGCGATAATTATATTGAAGAAACTGACAATATCAAGGTGTGGGTTTACGCCAAGCAAAAACAAAGCAGATTCAGACGATTACTGTTTGATTTTTTTACAGGCAGAAATGTTATAAGGAAGTCAGGAGCGGACGCTATTGTTAACTTTCAGAATACAAGAATTTGCGGCTCAAAAGTTCCGCAAATAATATATCAGGATCAGCCAATACCGTTCCAAAAAGCTAAAAGTTTTTCTTTTTTTAAAAAAGATGAAAGAGATATGGCTGTGTATCAATATTTAATTGGAGCGATGGTCAAAGCGGCGACAAAAAAATCGCAGTCTGTTGTTGTACAAACTGAATGGATGAGAAATGCAGTTATAAAGCAATGCCGCGTTCCGGTGGAAAATGTTTATTTAATTCCGCCGGCAATTGATTTACCGGAAATATTTTACAGAGAATCAGAGACAGCTCAGTATGATCAAAGGAATTTCTTTTACCCCGCTTCAGACGCGGTTTATAAAAATCATGAATGTATTTATAAAGCGTGCAAGCTGCTTGAAGAGGAAAATATAAGTATAAAAATGTCCGTAACAATTAAAGGAAGCCAATCGTCAAATATTGAATTTTTAGGCGCTATTCCATATGAAGAAGTTATCAGAAAGTACAAGACTTCTACGCTTGTATTTCCGTCGTACATTGAAACCTACGGTCTTCCCCTTGCCGAGGCAAGGAGACTTAACTGCATTGTTCTGGCGGCAGATACAGAATTTTCAAGGGAATTGCTTAACGATTATAACAACGCATATTTTTTTAATTATGAAAAACCGGACGAGCTTGCCGCTCTTATGAAAAAGGTTGCGCTGGGCAATATTAAAAGGGAACATAATGCTATCGTTTTTAACGAGGACGGTCTATTTGACGGTTGGGAAAAATTTCATGAAATTTGTGTGATTACCGCACAAAATTAATTTACTATAAAGAAGTGATAAAGTGGAACATGATGTAAATGCTGATATAAAAAAAATAAAAAATATTCTTATAGCTGCTTTCTTAATTCGCTTGATTATGATGGTTATTGTTATGTTTTCCGGCTCATGGAGCGGTGCTTTTTTCGGAGATATAACAAGAGGCGATGACTGGCGTTATTTGGCGGGAGCAGAGAACTATTTAAAGAGCGCCGATTCACTGATTGACAGAGAAGCGTTCACATCATCATATGCAGTGTACGGAGACTGGGTAGGCTATGAATCTCAGAATATTCTTGTAAGTCCGGTTTTATGGTATTGGATTGTATGTGTTGTTGTTTATATAACAAAAACAAAGTGGGCAATATCTTTTTTAAATATTTTATTGTCTGTATTTTCGATCATATATGTCTATAAATTTACCGCTTCTGTCTATGGTAAAAAAACTGCCTTGCTTACCGTAAAGCTTTTAGCTTTTTTACCTTATCCGGTTATTTTCTGTATATTTGGATATAAGGAGCAGCTTGCAATGCTGTGTACTTTTTATTTGCTTTATAAAGCAGTATGTATCAGGTATACAAATTTAATAGGAGCAAAAAATGTTATTAAAATTATTTTTGCGTCAATTGTGTTGGTCGGTATAAGAAGCGGAGTATCAATTATTTTGATTGGATTATGTGCGGTCATTTCATTTTTTAATTATTCATCCGTGGCAAAAAAAAATCAGTTAAAAATATTTTTTATAGCTTTGATAGTATTTGTCGCAGTAATTATTTTTATTTTAATGACGTCAGATACAATTATATATAAATTTAACGCTTATCTTGGTTCGGATCAAAATGTATCCGACAATTCTACGCTGTCGTTTCTCCTCATTAGAGATGTTATTGATTTGTGGAAATTGCCGCTTGCTTATCTTTTTTCAATAATAGTACCTATAGGATTATTCCAGCCGATAGATTCATGGAGCGATGTTGTCGGTATTCTTGATTTGGTTATGGCTCCTGTTGCCGTCGGTGCAACCATGTATATCATAGAAAAGAAGCGGGATAAAGTTGTATATTGGTGCTGCTTCGCTTACTACACAATATACCTTATTTCTTCATTAAATATATCCAGGCATTACGCAGCCTTGGTACCTTTATCCTATATAGCATTTGCAGAATTTCAAAACGAAAGCAATATTTCTAAGAAAAATATATGTATTTTATTAACGCTTGTTTTAGAAGCGCTGCTAATTGCATATTATTCTTTTAAAGCGGTAAGGTGAAGAACGATGTACGCTGATTTTAAATATATAATTAAATATATTGCTGTCATAATTGTTATGACTATACTGAAAATGTTATGGATCGTTCCTGTAAGAAAAAAGAGAATATTATTTATTTCTTACAATGGAAAACAATTTTCGGACAGTCCTAAATATATATATGAATATATGTCAAAAGTGCATACTGACTATGAATATATATGGGCATTCGAATGTCCCGACAACTATCCTGATTTAAATGTCAAATCGGTTAGATATGGTTCGGTGGATTTTATTTTTAAAATTACAAATTCCGAAGTGGTTATAACAAATAACTATCTGCCGTCATATATTCCTATAAGAAAAAATCAAATTGTTTTAAACACATGGCACGGAGGCGGTGCGTTAAAAAAATGCGGTCTTGCCAGAGATGAGTCAACGCTTTACGACAAACTTTTTTTCAAACTTCACAGAAAAAAATATACTGCATTTTTGTCAGGCTCAAAGATGGTATCAGAAAAATTGTACAAAGAATCTTTTGATTTTGATAAGGAAATTTTAGAGTATGGGCTGCCAAGAAATGCTGTTTTATTTTCCGATCATGAAGAGTATAGAAACAGGGTTTTAAAATACTGCGGAATAACAAATAAAAATACGAAAATAGTTTTGTATGCCCCTACATTCAGAGGAGAAGCGGATGCAGGCACATTTATATCCGAAACCGATCAAATTGATTGTTTAAAATGCGCCGAATCATTTAAAAACTACTACCATGAAAATATTGAATTCCTTTTCAGAACGCATCACGCTATGAAAATCAATGCAGATTTTCATGGTATGGCTGATGTCAGTGAATATGACGATATGCAGGAACTGCTTTGTGCGGCTGACGTATTAATAACCGATTATTCATCATGTATGTACGATATGGCGTTAATGAAAAAGCCTGTGTTTTTATACGTTCCTGATATAGAAAAATATGTTGATGAACGTGGGTTTTATTATGATTTTTATTCTCTTCCGTTTCCGATATGCGCCTCAAACGATGAGATCAGCAGCAATATAATAAATTTCGATGCGGTAAAATACAAATCAGATGTGAACCGTTATTTAAGCGAGATCGGCTGCTGCGAGTCAAAATTTGCTGTTGAGAAAACGTGTGAATGGATATGCAAAAAAATAAACGGATCTAAAAAATAATATTACCGATATGATAAATGAAAGGAGAACGATGTAATTACCATAATAATTACATTTATATGAAACATGAACTATGCAATTATTCTTTCCGGAGGTATAGGCACAAGAATGAATTCCAACGGATTGCCCAAGCAATATATGGAGGTCAATAAAAAGCCGATAATAGTTTATACTCTTGAAAAGTTTGAATCTGCGGAATGCGTGGATAAAATAATAATTGTCGCGGATAAGATTTGGCATGGCTGCATTAAGACATGGATATCAGACTATAAAATAACAAAATTCGAGAGCTTTTGCCTCCCCGGTAAAAGCAGGCAGGGCTCCATTTTAAGCGGATTAGAAAAGTGTGTCGAATCTTCCTCTCCCGATGACGGCGTAATCATTCACGATGCAGTAAGACCGTTAGTTTCCGATAAGCTTATATCAAAATGTATTGCACAATTGAATTTACATGAGGGCTGTATGCCTGTGATACCGGTTTCTGATACTATTTATTTCAGCAAACAGGGAGTAACGATCGACTCGTTGCTTGAAAGAGATAAATTGTTTGCAGGACAAGCTCCCGAGGCGTTTAATCTTTTGAAATATTATCAAATAAATAAAGAGCTTTCGGCGGACGAGCTGGATAAAATTAAAGGTACAACTGAAATCGCATATTTAAAAGGCTTAGATATTGTAATGACAGACGGAGAATTTTTAAATTTTAAAATTACTACGCCCGAGGACCTTAAACGCTTTGAGGCAATTGTGGGAAAGGAAAATCAAGAAAAATGAAAGCTTATGTACTGCACGGCATAAATGACTTGAGATACGAGAATGTAGAAGAACCTGAACTGATTTCCGGTTGGTGCATCGTAAGTGTTAAGGCAGTTGGAATATGCAGTTCGGATATACCTCGAATTTTTAAAAAAGGAACATATCATTTTCCGACAATACCTGGACATGAGTTTTCCGGAATTGTGACAAAGGTTGCCGATTCAGAAAATAACAAATGGATTGGAAAAAGAGTGAGCGTTTTTCCATTAATACCATGCAGAAAGTGCGACCAATGCAAACAGAAAAAATATGAGATGTGTGAAAATTACGATTATATCGGATCAAGGCGCGACGGCGCTTTTGCCGACTACGTTGCGGTCCCTGTATGGAATTTGATTGAGATCGCGCCTGATACTACATTTGTACAAGCTGCAATGATGGAACCGCTTGCTGTAGCTTTTCATGCGGTCAAACAAGCTGATATATCAAAAGGCAGCAGAATAGCTGTTATTGGAAGCGGCATGATAGGCTTTTCTGCCGCCGTATGGGCAAAAAAATTCGGCGCTGAATCTGTATGTGTTGTCGGACAAAGTGATAAAACTGATATTTCAAACCGGTTAAATATTGAATACGTAAAATACGAAAATATTAACGGACGATTATTTGACATCGTTATAGAAGCAGTCGGAACAGAAGCTGCGATTAGTAATGCGATCCAAATAACGGGTGCTTCCGGGAAAATAATTTTACTCGGAAATCCGAACGGAAATATCCAATTAGATCAAGATGTTTATTGGAGGCTTTTGAGAAAACAAATTACATGTATCGGAACATGGAACTCCGGGTATGAAGCAATGTCTTCATGCGATTGGAGCAGCGTGAAAGAAGCGCTTAGAGACGGGAGCGTTTGCGTTGATCCGCTTGTAACCCATAAGTTTGGAAAAGAAGAATTAATGACCGCTTTGAACATTATGAAGAACAAAAAAGAAATATTCTGCAAAATCATTGTAGAATGGGATAAAGAAGATCAAGAGGGAGGCTGATAAAAGTGTTCGGAAAAAGTAAAATTTCCGCATCTATGATGTGTTCTAATCTTTTGGATCTGAAAGAAACTATTGACATTTTTGAAAATGAAAAAATTGATTATTTGCACATAGATATGATGGACGGTGAGTTTGTTCCGAATTTCGGGCTCGGCGTCGACTATATAAGAGGTTTGAGAGAGTTAACATCAATCCCTCTTGATATACATCTGATGATAAAGAATCCCGAGTATAAAATTCGTTGGATAGGAATTAAAAAGGACGATATAGTTTCCATTCATTACGAAAGTACATATCAGGTGCAGCGTGCTTTGGATTGGCTCAAGCCTTTGGGATGCAAATGTTTTCTTGCGGTAAATCCTGCAACTCCCATTTGTGTTTTGGAAGAGGTTTTGGACTATATCGACGGTATTAATCTTTTAATGGTAAATCCGGGATTTGCGGGTCAAAAGATTGTAAAAAGCACTTTGAAAAAAGCAGAAAAATTAAAAAATATGCTTATTGAATACAACAAG
Organism: uncultured Oscillospiraceae bacterium; assembly: GCA_910584715.1. Lineage (GTDB taxonomy): Bacteria > Bacillota > Clostridia > Oscillospirales > Ruminococcaceae > RGIG8773. The sequence goes on from CAJUAN010000009.1 coordinate 102,473, forward strand.
GAAAACTTGTTGTTTCAGGTGGATGGAAATATTACGCCCGAAAATGGTAAAAAGCTTAAAAAAATCGGAGCGGAGATATTTGTTGCCGGAACGTCAAGTATTTTTAAAGGGACTGTTGAAGAATACGCAAATAATATTGATGTTTTTAGAAGCGCATTGATATAAGTTTGATATGCCTGTAAAAAATTTTAATTACAGCAATTTCATGCGGAAACTGTACAAAATTTGAGCCTGAATCTCGCATATAGGGGTTTTGACAAAAAATTTTGTTTGCGTTCACGAAATGGAATCGCTGTAAGTGGAGGCAACCGTAAAAATGAACTCAAAAAAGCAAATTTTATTGGGAACGGTTATATCATATATACAGGGAATTCTGAGCGCTTTAATAGGAATAATATTTATTCCTATTTTGCTTAACTGCCTTTCCGACAGCGAATATGCTGTTTATCAATTTATGTCGTCGTTTTATTCTATTTTTCTTATAGACTGCGGTCTTACCGCGACAATTACAAGAACATATGCAAAATATGAGGCGTTGGACGATAAAAGCAAACGCGACAATATAATGAGTATGTCCTGCGTAATTTATTCTGTAATAATATTTTTTATATTGCTTTTGTGTATAATAATTTATTTTACCATGGACGGTGTGTTTCCGTCTTTTTCGAGTGATGAAATAGCTTCTTCCCGCAAGATACTGGTAGTTATAGGCATAAATTCGGTGATAGTCATTATCTCAAATCTCTGCCTTGCCGTTATACAGGCTAAGGAAAAATTTATCTATATCAAAACGGTTTTACTTGCAAGAACGGTTATTTTGCCGTTAGTTGCGGTAGTATTGCTGACGCAGAGCGGAAAGGCAATAAGCTACTATACCGCACAGCTTATTCTGTCGGTACTTGTGCTTGTTTTATATTTGCTATACTGTTTAAAAAATTTTTCGGTCAGAATTAATTTTAAGTGTTTTGATACTGATCTGCTTAAAGAAATATGCGGGTTTGCCGTGTTTTTATTTCTGAACCAAATCGTTGACGAATTTTATTGGAGAACCGATTCACTGATATTGGGAGCGGTATCCGGAAGCTTTTATGTCGCTTTGAACGGTACCGCTTCAATAATTGTTACACAATACAGAAGCTTTTCATCGCTGATACACGGAATGTTTTTGCCTCATCTGACCAAGCAGCTGCTTAAAGATTCAAACGATATGGAGCAGGTAAATTTTTTATTCAGAAAAATATCAAAAATACAGTACTTTATAGTTGCCCTGATTTTCACCGGATTTATGATTTTCGGAAAAAGCTTTATTGCTCTTTGGGCTGGGGACGTCTATAAGGACGCCTATATATTGGCGCTGATACCAATGGCAGCGTTGATTATACCTCTTACACAGAACTTTGCTATCAGTGTTCTTAGGGCGGTTGACAGACAAAAATTTCGGACAGTCTTCCTTTTAGCGTCGGCAGTCTTGAATTTTTCCGTATCAATACCCGCGGCAATAAAATGGAACGCTCTCGGCGTCAACTGGGTCACTGCAATCTTTCTTTTGTTTGGAAATGCGGTCGTTATGAATATTTACTATCATAAGGTTATTCATTTGGATATCAAGGGTTACTGGCACGATCTTTTAAAATTGTTTATCCCCACTTTAATTTGTGTTGCCGCAGGCTTCCTGCTGCATTCAGCCGCTTCATTCAATGTTTCCTGGAGAAGTTTGTTTGTACAAATTGCAGCATATATGTTTATATATATTCTGATCATGTTTCTATTTGGTACAGACAAAATTGAAAAGCAGGAATTGCGGAAATTATTAAACAGGGTAACAAAAAGGTAAATTTCAAACCGTTCGATAAACTTGCATAAATGGAGGAATTTTATATGAATAAAAGTTCGGAAATTTTATTTAAGCATGGCAACGAGCAAAAGAAAATCGTACTGTTTGATGTATCGGTAGGATCAATGAATTTGGGTGACTATATTATTATGGAATCAATATATCAAGAAATAAGATCAATATTAAATTCGGGGTATATTTTAAATATGCCAACACATTTAACCCCATTTAATTTTATACAAATCCAAAGAGATTTTAGAGCAAACTGGGTAAAAAAATCAGATTTAAAGTTTATATGCGGTACTGATTTAATTACGAGTAGTATGTTTCATACTATTAATCAGCTAAATGTTCATTTATGGACATGTTCTCCTCTTTGCAATTCTGTTCTTCTGGGAGTGGGAAATTCATGGCATAAGGAAAAATCCAATCTCTATACAAAGCTGATATACAATAAAATTTTTTCAAGGGAATTTCTTCACAGCGTAAGAGACAGGGAAACGCAGGTGACGCTTAAATCATTTGGATTTGACTCGATCGTAACAGGATGTCCTACGCTGTGGGGAATTACTCCCGAGCTTTGCAGGGATATTCCAAAGGAAAAATCAGATTCGGTTGTCTTTACGCTGACCGGCTCAAATCCCGATGAACAAAAGGACTATGAGATGATACAAATATTAAAAAAGAATTATAAAAAGGTCTATTTTTGGATCCAAACAGCATGGGATTACGAATATTTCAGGACAATCCCGGATACGGAGGATATAAAAATAATTTTGCCCGATTTATCTGCTTATGGCGAGTTTTTAAGCAATTATGATGTTGATTATGTAGGAACGAGACTACATGGGGGAATTTATGCAATACAGCATAAAAAGAGAGCGGTTATTATTGCAATTGACAGCAGGTCAAGGGATATGGCAAAGGTAAATAATTTTAATTTGCTTGAACGCGACAGCGTCGGGGAACTTAATAAAATAATCAACGGTAATTTTGAAACCAATATATATGTGGATTTTGACGCTGTAGATAAATGGAAAAATCAATTTTAGAGAAAAAAATACAATTTAAAATGTCTGAAAAATTTTTGAAATAAAACTCTTTTGTTTATATAGTGTGAAGTCTCCCCGCCTGCAACGGTAAGGGAGACTTGTCACTTGAAAATCGGAGCATTTGAGACTTTCTGCTGTTAAAATTTTACTGTGTTTAGTATAAGTTGACATTAACTTGATTTTAGGTCGAAAGATTTAATTCGGTTGCAGTATAATTCTCGGGAATGTTTTCAGACTTGACCAGCGGTATAGTTTTGATATCCGGACTCTTCCCGCCGGAGGCAAAACTTGTAACGCCGATAATAAAAGGATTTTCTTCGTTAAAATCATAAAATAGCTCCAGATATGTATCATGACTCTCAGGCTGGACGGACGCCATAAGAACTCTGATCTTAGTTACAAGCTGCGTACCTACTGCTGAGTTTAACACCTTCATAACGCAGCTTTTGTAAGCTGAAGTCAATGAGATTTGGTAGACCTCCGGCGATCTGTGATTAAATTCTCTGCTGATTCCGATTAAACAGTTATTTGTTGTTCTTGGCGCAGGAATAACGCAAAATCTATACCAACCTTTTTCTGACACTGTACTGTAGTATATAGGCGTTTGCTGAATATTTTTTGCATAAATAACGCCGTTTTCGGTTACCCCTAAGGTTTGCCCGTCTACTTTTACACCGCCAAGGTCGTTTGCCGTAGCTTTCGGTAATGTGTAGACAGTATCGGTAAAAACAGCGTTTTCAGGAACGCTTTTTCCGAGAGTTTTCCCGTTTACGGAATTAACGGTTACTGTACCGTTATCACTGACGGATATGTCATTGCCGGATAAAACGCCGCCGAGCCTTTCACATGAAGCAGGATATATCTCAGCAGGCGCGGGAGTCTGCGATGCCTTTTCCGCACGTTCAGCCGCTTCAATTGCTTTCACTGTCTCAAGGTGAGTTTGATTGAAAAGCTGTTCGGCAGTTGTTTTATTCGGCAAAGAGGCGAGACTAATATCATCGCTTACCGTAAATGGAGTACTTTGAAATTTAGCCACAACATTTTTATCGTTTATACCTGTAAGCATAAATTTAACCTTTCCGGTAATTGCTGAAAAATCCGAGGTGATTGTGCCTTTCAGATATATATACTTTTCGTCGCATTTTGTGTGATGGAGTACCTGTACTGCCGAGTTTTCACCGTCCTCCGAAGTTTCTGAGAACCTAAAATCAAGCATTGAGAGATCACAGTCATCGTGTTTTTTAGGAACAGTAATTTCCACCGTGTCAAATGAACCTTCTCCCTCTGTTATTTTGTGAGAATAGTCTGTCAATATCAAGCTTTTGCCTACAACTTTGAACTGCATAAAATCTTTCCTTTCAAAAATAAATTTTCTCCGTGCAGAAGAAATAATTTTTGTTTTCCGCACGGAAAGTTTGTTCCCATAATTACAGTTTAGCAATCATTAAGCGAACTGGCAATAGGGTGTATATAAAATTGATAAATAAAAGCTAAAGTTGTACGTTTGTTCAATGGAACAATTATACATGTTACTTTTGCTTAATGAAAGTTTTTATATATTGCTGTGTCAATCTCAATATAAAAAATTTTTAAAGAAATACCGCCGCTCGGATTAATTTCCGAACAGCGGTATTTATACTTTAGGCTATAGGCGCATTACCATATACGGAGGTATGCAGACAATACCGTCTTTAAAGCTGAGATTTTTCGGTCGATCTCCATACTATTACGGCGATTACCGAGATTATAGTGCGTGGAGAAATACAGCTTGTGTCCGGCTGCGGCAGTTATATTGCCAACAAGTATAAAATCTTTGTAACTCATCATTGACAAACCTGCAATTTTTGCAACGTTTTCTCTCAAAATGTATTGCAAACCTAAAAAAAATATGTTAAAATATCCATAATTGGCATTACTATACAATATGTGACATTTTACGCGGTTTGAAGAAAAAATTTAAAAATAAAAAGAAAGATACAACAAGCGGAAAGGAATGGTAATGAATATGAAAAACAACGGAAAAAAATCAATATCTGTTATCATGGCTTTTTTACTTGCGCTGCAAGCAAGCGGTACGGTTATGGCTTATGATACGGATACGGACAGTACGGGCACAGGGCAGGTCAATGTCAGCATTTCGCCTGCGCTGGCGTTGGAAAGAAATGTTGACTTTACGGCGGCTCTTACCGGAAGCGACGGACGCGTTTTAACTCAAAGCATGGCTCTGGGAGCAGGCGGTGAGGCTGAGGAGGTAAGCTTTTCAAGGCTTTCGGACGGTTACTACACTCTTAAAGTGTCAGCTGACGGTTTTGCCGATTACGAGCAGGTAATAAACGTGGATAAGCAGGCAGCCTCCGTCAAGCTTATGACCGGCTTTGCCGACGGTTTTGACTACAGCCGCGGTGCTCACCCGGGAACTCTCCTGATAGGTGACGCTAACAACGACGGCGTTGTTGACTACAGGGACGTGCAGCAGCTTACCGACGCTGTAGACGGCAGAACAAACAGCGGCGTTACCGATCTTAACGGCGACGGAAGCATTGATCTGGTTGACCTGGAATACCTTGCAAAGGGCTACAATGTTTCCGAAAACACTCAGGCTACTCTCGAAACTATAATTCCGTCCACTGTTATAAAGCCTTCCGTGGGCGGCGGTACTTACATAGCCGGCGGCAGTCTTGACGAGCTTTTTGTTAAGAACGGCGGTGTACAGCTTGGTACAACTGACGGCAGCTTTATTTCTGCCGACGCTCCTGTCGTTTTGCAGTTTGACGTTACCGACAGCGGTCTTGCCGCGCGGGCGGACGGTATAGTTATAGGCGTTTCCGAGGACAACCCTATTACAAGGGCGGAGGTTTTCGTTGACTATACAGACGAAAACGGCGCTGAGGCTACCCAGATCGCTCTGATAGAAAACGGCGTGCACCACCTGCTTGACGACGGGAGCGTTACCGTGGAGCAGGACAGCCGCGGAAATATCCATATAAATTTGGGCGGTCAGATCGCGGTCAAGAAAGTCACCTTTAAAATTTCCGGCATGAGAAAGGAAAGCTCCATTGCCGAGATATCCTATGTTGAATTTGTAAACGGCATGGAAAATAAGATATCCGAGCCTGCGTCGGATATTCCCGAGAACCTCACGGCTTTGGCGGGAAATAAATCTTTTACGCTTAACTGGGATAAGTGCGTGAATGTTACCGGCTATGAGGTAATGATAACGCAGGGTGAAAACAGTGAGGTCAAAAAGGTAAAGGGCTGTTCTATCAGCGTTACGTCTTTCAATGATAAAGAATTGAAAAACGGTACGGAGTACACTGTAAAGGTGCAGTCGGTAAACGGCGCGTGGAGAAGCGGCTGGTGCGACCCGGTAACCGTTATCCCGAAAGCCTCGGCAAGACCCGACAGACCCGACGGTCTTACCGCTTCGGGCGCGTACAGAAGCATAAGGGCGGCGTGGAAAAGCGCGGAGGACGCGGAATGGTACAATCTGTACTATAAGCTCCGTTCCGATACGGACTATACTAAAATAGGAAATATTACGGCAACCTCGTACACGATATCCGACCTGGCGGACAAGTCGGAATACGTTTTGTACGTTACCGCCGAGAATGAGTACGGCGAAAGCGGTCCCTCGCTTACTGCGGCGGCTTCAACTACGGATGTTTCAGCTCCTGTTATGCCAAAGTACAACCTTATAAACACAGGTGAAGCGGGAGAAAAGGGACAGCACATAACCTCCGCTTCTCAAAACTACGGCTCAATGATGAACAGCTCCATGGACGAAAATGCCAGAACTGCATGGGGAACTGTTGACCACGATCCGAATTCCTACTATATTCGCAATACCTGGGACGACGGCGGATACAACAATATCGGCAGCAACGGTCTTTTCTATGAGTTTGACGAGGAGTATACTATTAAGACTCTTGCACTGTATGAGGCAGTTCCCACAAGCCCCAACCTTTTCTATACCAGGATAAATTACTGGGACGCGTACGGAAACCGCACGTCTTTGAGCTACGGTCAGGTATCCACAATCAGAAAGACTGACAGCGAAGGCCGCGCATATTATCTTATAAAGCTTCCCGAAAAGGCACAGATAAAGAAGATTCAGATCGGTCTTGCACGGTATCTGGCAAGCGGAAATATCAATGTTTCCGAGGTGTACTTCTACAATTACGACACAATTGAGGACGATATTGCAGACCTGTATGACGACGACCTGCATCTTGTACTCAGACCCGACGTTACGCAGGAGACCATAGACGAACTGAGAGCGCGGCTGAATACTCCCGACGAAGCCTGCGGCGAGTTCCACCCCGAAAAGGAACGTCTTGAAACGGAGCTTAAAAACGCGGAGGATATCCTTAACTGCGTTGATTTGGGCGATCCGGTCTATATACATAACGAGATAAGCACCTCCGACGTGAACAGGGGCTTCGGCGGATTGAACGCATGGCAGCCCGTGGGCGTGACCGCCGCGGCAGGAGATACCGTTACCGTTTATGTCGGTCATAATACCAAGACCACTGGGGCGGCTACAAATCTACAGCTTGTGGCTACCCAGTACCACGCGGAATCAAGCGCAATGGCTTCCACAGTCGCTTCATTGAAAGTAGGTGCAAACGTTATCGACATACCCAAGATATGGTCGATAGACGAGGAGTCCGGCGGCGCGCTGTATATCCAGTATACCGGAAGCAATGCGGACGACCGTTACGCAGTCCGTGTAAGCGGCGGCGTTCAGGTACCGGTGCTCGACCTTTACGGCGTTGAAGATGAGAGCGAGAAATTAGCCCGCGCGGAAGCCTACATTGAGGAACTTCAAATATACGTTGACCAAATGGAGGAGCTTCACAGGCAGTATCACGAGGGTTCTTCAAACAGCAATGTGAACAAATACGGCTACAGCGAGCAGAACTGTATTTTGGGCGCGTCGGATATACTGCTTGACAATATGCTTTTGTCGCTTCCCGCAAAGCGCATACTTAACGGCGCGGGACAGGGCGGTACGTCGGAAAAGGCAGTTCAGACTGTAAGATCGACCGACGCTGTAGAAGATATGCTGTATCTTTTCTATCAGCACAAGGGACTTAACGACAATGCCGAAAATGCAATAGACAGACTTCCCAAGGGACATCTCAATATCCGCTATCAGAGAATGTTCAGCGGGGCGTTTATGTACGCCGCCGGAAACCATATCGGCATAGAATGGAACGAATCTGCAAATCCGCTGGCTCTGAGCGGCGTTGTATCTGACGAAAGCGGAAGATACATAAGCGGAAACTATTTCGGCTGGGGAATTGCTCACGAGATAGGTCACTGCATAAATCAGGGAGCATACGCTGTTGCCGAGATAACGAACAATTACTTTGCTCAGCTTGCTAAGGCAAAGGATACAAACGCCGGCATGAGATTTACCTATGAAAATATTTACCGCAAGGTAACGTCCGGTACCACGGGTCAGGCGTCCAACGTTGCAACTCAGCTCGGTATGTACTGGCAGCTCCATCTTGCTTACGACAACGGCTACAACTACAAGACATATGACAACCGTACGGAGCAGCTTGCAAATCTGTTCTATGCGAGAGTGGACAGCTATGCGCGCACTCCTGTTCTCGCTCCCGCACCCGGAGGAGTTCAGCTTACCCTCGGCGGCGGTACGGATCAGAACCTTATGCGCCTTGCGTGCGCTGCTGCGGAAAAGGATATTCTTGAATTCTTTGAGCGCTGGGGAAAAATTCCCGACAGTACGACTGTTGCATATGCAAGCCAGTTCGCTAAGGAAGAAAGAGCAATTTATTACACCGACGACGATTCACGCGTGTACCGCATTGAAAGACCCTACGGCGGAAGTCTCGGAACGGGCGGAAACGTTCAGGCGGTAAGCGCGGATACCTCAGCAAGCGTTTCATGGAACAATTCGTGTCAGGTGGACTTTAACCTTTCATCCGAGAATATTCCCGCGGACGAGGTTCTCGGCTATGAAATAGTGCGCTGCACAACCTCCGGCGGACAGGTTACCAAAGAGGTTGTCGGCTTTACGGCTGGCAGCACCTTTACCGATTATGCGGCGGGACTTAACAACAGGGTAGTCACATACGAGGTAACGGTGGTTGACAAGTATCTTTACCGTTCCGCGCCGAAAACTTTGGAACCTATAAAGATTCAGGACGACGGCAGTCTTGACAAGACCTGGTGGACAATAAGCAGTACGGGCATTACCGCAAGCAATATTCAGAACGCCGGAACAGCCGACGACGATATGCCCTGCGCTCCCAAGGCGGACGATCCTATACTCCTTGCCGCTGACGGAAACAACGGTACCGAATATATCGGCACGATCTCCGCAAATGCCGAGATAACTCTCGGCTTCAACAGGTATGAAACTGTTTCGGGCTTTAGGTACACGGCGGGCAGCGGAGCGGCTTTAGGCAACTACATTATAATGGTAAGGACAGAAAACGGTACATGGCAGGAGGCTGCAAGCGGATATCTCGGCGGCAGCGGCACTGTATTCTTTGAAAATGCGGACAGGAAATATATCAGCACATACAAGGCAGACGCTGTAAAACTTGTTATCTGCGACCAGCCGGGACAGGAAATTTCAATTGCCGAGCTTGACGTTTTGGGCGTAACAGGCGACGACGTGGATTTCAGAACCGCGGACGGAACTCCCGCAATAGGCGTGCTTTCAGAGGACTATAGGTACGGCAGCGGTGAAAACGACTTTATCCCCAAGGGATCAACAGTATTTACGGGAGCCTATAAGGGCAATCCCGCCTACAGTGTGGTAATGCTGTTCGACCAAAACGGAAATGTTGTAGGCGGTATAGATTCCGAAGGGTATCTGACATCTAACCAGATAATTCTGGCGGACGACCCGGGCAGCGGTCTTTTGGAGGACGTTGCAAACGGCACATGGATATACTGGCTTACTCCGTCGGATAATGTTTCTCTTACCGGAGTATCTCAGGTCCGCGCGGAGCTTTACCGTGTGAACAACGCTCTCACCAACGAGGGTGAAAGACTTGTAAGCGATTCGATGTTTGTTGATGTTCCGCAGATACTTCCGGAGATAAGTCTTGGCGGCGGCAGATATGAGGAAGATGATAATGCAGACGATACGCTGAGCACCGAAATATCAGGCAGTACCGAAAATACCGCAACAACTGACAGTGCCGAAAATATCGGAACGGACAACAGTGAAACGGCGGATAATACAATAACTTCGGATAATATGTGGAGTACCGAAGGAGCGGAGGGATAATGAGTATGAGTATATTTTTCAATAACAGATATTCCGCTGCCGTTGTTGCTGTTTCGGGAAAAATAAAAAGAATATTCTGCGCGGCGGCGCTGACAGTTTTTTGGTGTATACTGCTTCCGATTAACGCTTCGGCTGCGGAAAGCAACGAGATAAGGCTTGAGTCAAACGGCGGAGAGGCTGTGCTGGAGCTATGCTTTCCGCAGGCTGCCGCCGAGGAGGTAGCTTCAATGCAGGTGTCCGTAAGCGTTAAAGCAAATTCGGACAGCGTTGACCTGGAATTTATCCCTGACAGCGGTCTTTCCTCGAAGATAGTTGAGAGCAGGTACCAAAACGACACGGGGATACTGAATATTTACCTTGCGGGAACAGATGCTCTGTTTTCATCTTCCGAATTTATTACGGTCGGCAGGATAAAAATAAGCACCCGCGGTAATAATGCGGTTTCGGCTGCGGTGGAGGTTGTAAGAGATTCCGTTAGGTTTGTAAGGGACGGAGAACTCGTTTCTCCCGATAACAATACCGATTATCCTGATCCGGTAAGCATAACGGCATTGGGACAGTCCTCACCGGCAGTGCCGGATCCGGTATATCCGAACCGTCCGTCCGGGAACTATTTTCCGAATATTACTGTTTCAACTCCGAACGACAGCGGACGTAACGATTATAGCGGTACAGATGAAATACGCGACTCGGATCGGGACGGAGAAGATACGGGTTACGGCGAAGACGTCAGCGGCGGTCAGCATGACAGTTCCGAGCTTGAGGAACAGGAGCAGATCGGAGAGAACTTTAATCCGCCGGATATGTCATCGCTTCAGGACGCGCTGGCAAGAGCGGAAAGCTACAGAAAAACGGACTATACCGAAAGCAGCTACGACGATCTTAAAGAAGCTGCAGACGCTGCAAAGGATATCATTTCCGACCCTAATGCCACTCAGGACGAAATAGACGAGGCTTTGCTCAATATTGAAAATTCCATAGGTATGCTGAAGCCTGTGAACGACATTCCTTCGGGTGCGGAGGGCTACGGAAGAAACGGCAGTACTGACATGAACGGCGGCATCAATAACGGTACGTCAGGAGACGCCGACGTTACCGGAAGCAGTCAGGGAGGGCAGTCCCAGGGCGGGGAAAATATCGGTCATGACGATAACGGCAGCGATGTGCAGGCAGTACATGGCAGAAACATCGTGAACGCTTCGGACGGCGCTCAGTCTGTCAGCGGCGACCCGTTTACCGAAAACGGTGAAAGCAGCAAAAGTCCTGTTCTGAAGGTGATAATTCTTGCGGCAATTGCGGTTGCGGCCGCTGTTACGGCAATAATCTTTCTTAAAACAGCAAATAAGAAAAAATCCGGAGACCGTTTTAAAAAATGACGCTCAATAATACAGAAGCAGGTGATAAGCTATGAAAACAAAAAGGAAAGCGGCAATTGCGGCAGCGGCATTTTGGGCTGCTTTGAATTTAAGCGCGTGCACATACGGTCCTCCGCCGGAGGATTACGAGGAACCCGACGCGGACACATCGCAGACCGAATACGACCCCGGAGAAAATATAAACGGCGATGTGTACGGTCCTCCGCCGGAGAAAATGGAGGATACCGATATGCCGCAGACAGAACACGACACCATGTAAGCCCGGAATACTCGGATTTACGATCCTGCCGATAAAGAACGGGTAAATTAGGAGGATTCTTTGAAAATGAACAGCGGCATAAAAACTGTTAAAGCCAGGCATATGGAACAGCTTGCCGACTATCGGCGCACGCTTTGGAAAGAGCCTAAGCTGAGGTTTTTGTTCCTGGAGCTTACCCTGCGCTGCAATGAACGGTGCGTACACTGCGGGAGCCGCTGCGGGGATATTCCCGCTGAGGAACTGACGTTTGAACAGTACAGGGAATTTCTCGACAAGATAAAGCGTGATTTCGGAACTAACGGTATCCAACTCTGCATAACTGGCGGCGAACCGCTTCTGCGCAAGGACTTTTTTGATATTATGGGATATGCTCATTCGCTTGGCTTTCATTGGGGAATGACCTCGAACGGTACTCTCATAGACGGTAAAATCGCCGCAAAGCTTGATGAATGCGGTATGGGTACCGTTTCTGTAAGTCTTGACGGTATGAAAGCTTCTCATGACCGTTTCAGGAGGACTCCTGGCGGCTGGGACGCGGCGGTGCGCGGAATAAATGCGCTTATTGACCGGAAAGCGTTCGGGGAAATTCAGGTAACCACCGTAGTGCATAAGGAAAACATAAACGAGCTTGACGAGCTTTATGATTACCTCTGCGGAGTGGATATTGATTCATGGCGGCTTGTGACTGTAGAACCTATCGGAAGAGCGCTGGACGCAGGTTTATCTCTTTCCCCGGATGACTACAGGCGGGTATTTGACTTTATCCGTGAGAAACGGGCTGAAAATATGCCTGTACTTTACGGCTGTACGCACTATCTTGGTCTTGATTACGAGCGGGAGGTGCGGGACTGGTATTTTCTATGCAACGCCGGCATTTACGCTGCGGGCATACGTACGAACGGGAACATCGGCGCGTGCCTTGATATAGAAATGCGTCCCGAGCTTATTGAGGGAAATATTCTGACGGACGATTTCACTTATATCTGGAAAAACGGTTTTAAGGCGTACAGGTCAGATTTTTATAAAAAAAGCCGGAAGTGCTCCGTTTGCGGCGAGCGGCAATTTTGCGGAGGTGGTTCGTTCCACAGCTGGGATCATGACAAAAACGAGCAGAGAGTATGCTTTAAAGGGATATTATTTGAATGATCCGTGATTAAAAAATTATTCCGGTTGTTTTTATAAACTGCCGGAGTAATTTTTTATTTATGATTTGTTACAAAAACTGCCGTCAAAGTGCATATTAATTTTACTTGACTTTGCGCGGATAAAGTCGTAAAATAAGTGTTGTGGAATATTTATGTTAATAACCAATAAAAATGCAGATAAAAAATCTTTGCAAAAATAATATATTTAAATTTTTGCTTGATTTTTTATACTCTTTTTAATTGGTTATCGGTATTATCAAATATTGGGGGAAGAAGAATTTTATTATGCTTATCAAAGATTTTGGGAAAATAGTCAAAAAGGAATTTAAAGGTTACAACGTCAAAAAATTAGGCAAGGATGCTCTTGCGGGCGTGACTGTAGCGGCGGTCGCCCTGCCCCTTGCGCTTGCGTTCGGCGTAAGCTCGGGAGCGACTGCGGCAGCGGGGCTTGTTACCGCTATATTTGCAGGACTTATAATAGGCGGACTGGCGGGCGCGTCGTACCAGATAAGCGGACCGACGGGCGCAATGACTGCAATACTTGCTTCGCTTGTGGCGCAGTACGGCATACAGGGAGTGTTCATTGCAAGCTTTATCGCGGGTGCGCTTCTGCTTATCGCGGGTATATTAAAGCTCGGAGGTCTTGTCTCATATCTTCCGATGCCGGTTATAACGGGGTTCACAAGCGGAATTGCCGTGACTATAGCGCTCGGGCAGATAAACAATCTTTCGGGGCTTACCTCGGAGGGTACCACCACAATTGAAAAGCTCGTAAGTTATTTTGAGCTTGAACAGCATATAAACATTACCGCGCTTATCATAGGCGCTGCCGTTATTGTATTTATGTTTGCGTACCCTAAAAAAATAAACCAGTATTTCCCAAGCTCGCTGGCGGCGATCATACTGACGACTGCCGCAAACATGATTTTCAGGTTTGATGTTTCCGTTGTAGGAGAGATACCTAAAACAGTTTTTCTGCACGACCGCTTAGACCTTTCAGCGCTTGCGGACTGGAATACCGTCAAAGGAATGATAATCCCTGCAATATCAATTGCCGCTCTCGGACTTATTGAGTCGCTCCTTTGCGGCGCGTCTGCAGGAAGAATGAAAAACGAGAAGCTGAATGCAAACGTAGAGCTTGCGGCTCAGGGCATTGGAAATATGATACTTCCGCTTTTCGGAGGCGTACCGGCTACCGCCGCTATCGCCCGTACAAGCGTTGCCATTAAGTCGGGAGGACAGACGAGGATCACGTCAGTGGTTCACTCGGTAATACTGCTGCTCTCAATGTTTGTTCTCGGCGGAGTAATGTCGATGATACCGTTGTCCGCGCTGGCGGGAGTGCTTATCGTTACCGCATGGCGGATGAACGACTGGGTATCGATAAAGTCAATTTTCGGGAAAAAAATCAAGACTGCCATTTTGCAGTATTTAATAACGATGATCGCTACTGTTATTTTTGATCTTACGGCTGCAATTATCATCGGCGTTGCGTTCTCAATAATAATGTTTGTCGTCAAGGTCTCTGATATGCAGGTAACCGTGGCAGAGGTCGATCCGAACAGACTTGACGATCCTGCGATAGATCCGGAAAAGCTTAACTACACCTGCGTCGTGTACATATCGGGTCCGCTCTATTTTGGCACCTGTGCAAAGCTTGAAGAGAAAATTTCTGCTCTGGGAGAAAACTACAACGTTATATTTTCTATGAGGGGCGTTACGGTTGCGGATATTTCCGGAATAGAAGCTCTTCATGAATACTGTGAGCGGCTTATTTCAAATGGTATTATGGTGTATTTTTCCTGTGTTCAGCCACCTGTAATGTCTATGATCGAGCGGTGCGGCTTAAAGGAGCGTTTTCACGACGATATGTTTTTCTGGAGCACAGATACGGCGTTCAGATACATTTCAAAGCTTTGACATAGTATAATAATATTATTGTTTTAAAGTGAAAAAATTCCTGCTTATTAAAATTGAGATAATGAGTTAAGCTTTTGTAAAATTAATAATCAAAAAAGTTAAAATAACTTGTATAAGCGCAAAATTATTTTAAAAATATTTTTTGTAAAAACAGTATTTTTTATTATTATAAAACAGATGTTATATATCAGGCGTTTTTATTCCGCTCCTGGATTCTTTTGAATTCAGGGGCTTTTTATATATTGAAATTGCAAATTAAATTTTAATTGATGGCAGAATTATTTTGTTTTTAATATTGTCTTGTTATAACAAGAGTATTATAATAAAAAAGTGTTAATTTAAAATATTTAATTATTTATAAAATTAGCCGGATAGTTTACTGATATATTTTGATTTGGGTATGCATTTTCAGTAAAAAGCTTTTAAATTCAGACAAGTGTTTTTATATCCGGTTATTTTTATAAAAAAACTTTCGCAAAACACGACCATTTGCGAAA
>CAJUAN010000010.1:0-86115 GCA_910584715.1 uncultured Oscillospiraceae bacterium
CTCTGCCCCCTTGACCCCCGCAAGCTGTGCTCAGCTTGACCAGCTGATCTTTGGCAGGGTGATATCATTTGTGAGTTAAACATAAATTTATAATACCTCAATTTCCCTCCGCATCTATCCTTTAATTTCTATTTTCTGAAAGGTGTTTTTCCATGTCGGTAGTTTTCATAAGAGCTATAATTCTCTATACCCTGCTGATATTTTCCGTCCGTCTGATGGGCAAGCGGCAGATAGGAGAGCTCCAGCCCTCGGAGCTTGCGGTGACTATCCTCATATCCAACATTGCCACGCTGCCTGTCGAGGATACGGGCATGCCTCTGCTGACAGGCATTGTACCGATCATAACCCTTGCGGGTCTGGACGTTATAATGTCCTGGCTGGAAATAAAAAGCCGCGTCATAAGACGGCTGTCCTGCGGTATACCTATCATTATAATCAAGGACGGCAAGCTCGATCAGAAGCAGATGAAAGCAATACGCTTTACCGTGGACGATCTTATTGCCGCCCTCCGCGGTCAGGGCATATTTGACATAAGCGAAGTGCAGTTCGCCGTGGTGGAGACCACGGGAAGCCTTTCGGTGTACCAGAAATACCAGTACCGAAATACTACCAACGAGGATATGTCCCTGAAAGGAAAAAGTAAGAATCCCCCCGAGGTGGTCATCTCTGACGGCGAGTTTGTACGCGGCGCAATGAAGCGTCTGGAGCTTACCGAGGAGTGGACGGAAAATATCCTTAAAAAAGAAAAAACAGCCGTTAAGGACGTTTTCCTTATGACTGTCGATAACGACCGCAATTATTCTCTTATTGAAAAGGAGTGAGCCTGTGAGCCGTCTTATAACCTCCGTTTGTCTTATGCTGGCAATAGCGGCGTACTCGGTTTTCGCCGCCTTTGTCATAAAGGACGAAAACGAAGAGCTTGACAGCATTATTGAAGAAATAACAGCTTACACCCAGAATAACGACGTTGAAAAGGCTTCCGAAGCCGCAGATAAGCTCAATAAAAAATGGGATAAATTTGAAAGGAAAATGAGCGTTTTTGTCCGCGACGACAAGCTCAATACCATAAGCACCTCCGTGTCCCGTGTAAAGCCTTACCTGGAAGAAGCCAACGACGAGCTTGACGCGGAGCTTAGGAATATAAGCCGTCAGCTTGACCTTTTATACCGTATGGAGCTGCCCACATGGTACAATATTCTTTAGAGCATAAAAAAGGGGACGGCCTTCCGTCCCCGAATTTTTATCTTCTTTTCAAGTCAACGCAGACCACTATCAGCCGTCCGTCCCTGCCGTAAAGGTGAGACGATATAGTTTTGCAGCTTTTGCCGGTGGCGCTTGATATGTACCAGCCCGAAATGAACGGATCCTCGATTTGTTCCTTTATGGCGTAAAAATAATTTTTGATATCGTGGTTCACGCCCCTTATCGCTGGAGTGTAGCCCGGCAATATCTCGCAGCCGTCCGCCATTACCGTGTCGGATATCTGAAATCCCTTTTCGTCTATCAGGAACACGCATTCGATCTCCTTGTGCTCCGAAACGTACTGCTTCAGCGCGTCGTCGTATTCGTCCCTGTCCATACCGGTAAGCGTGCTTATAAGGTCGTAGACGATCCTCTTGTAGGTCTCGATCTGGACGTTCACTACCGTGGGGTTTTTCTTTATGCTGAGGTTCAGCTTGACGGCTGCGTCCTCGAGCTTGAGTCTGGCTTCGTTTGAGAATATATAGTTGAACTGCTCCGGCTTTGAAAAATAGAAGCCTTGAAAGTAATCCACGCCCATAAGCATACAGGTGATGACCTCGTCCACCGTTTCAACGCCCTCAGCCACTGTCATTGCGCCCAGACGCTTGGCGGTGTTTATTATGGACTTGAACACCTCCTGATTGTAGGTGTTGGACTCGATATTGCTGACGATAGCCCGGTCTATCTTGATTATATCGGGGTTCACCAGCATTATCCTGTTCATTGTGTCGAGACCCGTGCTCACATTGTCGAGGGCTATCAGAAAGCCTTTTGAGCGGTAGAAGTCCACAAACATCATCAGGTCGTAGCTGTCGTTTACGTAGGACTCGTTAAGCTCTATCACCACGTTTTCGGGGGAAATGTGGTTCTCGGCGGCTGTTTTCATTATCTCGCCGTTCCCGGGTACGATATTGTTCAGCACCGAAGTCTCAAAGTTTATGAACAGCGTGGGAGCAGACTCCTGCCTGTGGGCGAAAGCGCTCATAGCCTTTTCGCGGCAGAGCCTGTCAACGTAAAGCACGCAGTCGTTTTCGTGGGCGTAATTGAACAGGAAACCCGGCGAGACTGATTCCCCGTGGTAATCTCCGCGGGCAAGAGCCTCGAGACCTATAACTTTTTTGGTGTTCAGGGAATATATCGGCTGGAAATCCACATAGATGTCTTTATTTTCGATGATCTCGCCTACTATTTCGGAAGTGATATTCATAACTTACTCCTGTTGGAAATTAAGGAAAGGGTGGTCGTCGTATTTTGGCGTACAGTGCAGACGGCGCGTTCTGCCGCGGGACTTCTCAGTCCTCCATTCTGCCGGTTTTTCCGCACGCCTTGTCGTACAGCGCATAAAGCTTCTGAACGCCGTTTTCAAGAAAATAATAATGCGATATGTATGGTATCAGCAGAGCCAGCATAAGCGCGGCGGCAGCAAGCATACCGAGGTTTTCCGAAACGAAAAAAGCGATAAGGCTCATGAACATAAGCAGCGCGAAAAGTATTGTCACAAGCAGGTGGACAAGTCTTTCATGCTGCATAAAGCCGATCTTGACGAGCATTTCCGACCGCAGCTCCGCGAGATCCGCGCCGCCGTTTTCCAATGCGGAGACAACAAAAGCGATATACTCGCTGAAATATTTTTTCACCCATGACCGCCCCCGTTTCAAAGCAAAGAAATATCTGTACAATTTACATATAGTATAACATATATGCCAGAATTTTTCAACGGATTTACAAAAAAATATGTAATATTCCGCGCAATTTGTTTATTTTGACGAACAGCATTTCGTCCGTACCGCTGTCGTTATTTTATTTGGGCGGTACAGCTTTTATTCCACACAGCTTTTTTGCGTGTTCATGTCTATCTTTAATATGAGCCCTCCTCCGGGATCGCTTTCCGCCGAAATTTTATGTCCCAGCTTTCCGCAGATACGCTTGCATAGGTACAGACCTATCCCGCTGGCTTTTTTGTCTATCCTGCCGTTGCAGCCCGTATAGCCCTTTTCAAAAATTCTCGGCAGGTCTTCGGGAGCCGTTCCTATACCCGTATCCCTTATACAAAGGGTAAGAGGTTCTTCGCAGTAAATTTCCGCTCCGCCTGTTTTGGTGTACTTCACCGCGTTGGAAATTATCTGCTCGATAACGAACAGAAGCCATTTTTCATCTGTAATAACCGTTCTTTCCAGCGGCTCGTAGGTCAGGCTAAGCTTTTTACGGATAAACTGGCGTGAAAATTTTCTGACCGCCTGGCGTACAATATTGTCCAGATCATATTCCTTTATTACAAAATCGGTGGAGTCCGAGTCAAGCCGCAGATAGCACATAACCATTTCGGCATACTGCTCTATCTTTTGCAGATTGTCGTACAGTTCGCGGTCGTGCGTGCCGCCGCCCTCTTGAAGAATAAGTCCCATAGCTGCGATAGGCGTCTTTATCTGGTGCGCCCACAGAGTGTAGTAGTCGGTCATCTCCGAAAGCTTTTCCGCCGCTTCGTCCTCAGCTCTGCGCATATTATCGTAAAGTATCCGTACAAGAGCGCAGTAGTCCTCCTCGACTCCGTATACGCGGTCGGGGAGACCGTCGGCAGTGTAAATAATTTCGTCCGCAAGCTTTTTCAGCCGCAGACGTTTTCTCCTGTAATAAATGTAATCCACAGCCGCGGCGGTCAGACCGAAAAAGCCGCTTACCGCCGCGCCGTACAGAACAGCCTTCAGCGGAAGCGACCAGAGCGCGAACACAACGGCAAAAACGGCGCAGACTGTCGCCCACGCCAATACGCTTATCCTCCGCGATCTGATATAGTCCCACAGCATTCGGGGTACTCCTCCTTTGCGCTTTGCGGTTCAGCCGATGATATAGCCCATGCCCGCCTTTGTTACAATAAAATCCTCCGGAACGTACTTCTCCAGCTTTTTCCGAAGCCTTGAAACGTTGACCGTAAGGGTATTTTCGTCCACATAACAGTCGGTCTCCCACAGCCTGTTCATAAGCGTTTCACGGCTCACTACCCTGCCCTTGTTTTCCATAAGGGTCAGCAGTATGCGGTACTCATTTTTGGTAAGCTCCAGCTTTTTTTCGCCGCAGGACACTGTGGCGTCCGAAACGTTCAGTACCGCGCCCCTGTGCTCTATCACCTCGGGAGCGTTCCCGAAATCGTATGTCCTGCGTATTATCGCCTTTATCTTAGCCAGAAGCACGGTAAGATCAAACGGCTTGGGGATAAAATCGTCCCCGCCCATATCCATAGCCATAACGATGTTCATATTGTCCGAAGCAGAGGACAGAAACACCACGGGCACCTGCGAGAGCTTTCGTATCTCGGCGCACCAGTAAAATCCGTTACAGAACGGCAGACCTATATCCATGAGAACAAGATGAGGAGCAAACTCCGAAAATTCTGCGATAACGTTCCTTAGGTCTTCGGCTATCCGAACCTCGAAGCCCCAGCCCTCAAGATAATTTTTTACGGCGTTTGCAATGACCGCGTCGTCCTCGGCAATAAATATTTTATGCATACTCAGTCTCCAAGCTCCTCGGCGTCCTCAAGCTCTCCGGAATCGTCCCATATCCAGCCTCCGTCGGCTGCGGTCTCCGAGGATATATCGGTATCCGAAGCGTTTTCCGTACCGGGCTCAATCTCGGTTTCGGTACCGGTCTCCGTCACTGTTTCCGTTTCGGGGGATTTTGTTTCGGCAGCCTGAGTTTCCGAAGTCCCGGAAGCCTTACTGTAGGCGTGACCGTCCTCGGGGATTATCACTATCGCCTGACGGTACATCTGGTCGTACCGCGTCTCAAAACGATTTATGTTGTAGTCTATGATACCTTTCATGGGGTCGTTAAGAGTAACGATGTCCGCGTTCATGTTGAAGCCCGCCAGTACGAAGCAGTGTTCGTTCAGGTACCAGTCAAGCTGTTCTCCCGTTTCGTTGTCGTACCATGTTTCGTAGTATTCCGGTTCGATCATTCCATCGGTCGCCCAGCACAGCACTGGGACGTCCTCGGCGAGATAATCGTACAGCACGTCCGGGTGAGAACCCGAAATATTCTTTACTGTAAAGCCCCCGCCGTGGTCGGCTATGTACGAATTGGCAGCCTTTTCGATAGCGGAGGCGAAGCAGCCGTAGCCGCGGCTGAACGGGTCTCCGATAAAGTAATCGAAAAAGCTGTCCTTGTAGGTTTTTCCGTCCTCATAGCGGGGGTTGCCCCAGCTTTGGGGAAGATAATTTTTTGCAAGATCGGTCTTGTCCGCGTCAAAGCCGCAGTGCCTGAGCAGAATGGTCAGGGCGGTTATCTCGCAGCCCACGGGAAGCTCGGGAAGCTGGAGAACGTTTTCCATGTCTATATAGACGGAATTGCTGTCGTACTCCTTGCGAACCCTGCTTGTGATGATAGTTCTGCTGACAGAGGTATCTTCAGAATCCAAAGTATCGGCGGAGCCTCCGGGAGCAGTCTCCGAGCCCGTTTTAACGGCAGACGCGGACGATGCTTCGGTCTGCGGATCGGAAACAGTTACGGAAACGTCCGCAGGCAGGACTTCGCCGTCATCCTCCGAAAAGAAGCTTTCGGAGATATCTCCGATGTCGGGAGAGGAGCCGCCGTCGCTGTTTATACCTGCAATTATAAATATTACCGCCGCCGCCAGAACAATTACGCACACCGTAATCACAGCAAGCCTTGTAATAAGCTCGTTCATTCAGTTCACCCGATCAGTCGTAAATTGTAATTATGATGTCCTCGTCCTCCGGGAAAGGTTCGATAAATCCCACGAAAGGATCCTCCATAAACGGAGGCTCGGTTTCGGTCTCGGTCGTCTCGGGCTTGGGAGGATTTTTTGCCACATAGACCGTCAAGGTCTCACCCGCTTCAACGTCTATCTTTTCGCCCGGCTCCTTGCTTGTTTTTGCAACGTACCCCTCAAGGGTATCTTCGGTCTCAAGCTCCTGCTCCTCGTACTTTATTCCCAGCTCGTTGAGCTTTGCAAAGTAGTCCTTTTTGGACAGGGTAAGATAATCGGGTATCTCTATATATTTGGGACCAAGGCTTACCTTTACCAGAATCTCCGTGCCGTCCTTATAGGTCTCGGTCTTGGGTATTGACTGGTAGAAAATAAGTCCCTTGCCCACCTCGTCGTTGTATTCGTATTCGGGTTTGAAAACAAGGCTGCTGTAGGTATCGGACTTGCTCACAAGGTCGTAGCTTCGTCCTGTCAGATCGTTCATGACATATACGATACCGTTGTCCGCAGGGGTGGTCGCCGCAGTTGTGGTTTCTTTCATCGGTTCGGGAGCAGACATGGTTGTGGTCTCCTCGCTGAATCCGCCGGTTTCTGAAATAGAGGCGAGGCTCGAATCAGGCGTACCGAAAGGACTGCTGTTGTCGTCAAGTGACAGTATCATTATCATAACAAGGAAAAACAGTCCCACAAAAAGAATGACAGCCATTATAAGTACGAACAGGCGGTGCCTGCTTATAGGCTCGGCAGCCGATCTTCCGCGTCCGCTTTGACCGTTTTTACGGACAGCCGCGCTGCTTTGCCTCGGTATGGAAATGGTCTGAGTGCTTGAAGATGACAGCCTTTTAGACCCGTATTCCGGCTCCTCGAAAAGCTGGGTAACAAGCTCGGTGATGGTCTGGATACGCATTTCCCCGCTGAGGTTAAGACCGTTCATGATCACCTTTGAAACGTTTGCGGGGATATTGCGGTTAAGCTTTGCGGGCTCGATAAGATTGTCGTTTGAGACCCTGCCCGTCGCTTCCGCGGGAACAACTCCGGTAAGTATGCGGTAAAGCAGGGCGGATATCCCGTAAACGTCCGTCCAGGTGCCCTGCCAGTTATTTGAGTTGTACTGTTCGGGAGCGGCGTAGCCGTTATAAAGCTCGGAGGCGAGGTCGGTGTTTGCAGTCCTTGCGTCCGCAATGCAGAAGCCCGTAAGCTTCAGCTCGCCTTTGTCGGTAACGATTATATTTTCGGGAGAAATGCCTCTGTGGACAAGTCCCGCGTTGTGAACGAGAGAAAGGGTCGTGAAAATAGGAGGAAACAGCTTTTTGACTTCCTCCCAGGTCAGTTCGCCCGCGTTCATTCTCAGGTACTCGCTCATGGTCATGCCGTCCAGCCAGTTGAACACAACATACGCGGTATTGTTGTCTCCAAACATATCTATCGCCGCGTTTATGTGGTTAAGAGTGCGCATTTTGGAAAGCACCTTGTTAAGCTCCACAAATTCGGACAGGAACGTTTTGTACTGGGGCATACTGTCGGGATTGACCTTTATCACAGACGTGCCCTTTTCACGGGTACAAAGGGTGTCGGGCATATATTCTTTTATAAGGACTTTGCTTTCGGTTATCTTATCGAACGCGATATAGCTTGCGCTCTCGCCGTTATAGGATTTCAGCTTTCCGACAAGGTATCTGTCATTAAGCGTGATTCCGGGTGCAAGATAAGACGGAAGATGGGGCGCTCCGACGCGGTATCCGCAATCGGGGCATATCTCTGCGCCCTCTTCGAGCGGATTCATGCAGCCGTAGCATATATTAAAACGCTCCATAGTCTCTTGCTCCTTTCCATGCGGCGCGGCACGCATACCGGACATATATCCGCCTTAAAATATGCATATCTGCAAAGCCGCCGTATCTGAGTTATCTTCTGAAAGTAATAATAACAGCAAACAAGCTAAAAGTCAATTGTTTTACACAATTTGTAGGTAAATTGTATTCGCTTTGTAATAATTTAACGCGCTTGTATTAACGATATTCCATGAAATATCTAACCTTGTAATTATATCAAAAAAAAGCGGCAACGTCAAGCAAACCGCGAAAATACGTTAAAATGACCGATTTGCCAAATGAAATATCAAAATTTATGAGCAGATTTACGGAAGAATCGGCAAACCGTTCGCCGTAATCACTCTAAAAATGATGAGATCAGCAGCGTAAACGGTATGGTGACTGCCGAAGCAATTGTCGACACCGCAAATATCTCCGCCGCGTAAACGGAGTTTTTACCGTACCGCGCCGCGAACATTATCGTCATTGTAGCCGTGGGGCAGGCGGTGGAAATAATTATCGTGTCCCTGATAACAGGCTCAATATCCATGGGAACCATTATCAGGGCGACCAGAAGCGGCGCGGCTATAAGCTTTATAAATCCCGTAAGGTATATGCCCGGCTTTTTCAGCGCGGCAAGAATATCCGAACGGGCGATAGTGATTCCCGAAATAAGCATGGCAAGAGGAGTATTCAGCGAGGAAATATAGTTCAGCGGCTGCATTATGATATCGGGAAGCCTTATTTGCAGGAAGAACAGGACAAGTCCCAGAGCGGTGGCTATCACCGTGGGAGCTTTCAGTGCGTTTACTGCCGACCTGAAGTTTGTTTTCTCCGTCATCGTCATTACCCCGTGAGTCCATGCCAGCAGGTTGAACACGGCGATGTAGGCTGTCAGGTAGAATATCCCGTCCGTGCCGTAGACCGCCTCGATAAGGGGTATGCCCATGAAAGCGCAGTTTGAGTACGCCGCCGCGAAGCGTTCCACGGAGCCGTCCGCGCCCCTCCTTTTACCGCAAAGCAAAGTCCCCAGCACAATCGAAACCGCATGGGAAACTACCGACAAACCGAAGGATATCAGCAATCCCCTGATGAGGCGGGGTTCAAGGTCTTTTTGGAACGAAACAAAGATAAGCACGGGACACACCACGGTCAGAACAAGCTCCGAAAGCTGGTTGCAGCCCCGCCTTGTAAAAATATTTTTCTTGTAAAGAAAAAATCCCAGCAGGATAAGTATAAACATTACCGCGATCTGGTAAAGAACGATTTGTGCGGACTCCATTTTTATTTCTATGCCTCCTATCTCAGACGGTTCAATAAACAAGGGCGGCAATACGCCGCCCGAATAGCTTATAGTTAGGTTTTCCCGAACCGTCCGATTTATGTACTTTATGTGCAGTGATAAAAGTATCAGATGATCTTGCTTAAAAAGCTTTTCAGTCTTTCGCTTTTGGGATTGTCAAAAAACTCCTTGGGAGAGTTTTCTTCGACTATGAGACCGTCCGCCATAAAGAGGATACGGCTCGCCACTTCCTTTGCGAAAGCCATTTCGTGAGTTACCACAACCATGGTCATGTTATCCTCCGCAAGCTCCCGCATTACGGACAGCACCTCGCCCACCATTTCCGGGTCAAGAGCGGACGTGGGCTCGTCGAAAAGCATAACGTCGGGCTTCATGCAGAGCGCGCGGACTATGGCTATACGCTGCTTCTGACCTCCCGAAAGCTGATTGGGGTACGCGTCCGACCGGTTGGCAAGACCTACCCTTTCAAGCAGTTCGGTGGCGTTTTTCTCGGCTTCCTCTTTGGAAAGTCCCAGAAGCTTCATGGGAGCGATAGTGAGGTTCCTCATTACCGTCATATGGGGAAACAGATTGAACTGCTGGAAAACCATGCCGATCTTGCGCCTGTGCAGGTTGATATCGTTCTTTTTGTCGGTGATATCCACACCCTCGAAAAGGATAGTACCCTCCGTAGGCTCCTCAAGCAGGTTAAGGCAGCGCAGGAACGTGCTTTTGCCCGATCCGGAAGGACCCACCACGAACACTACCTCTCCGCGGCGTATTTCCGTTGAAACTCCGCAGAGAGCGTGGTTCTCCATGCCGTCGAACTTCTTTTTCAGACCGTCCACGCTTATAAGGACTTCGCTGTCAAGAGACTTAGTGGTCACTGTTTCTCAGCCTCCTTTCAAGCTTTCCTACAAGAAATTCCAGAAGCACCACCACGGCGAGGTATATCGCCGCCACCGCAAGCAGGGGCATCATCGCGTCAAAGGTGCGGCTGCGGATAATGTCTCCGCCCTTGGTAAGATCCTCCATGGCGATATAGCCCGAGACCGAGGTCTCTTTGAGAAGCACGATAAGCTCGTTTCCCAGCGCGGGCAGCACGTTCTTGAACGCCTGAGGGATTATTATGTACACCATAGTCTGAGCGTAGCTGAAGCCCAGACTGCGCCCCGCTTCAAGCTGCCCCTTGTCAATGGACATTATTCCGCTCCGTACAATTTCGGCAACATATGCCCCGGAGTTTATTCCGAACGCTATCACGGCGACGATCATTTTTTCTATCGTCACCGAAGCAAAGATACCGTAATAAATGATAAGGAGCTGCACAACAACGGGAGTGCCGCGTATTACCGTAA
Source organism: uncultured Oscillospiraceae bacterium (assembly GCA_910584715.1). GTDB lineage: Bacteria > Bacillota > Clostridia > Oscillospirales > Ruminococcaceae > RGIG8773. The sequence goes on from CAJUAN010000010.1 coordinate 10,420, forward strand.
GGTACAGGCGGCAGATAAAGTTAGCGACTTTAAGCTTGCCCGTCTTGTCGTGGGCGGAGCGTATTATCGCCACAATAAAGCCCAGCACAACGCCAAGTATCAGCGCGAAAACCGTTATCAGAACAGTCGTCCTGAGGCCGCGGGTGATGTAGTGCCAGCGGTCGTCCTTGATAAAATTAAGGTAGAATTTGTGCCCGAAGTCTTTCAGCCAATCCGACATAAGCTTATCCTTTCACGTTACCGGTGCGATCATTCTGCGGTGATGTATTTGTTTATTATGGAGCCGATCTTGCCCGAATCTTTAAGCTTTGCGAGTGAAGCGTTCACCTGTTCGAGAAGCTCAGTGTTTTCCTTGGCAATAGCTATTGCGTACTCTTCAATAGTGTACTCCTCGTCAAGAATGATAAGACCCTCGTTCTGGGATACGAAAACCTTTGCGGGCTCGCGGTCGATGATAACGGCGTCAACCTTGTCCTGAAGCAGGGACTGAACAGCCTCGAAGCCCTTGTTGAAGCGCTCTACCGTAACGTTTTCAATATCCTCCGCATATATATCGCCTGTTGTGCCCAGCTGAACGCCTACCTTTTTTCCTGCGAGGTCGGCGGGAGAGGTAATGGGGGAACCGTCCTTAACGATAACAACCTGAGCTGTCAGGGTGTAGGGGTCGGAAAAGTTAACGTTTTCCAGCCTGTCCTCTCTTACGGTCATTCCCGCGAGAACCACATCTGCTTTGCCGGACTGAACAGCGGCGATAAGGGAGTCGAAAGCCATATCCTCGACAACAAGCTCCATGCCCATGTCGTCGGCGATAGCCTGAGCGATCTCAACGTCGATGCCTACAATCTGGTCGCCCTCGCGGTACTCATAGGGAGGGAACTCCGCGTTTGTAGCCATAACGAGAGTGGTTTTCTTTTCCTCTCCGCAGCCTGCCATGGACAGGGTCATAACAGCGGCAAGAACGCCGCAGAGAATTTTGCTTAACTTCATTTGAATCTCTCCTTTAAAATTTTACAATAACTTATATTATACATTATATTTTCCGTTTTTTCAAGTACCGCGGTACACTTTTATGCGGTTTTGTACAGTTTTAAATTACTGTCAACAATTTGTACGCTTTTGTGAAATATTCATTTGATATGTATATATGTATATTTTTTCCGAAATCTATATATGGGCGAAAAACATTTTTTCTCCGCGTTATAATTATAAAAAAGTTTATATATAGCCTATAGTCGGAATTTGAGTCGGGAACTGTTTTTCGGACTTGCCGCATTTGTTTTCCGCTCCAATACCTGTGATTCCGATTATGACGAACAACCCAAAACGGGAGAGGAGGACGCATTTTCCCCGCCGCGGAAGATGTACGCAAGTATGAAGATACAGCCTGCCGTCGCCGCAAGAATAACCGAGCTTTGCGAAGAACGGGGCATAACGGTGAACGCTCTCGCCTATATATCCGGAGTGCCGCCCTCGACCATTAAAAATATTATTTACGGAGTGAGTAAAAATCCCGGAGTCGCTACGATCAAAATGCTTTGCGACGGCCTTGAGATATCACTGATAGAATTTTTTACCTCCCATGTTTTCGACGACCTTGAACAGGAGATCGAATGATCCGCTGTGCGCTTATGTGAAAGTGCGCGGCGGATCTTTGCGTATTTATGTTATAGTGAAATATTATAGTGAAAATATTTTACGTTCAATTGAGGATTACTGTTTGCCTTTTAACTGAATGACATTGCATAAAATTAACATTTAACATAATATGCTTGATTAAAATGCAAAAACAACATATATTTATTGAATAGCAATATACTTTAATGTTGTATCATGATATTGGGGTGATTTGTTTGTATGAGGAGTTCGTAAAAAACAGGATAACTCAGCTAAGACTGCGGAAGGGTGTGTCGGAGTATCAGATGGGTTACGACCTGGGTCACAGCAGAGGATACGTCTATAATATTTCATCAGGAAGATCGCTTCCGCCTATGTCTGAGTTTTTTGCGATATGCGAATATTTCGGCGTTACTCCCGCAGAGTTTTTTGATGAGAAGAATACCGATCCGGCGCTTGTTCAAAAAGCTTTAACCGGACTGAAAAAGCTTGATGAAGCCGATCTTCTGCTTATTTTGGAGCTTATCGGCAGAATGCTGAAATGAGATTTACGCATTGACTGTAATAACAGGATGCAGCAATATCGGTAAGTTTTTCCCGCAATTTATTTTCCAATTTGTCTGTTTATGGAGAAAAATATGCTAATTGGACGTTTTATCAGTTTTTTTAACTTTTCAGGAAGAATATTTTGTAGGAAATTTTTGTCAAAAGCTATTGATTTTCAAAGAGTTTTATGGTAAAATATGGTAAGTAAAAATAACAGGAGGTACTTCAGCATGGCAAACAACACCAAAATATTGATCTGTGACACAAGCTGCGACTACTGTGAGGCGTTCTACAAGAATATTGAAATGGCAGGCTACAAGTTCAAAATATGCCGTTCGGACGGAGGGGCTCTTGCAGAGGAAATAAGGAATTACGAACCCGATATCGTGCTCTGCGATATGGTAATGACAGGAACGGACGCTGTGGGAGTTATCAGTCAGATAAATTCCGAGCAGATCAGAAAGCCCTTTTTCATTGTTTCCTCATTCTATAAAAACGCGTTTATGGAAAAAGAGATAATGTCCTTTTACAACGCATATTTTATGCTCAAGCCCTTTGACGCGGAAAGCTTTCTCGGCGTAGTCGGCAGGATATCCTCTACTTCCGTTGATTCTCTTGCGGCTCCTTCGGCGGACAGCGGCTCACAGATTGAAATAGTAGTGACCGACGTTCTCCACCAGATGGGGATACCGGCGCACATAAAAGGGTACCACTATCTGAGGGAGGCTATAATCCTTTCGCTTGCGGACGAGGAAATGCTGGAAAGCATAACAAAGCTGCTGTACCCCACAATTGCGGAACGGTTCGACACCACGGCGTCCCGTGTTGAAAGGGCTATCCGCCACGCTATCGAGACCGCCTGGGACAGAGGCGATATCGACGTACTTAACGGAATGTTCGGCTATACCGTGAGCGTGGGCAAGGGAAAGCCCACAAACTCGGAATTTATCGCCCTCATTACGGACAACCTCCGTCTGCGGTTCAGACTTACCGGAAAAAGAAAGGAAAAAGAAAAAGCGGTCAAATAAAAAAATATAAATTTTTAAGCCGAGGACAGTAAATTGTTCTCGGCTTTTGTAAATTGTAAACAAAGCAGCACACAAGCATTTGTAAAATGTGACAAAATATTTAAATCCTACTAAATTTATATGAAATTGCTTGACAAACAGGAAAACAGGCTGTATAATAAATACCATACTAAACATATCGATTTGATATGTAATGAAAGGACGGTCTGTGATGAGAACCGTGAATATCCTTTATGGGCGAATGTGACGCGCTGACCAAACCAACAGATTAAAAACTATAAATTATATATAAGTAAGGAGTAATCAGCCATGAGCGAACTTAACGAAAGAAAACTCAGATTTGAGACCAAACAGCTTCACATAGGCCAGGAGACCGCGGATCCCGTTACCGACGCAAGAGCGGTACCCATTTACGCCACATCGTCTTACGTTTTCCATAATTCGGAGCACGCTGCCGCAAGGTTCAACCTTACAGACGCGGGAAATATTTACGGCAGACTTACCAATCCCACCCAGGACGTTTTCGAGCGCAGGATAGCTTCTCTGGAGGGCGGAGCCGCGGCGCTTGCGGTCGCCTCGGGCGCGGCGGCGATCGCCTACACCTTTCAGAATCTTGCAGCCGCGGGAGACCATATTGTCGCCGCAAAGACAATTTACGGCGGTACATATAATCTGCTTGCCCACACGCTTCCCCAGTACGGCATTACGACCGCCTTTGTGGATCCGGAAGAGGAGGGCGCGTTTGACAGGGCTGTCCGGGACAATACCAAGGCTATCTTTATCGAGACATTGGGCAACCCCAACTCCAACATAATCGACATTGAAGCGATTGCGGACGTTGCCCATAAGCACAGGATACCGCTTGTTATCGACAATACCTTTGCTACGCCGTATCTTGTCCGTCCCATTGAGTACGGCGCGGATATCGTCGTACATTCGGCTACCAAATTCATCGGCGGTCACGGCACGGCTATCGGCGGAGTTATCGTTGACAGCGGAAAATTCGATTGGGAAGCAAGCGGAAAGTTCCCTTCGCTTACGGAACCTAACCCAAGCTACCATGGGATAAGCTTTACTAAAGCTGTCGGAGCGGCGGCGTTCGTCACGAAAATACGCGCTATACTGTTGAGAGACACCGGAGCGACTCTGTCCCCATTTCACGCGTTTCTGTTTTTGCAGGGACTCGAGACCCTCTCCCTGCGTGTTGAACGCCATGTTGAAAACGCTTTGAAGGTCGTGGAGTATCTTTCCGGGCACCCGCAGGTCGAGAACGTCAGCCACCCCTCCCTTGCCTCGGGAGAGCAGAAAAGACTTTACGACAAGTATTTTCCCAACGGCGGAGGCTCTATCTTCACCTTTGAGGTAAAGGGTACGGAAAACGACGCGAAAAAATTCATTGACAATCTCAAGGTATTCTCGCTTCTGGCAAACGTCGCCGACGTAAAGTCTCTTGCCATTCACCCTGCGTCCACGACGCATTCGCAGCTTAATGAAGCGGAGCTTGCGGAACAGGGCATCAAACCGAATACTGTCAGACTTTCAATCGGTACTGAGCATATTGACGATATAATATTTGACCTTGACGAAGCGTTTAAGGCTATCAAGTGAAAACTCTAAGAACAAAAAACGGCGGAAGCGCGTATTGAGCGTTTCCGCCGTTTTTGACGGGAACGCTCAGTCAAAATTTACCGCTTAAAACCGTTTGCCAGCACGCTTGCAAAAGAAAAATTTTCATGCTATACTTAAAATAAAAAAGCAGGTGCTCCTATGCCGCTTACAATTGCAATATGCGACGACAACGAAGAGCAGACCGCCGAGCTGCGCAGGCTTCTCGGCGAATGGTCCGAGGATAAGCCTTTCGCTCTTATGATAGACGAATACATCAGCGCGGAAAGCTTTCTGTTTTCCTACCCCGACAAGCCGTGCAGCCTGCTCCTGCTGGATATAGAGATGTCCCGCATGAACGGTATGGAGCTTGCAAAAAAGCTTCGTGAAAGCGGAGATGTGCTTCCGATAGTTTTTATCACAGGATATTCGGAATATATGAACGACGGCTACGATGTGGAGGCTCTGCACTATTTACTGAAGCCGCCCCGCAGAGACAGGCTTTTTGCCGTTCTGGACAGGTATGTAAAACGGTACTCTCCCGAAAAGGAGATAATCCTTGATACCGGAGGTGCCCTGCGCCATGCCGACCCGGACGCTATAGCGTACTGCGAGGCAATGGGCAAAAAGACGCAGGTATGCTTTTCCGACGGAAAGACCGCCTTGTGCGATACGGGTATAGGCGGAATGAAAAAGCTGCTCCCGGACGACTTTATTGTCTGTCACCGTTCTTATATCGTGAACCTGCGGTATGTGCGCAGTATAGGCAAAACGGATATCACCCTTGACGGCGGCGGGAAAATCCCGATATCAAGGCGGCTCTGCAAGGAAATAAACGATAAATTTATTGGGTTTTATACAAGGTAATTTTGTGAAGAATTACTGTTGACCGCAACGTTACGTAATAGTATATACTGAGAAAAAACTGAGAGGGCTGGTATATATGAAAATGCAGATAAGCGAGATCGCGGGTATTGCGGGGGTAAGCGTGCGGACGCTTCAGTATTACGACAGTATAGACCTGCTGAAGCCCGCCGAGACTGACTCAAACGGATACAGACTGTACGACGAGGGTTCTCTTGAACGGCTTAAAATTATACTTTATTACCGCAGTCTGGATTTTTCCCTAAAAGATATTTCACAGCTCCTTGAGCAAAAGGGACAGTTTCTAACATATAAAATGCTTGCGGAACGGCGTTTGGCTCTTGCCTTTATGAAAAAACACACGGAAAAGCTGATGGACGAAATAGACGGCAGGCTTTCCGAACCGGTGAAGATCGCGCCGTGGTTCGATAAGGTTCAGGCGGATTACAATTACAACGGCTTTTCCTATTCAAACGATTATTTTATCGCGTGGGGAAAAGCCGACTCTGAAAACAACGTTCCGTTTACTCTCGACAGCAGATTTGCGTTCGGTTGGCTAAGGGAACTGTTTTCGGTTTTCTGCGGTATTGTCTTTGAACGGCAGGGACTTTCCGATCCCAATACCCCTGCCGAAAAATACTTCGGCGGGACTCTCCTTGAAAAAATAAGCGGCAGACCGCTCGAAGAAATCTTTAAGGAATATATTTTCACTCCCTTTGAAATGGATAATACTTCCATAGGCGGCAGCATTGACATTATCGGTTCGCCGGGAAACAATATTTGTGAAGATCCGCGTGAGATCGTCACAACAGCGGCTGATCTGAAAAAGTTCACAGACGTTATTCTTGACAAAAAAGAGGAGCTTAAAAAGATGATATGCTACTGTCTCTGCGACGACGGGGAATTTAAAGTATACAGCGAATTAGGCGGCGTTCACGCGGAAATATCCATTGAACCTGATAAAAATAAATATTTTATTACAGTGTGTCAAAGCGATGCCGTTCCCGACAATAATGAAAGAGTCATGTATTATCCCATAGCGGAAAGCGACGACGGATACCTTAAATTCGAGGTCTGGACTGTGCAAAGCGGCGCGGAGTTTGAAATCAGATCCATTAAGCTGTTCGATAAAAACGCAGAGGAGCTTTTTTCGGAGGAGAACATTGGGATACACGTCCTGAACAACGGCGAGGAGCGTCAAGCAAAAACATTCATGTGCCGCGGGGAATATTACCGGGAATTTGATCTGCGCGACATTCTCGGTGAAAAATTCGATCCGAAAGGGACATACATTGCCGAAGTACGCGCAAAAAGCGAAACATCAAGAAGCGGTCAGATGGGCATGATATATCTGCGCGGCGGCGAATGGCAAAGCCGGTATTTCAATGTTTTTTATCCGACCGCAGCATATGATAAATACAATCTGTTCCTTGAAGCCCACGGCTGCGTTACATGAAGGAGGGAGCGTGACGATATGAAAGCTTTAATTATAGCGGCGGCGGTAATTTCAGCCCTGTTCGTTTTGGGTCGGATCGTGTTTGTACTTATCCGCCGCTCACTGTACAACATGATAGACCGCAGGATAGAGCGTTTCCAGAGCGAACTTATCGAAAAGCAGGTGCGGGAGATACAGAATATGTACCGTCAGGTGCGGGGCTGGAGGCACGATTACCGCAACCATATTTCCAATATGAAAATATGGCTCTCAAACGGGAATTACCAAAAGCTTGCTTCCTATCTGGACGAGCTTGCCGACGACCTTGATACTGTGGATACGGTAATAAAAACCGGCAGCGTCATGGCGGACGCTATACTTAACAGCAAGCTCAATACCGCGGAAAAGCTGGGGATAAAGCTGAACGTCAAGGCAAGTATCCCGGAGGGGCTTGCCATGAGCGACGTGGAGCTTTGCTCCGTGCTGGGGAATATGCTCGACAATGCCGTGGAAGCCTGCGCTTCCCTGCCGGAGGAGGAGCGCTTTATCCGCGTCTATATAGGCAGGCTTAAAGGAAACCTTTATCTTTCGGTCCAGAACTCCGCGGGAAGGGTTCGCAAGGAAAAGGGAACGTACCTGACGACAAAGGAGGAACCCTCCGAAAATATGCACGGGTACGGACTTTTCCGTATCGACCGCGTGGTGAAAAAATACGGCGGCTATATCAACCGCCAGAATGAGGAGGGCATATTTGCCACGGAACTGATGATACCGCTTAAAACCGCATGACCTAATAACCGTATACATCTATGGACGCCGTTCGTTCCGTATTCCGTCCTTTCATTCCGGAATCGGCACAGACGGCTCCCTTTGTGATATTATCTGTTCAGAGGTGGTTTTATGGCTGAAAAGCGTGCAAAAAAAGTAAAGATCGCAAAGTACACAAAGGAGAAAAACGCCGAGGCATGGGCAAAATACCGCGAGGAGCAGTCCAAAATAAAGTACAGTATGTTCAATAATATGCTGTACATCATAAAGGAAGCGTGGCGCGGCGCGCGGGGACTTTTCCTGGTAATGCTGATACAGCTTGTTATGGAACTGGCGTACGATCTGGCAGGTACCTATACGGACAAGTATATTATTGAGTTTGCGCTGGGCACGTCGCCGCGCGTAAAGCTTGGCATTATCTGCGCCGTACTGATAGCAGCCCAGTCGGTCGCCACGTTTTTTAACAGCTCGGGGCGTATGTATACTTCTTATGTGGGAAATTTCAGCTTCGGCAGTCATCTTTACGGCAAGCTGCTGAAAAAGAAAATGGATACCGATTATGAAAATACCGAAAAAACAAAGCTGAACGATATGTTCCACAAGGCGGTGCAGGGGGCGGAAAACATTGCGACAGCGGCGCTGAGCACCATGTGCGCGACAATTCTGGCTGCTGCCGAGGTGCTTGCATACGGAGGAATACTTTCAATGCTTGACCCCGCGCTGATAGTGATAATAGGCGTTCCCGCGGTGGCGGCGTACTATATCAACCGCCACAAAATGATGTGGATATGGAACATGGCTGACAACTGGCAGAAGTACGACCGACAGCTTGAATACATCACCTATATCGGCACGGACTCCAATTTCAGTGCGGCTAAGGACGTGCGCATATTCGGTATGCAGCGCTGGCTGGAAAGCGTTTTCAAGCGCGTATTCGATCTGCGCCTGAACTGGTACGAGCAGCAGGACAAGTGGGAATTTTACCACAGGCTTGCGGAAATATCCGTAGGAGCAATAGGAAACGTTGCCGCACAAATCTATATAGTTTACCTTGTCATGAAAGGAAGCATAGGCGCGGGTGATTTTGTACTGTACTTCAATTCCATATTTATGCTGTCCCAGGCGGTAAGATCCTGGTGCGACAAGTTCAGCGCCTATAACTGGCTGTCACAGAATATTTTCTACGCCCGTGACTACCTTGACATAAAGGATAATACCAACAGGGGCGAGGGCGCGCCCGTACCCGAGGATTGCAGCAATATGCAGTGCGAAATAGAGTTCCGCAATGTGAGCTATACTTATTTCGGCGCGGAAACCCCTACTGTTAAAAATATTTCCTTTAAGCTGCACAAGGGCGAAAAGCTTGCTATGGTGGGACTTAACGGCGCGGGCAAGACGACGCTTATAAAGCTTATGTGCGGTCTGTACCGTCCCACGGAGGGGGAAGTCCTGCTGAACGGAGTGCCCCTCAATGATTACAACAGGGACGAATACTTCAGACTTTTCAGCACGGTCTTTCAGGACATAGACGTGCTGCCCGTTACCATAGCCGAAAATATTTCTGGAAAAACCGCGGAGGAAACGGATTTCCCCAGGCTGTACGACTGTATGAAAAAGTCGGGAATTTACGGCAAGGTAATGTCGCTGCCCCAAAAGGAAAACACGCATCTGGTAAAGACCGTCTACGACGACGCCACGGACTTTTCGGGGGGACAAATGCAGAAGCTTGCTCTTGCAAAGGCGCTCTACAAGAACGCTCCCGTGCTTTTGCTGGACGAGCCCACAGCCGCTCTCGACCCTATAGCGGAGCAGGAGATGTACCTGAACTACGCTGATTTTTCCAAAGGGAAGTCAAGCGTGTTCATTTCCCACAGGCTTGCTTCCACGCGGTTCTGCGACAGGATAATCCTTATCGCGGACGGCGCGATAGCCGAGGAGGGTACGCACTCAGAGCTTATGAAAGCGGGAGGCACATACGCCGAGCTTTTCAATATGCAGAGCAGCTACTACAACGAAACGGAGGCTGATAAAAATGCGTGAGAAAAACAAGCTTTGCGAAAGTCTGAGCACAATAAAACGCTGTTTCAGTGTAATGGAAAAGGCGGACAAGGGCTTTATGACAGTACGGTTTGCCGTGCAGATACCCTCGCTTATCCGGGAATATCTCAATGTTTTCCGTATGGCGAAGCTCATAGATATGGTGATCTCCGCAATGCCGTGGCAGAACATTATCATATTTTCCGTGGTCACGGGCGTCATAGACCTTGCTCTTTCCGCTGCGGAATGCATTATTAAAAAGCACGATAACCGTCATGATTTTTCTTATCACATGAACCAGCGCAGAATGATATGGGAAAAAATAATCAATATGGATTATGTCCATATTGAAAAGCCCGACACTTACGTTATGGAGCAGCGCGCAATTCAGGGTATGGGAAGAATGGGGCGTGTCCTTTTAAATCTTCTGGAGGTTTTCAGCGGTTCGTTAAGCGCTGTTTTCGGGCTTGTTATGATAGCTCCCCTTGCGTTCGGGTCCGCGCCGAAGCTTGCGGGGATCGCCGGCTTTATTAACTCAAACCTCGGACTTTTTTCCGCCGTAGGTATTGCCGCGCTGCTTGAAATAACGAGGACGCTTCTGCCGACCAAAAAATCATACAAGGTTATGGCGGAACTCCAGAACGACAAGGAGCTGATACAACATTCAAGAACGGCAAGCTATTATGTGGACGAGGTCGAAGGCAACTACCACAACGGCAAGGACATACGCATTTACGGCGAACAGGAGCTGATTTTAAACGAGTACCGGAAAAGCTCCGGAAGCTTGATAAACGGCTGGCAGCGCGGCGTTAAAAAGGTTTCGGCAATAAGCTTCGGAACGAACGCGATAACCGTTCTTTCAAATATCATTATATACGGCTTTGCGGCATTGAGGGCGATAAACGGCGCGCTCACGGCAGGGGACATAATAGCCTTTGTAATGTATTTTTCAAGAATGCGGAGCGGCATATCAAGAGTCGCGGGCGGTATAGGCGGAATGTCCGTCGATCTTGAATTTATGAAGACCGCCTTTGATTTCCTTGACATTCCCGACGAGAAGTACAAGGGGACTATCCCGACGGAAAAGCGGGAGGACAACGAGTATGAGTTTGAGTTCAGGCACGTATGGTTCAAGTACCCTAATTCCGAGCAGTACGCTCTGCGGGACGTTAACCTGAAATGGCGCATAGGCGAGAAAATGGCTCTCGTGGGTAAAAACGGCTGCGGCAAATCCACGCTGGTAAAGCTTCTGTGCAGGCTGTACGATCCTACAGAGGGAGAGATAACCCTTAACGGGATAGACATAAGGAAGTACAAATACGAGGACTATATGGCGCTGTTTTCGGTGGTGTTTCAGGATTCGGAGCTGTTCTCGTTCAGTATCGCGGAGAACGTGGCAGCGTCCTCAGAATACGACCCCGCGGAGGTGGAGGACTGCGTAAGGAGAGCCGGTCTGGGAGAGCGCCTCAACAGCATGGAAAACGGCATAGAGACCTGTCTCTATAAGCATTTCGACGAACGCGGCGTGGAGATTTCCGGAGGCGAAGCTCAGAAGCTTTGCCTTGCAAGAGCCATATGCAAGGGCGCGCCTTTTATCGTTCTTGACGAGCCTACCGCCGCTCTCGACCCTATTTCCGAGCACGATATCTATACCAAATTCAACGGCATAGTCGGCACGCGGACGGCTGTCTATATTTCTCACAGGCTGTCGTCCTGCCGCTTCTGCGACGAGATAACGGTTATGGAGGACGGCTCCGTTGCCGAGCGGGGCTCTCACGAGTCGCTTATCGAAGCGGGCGGAGTCTATAAGGCTCTGTGGGAGGCTCAGGCGGAATACTACAAGGATACTGCGGGAGACCTGTATGCCTGAACCGGAATGCAGTCTTGCGGCTCCGCAACAACGGCGGCGCGCATATAAGCCTAAGAGCCGCGCTGCCAATGAAATGCATATTTGTCTTTTATTCCTTTTTTAACGCTGTTTGTCCGTTATATATTGAATTATGCGCTGTCCGGCACAATAATAAGAAGAATAGGATCTGTCGGCTTGGGTTGTCCGAAGATCCGTTCTGAAGTATAATAATGTTGAAAGCCGGGTAGATGCTATGGGAAAATACGACGTGTTTATTTCAATTTGCGTCGGCGCGGATACGCCTGAAAATTCGGACATCATAAAAATACGCAAAGCAGTCGACAGGATCGCTGAGAGGTACAGCATTGCGGAAGATACATATGGAACGGAGAATGCATATTCCGATACGGGACATGGCTTCCGCAAAGCTATAAATTCGTCTCTGTGTTCGATCATTATAGTTCCGTCGGGGGATATGAGCGGATTTATGGCTCCTATCATGCATACCCTTGTCAAAAATAAAAAGCTGTGCGTTCTTATTCTGGATAGGGATTCCCAGAACGTACAGCTCGAGGTAAAGGCGGACGGCTATGAAAACGTGACCGTTGACGGCAGGACTTCAAACGCTGATTATTTTGAGCTTTTCAACAGCTTTATTGCTTCCGCCAAAAAGGAAGATGAGCTTTTGTGCGGAAACTGCCCGTAAATTCCCGCGCTTAATTATTCAATATAAGAGTGAACGCGCTGCGTCGTATGTTCCGAAAAGGAAAGAGACTGAACAGATATTATTCTGCCCGGTCTCTTTTTGCATTTTCGCTTTTTTTACATACCCGGGAATACTGCGGCGGCTCCGCACGCGGGGCAGCGCATTGTTTCTTTATTTAAAAATAATTTTGCTGAAGCGCAAGCGATCCGGTATAAAACCGTACTTATTAAGTGAAAGGAAAAGAAAGGGGGTCGGCGGTATGGACGACAGCGGCATAATCTCGCTGTTTACGGAGCGTTCCGAGGAAGCTGTGCGGGAGACTAAGCTCAGATACGGACGGCTGGTTTTTTCCGTCGCAATGCGTATCTTAGGCAGCGAAGCCGACGCGGAGGAGTGCGAAAATGATGCCTATATGGCAGCATGGAACGCTATTCCTCCCGAAAAGCCGGTGAACTTCAGGGCGTTCCTGCTTAGGATAGCAAGGAACCTTGCGCTGAAAAGGTACGAATACTTAACCGCGGAAAAGCGTAATCCGAACACGGCGGTGTCTCTTGAGGAGCTGGGAGAGTGCGCCTCGGACGAAAGCGCGGCTGTACGGTACTCCGAGAGGGAGCTTGCCGATGTGATGAACAAATTTCTCGGCTCGCTTGAGGAGGAGAACCGCAGGGTCTTTATGCTCAGGTACTGGTACTTCATGCCCGTGCGGGACATATGCGAAAGGTGCGGCATAAGCAAGAGCAAGGCGGAATCAATGCTGTTCCGCACGAGAAAAAAGCTGAAAAAATATCTGGAGGAGGAAGGGCTTTGAACAGAAAGGAAATCGAGAAAATGGTCTCCCTCGCGGACGACGGCTATATTGCGGAAATGTTCACGGCAAGGCTGTACGAGCGTAAACGTCACGGAACGGCGTGGATAGCGGCTGCGGCGGCGATCGCGGTAGCCGTGGGAGCGGCAGCCGTAGCCGTGAATACGTCGGACAGCAATAAAATGACTGCCGATCTGCATGACCTTATCACCGAAACGGAGACGGACACGTCCGCCCTTGAAAGCACAGCGGCATCGCAGGAAACGCAAGAAACGCTGCATTCGTGGGGATACCTAACAAACAAAAAGGGCTATTTCAAAAACAAACCCGACGACGAAGCGGAATACTACTACGATCTGCTTGAACGGAATTTAGACTTTACAACGGACGGCCCCGTGTACCGCTTTACACCCGAGTATTTGGAGGAAATAACCCGCTTTACTCCCGAATATCTTGAAGACCCGTTCCGCTTTGAAAGAAAGGATTTCCTCAATATAGAGGGCGGCTTGCAGTGCTCCGAAAACAATGTTCCGCTGTACGCGGGCATAAGGCTCTATAACAGCGATACAGATAACCTGCCTATGGTGCACATGGTCTTTTATTCGGACGGCAGCCATTTGGCAGGGTTTGACAAAAGCCGGTACACCTCCGAGATTTACGGCGATACCGCCCTTTACGGCTTCGACCTCTCCGAGGAAAAGGACGGCAGCAAGCTTTTAGCCTGCTGGAGGTCGGGGGATACCAACTATATGTTTGCATCACGCGATCTCGGCGTTGATAATTTTTTGGAAGTTATCTCGATGTATACCAATTACTTTCGTCAGGGCGATAATAACCTTATGTACGTTGAGGACGATTTTACCCTTGACAGCTTTGACCTGGACAGCGGAGCCGTACGAACGGTCAGCTCCTACAAGGGAGCTTCGGAAATGAACCGGGACAGTGTTTTTGCCGGCTACGTTCCCGACGGTTCGCCTTTTGCGGGACTCAGCCTTTACGGTACTCCGCAGGATCAGAATTACGAGGAAGCCAATATTGGCGGCGAAACGATTTATAAAAGGTACCGTCAGCTTTTTGCCGATCACGAAAGCTACGATATAGGAAACGGCAGCGAAAAAATTTATATTTCATTGATTTACGAGTGGGACGCCCAAAATACCATGACCGATTCAAGAAGTAATTACCCTGTCGTTCTCCTTGAGGAGATAACCCCCGAAAAGCTTGACGAGATAAGGACAGATGAGGACAATCGGGGAAAATACTATTTTGTTATCCCCGTGAATGACTTCACAATTACAGTGCTTGCGTCCTGCGAGCGGGAACAGCTTCTTGAAGCTATAGACGCGATCCGCTCACAGGGCGGCAGCGTAACAAGGCTGTCCCTTGCGGAGGCGAATTCCGAAACGCCTTTTGCGGGGTATATCCCGCAGTCGGATTCCATAGAGGGGCTTGACCTTGCGGGGGTGATAAAGGATACTTCCAAAAGGGAAGAGCTCCGCGTGATGTACCGCGGCGAGAACAGGCTGCGCGAGACGGAATACGTTCATTTTTACTATATAAACGGGCTGCGCAGACTGACAGACAGCTCGGGACAGCCTTTGCCGGTCGTTGAATCTCCCGAAGAGCTTTCAGTCCAAAAGCTCGAAAATATAAAGAAGCTGGGCAGCGGCGACCTGACAAAGCACAGCTTCTATCTTAACATAAACGAAGCGGGGTTCTGTATCCGCGTGGAGGCTCTCTGTTCAAGCGAAAAGCTGATGAAATTTTTCGAGGATATGGGGATATTGCAGACTCCCGAAACAGCCGCTATTCTTGAGGATGAAGCGCGCCGTTTGTTTGAAGAAGAGGAGAAAGCCCGACGTGAGCTTGAAGAGGAGAAAGTCCGCCTTAAACATGAAACGGAAAAGCTTCCCGAAACGGTGACGTACAACGGCAGGGAATTTCTGCGTACCGCTTTGTCGGAGGAGACCCTCGAATGGCTCGACTGGTACAACTCGCTTTCCGAGGAGGAGCGGCTTACGGTAAGCTATGAGCCGGAGGAGTTGAGTTATTTGCAGTACAGATTTTAAATAAAAAATACCCGATACACATCAGCCATGCCTTCGTATCGGGTATTTTTTAATTATTTTCGGCTTAACATCAAATCTCGATATCCGTATAGCCTTTGGGGATATCGAATTCCGAATCATTTACCTTGAACGAAACGCTGAAGCATACGCTCAGGTCGTCCGCCGACATTGCAACGGGGTTGCCGCTGGAATTGAACAGGAAGCTGAATTTTCCGCTCTTGCTTCCCTCGAATTCTTCATAGTAATATATCTTATCGTTGCTCTTGAATTTAAAAAGCTTGCCCTTGGTCTTATCGGTAACGCCCAGGTCGTCAGACATATAATCGTCGTTATCGAAAGTCATGAATGTTCCTACCATCTCGTCGATCATATCCTCATAGCCAAGGTCCTCCGTCATGGGCATGGTGATCTTCTGCTTGTCAGCCACGGAAAGCAGGGTCATTTTATCGGGATCCATGTAGATCGCTACTCCGGTTCCGTCCTCGTAGGCAACGGTCTTGATCTTTTGACCCTTATAGGCTACCGATATGATGTTGTCCTTGTCGATAATATTGGCAAGGAACTGCGGCTCCTTACTGTTGAAAGCTTTGAGTTGGTTTTCGTAGAATTTCTTTGTTCTTGACTTGCTGAAAGAAACCGTATTTTTAGCTTCCTTTTCGCCGTATTTTTCCAGCCACTTGATGTAATTTGAATTGTACTTCGCTGACGTAAGAGCTTTGGTATCGCTCCAGACGGTATTTTTTGCCGCAGAAGCGGAAACGCCGAGGATCATTGTAACGCAGAGCACTGCGGATACAACGGAAAATAAAACCTTTTTGAATTTGCGGGATATCATTGATTTTTCCTCCTTAAAATAATAAAAGTACAGTTTTACATAACTATATTTTAACACTATATAATTAATTTGTCAATAAAAACATTAAAATAATATTAAAAAATGTTTTTGGGAGTGACATATTTTACCGTATTGCTGTAAGCGCCCGCAGCAGATCACGAGTAAAATCTGTCAGGATCAACGAGCTTATAATCCGAGGGCATTTTAAAATCCGAATCGTCGACGCTGAAAGAAATATTTATGCATATACATTCGGCGCCGTCTCCAACAGCAAGTATCTGTCCGTCCTCATTGAACAGGAAGCCTACCTCTTCGACTTCTTCGTATATGTAGACGCTGCGGTTGCTTTTGAACTTGCAGGTCTTTATTCTTGCCGAGTCGTCAACATTCGTTACATAGGTGTTCAGGAACTTCGGAATCGACTCAGCAATCTCAAATATTTCGTCAAAATCTTCCTCGCTTATTTGAAAGGAAGTCATTTCTTTGGTTACGGAGTTATACTCTGACGCTTTTTCGGGTTCGATATAAATTGCCCACACAGCGTCATCGTTGTTTTCCAAAGAAACCATTTTTAACTTATCTTCGGTATATGCCATCGATGCCAGTTCGTTTTCCGAAGCCATTTCAAACTTATATTGCCTGATATCTGACGTGTCCGCAAAAATAGAGGTCTCTATAAATTTTTTTGTTTTTGATTTGCCGTACGCTACCGTTTTATACTTGTCATTTTCAAAGCACTTATTAAGCAGTTTTGCGTACTGACGATCGTATTTTATAACGGCAAAATCCTCCGCGCCGCAGAGCGCAGGCTGTTTTTCCTTTGCGGAAACGGAAATTCCGGCAGCTGCCGTAATGCAAATAAACGCCGCTGCAACGGCGGCCGCTATTTTTTTCAGCTTTTTTATACTCATAGATGAGTCCTCCCCTAAAAATATTACAGTCAAATAATAACATATAAATATAAATTTGTCAATAAATTTTAATAATTCGGCAAAGCGTTTAAACGAAAAATGTAAATTTTTTGTGAATCAGCGTAAACATCTTAAACTTATTGCAGAAACGGACGATATATACAATAAGAATAATTGCCGCAAACGGCATAAACAAGCATAAGCAAACATAAGCAGCGTACTTAGGGGGCGTCATAATGGATTTCATGTATTCCTGTTCGGTGAACAATTATATAAAAACCATGGATATGCAGGTGAAATGGCAGAATAAAAAAAAGGACGGAAACTTTTCCGCCGACGGCATAAAGTCCGCTTCCGAGTTGGCTGAGAAGCAGAAAAACAAAATGCGGGAAAAAACCCAAAAAGCCGGCGGCAGCGAAAGCTCTGACAGCACGGAAAAAGACGACTATAAGGACAAAATACTGAAAAGCATTAACGAAAAACTCAACCGGGGCGACAGGCTCACTTCCTCGGAGAAGCGGTACCTTCAGCAGAAAGACCCGCAGGCGTACCAAAAGGTCCTTGACGTGGAAAGAGAGCAGGTCTTTTATGAGAGTCAGCTCAGACGGTGCAGGACAAAGGACGAGTTCCACAAGCTGAGAATGCTGCGGACTGTTTCGTCTTTAAGCGCAATAAAATCGGCGCAGAACAATTCAAGTCTTTCTTCGGACGATAAGCTTGCTGTAGCCGCAGGCGAGCAGCAGAAAAACGCCGCTATGGAAAGGTCGGAAAAGGAATTCATAAAGCGCGGGGAGCTGTCAAGCCTGCCCACTCAGGCGGAATGCATCGCCGCCGCAAAAAAGCTTGCCGAGGCAAGGCGTGCGGAAAAGAAGCCAAAGGATAAGACAGTCAAGAAAAAGGTGGTTCAGAAGAAGTCCGAGTCCGTCAAAAAGAAAGACGGAAAAACGGATAAAAAGGATACCAAAAAGGTAAAGACCGTTACCGTCAAGAAAAAGAATTACACGCTCAAACGCAAGATAACCCGCGCCGAAGCGGAGCAGTCCTACGTTGTGAGAAAGGTGAAGAAAGCCATGAAGCGGGGAGGCATAGGCATATACGGAACGGCGTTGTCCTCCGCGGGCAATATTGTTAAAAGGCTGAACGTAAAGGCGTAACGCAAAAGCATTGAATTAAGTCCCGACTGGTACAAGAGACCCGTCGGGACGTTTTGTTTTTATTATCAGCAGTAGTAGATCAGGTGCGCCCTGACCGCCGAAAGCATTTCCTTGTAAAGTTCCGTTGCGTCGTTAAGATCCACCGACATGAGCGGGTCGTTCAGGAACGCGTTGAACGCGATGTCCAGGTCTTTTTCCGTTACCGATCTGACGATAGTTTTCTGGTTCATAACATGGCGTATGGTAAGACCGTACAACTCGTCGGTAAGTCTTCCCGCTGCGACTGGTCTGACGGAATTTCTGCTTATTAGCGCGTTGGTATGAACTATCGAGCCTATGGGAAGATTCTCCACCTGTCCGCTGTTGCGCATACAAACGTTGGTGATAAGATTTCCCTGACCTATCAGGGCGCGTATCTGCATAGCGCATTCCGTAGAGCTTCCGCCCACTCTTAGGAGCTCGCCGCCGTTCATAAGATTTTTGACCCGTCCTATCTTGTCCAGCTTCAGCTTTTTAAGATAATTTACCGTGGTCTGGCTGAACTTCCAGCTTGAAATGGTCTTGGGGGAGCTTGTGTACCATGCGGGACAAAAGTCTGCTGCAAGCCTGTCGGGAACGGCGGGTATGCAGCCGTACCTAAGAAACAGGTCGAATTTTATTTTATTCGCCGAGGCGAAAGGATTAACCTTGTATTCGTTGGGCTTTATCTCGTAACCGCTGCCGTAGTATTTTTCGGCGTACTCCCTGAACAGGGGCATTATATTTTTTCCGTCGTAGGTGACTTCGTTGAACCAGCTGAAGCCGCCTATTCCGATAAGATTGTACTTTATGTCCCGCCTGCGTATGGGCTGGATTTCAAATTCCTTTTCGCATATATTGGCGAGAAGCTCCAGCGCGGGGAAAAGCTCGTTCGTCGAGCCGAACAGCTTTATTTCGGGGAACACCTCGTACATCATCAGCATACACGCTGACATGGGGTTGGACATATTTATCACCCATGCTTCGGGACATATTTTTTTGATCAGCTCCGTGTATTTTATATAGACGGGAAGCGTTTTCAGCGCCCGTATCAGTCCCGACGGTCCGGTCTGCTCTCCCACCGCCTGATAAATGCCGTAGGTTTCAGGCAGATGCATTTCAGTGACCATTTCCTCTATTGAACCCTGGGTAAAGGACATTATGACGATGTCCGCATTGGCAAGCGCGTCCTCGGGAGTCTCGGAGGCAAGGTAAATTATATCGCTCTTGCAGTCCGGATGTTCGCGGAGCTTGTTTCCTATGGTCTCGTTTGCAAGGGCAAGCTGCTTGTCCACATCGTAAAGCCTGACCTCGGCGCATATTTCCTCGGCGGCAAGCTCGGAAAATATCTTCCAGCCGTAGTTTACGGAGCCTCCTCCTATATATGCAATAACGATCCTTTTATCCTTAGTTACCATAAGACCTGTTCCTTTCGTGATGATCCTGCGCCTGCTGTGATTGCTGCGATTGCTGTGTTTGTCATGCCTGTACATTTAACAAAAAATAAATACATAAATACATACCGCTACATATATTATTGTACAAAAACACGCTTTTGTCAAGCTTTTTTCCAAAAAATATAAATTTTGGCAGCGGAAACGGAACGCTTTTCCGCTTTATTTGTCATTATAAATAATAAGTGTCAATTAATATATGATAAAATGTAAAAAGTGTGCAAATGTCCTTGACAATTATTCGAGAAATTGTTATCATATATAATATATATTGAATAAAGTGAGGGCTGTAACTGTGGATATTTTTAAACAATATGACATATTCAAGGAAAAATGCTCGGAGTTTCCCGATAAGCTGACCGACAGATGTTTTTCGTCATGCAGTCTTATCTGCCACCCTGCGGCTAAGGACGTCCTGATCTCCGTGTGCAGCGAGGAGGAAGCCCACAGCAACGCGGACTACATCTGCCGCATGAGGGATATGCTCCTTATGTCCGAGGACGGGGAGGAGTGGTCTGCATTTAATCTGACGGAAGCGCGCAGGATCGCCGAACAGGACGGTTATATCTATATCACCGACCTGCTTGCCGAGGACGCTTTCATTGCCGAGGACTGGATGATAAACGGCAAGAACGACACCGTTATCGTAAGCGAAGCCTATATGCGCGAAAAAGGAAAAAGATACGCCCCTGTTACGCCCCTGACAAATAAAGTTCTCTGTTTCAAAAAATATTCCTGCGGATTTTTCTGGAAGCCCTCCGCTCCGGGAAGTATAATCCGCATTGACAAGGATTACATAGACGGCTGCTTCAAGGAGTTCTTTGACAAGTGCTCCGCAAAGCTGCCCGACCTTTCCGATTCCGAAACTATCAATTTCAAGCTTTTCGGCGGAGAGATAACCATTGACGTGAACACCACAAGGATAAGGACTATCGAGCTGTTCTTTGCAAGAATGAACCGCATTGCGGAGATACTTTCCGGCAATTCGGAGATACTCGGAATATGCGGATATGAATTTTCAGCGGTGGATTTTCTGCTTGAGCTTACCGCCGCCGCTCTGGCGAAAAACGGTATAGACATTTCAAAGAAAAAATTTGCGGCTGAATATTATTCGCCGATCCTGAACGGTCAGGGTACGGAGGAAATGCTTGCCGCTTTAGGCACGCGCTGCGGAAACGCCGACGTGGACTGCATAAAGCTTGCTTTCCTTGACGCCGTGAACGCGGAGTACTCCGAAAAGATAGAATATTCCGCCGGGGACTCCGGATTCTACAGCGAAAATATACGCAGGCTGGAGCTTGGGGACTATACCGCCGAGGAAGAAAAATTCATTGTGTCGGAGCTTCTTTCACGCAAGCCCGCCGACTACAGGGTATTTTATTTTGCAAACAAGGAGTATCCCGAGGAAGCTGAAAACCTTGCCGCCATTGCGGAGTTCTGGGAAGTTGAGCCGCTGTCCGAGGAGGAAATGGAAAACGCCGTCCTCGGCGCGTACCTGCTTGACGAGAACTTTGACGAGCAGGGGCGCTTCTGCGCGGGCTATGAGGAATCCCGCATACTTAAAGAGCAGGTGGGAAAGGTCATCGACAAGTACGGGCTTTCCAACCGCGAGTGCATAGACGAGCTTGAACAGCGCATGGAGATACTCGACAAGGAGCGCAGGACATTTAACGGAACCCTGTTCGACACCCCCGAGGAAATGCAGCTTGCGGTCAAGAACGAAGCTTACGTTCAGGAGCTTTGCGAGAACCTCTCCGCTCTGAACGAGTCCGAGCTGAACGCTCTGAACGAGCATATCGACAACACCACTCTCGACGATTCCACAAAATCCAAATACAAGCTTAAAATAAAGCTGGCTATGAATAACGTCCAGTCGGCAGTCCTTGAGCAGAAATGTCTTAAACTGCCGATAATGAACCTTGACGAGATAGCGGGTCTGAGAAAGACGCTTGCGGACGAGAATTACCCCGAAGCAGTTCTCAAGCCCTTTGCGGCTAAGATAAGGGACGCTTTCTCCGCAGCGCAGACCGCCGAGATCGAGGGTATGCTGAAAAGCTCCGAGGACATGAGCGACGAACAGCTTGACGGAGTTTCCGCAAAGCTGGATTCCGGCAGGTACGACAGCACGATCTCTGCCTTTTACAAAAGCAGGGTGGAGGAGATCAAGGAGAAAAATATCAGGGCGAAGCTGCATAGTATTGCGGAGGGCTTTGAGTCCTTCAGCAAGGAAAAGCTGACCGGTCTCATAGATACCCTGAAAAACAGCGATTTCCCCAAGAGGCTTACGTATCCTCTTATCAAAAGGGTCACGGAGGCTCTCAGCAATTACGAGATAAACGAGGCGGCGAGGACGTTCGAGGGCGTAGGCTTTGCGGACGCGGAGCAGCTTGAAAAGATGAAGTCCGCAATTTCGGAAAAGCTTTTCAGCGACGAAATACTGGCTCCGTATATTGTTCTGGTGGAAAAGCGCGAAAAGGAGCTTCTTGACGAGGAGCTTGTGGAAATGTGCGCCGACATTGAGAATATGTCCCAGGACGACCTGACCATACTCCGCGCAAAGATAACCGACGGCGACAAAGCGTTTGACGAGCAGCTTGTTTCAAAGTATCTTGACAAGATCACCCAGAGGGACTGCGAGCTGAAAAATTCCGAGCTTGCGGAGCTCTGCAAATACATTTTCTCCATGGAGCAGTCAGAGCTTGACGAGCTTAAGGAAAAGCTTGCGGACGAAAAGTACGACAAGGAATTTACGGACGTTTACTATAGAAAAATTGCCGAAAGGGAGCAGGAGCTTCTTGTGCTTGAGCTTGACAGACTCTGCGCGGGCATTGACGACGCCGATATCGACGTTCTTGAAAAGCTTAAAACACGTATTATCGACGAGGAGCGTTACGCCGACGTCTGTGACGACTACATCTCCGACATCAACAGCCGTATTGAGGATATAAAGCTGGCTGAATACAAAAACACCATAGCCGGCGTTGCTTCCATGAATGCGGAAGAGGTTGAGGAATTCAGAAAGACCGCCGAGGAAAAACGCTATGATATCGGCGAAGCTCTTTACGAGGAAAGCCTTGCCGCTGCCGACGAAAGAGATAACGTTCTGGAAAATCAGGCTATCGAGGATATCTGCGGAGATATCGAATCCTATGGCTTCGAGCAGGCTGAAAGCGTAAGGGCGCGGCTTGCAGAGGAGGGCTTTGACCCCGTGAAGATCGCTCCCTAC
Organism: uncultured Oscillospiraceae bacterium; assembly: GCA_910584715.1. Classification (GTDB taxonomy): domain Bacteria; phylum Bacillota; class Clostridia; order Oscillospirales; family Ruminococcaceae; genus RGIG8773. The sequence continues at coordinate 33,344 of CAJUAN010000010.1, forward strand.
GCAGCCCGTATCGACGAAAGGATAACCGCTCTCCATACGGCCGAGCTGGAATCCTATATCGATGGAATCGAGTCCATGAACAAGGAACAGCTCATTCAGGCTCAGATAAAGATCGGCGAGTACAGCGGGCCCTCTTATCTCAAAGATAAGTACAACAGGATCGCGGAGTCTGCTATCGCAGATATCGCTGACCGCGAGATACGCGAAATGTGCGGAAATATCAGCGAGCTTTCCGCCAAAAAATCAGGCGAGCTTATCAGGCGTATCAATACCATGCCTTTGGACGAAGCTGCCAAAAGCAAATATATCGACGCTCTCGACGCTCATATCGCGTCTCTAAAGGAACACGAACAGAGAGAGTATATTGAGCACCTTACGGGGGATATGTCCGAGTACGGTATAAACGCGGTACATCTGGCAGTTCCGGGAATGACGGGTCTGTTTATAAACAAATATGACAACGCCTGCAATACCTATGTTTCCGCCGGAAGATACGAGCTGCCTATCCTTATCCACGAGGGCAACGGCGGAGACAGCTTTACGATGACGACGGAATACCTGTATACCTTTAACAGAGGCGTTATGAAGCGAATAAAGGTGGACGACATAGCTTCCTTCCAGGCAAAGAAAACCTTGATGAATTCCGTTCTTACGGCTGTGGAGAAAAACGGCGACACCAGCGAGCTGCCCAACGCTCTTAAAAAGGACGTTATCGAAAACGTTGCAAAGACGCTTACCGCTTTGGTAAGTTTCATTCACGACAGACGCTCCGCCGAGCATATGAAAGAACTCCTTGAAAACGCAGTACAGGAGAAAGCCGTTCAAGCAGCTGTTATGGCGGCACCGGCTGTGGCCGCTTCTCCCGTGCCTGCCGCCCAGGTCGGCGTTCACGTTGTTCCCGTGCCTGTTTCGGCGTCAGCAAGAAGCGCGTCTGACAATGCAAGCAATGCGGATATTGTGGATAATACAGACGGCGCAAGCGGATCCCATGCAGCTTATGAGACAGAGTACCGCCAAGCTGAGCCTCATGTATCCGATACGGCTGAAAAGCCTGCTGCTGTTTCCGATGTATCCGCCGCTGAGGAAGATATCCCTGCGGCACCGGCTCAGGCGCTTGCGGAAGAACCCGCTGCTCCCGCTGAAGCCGAGGTCAAGATCAAGTTCTGCGACCAGTGCGGCGCAAGGATAACGAGTCCAACGGCGAAATTCTGCGCAGAGTGTGGAAACAGGCTTATGTAACTTATAAAATTATCGGGAAACGCCCGCTTCGTATAAGAGGACGTTTCCCGATTCCTTTTGCGTATAAAAAACAGAGACCGAGCTGTTCGTGCTGTCCTTATATTTAATGCTAAACTATCGTCTTGGGAAAGTATTGCGATTTTCCGCTATAGACGGCAGCATGGGGAAAGGCTCGGCCTTTCGTGCAAGCTCGATATAGAAGCTTTCTGCCGTATCGGAAGCAACAATTTGCTGCCTTTGCTACAGACGGCGGCAAGGGTAAAGGTTCAGCCTTTTTATGGCCTCTGTTTTTATTTGTTACTTTAAAAATCCGTCGATAATTTTCTGCTCCGCTTCCTCCTCGGTAAGACCTAAAGTCCGCAGCTTGATTATCTGCTCTCCCGCGATCTTTCCGATAGCCGCCTCGTGGATAAGAGAAGCGTCGATGTTCCCCGCGTAAAGCTCCGGAGCCGCGTTTACTCTGCCATTGTCGGCAAGTATGGCGTCGCATTCGGAATGCCCCGTGCAGCGGCAGTTGCCTTTGATGACCGAGTGGTACTCCTGATAGGAATTACCCTTTGCCACCGACCGGGAAACCAAATCAACGCCTGAATCCTCGCCGTCCAGAGATACCGAGAAATCCGACTTTGCCGTCTCGTCGCCGTCGGTGAGAAGCCTTTCGCGGATAACAAGCTTTGCTCCCGCGCCGAGCTTTGCGGTGGTAAGACGGTTCGTGCTTGTCACTCCGCTTATCTGCATGGTGTCCATTTCCATATAGGAATTTTCCTCCATTACCACGTCGGTGACGGGGTCTATACGCTTTGCTCCGCTGCCGGTTCCTGTTCCTACGTGCTTTTCCTTGTAAAGCACGCGGGCGTTTTTTCCGATAAAGAAGCGATGTATACCGTTGTGGCGCGCTTCCTCTTCGTCATCGGAATGCACTCCGCAGCCAGCGACAATTATAACGTCCGCGCCGTCCTCAACATAAAAATCGTTGTAGACCAGATCGTTCACTCCGCCATGAGTAACGCAGGCGGGAATATAAACGGTTTCTTTTTGGGCGCCGGAACCAATTTTGATAACGATGCCCGGGTTATCGGATTTGTTTTCTATCTTTATGTTTTCCGAGGACTGCCTGCCAGCGCAGCCGCTGTTTTCTCGTATATTATAGGCTCCCTTGAAGGATATAACGTTCCGTTCTGAGACTATCCCCAAAAGCTTTTCTGTAATGCTGTCCATATCAGAAGCCCTCCTTTTCCGGCACCATTCTGCCGAGGGGACATTTTCCCTCGGAGCTGTTTTCTTTGAGAAGATCCGGGAGGATATCCTCTTTGCTTCCCTCGGCGGAGACCTTTCCGTCGGAAATAACTATGATATAGTCCGCTATCTCCATGATCCTTTCCTGGTGGGAAATTATCAGCAGGGAACGTCCGCCCTCATTTTTAAGACGTTCAAAAGCGTTTATAAGGCTTCCGAAGCTCCACAGGTCAATACCCGCCTCGGGTTCGTCAAAAACAAGCATGGAAGCGTTTTTTCTCGCCAGGACCGTAGCTATCTCTATGCGCTTGCTTTCGCCTCCCGAAAGACTTGCGTCGGCTTCCCTGTTCATATATTCACGGGCGCAGAGACCTACCTCGCCGAGTATCTCGCATATGACCTCGTTATCAAGCTTCTGCTCCGCTGACGTTTCTATAAGGTCGCGGACGGTGAGTCCCTTAAAGCGGACAGGCTGCTGAAAGGCATATGCAATGCCCTTGCGCGCACGTTCGGTGATGTTGTATTCGGTTATGTCTGTTCCGTCCAGAAAAATTTTACCCTCGGTAGGACTATAGAGACCCGCGATCATCTTAGCGATAGAGGTTTTTCCTCCGCCGTTGGGTCCCGTTACCACGGTAAGCTTTCCGTCGGGTATCTTCATATCGACGCCTTTGAGAATTTCCTCGCCCTCGGGAAGTCTCCAGCGAACATTTTTAAGTTCAAGCATATTTTAAAATTCCTCTTTTCTGCCATATGGTGCATAAAGCGTGATATCCGTTCAAGAGCCGGAATGCGCTCAGAAAGCGCACCGGAGCGGTATTTGCAGAGCCGCGCATTTTGCAGGAACGTCATTATTAGACATTCAGTATAAAACAGTATCTGCAATTTATGTCCGTAAATTCACTCGAGGCGGATAACGAGTATATTATACCATATTAGTAGTTAATAGTCAATAGCTTTAGCGCACATTGGTTTCCGGCGGCGGGAGCGGATACAAAACCGCTGCAAAAGTTTTTCCCGCGCTGCATAAACCGTAAAAATAATTTGCGGTTTATGCAGCGCGGGTTTTAAGGGGGATATGAAGAAATTAATTGGGAATTATCATTTTGTCCGCTTCTTTTCTTCGGAAACGGCGGCTCTGTATTCGGAGGGCGTCATGTCCGTCCTCGATTTGAACTGCCGCATGAAGTGAAGCTCGCACTTATATCCGCACATCTGCGCAATTTTCGTAATGGAAATATCCGTGGTGGAAAGCAGGTATTTGGCGTGTTCTACGCGGCTGCGTATCACGTCGTTCATAACGCTTACCCCAAAGGTCTCTTTGTACAGATGCTGGAAATAGGATTTGCTCATCGCAAGCTGGTGTGAAAGCCCGTCAACGTTCCATTCGTTGTAGGGCATATTGTATATCTGCGACCGCAGGAGAGCCATTTTATCGTAGTGGGTGCTCGACCTGCTTCCGCCGTATGAGTGTATCTCCTCGCTCAGCTTTATAAAAAACAGTTTCATGTAAAGCTCCGCCGAATCCGTTTTAAATATATTCGATGAGTAGCTTTCGTAAGCCATATTTTTGATTAAAAGTGAAAGTCCGTTGATATCGTCAAGCTTGACGACCTTGTCAAAGGGTATATCGAGAGCGTCAAAAAAGTCATAGTCGCCGTCTGAAAGCTTAAAGTGAAACCAGTCGTTGGAAAACTGCGTTCCGTACGCTCTGTAAAACTGAGGAGTGCCCTCTTTGTAAAGTATAAAGGAATTTTCTTCGGTGAACGTGTCCGTTCCGGAAAAGGTAAAGACCGCAGGCGTTTTTATCAGCAGCAGAAGATAGTCTCCCGAACCGTCGGGGCGCTGGATACAGAAATCCGCGTCGTGACAGTGGTTATATCCGATATTGTTGATATGCAATCATCATCACCTCTGCTTACAGAATTTCACCGTTGCTTTCTATTACCTTTTTGTACCATAACGCCGAGTCCTTGGGTATCCGTTCTCCGGTTTCATAATCGGTGTAGATCATTCCGAAGCGGGCGGTGTAGCCTATAGCCCACTCAAAATTGTCCACAAGCGACCACTGGAAATATCCGCGACAGTCAACGCCGTCATCGGCGGCTCTGCGGAATTCCCTTATATAGCGGTGCAGAAAATCAATTCTGTTGGGGTCGTGGACTTTTCCGTCAAGCGAGACCGCGTCGTGGGCAGCCATTCCGTTTTCGGTGATGTATATGGGAAGCCCATAGCGTTCATACATGAATCTCGGTCCCCAGTAAAGGGTTTCGGGAACGATGTTCCATTTTATCGCGTTAAGTGGAGCTCCCGCCGCAAAGGGGACGTTTTCCGCCCAGCCGTTTTCTCCCGCCCTGACGTATCTTCCCTGATAGATATTCAGTCCGATAAAGTCAATGGGGGAGCTTATCAGAGCCATATCCTCGTCGGTTATTTCAGGCAGGATATCGGCGCATTCATTCAGGATATTGTCATGATATTTTCCGAATACCAACGGGTCGAGCCAGTACGACTCCGCAAAGAGGAAATGCTTTCTTCCGCAGTAGAAATACGAGCCCTCCGCCGCGGATATATCTTTTTCCGATACGGGACAGGCGGGAGCGGTAGCCACGACAAAGCCTATCTTTACACCGGGTATTTTTTCGCGCAGTACCCTGACAGCCTTGCCGTGGGCTTTGAGGACGTTGTGTCCGATACGGAGCAGCTCCTCTTTTCCCAGAACCAGACCGGGAGCGTGCACTCCCTCGAAATAACCGCAGCCCACAAAGACCTCGGGTTCATTAAAGGTCATTATGTTTTTTACCCTGCCTCCGAAAAGCTCGGCGCAGACTTTGGCATAGTCCGCAAACCGGTCGGAAATGTCGTCGCTGAGCCACCCGCCCTGCAGGTGCAGGGCGTAGGGCAGATCCCAGTGATAAAGGGTAGCGTAAGGCTCAATGCCGTATTTAAGCAGCTCGTCAATAAGATCGCTGTAAAATCTTACTCCCGCCTGATTTACCTTTCCCGTGCCGTCGGGCATAAGCCTGCTCCAGGAAATTGAAAACCTGTAGGCTTTGAGTCCCAGCTCGGACATAAGCTTTACGTCCTCTTTAAATTTGTGATAATGACCGCAGGCAATATCGCCGCTTGAATTGTCACTTATCTTTCCCTCGGTATGGGTAAAAACGTCCCATATGTTCTTTCCCTTGCCGTCCTCGTAAGCAGCGCCCTCGATCTGGTATGCGGCAGTTGCCGCTCCCCATACGAAATTTTCAGAAAAACCCATTGATGATCACCTCACGCTCTATTATACAATAAGTTCCCTTTAAAATCAAGACATGGATTTAAGCGTTTCGTTCAGCTCGTCAATATAGGTCTGAACAACGACGCTGCGCTCGTCTCTTACCTGGTACCAGTCGGTGCCGTTATAGCTTGCGTCCTTTATAGGATTGTGCAGCAGCTCGTAAACGTCGGCATTTACCGCTGCGTAGAAATCAACTACGGGGTGCGCGTTTGTCAGGTCGTTGGTATAATTGTACATTTCAATCATTTCATCTGTCCAGCCGTAGTCGCCGCGGAGCTTCTTTTCGTTTACTTCCTTTACGCTCTCGTCGGTATTTGCTGTAAGCTTACATTTAATAAATGCCGCAACCGCCTCGGGATTGGGCGCGCCCTTGCACATTGCGTATGCGTCAAGTCCGCCTGCCGCGCTCAGGTACCATTCATCGGCGCTTTCATCTCTCGGCATAGGTACGAACATTATCTCGCCGGGCTTGCCGAACGCGGATATGTCAGGTTCGTAAAGCTGCCATGAGCCTACGGGGTAGAACAGGGTAGTGCCCTCGCCTATCCTTTCGGGGTGCTCTTTCCAGTTGTATTCCGCACGGGGGAAGTTCACTCCGGCATTGTGCATTTCACGGAAAAGCTCCTGTACTCTTGCAAGGTTCGGATCCATAATATTATTCACTACTTCTCCGTTTTCCATACCGATAACGGGAACTCCCGTGCTCAGCATCATAGCAAGCTCGTACCACCAGCCGTCTATGGCGTACTTGTCCTGTTCGACGTCTGTAAAGTCATAACACATCTGCTTGAACGCGTTCCATGTCCATTCATTGTTATAGGCAAGCTCCGCAGGGTCGTCAAAGCCGTTTTCCTCTATAGTGTTCTTATTATAGAGTATAATAGTTCCCGCGTCTGCTGCTACACACGCCATATAGTGCTTTCCGCCGATCGTGTGCATTTCGTTTATTCTTTTTGCGCCCTCGGGGAATAATTCCGAATCGTAATCTATATAATCGTCCATTGGTTGGAACATTCCTGCCGAAGCCTTTCCGGGGAAGGTGTCAAGGTCTGCCGCGGGGAACATATCGGGAGAATTTCCTCCCAGAACAAGAGTGGCAAGATCGTCGTACTTAGTGGAATCGGTGGTCTGGATATACTCTATCTCGCCGCCGTATTTTGTTTTGAAAAGCTGAAGGAACACGTCTACGGATTCGCCCTCCTCAGGCTCGAGCGCCCAGAAGGAAAGCCACCTCAGCTTGCCGTTTTCAAGCTTTTCGGCGTCTACCTCAACCTGCTCAACTACCTCTGCGTCCTCCGACGCCATTGTCGCCGTAGTTGTTTCCTTAGCAGCGGATAAAGCCGGGTCTTCGGTCTGCTGACCGTTGTCCGAGCCGCAGCCTGAAAGCATTGCCGCAGTCATAGCCAATGCTGTTATCAATGATAATTTTTTTGACGTTTCTTTTTTCATCGTTCATCACCTCATAAAAAATTTAATAATAGTGTTTCCGTCATAACCTCATGCTTTAATAATAACGTCGCCGCAGAATATTTTCAATGACTTATAATACTAAAATACAGACTTATCCTGCTGTTTTAAAAAATAAGCGGAATAGGTCAGCGTTTTGACAGCTTTGGTCAGTATGAGGCTCAAAACCCACATTAAAATATGTTTTGCAAAAATCAACAAAGCAGAATAAGTCTGCATTTTAGCAGGATATGTTATTGTAAAAAGCAAAAGAATACAGTATACTTTATGCAGCGGCTTTTATGGGAGGTAATATTATGAAAGCAAGAATAGTCATTGATAAGAATAAAACCGTAAGCAGAATAGACGACCGTCTTTACGGCTCGTTTATAGAGCATCTGGGCAGAGCGGTGTACGGAGGCATATACGAGCCGTCTCATGAAACGGCTGACGATATGGGCTTCCGCGGGGACGTTATGGAAATGATAAAAGAGCTTAACGTTCCCATTATAAGATACCCCGGAGGAAACTTTGTATCCGGCTATAACTGGGAGGACGGAACGGGAGACAAATCAAAGCGTCCTAAAAAAATGGAGCTTGCGTGGCAGTCAGTGGAGACAAACGAGGTGGGCATAGACGAATTTCAGGAGTGGGCAAAGCGGGCGCACAGCGACGTCATGATGGCGGTTAATTTAGGTACCCGCGGAGCGGACGAAGCAAGGAACCTTGTGGAATACTGCAACTGCGAAACGGATACATACTACGCCGAAATGCGCCGCAAAAACGGCTTTGAAAAGCCTTTCGGAATAAAGACCTGGTGCCTCGGAAACGAAATGGACGGTGACTGGCAGATATGCCACAAGACTGCGTACGAATACGGCAGGATAGCATGCGAGACCGCCAAGCTCATGAAATGGACAGATCCGTCCATAGAGCTTGTGGCCTGCGGAAGCGCGCATATAAATATGCCTACCTTTGGCGAGTGGGAACGCACTGTCCTGCGGGAGTGCTACGAACATGTAGACTATATTTCCCTGCACAATTATTACGGGAACCCAAACAACGATACCGCCGCGTACCTTGCCTCGGCGGTGGATATGGACAGCTTCATCAAGCAGGTTGCCGCGATATGCGACGAGGTAAAGGCGGAAAAAAATTCCGACAAAACAGTTAACCTGTCCTTTGACGAATGGAACATCTGGTTCCACAGCAACGAGCAGGACAAACATATCGAAAAGTGGCAGGTCGCTCCTCCGCTGCTTGAGGATATTTACAACCTTGAGGACGCGGTGGTTCTGGGGGATCTGCTCATTACCCTCCTCAATAACAGCGACAGGGTGAAGATAGCCTGTCTTGCCCAGCTTGTGAATGTTATCGCTCCCATTATGACGGAAACCGGCGGCAGGATATGGGCGCAGACTATATTCTATCCGTTTATGCACACCTCGCAGCGCGGACGGGGAACAGCTCTTGAAGTATCCTGCGGCTGCGGCGCCTACAGCGCGGGGGGCAAAAAGGATATTCCCTATATCAGTTCTGCGGCGGTTATTTCGGAGGACGGCGGCGAGCTTACCGTATTTGCCGTGAACCGTTCTCTTGACGAGTCCTGCGGACTTGATTTCAGCCTTTCGGGATACGAGAGCTTCCGACCAGTCCTGCATACGGCTATGGAGGGAGACGACCTGAAAGCGGTGAATACCGCGGACGACCCGAAAAAAGTTGTTCCCGCTGAAAAGGATATTTCCGACGGGATTATTCTTTCCCCTCATTCGTGGAATATGATCGTTTTCCAAAAAACGGCTCAATAAAAATATGCATATTTTAGGATTTCAAGAAAGGAAGTTTCGTATGAAAAAAATCGTTTCATGTATATGCGCTGCGGCAATGGCTCTGTCGCTTTCGGCATGCTCCAAAAAAGAACCGGACACACGTCCCCTGGGGGAAATGCGCGGCATTTCGGCTGCCGAGCTTATTGCTGAAATGGGTACCGGCTGGAACCTGGGCAACACAATGGACTCCGAGGAGGGCGGCGAGACCGGCTGGGGAAATCCCGTCACCACCAAGGAAATGATAGACGAGGTTCACCGCGCGGGCTTTGACACCCTGAGGATACCCACCACATGGAAAAACAGCATGGGAGAAGCTCCCGACTATACCGTTGACGGAGAATGGCTGAAGCGGGTGGAGGAGATTATCGGCTACGCTCTTGAAAACGATATGTACGTTATCCTGAACACCCACCATGATACCGACTGGATAAAGCCGCAGTATGAGGATATCGAGGCCGTAAAGGTACAGTTCGCCGCCCTGTGGACTCAGATAGCCGAATATTTCAAGGACTACGGCGACCATCTTATATTTGAGGGATTGAACGAACCTCGCATAGTCGGCGGCGCAAACGAATGGAACGGCGGCACCGAGGAGGGCAGGGACTGTCTTAATCAGCTCAACGACGTCTTTGTTAAAACCGTTCGGGCTACCGGCGGCAACAACGAGACCCGCACCTTGCTCATCACCACCTTTGCCGCTCAGCCGGCAGCCTCGGGGGTAAGCGCGCTGATTGTCCCCGATGATAAGTACGTGGGAGTTTCGATACACGCTTACACGCCTTACCGCTTCACCTACGACTCCGTGGGCGAAAGCTGGAATACCGCCGTGTTTGACGGTTCCTGCGCATCGGAAATAGACTCGCTTTTTGCAGGCCTCAACGAAGCCTTTATCAGCAAGGGCATACCGGTGATAATCACCGAATACGGCAGCGTTTCCAAAATGATCGATAAGACATGGTACATTACCAATACCGACGAGGTGGCGAAGTGGGCGAAGCATTATGTGAGCGCCGCGGAAAAATACGGCATACCCTGCGTTTGGTGGGACAACGGATATCACAAGTCGGGCAACGAGCTTTTCGGTATTTTTAACCGCAGCGAGCTTACATGGTACGAGCCGGAAGTCGTAACGGCTATTATGGAATCCATAGGCGAATGACCTCTGTATAATTTGTAGTTTAAAGCGCGGGATATTTCTTGACAGGTTCGCCGGGATACAATATAATTATTGTATTACCGTGATTTCGGAAAGGATAGGGTTTGTCATGAAAAATACTATATACGGACTTTTTTCAAAATGCTTTCCCCAGCTTCCCATAGGAAGAGACAGCTTTTTCAGACTTCTTGACGCGGATAAATGCAGTGTTATCCCTTATTACGAGGACGGAGCCATTGCCGGCTGCTCGGTCGTTTCGGGGGACTGTATCCGCCTCCTGTGCGTGGCTCCGGGCTCCCGCGGAAAAGGTATTGGCAGCGGCTTGCTCCGTGACAGCGAAAGGCTTATCGCTGAAAACGGCTTTAAGCGCGCAGTTCTCGGAGGGCGGGATTCCGGTCTTTTTATAGGAGAGACCGTTCCCGTGGAACAAACGGAAAACGCCGGATCTTTTTTCAGCCGCAGGGGATACGTCTCCGACGACGGCTGTATAGAGATGAAAATGCCCCTCGAAGATTTTGACTTCGAAGGACTTGATATCCCGATCTGCCCCGACGGAACAAGCTTCGGCTATATTGAAAAAGAAGAACACGGCAGCCTGCTCCGTGCAGTTGAAGCGGTGGACGCAGACTGGGTGCAGTATTTTACATACGGAAGTCCCATATTTGCGGCAAAGCTTAACGGAAATATCGCGGCATTCTGCATGATCGACGAAAACGCCGATACCGTAATAAGCAGAGACGGCAGCAACGTCGTCTCAATAGGCTGCGTGGGCACAGTGCCTGAAATGCGGAAAAAGGGTATCGGACTTGCAATGGTAGCCGAGGCGGCGCATATCGCCAAGAACGACGGCTGTACGGACGCGTTTATTCACTATACGTACCTGGATAAATGGTACGGCAGGCTGGGATTTAAAACATTCCTGCGGTACCGTTTCAGTGAAAAAAAGCTGTAGCATTTCACGGAGTTATTCATTTTCTTTTTTGATGTATTCCAGGAGCGCGGTGCAGCCGCTGTAAATATCGTTGAAAGCGGTATCGAAGCGTCCGCTGTACCACGGGTCGGAAATATCCCCTCCGCGGCTTGTAAAGTCAAGGAGCCTGTGGACCTTTCCGTCCGGGTCGCTTCCGAAAATACGCATGATGTTGCGCATATTGTTTCCGTCCATGACAAGGAACAGATCGTATTTGTCATAATCGCTTTTTTCAAGACGGACAGCGCGTCTGGAGCCGCAGGGAACACCTCTGCGGCTTAATTCCGCCTTCGCGGGGGGATAGATCGGATTTCCTATCTCTTCTGTGCTGGTAGCGCTTGAGGCTATGAAAATATTCGAATCTGTGTACTCTTTTTCAACAAGGTCTTTCATAATAAATTCGGCAGTCGGCGAACGGCATATATTGCCGTGGCAAACGAACATTATGCTTTTTATCATTCCGGGAAGCTCCTTTCAATCAGCTGTAAAAATTCTTTGAGCGGTATTTTTATTTTACCACATTTTATTATCGGGGTCAAGAACGGATACCAAAGGCTTCCCTCTGTAAACGGCACTGGCAAAGATTAGGTTTTTTAGAACATAATTTATTGCAATCCGAGGGAAAATATGTTATACTTATAAAAAAGAATTTTAAGGAGTTATCGCTATGTCAGATTACAACAGCTATGAATCGCCGTTCTGCACCCGCTACGCAAGCAAGGAAATGCAGTACGTTTTTTCCGCCGACAAAAAATTTACCACCTGGAGAAAGCTTTGGGTGGCTCTCGCACGAGCTGAAATGAAGCTGGGACTTCCTGTTACCCAAAAGCAGGTGGACGAGCTTGAAGCCCACATCGAGGACATCGACTACAAAGCCGCCGAAGAGCGTGAAAAGCTTGTGCGCCACGACGTTATGTCTCATGTTTACGCTTACGGACTTGCCTGTCCCGGGGCAAAGGGGATAATACACCTTGGCGCGACCTCCTGCTACGTGGGCGACAACACCGATGTTATCATTATGCGTGACGCCCTGCAAATTGTCAGGAGAAAGCTTATAAACGTTCTCGCACAGCTTTCGGGCTTTGCGGTTAAGTACAAGGATATGCCCTGCCTTGCCTATACCCATTTGCAGCCCGCCCAGCTTACCACGGTGGGCAAGCGTGCAACGCTCTGGGCAAACGAGATTCTTATGGATCTTGACGAGCTGGACTACAGGATATCGTCCCTGAAGCTGCTGGGTTCAAAGGGTACTACCGGTACCCAGGCTTCCTTTATGGAGCTTTTCGACGGCGATACCGAAAAGGTCAAAGAGCTTGAAAAAATGATCGCCGAGGAAATGGGCTTCGACGCAGTAGTCCCCGTTTCGGGTCAGACCTACTCCAGAAAAGCCGACGCGCAGATACTCTCAACCTTGGGAGGTATTGCTCAGTCCGCAATGAAATTTGCCAACGATATGCGTATCCTCCAGAATTTCAAGGAAATGGAAGAACCCTTCGAGAAAAACCAGATAGGTTCCTCCGCGATGCCATACAAGAGAAATCCCATGCGCTGCGAAAGAATTACCGCACTTGCAAGATATGTTATGATAGATACCCTCAACCCTGCCTTTACCGCGGGTACGCAATGGTTTGAGAGGACTCTCGACGATTCCGCGAACAAGCGCATTTCCGTTGCCGAGGGATTTTTGGCGGTGGACGCGATACTCAACATCATGCTGAATGTTACCGCCGATCTTGTTGTGTATCCTAACGTTGTACGCCAGCGCGTTATGCGTGAGTTGCCCTTTATGGCTTCCGAAAACATCATGATGGACGCGGTGAAAAAGGGCGGGGACCGTCAGGCTCTCCACGAAAAGCTCCGTCAGTACGCTATGGAGGCGGGAAAGCACGTTAAAGAGGAGGGGCTGGAAAACAACCTTATCGAACTTGTGCTGAACGACCCGGATTTCGGTCTTAACGCCGACGAGATGAACGCTATCCTTAAACCCGAAAACTTTACGGGAAGAAGCTCCCAGCAGGTGGAGGAATTTGTCCGCGACTGCGTAAAGCCTGTTCTCGACGCCAATAAGGATATCCTCGGCGAGACCGCGGAGCTGTCGGTGTAAGGCGGCGCAGCATGGAAAACTATAGCAGAAAATTCCTTATAAAAATGCCCGAAATCCTTGGGGACGGCAGCGGCTACAGGGTAAAGCTCTTTAAAAACGAAAAAGCCGCCGCAATACTTGAAAGCGGCGGGGAGACCTTCGGTTTCGACGTTATCGCGGAGATCACCGGCAACGATTTTTACAGCGACAGGGCTATCGCCGCAAGGAACGGAAAGCTCCTCATGCTGGAGATAGAAAGGCGCTGGCTGGTGAAAATTCCCGATAACATCGGAGAGTTTCCGTTCCATGTTATAGAGCAGGCTTATCTCGCTCCCGAAAACGGCTTTCAAGGGCGCATACGCCGTCTGGACGACAGGTTCATCTACACCGAAAAGGCGAGGACGGGCAGCGCGGCGTCCAGAATAGAAAACGAGCGGGACATTACCGCTGAGGAGTACGAGAGGCTGAAAGAGCATACTATCCTCAACACGGTGAAAAAGAAAAGGTACCTGATACCTTACGGCGGCTTGAAGTTTGAGCTGGACGTTTTTGAGAACACCGTGGAGACAGGCTACGCCATTATGGAGGCGGAGATTCCGGAGGAAAGCGCGGCTGTAGAGCTTCCCGATTTTGTTGAGATCGTCCGCGAGGTGACCGAGGACGAGTATTACACAAACAGGAACTTTGCTTCAATGGAAAGAATAAAACTGCTGAAATAACTTAAAAACGGTATCGAGAAAAGCTTCCCGGTACCGTTTTTACATTTTATGCTGTTATATCTTATCAAACGCCTGCTTTAAGTCAGCAAGAATATCCTCGATATTTTCAAGTCCTACTGAGAACCTTATCAGACCGCCGTCAATTCCCGCAGCGGCAAGCTGCTCGTCGGTAAGCTGACGGTGCGTTGCGGAGGCGGGGTGCAGCACGCAGGTGCGTATATCCGCAACGTGTACCTCGTTGGAAGCAAGGGTAAGGCCGTCCATAAACCTGACTGCCGTGTCCCTGCCGCCCTTTATAGAGAATGATATAACGCCGCTTGCGCCGAGGGGAAGATATTTGTCAGCCAAGGTCTTGTACTTGTTGCCCTCCAGCGCGGGGTAGGAAACAAAGTTCACCTTGCCGGTGCTTTCAATGAATTTTGCGGCGGTCACCGCGTTTTCGCAGTATTGCTTCATTCTAACGGGCAGAGTTTCCAGTCCCAGATTGAGCAGGAACGAGCTGTTGGCGGCGGGGTAGCAGCCGAAGTCCCTCATAAGCTGCATTCTTGCCTTTACAATGTACGGAGCAAAGGAATACTGTTCCGTATAGACGATACCGTGATAGCTGTCGTCAGGCTCGGTCATGCATGGGAATTTTCCGCTCGTCCAGTCAAATTTGCCCGAATCAACGATAACGCCGCCTACCTGAACGGCGTGACCGTCCATGTACTTGGATGTGGAGTGCATAACTATATCAGCGCCCCATTCGATAGGACGGCACAGGATAGGCGTTGCAAAGGTGTTGTCAACAATAAGGGGTACTCCGTGGGCGTGAGCCGCTTTCGCCCATTTTTCAATATCAAGGACGGTCAGCGCCGGGTTTGCGATAGTCTCGCCGAAAACAGCCTTTGTGTTGGGCTTGAAAGCGGCGTTGAGTTCCTCCTCTGACGCGTCAACGTCTACCCAGATGCACTCTATGCCCATTTTTTTCAGCGTAACTCCGAAAAGGTTTATGGTTCCGCCGTAAATGGACGATGAAGCGATAAAGCTGTCTCCCGCTTCGCAGATGTTAAGTATGGACAGCAGGGAAGCCGCCTGTCCGCTGGAGGTGCACATTGCCGCTACTCCGCCCTCTAAAGCGGCGATCTTCTTTTCGACCGCGTCGGTGGTTGGGTTCTCGAACCGCGAGTATATCAGGCTTTTGGTGGGGTCGTCGAAAACCGCAGCAACGTCGTCCGTGGAGTCGTAAACATAGGTAGTGCTCTGCACTATTGGTACTACGCGGGGTTCGCCGTTTTTGGGAGTATAACCTGCATGCAGGCATTTTGTCTCAATTTTAGCGTTTGGATTAAGTTCTTTCATTTTATATTCTCCTTTGTAATATTACAAAATTTCAAATAAAATTATAGCACATTTTTCTGCAGATTGCAAGATTTATTCTGCGTATATCATAAAAATCAATTTTTGCATTTATAGATTTCTGTTTAGCGGCGGAGTCTGCGGCAGCTGAGCCGCCCCTGCCGGATAGGCTTTATAGAATATTGAAATTTTTGCTTTGCAATAATTCAAGTTAATTTACATATGAATGTGAATCAAGTCCGCGGGATTCTCCGCAGTTAAAATCAGTATGTTAAAAGGACGGAGCCTCTTTCAGGAGGTCCGTCCTAAATGCTGTATTCCGTCCGATATTTAAACGCCGTGCTTTACCCTGTCGTGCTCCTCGGCGCGTTTTGCGTCGTTCCAGCGGTCAAGCGTGCCCGTAAGATATCCCGTAACGCGGCGAATGCGTTCAAACGGAACGTCCTCAAACTTATAGTTAAGATTTACATATTCTCCGTCGAGACCTATTTCCAGACTGGACAGCGTTTTGTCGGGAAACTTGTCTTCAAGGTATTTTACATAGTTATTTTTTTCTTCCTCGGAAATAGTTCCGTTCTTTACGATTATATCCATAACACATCTTCCTTTCATTGTGACAAAGCGGCGTCCCTTTCCGTCCGGGACAAGTTTGCTTTGATTTAATTATACCAATTTAGTATAGTTTTGTCAATAGGTACCGGAAAATTTTTTCAAAAAACCGGAAACCCTTTGATTATAAAGGTTCCCGGTTTTTGCACGCATATGCGCGGATATTCAACTGTTCGGGTAACGGTACTGCTTTACAATAAAGCTATCGCCGCCGTTTACCTCAATGACGAAATCTCCGCCGTCCACATAGCCGTCAAGCACATGGTCGCTGTTGTATTTTTCCTGCTTTGTATGATATGTCACCGTATTTTCGTCTATCTCCCAGTTGGTTATGGTAAGCTTGCCCAGCTCCTCGTTAATGCCTCCGTCGCCGAGAATGGTGTAAAGCTCTCCGCCGATATCGCGGTACTGCTGAGGAGCTTTCAGAAACATTTCATTGACTATCTTTTCGTCAAAGTATTTAAGAACATAGCTTCGCATCTCCGTAAGAGTAGAGAACCTCGGGTCGTCCACCTTAAAGAAATACCTGCTGTCGCTGCTGTCAGCGGCTCCGACCTCCACATAATTCTCATAGTCGCTCACATTGAGGCTTGTGGCAATGAAATACTGGTATATACTTCCTGCGATTGCATGGGCGGCGTATCCGTAATAAAGAGGGTTGTCAGAAACCTCCGTCCATGTTTCGCGGGCGCGGCGCATGGTCATGTCGTTGGGATTAAGGGTATAGGTTATTATTTCGGTGGAAAGGCTTCCGTCTTCGTTTACGGTAACGATCGGCTCAGGCATGAATTTAAGATTCTCAGTACGGTACAGGCTGCTCTCGGGAATATAGCCCATGCGGTCAAGAACCTCGGTGTTATTGTCAGGAACTACGGCGCTTCTCATTGCCGAAACGCCGACAGGCTGCGCTGAACTGTCAGCGTCGTCCGTTACGCTGTTATCCTGCGGTTCGGTATTGTAGACCTCCACCTCTACAAGGCGGCCGTCCAGAATGGAGTACAGTCTGCTTACGCTGTACGGAAGCGTTTCGTCGTCAAAGTTCATAAGGAAGAAATCTATTTTCAGCAGGTCGGGTATGCCGCCGTTTTCTTCGGAGGCGCTTTTTATTACTGTGCAGACCTGGCTCGCATACTGCTGTGAATACGGAAAATTCACCATATAGTTGTCGGGGGGAACAACGCTGAATTTTGTGAAGCCGAACTGATTGTCCTCAACGGTAAGCGTGAGTCCTGTGCCGTTTTCGTCGGGAGTTACCGTTATCATATAGTTGTTGCCGTATGCTGAAAAATCATATGTGTAGTATGTGAAAGGTTCGTCGTAGGTCTCAATGCCGTTATCAAGAGAATAAGCGGCAGGAGCGTTTCTCACAAGAAGCTCCGAAGCTTCCGCGGGAGCTGTTTCCTCGGATATTTCGCTGATCTTCGGGTCTGCTCCGGTTCCGCACGAGCTGAATGAAACCGCGGCTGTCAGTACCGAAAGAGCCATAACAGCGGCACAAAGTTTATATCTCAATATATTCTCACGCTCCTTTCCGACAGATATTAACACGCCCAAACGGGATAAATTCCCGCAGTTATCTTTTTATTCCTGTAATAATTATATCATCTTTCCGGTGTGAAATCAATTACATTTCGTTTACAGTTTTATTACTTGCGGGGTACAAAAGCCGTTTGCGGACACAGTTTGTTAATTTTCGGTGAACTATTTGCAGGTAATATTGTATTCAAAGAAGCGATGATTTATAATTGAAACTATAGTACATATATTCCGGCAGACACAAAAGAACGGAGAATATAAATGGAGGCGAACCCGTACACAAAAAATCTTGACCGTCTGGAATTTATGGTCACCCTTGCCTGTACAGGACGGTGCAGGCACTGTTCCGAGGGCGACCATTCGGGCAGCGGAGAGCATATCAGCGGCGGCGTCGGCGCGCAGGCGGTAAGAAGCCTTGCAGCCGTCCGCACTATAGATTCTGTTATGACCTTCGGCGGAGAGCCTTTGCTGTACCCGGAGGCGGTCTGTAAGATACACGCCGCGGCGCGGGACTGCGGCATTCCTAAGCGTCAGCTTATCACAAACGGTTACTTCACTAAGGATATCCAAAAGATAAGGGATACCGCCGCCGAGCTTGTTTGGAGCGGGGTAAACGACATTCTGCTATCTGTCGACGCTTTTCATCAGGAGACTATTCCGGTAAACGTCGTCAAAAGCTTTGCCGAAGCGGTAAAGGCGGTGAAGTACAAAGGCGTAACAATACGCGTGCACCCCGCGTGGCTGGTGAGTGAAACCGACGGAAATCCCTACAATTCCAAAACGCGGGAGCTGATCGGGGAGTTCGCCGCAATGGGTATTAAAGCCTCCGGAGGGAACGTTATTTTTCCCGACGGGAACGCTTTGAAATATCTTAAAGAATATTTTGACCCCGCCGCAAAGTACGAAAACCCCTATACCGAAGACCCTAACGATATGCTGACTGCGAGTGTTTCCCCCGACGGAAGCGTTCTCGGTGGGAACATTTACGACACGGATTTGGCGGAACTGGCGGAACGCTATTGTCCACAGTAAAAAAATTTATAAAACGGAGGAATCCAAAATGACGATAAACGAATACCAGAAGCTTGCAATGACGACGCTGAGTCCTACAGTAAGCACCAGAAGGGACGCTCTTATCAACGGCGTTATGGGGCTTTGCGGAGAATCGGGAGAAGCCATCGACATCGTTAAGAAATGGTTCGCCCAGGGTCACGAGCTTGACAGGGAGCACCTTATAAAGGAGCTTGGGGACGTGGCGTGGTACCTTGCGGAGACAGCCTATGCGCTGGGCGTTTCCCTTGAGGATGTATTGCAGCTCAACATAGACAAGCTGAAAAAAAGATATCCCGACGGCTTCGAGACCGAACGCTCTCAGGTTCGGCTCAGCGGGGATATCTGATATTGTTTTAACTGCGATATATATTTATACGGTATGAAAGGAACGGTCGGTATGAACGGAAAAAAACTTTATTTTGCGGCAGGTCTGATACTGCTGGTATTCTCCCTGCTGACCTTTGCGTCCTGCGGAATGTCCGGGGACAAGATCGCCGCCGAGGGTAAAAAGCTCTACACGGCGGGCAGCTATGCGGAAGCTCTGGAGAAATTTACCGAAGCCGAAGAAGCGGGCTTGAAAAATTTCAGGGCGGCGGAGCTTTACTACTGCATGGGCAACTGCTTCTATCACCTTGAAAACTACGGAAAATGCGTTGATTACCAGCTCAAATGCGTTGAAGCGGAGCCGGAATATTTCAGCGGCTGGGTCAGCCTCGGGGTAGCCTACAGGAAGATAGGAGAGCGGGACAAGGCAATGGAATGCTACCGGACCGCTTTGAAATACGACCCTCACAACTCGGATTCCGCCGCGCTCTATATAAGTCTGGGATCGCTCTCAATAGAGCTGGGCAAACCGATGTCGGCTATTGATTATCTTGAATCGGCGCAGGAGATTTTTCCCGAAAGCGCGGACGTTTACGCTTATCTTGCGATAGCCTACAAAATGGCTCTGGAGCCCGAAAAATCCGCTGACGCCCTGGCTAAAGCGCAGGCGCTTGGCTACTCCAAAATGGACGAGGTAAACGACCGTCTTGCAAAGCTTGACAAATAAAATGCAATCTGCCGCTGCGGATATTATTTAAACGTTAAGCAAGCCTAAGCAAGTATACGGTCTATGTACAGATCATAAATGTCACGAAAGCTTATCCTTTGGAAATAAGCTCCGCGGAATAATCCTCGTTAAGCTTCCATATCTGGTAGGCGTTTCCGACGGAAACCGAGTCGGAGCTTATCACGGCGGACATGATCCCCTTGTCCTCCGCTGCGGATATCTCCGCCGACAGAGCCTTGTCAAACAGCGATGTAAACAAAAGTATCCCCGCTCCGCTTCCCTTTTCGGAAAGCTCGTCGGAAGGAAGCCGTCCGCACCTTTCGCTTTCGTCTGCAAAGCCGTAGTCAGCAAGCTTTAACTGCAAAGCGGAAACGTCCGCGGGTTCGGAAATCGAAAAGCTTTCCCATGCGCCTGCTGTGCCTGTTGCTTTTGCTGCGCTTGCTATGCTGCCGAAACGGCACCAGACTGTGGATTCAAAGCCGCATTTGAGAAGTCCCAGCGCGGCGGCAAGTACTCCCTCCACCGCCCTTTCGTTTTCGTATACGTTGCTTCCGCCGCGGCTGTCAAGTACGATATTCTGCTGAACCGATTCTATTTCGTCGTCCAGTCTGACCATGTATTTGTCCCTCTTTGAGGACAGCTTCCAGTTTATTCTTTTGATCGGGTCGCCCTCTGTATAGTCCCTGTGGGTGTAGCCGGGCATTCCCGCAAAACAGTTCACGTTATCGGTCTCCCGTGTCTCTTCGCTGTCGTCGGCAAGCTTTGCGTTTTCGGCAGCCGCCCGAAGTATGGGAGCGTCCCCTGCCATTTCGGGAATATCGGGAAACACCTTTATCAAATGGAGAAGTCCGTTTTCCTCTGACTGCGGCAAATTCATGCGGAACTTGAAAAATTTCATAAAATCATGAAGCTCCGCGCTTTTTACTCCTATACGGCACCCGCCCCATACCTTTGCGCGGTATACTGCTTCTACCGTTGTCTCGGAGCGGGGAGGAATGCTCATCACGCAGCTTTTAAAGCCGGACGCAGGCTCCAGCCCGTCCGGAACGGCAAGGAACAGCTTTACCGCGGGAACGGGAAAAAAGCTTTTGTTAGCGGCGGTTATTTTAAGGGTAACAGTCTCCTTTTTATAGAGCATTGTACGGTTAACATCCGAAGTAAGTACAATGCTTTTTTTTGTGTGCAGAAACAATGTTACTAAAAAGGAAAAAACAGGCGCGCATACGAAAATGTAAACGAACGTCCAGCCTATGGCGGCGGAAAGATACAGCGCAAACATCACGCACAAAAATATAGCGAGAAGATACATAAAAATTTTCGAGATCATATGGCGTTACTCCGTCGGCACGGGGACACGCTCAAGTATTTTCACAAAAACGTTTTCCTGAGTTTCGTATATTGATTTGCCTTTCGGGGACAGCATTATCCTGTGGGCAAGGGTGCATACGCAGCAATCCTTTACGTCCTGGGGAGTGATGAAGTCCCTGCCGTCCATAAACGCCCATGCCTTTGCGGACTTGTAGAGCGCGATACTTCCGCGGGGGCTTACTCCAAGCTTTATCCCCTCGTCGGAGCGGGTGGCGTTCGCAACGGCGATTATATAGTCCTTGACGTTTTGTGACGCTCTGACTTTTTTGACCTGTTCCTGCAAAGCGATTATGTCCTCCGTGGACAGTACCGCCGCTATTCGTGTTATGGGGTTATCGTTCTCATTCCTGTCCAGTATCTCCGATTCCTCCGAAGCGGTGGGATAACCCATGCTTATCTTCATGGAAAAGCGATCCATCTGCGCCTCGGGAAGATGATAGGTGCCGTAGGTCTCAACGGGATTCTGGGTAGCTATTACCATAAACGGCGCGGGCAGCGCGTAGGTGTTTCCGTCAATGCTGACCTGGCGTTCCTCCATTACCTCAAGAAGCGAGGACTGAGCTTTCGGCGAGGCGCGGTTTATTTCGTCCGCAAGCAGAAAGTTGCAGAATGCCGCGCCCTTACGGTACTCAAAGTCTCCCGTTTCGCGGTTGAGCATGGAAAACCCCGTGATGTCGGAGGGCATTATGTCGGGAGTCATCTGTACGCGGCTGAACGTGCCGTTTACAGACTTTGCCAGAGCAGCCGCAAGCTGGGTCTTGCCCACGCCGGGGACGTCCTCCAGAAGAACGTGTCCGCCGATGAGAAGCGCGGCGGCGGTCTGGACTATAGGCGTGCGCTTGCCTACTATTACCTTTTCGATGTTGCCGATAAGAGCTTCGATTTTAGCGTCCATTTTTGCTATCCTTTCTATTG
Organism: uncultured Oscillospiraceae bacterium; assembly: GCA_910584715.1. Classification (GTDB taxonomy): domain Bacteria; phylum Bacillota; class Clostridia; order Oscillospirales; family Ruminococcaceae; genus RGIG8773. Next base: position 55,175 of record CAJUAN010000010.1, read on the forward strand.
CAGATTTGTTTCCGTGACTAAGGCGGGATTGGTGATAATGTCCCGAACCTCGTCTCTTGTGAGAAGCCTTGTACCCGTCGTTCCCTCCAGGAAAATCTCCTGGGAGGTCTCCACAAGGTCGAAGGACTGCTCTAAAACTCCCATTATCTCGGGAACTATCACATCGTTCAGACTGCTTGTGAGCAGTCCCAGCGCAAGCAGGGGATTAGCCGCTTCGGAGTACTGCCTTGCGGTATCGTCAACGTTTCCGAGGGCAAGGATAAGCCTGTCAAAATATTTCAGGCTGTCCTCATAGAGCGCGGCGAATTGTTCGCCGTACTGTCCCGCGCCGCGGTATTTTTCCTCAAAATCGTTCCGCAGGGTCTCCGCCTCTGCTTTTAGCGCGCCGAAATCCGTGCTCAGCATTGCGGACACGTCGCTGACGTTCACCGCGTCCATTATCATATTGAGACTTTGGACGACGCTGCTTTCCATTTCCGCGGCGAGAAGCTTTTTCTCCCTCAGCTCGGGACGTGTCTCCGCCTCCGCGTACCTGAAGCCGTCCAGAAAATAATGGTCTATTAGGAAATTCACTACTTGCTCCTGCTCGGCGTCGGTAAGCCCGAACATGGTCTTTATTGGTATCCCCGACCTGTCCGCGGGAAGAATGCCTCCCCGGGTATAGTCCGTGATTATTTCGTCCGATACGGAGGTTTCCTCCGCGGAATTTTCCGTTTCGGGAGGAAGCGTTTCCGTCTCGGTAGCCGTCGTTGTTTCCGTTTCTGTTTCGGGCTGTTCCGTCTCGGAGGTTTCCGTTTCGGACGGTTCCGTCTCAGGCGGTTCGGTAACGACCGGCTTTGTCTCCATAACGGAGGTCACGAGGGTCTCCCCCCGTTCCTCAAGCTCAAGACGCACCTGTTCCTCGGCTTTTTTGAGCTGCTCCTCGAGACGGCTCTGCATTACCGCTTCGGCAAGAGTTTTCTCCCGCGCGGCAGTCTCAGCGGCGTAGCCCTCGGTACTGTACGCCGCCGCTATCGTGCAGAGTATTCCGACGGCAAGTATTATCAGTATTTTCAGAAGCTTCATGGTACTCCTTTCGATGTTTGAGGTATAACAAATTTTACGATACTTCCGATGAGTATTTTTCCTGCTCTTCATCGGAAAAAGCTCCGCTCCAATGATACGGAGACAACTCGTCCAGAGTGCGGAAAATTATCTCGTTTTTTGGGTTCGTGACTGCGACCTTTACGGAATCTCCCCAAAACATCCGCCTTTCCTGACATATGCCGCAGGCGGTGAGAATTATCGGTTTTGCTTTTTCACTGCTTCTTGTGACGCACATGGAATGTGTTATCCGCAAATTGTATTTCTGCGCTTCACACATCGCTCCTGTTTCCATGCAAAGTCCTGCGCCGCTGTTAAAGTTTTCGAGCGCAACGCTTATCAAAAATTTTCCGTCGGCGGTACGCATAACCGCGCAGCCTCCCCAGCCCTCCGGAAACCGTTTATCAAGAAAATCACAGGCTTTGGAGTACATTTCCGTACCAATGATCTTATCGTCCATTGTAACCCTCCTTACGCGGCTTTACCCCTACCCAGATTCTTTTTGCTTACGGCAGCCAGTGAGAAGACATACGTCGCCCCCGACGACGCCGCAAGTACCAAGCACCGCAGAAGCTGACTTCCCAGACCGTTTGAGCCTGCCGTCATATTCAGCAGTCCCAGGGCTATCCCCGTAAAAAGGGAAACGAACAGTGCGGCGGATTCCCTGCCTGTCAGCAATGAAAAAAACATATTTATCATTCCGCAGAACAGGTACAGCAGAAACGCGGATAATGCCGCTCCCGCTATTGTGGGCAGGGGCGAAGCGGAAAAATCGGCGGCGGGACTTCCGGTCATTACGCGGAATCCCACAAAGCCGCTGCTCCACACGCCGCTGAACTCAAACGTCCGCGAGCATACAATAAGGTTCACCGCCGCTACCGCCGCGAAAAACAGAGCCGTATTCACCCCATAGGTAATAGCTTTTCCCGCAAGCCAGCGGGAGCGGCTGCCGCACCGCAGGATATCTATTCCTCCGAAATCCTCGCCGAACATTATCCCGCACACGGTAAAAAGGTACAGCGGCAGATATATGAACACTATATTTGTGATATCGGTAATTATCAAAAACATTGCCTCAAAGGAGGAAAACGCCGCGGTCTCCGCAAGGTCTATGTATTTGCGGACGCTTACCGCCGCCGTAAAGGCTATAACGGCCAGCGCAAGGCACCAACGCGCCGCGGGGATATGCTCTGTCAGGCTGAACCTGAGTCCTCTCAGCTTTATCATTGACGGTCAGCCTCCTTTCCCAACGCGGTCAGAAGCAGCCCTGCCGCCGCCAGTACCGCAGGCAGTACAAAGCGGTCGGGGGTCATAGCGGTACCGTTCAGAGCCGGTGAGATATCCAGAGGCGGATAAAATCTGTCCAGCTTCAGGTACGGAAACGCGTATATGGCAAGCAGATAAAGCACCTGGGGCATGACGAGGGGTACGTACCGTTGACGGTTAACAAAGGTCAGCCCGTAGGACAGAGCCGCCCAGCCGAATCCGAAGGTTACCGGAAGCGCAAGCAGCAGCGGGTCGGGCGTATCCCCGAGAGCCGCGCAGACCGCGAACAATCCTATGTGGGGAATTGCCAATGCTGCCGCACCGGAAAGTCCCACGGTAAAAAACCTTTTTATGCGGTAATGCCTGTTCTGCTTTTGCGTACCGCTCTGTTTCAGTATCATAAGCGCGCCGAATTTTGTTTCCCGCTCGGTCATTATCATTACCGCGTAGGGCATAGCCGCCAGCAGCGGAGCCGCAAATGGCAGCGCAAGAGCCTGCGCCCTGCCGTAAAGACCGCTTACGTCACCCGCCCTATCTTCTGCCGAAAGACAGTACCCCAGACCGCCGAAAAGCAGTAACGCGCCCAAAACCAAGCTTAGCCAAAATGATTGCTCCGTAAAAATACGCTTTATGTCCGTCTTAAAAAAATTCATGCTGTCACCTCTGTTACGGAAGTGTTTTCAATCCGGAATTTTTTAGTGCAGAGGGACTCAATGTCCTCCGCGATATGGCTTGCGATAACTATTGTAGCGCCCGCACCGTTCAGCTCTCTGAAAAGCTCCCGCACAAGCCCCACGGAACGGTCGTCCAGGCTGTTCATTGGTTCGTCCAGCACAAGCAGCTCGGGCTTGTTCATCACCGCCTGGATTATCCCCAGCTTCTGACGCATACCCAGCGAATAGGACTTCACGGGACGGCGGTTCCCCGGGTCAAGTTCCAGCCGCTCCATCAGGTCGGCTATCTCCTCCGCGGGTACCGGGTCTGCGCTCATGGCGTTGAGTATTTTCAAATTTTTCAGTCCGCTGTAGTGGGGTATAAAGCCGGGGGTCTCTATCATGACCCCGAGTGAATCGGGAAACTTCCGCCTGGCGTTAAAGTTCTCGCCGCCCACGGTTATCTCTCCCGAATCGGGTACCATAAGTCCCGTCATAAGCTTGAAGACAACGGTTTTTCCGCTGCCGTTCCTGCCCACAAAGCCGCATATCCCGCCCTTTTCTATCCCAAAGCTTACAGCTTTCAGTACTGTGTTCCCGCCGAAGCTTTTGCTTACGTCCCTGAATCGTATGTAGCTCATTTAATATTCCTTTCAGTATAATTTGATTTGCGATATACTTATAGTTAGCCTGCAAAGCGTACTGTTAAAAAAGAGGTAAAGCTGCAGCAATACCCCCGTTAGTCCGTATCAACTTCTATCTGCTCCTCTTTGTTTTCGAGAGCATAGCCCAGCACCCTGCGGTAAAATTCCGCCGGGTCGAGCATGATTTTTTCCCTGATAAGCTCAGCTTGTTCCTTGTCAGGAGCGTACAGGCTTATCCGCATAAGGTCGTAGTTTGTATCGCCGATACGGCACCGCACCTCGCAGCCGTTGTCCGTTTCCGCAATATTCGTATCCGCGGAGCTTTCTCTTTCCAGCCGCGCAAAATAGCTTAACGCCGCTTTCAGTATCTCCTTGCGGAAATAAAGCGGAACGGTGTCGTTGAAGTAATCCGCGCCGAAGCGTCCCTTTTCGGTGGGCTCTATATAGACCTTTCCGTCCCTTTCGGTACGGGTGAGGGAACCGTTTTTCAGCAGTCCCTCCAAAGCCTCGCTGTAATAAAAGTAGTTTATAACGCCGCTTTCCTCGGCGATCTCGTAAAGCTGCTCTTCTGTGACCGGCTGCTTTAAGCGGTCGAGCAAATAACATATGAGTACTCTGACGCGGTGTGCGGAGTTAAGCTCCGCGGAATTGTAGTCGTTCATAAAAGCTCCGTATTGGAATAATATTGGGTTCAAAGCATACTATCTATTTTTCTCGTACCCTTGGGAGGGGGAGAATCTATTGAAAGTTCGTCCATTTCCATGGGTAGAGGAAGCGTTTTTTCATCGGAATCCGTATTGTCCTCAGTTTCCTTGGCTTCCTTTCTCAGACGTTTTTGGTACTCGCTCTGGTGATATCTCAGCCCCAGAGAATTTGACATAGCTTTCGGTTCGTTTATCATTTCAATGAAATCGGGGTATCCGTCCTGGAGTGACAGATAGTCAAGCTCCCTGTAGAGCCTGCGTACAAAATCTTCCAGCCACATTCCGTAGCAGCCGTATGCGAGCGCATACAGTCCGAAGGGTATTGTAAACGAGCCTGTAAACATGCCGATAAGACTTCCCGCAGTTCCCGCGGCGTACAACCCGAAAAGCACATAATGCGGCTTGCGGGCTTTGAAAAAATGCGCCGCCGCAGTTATCGCCGTGACAAGAAAAAGATACCCTATAAACAGGTACGGCACAGTCATGGGATTTGCCTGCTTTTCAATTACCTCGCCTGTCATAATGTTCCTGAGCATTCTGTCAGCGAAGTCTGCCGCTTTGCCTATAATATTCAGGATAGCCGAAAAAGCATAATACAGCGTCATAAATGCAAACGCAGCTCCCGACGGGATAATACCCGCCCAGAACGAAAATTTGAAGTGCTTCTGCAATTTCTTGTAGCGGTAATGATTAGCCTTGAAAAGCTCGTCGCGCCTTGAGGACATAATATACCTCCAAATCAGAAGTTCGGATAATCAAGCATATGCGAGAGAATAGCAATATTTGCCGCCGCCTCCACGCAGGGCACCGCTCTGGGAACGACGCAGGGGTCGTGTCTGCCCTTGATCTCCAGGGTCTCGTTGGTAAGGGAGCTTATGTTGACGGTCTCCTGGGGTCTCGCTATGGACGGCGTGGGCTTGAACGCGACTCTGAAAACTATGGGCATTCCCGAGGATATACCGCCAAGTATGCCGCCGTGATTGTTTGTTTTAGTCAGAACGTGACCGTGGCCGTCCACATAAAATTCGTCGTTGTTCTGGCTGCCCAGCATTTCAGCCGCCTTGAAGCCCGCGCCGAACTCTATGCCCTTGACCGCGGGTATGCCGAAAACAAGCTGGGCGATGCTGTTTTCAAGTCCCTCGAAAATGGGAGAGCCTATTCCCGCCGGAACATTGGTGACAACGCATTCAACAACGCCGCCGAGACTGTCCAGGCTTTCACGAGCCTTGGCGATGTCCTCAACCATAGCCGCGCCCTTTTTATCGTTAAGTACCGGGAATTTCTTGTGCCTGAGCGCAACTATGTCCTCTTTGGAAACCCCGCAGGGATCAAACTGCTTGTCCTTGATATTGTGTACCTGCAAAATATGCGCGCCGGTGTAGATGCCCCTGCGCTCCAGTACCTGACCGCATACCGCCCCCGCAAAGCAGAGGGGAGCCGTAAGCCTGCCGGAGAAATGCCCCCCGCCGCGGACGTCGTTGAAGCCCTTGTAGCGGAGCGCGCCCGTATAGTCCGCGTGACCAGGACGTGCAAGCTTGGAGATGTTGCCGTAATCCTGCGAATGGGTGTCGCTGTTATTTATGAACGCAGCAACGGGAGTACCCGTGGTGTAGCCGTTATAGATACCCGACAGGATGTTGGGCATATCGGCTTCCCGCCTGTGGGTAGAGGTCGCGTCGTTCTTGGGTGCGCGCCTGTTCATAAAGCAGCGCAGCTCCTCCGGGTCGATATGCTCACCGGGGGGGAGCTTGTCAAGCACCACTCCGATAGCGGGACCGTGGGATTCTCCGAAAATTGATATCGTAAGATTGTGGTTCCAGAATGAAGACATTTTATTCGATCAGTCCTTTCCTGATAGAAATTGGATATTAGAAGCCGTCAGAAGTCATGTTCTTTCAAATTCGACGTTCCCGCCGAGAGAAGCGAAATCCGTCCAGAAATCGGGATAGCTTTTCGCCACGGCTTCCGCGCCGGTAACGGTTATCTCGCCGTCAGCCATGGTTGACGCTATCGCGGACGCCATAACTATCCTGTGGTCGTTGCAGCCGTCTATTACCCCGCCGTGAAAGCGCTCCACGGGCTCTATCTCAAGGGAATCCTCCCCGACGGAGATCTTCCCGCCGATATTTCCCAGCGCTGAGGCTATCGCTTCAAGACGGTCGCTTTCCTTTATTTTCAGGCGTTTCGCGCCCGTAATGCGGCTCGTCCCGTCGGTAAAGCAGCCCAGCACGGCAAGTACGGGAACAAGGTCGGGAATATCGGAAACGTCCGCCGTAAACGCGGGAAGTCTCTTTACGCCCGTACCGTTTATCTTATTATAGCCTATACCGCCGATAATTTCAAGTATCTTTTTATCTCCCTGCACGGAATTTTCGCTGAGGTTGTCCACCTGCACCTCCGAGCCGAGAGCGTTGGCGACGAAGTAAAACGCCGCCTGGGAGTAGTCCCCCTCCACGGAAACGTCCGCGCTGCGGTACTTCTGACCGCCTCTTATGCGGTAAACGGGCAGACCGTCCTTGTCCTCGTTTTCGTCAATATTTATCCCGAAGCGGGACAGGGCTTCAACGGTCATATCCGCGTAGGGCTTGGATTCCAGCCTTGAGGCAAGTCTTATAACGGAATTTCCGCTGCACAGGGGAAGCGCGAAAAGCAGTCCCGAAATGAACTGGGAGGAAATGTCCCCCTCTAAAACATAGTCGCCGCCTTTAAGGGTACCGTTCATGGTAAAGGGCATTACACCCTCGGTCTTGGTGATGACCGCGCCGTTTTTGCCCAGCTCCCTTATGTAGGGGGTTATAGGTCTTTCGGGGAGCTTTCCCCTTCCGTGAAACTCGCAGGAGCAGCCCAGAGCCGCGGCTATTGGTATGATAAATCTCATGGTGGAGCCGCTTTCACGGCAGTCGATAACAGCCGAGGCGGCGGGGGTCTTTATTCCCATTACAGTGTAAGTATTTCCCTCGCGGAAAATTTTCGCTCCAAGAGCGGTAAGCGCGCCGACAGTAGCGTCGATGTCCTCGGAAGCGCTTATATTCGATATCTCGGAAACTCCTCCCGCAAGCGCCGCCGCAATAAGCATACGGTGTGAAAAGCTTTTCGAGGACGGCGCGTTCACTCTGCCTATAAGCTTTGACGGTTTGATCCTAACATTCATAAACTGACAGCTTTCCGTCTTTGAAAATTTTGCTGACGGAAAACAAGTCCTCCTTTCCGAATATGGTTCAGGTTTAATATTTATTCATTCGGAAGCCTCGGAAAGCATTGCGAAAAAGCTTTCCACAGGCATTTTTTTTATCATGGACGCTCCCACGTCGCAGCATACTATAACATTTATCGTATCGCCGAAACGCTTCTTGTCGTTCAGGCAAGCGCTTCCGAGCTGCTCCGGAGTCGGCTCCACGGACACGTTCAGACCGTATCCGTCAAGACATTTTGCAAGTCTTTCGCATGTGCCCTTTTCCGCGAGCATATGCCTTTCGGCAATACCGGTTATCATTTTCATGCCCGCCGCCACTGCCTGTCCGTGGGTTATGCCGGTGTAATTGTAGTACTGCTCTATTGAGTGTCCCAGCGTGTGACCGAAATTCAGCTTCATTCTTTCTCCGGTGTCAAACTCGTCCGCCTGAACAACGTCACGCTTTATGGCGACGTTTCGGGCGATAACGTCCTCCAGCACGTCCTTGTTTTCGCGGAGGGTCTTCAAGTCATATTTTTCCAGCAGTTCAAACAGCTTTGCGGATTTTATCATTCCGTGCTTCACAACTTCGCCCATTCCGTCGGTGAAAAATTCGTCGGGCAGAGTATCCAGCGCGTCGATATCGCACAGCACAAGCTTAGGCTGCTTAAAAGCTCCCACAAGATTTTTTCCTCCCGCAAGATCCACCGCGGTCTTTCCTCCCACGGAGGAATCCACCTGAGCCAGAAGCGTTGTGGGTATTTGGACAAAATCCATGCCGCGCAGGTAGGTCGCCGCCGCGAAGCCGGTCATATCGCCGGTTACGCCGCCGCCCAGAGCCGCAAGACAGTCGCTTCGGCTGAAGCTGTTCTCGCACAGAAAATTCCATATCTTAACAAGCGTGTCGGTATTCTTGGACTGCTCCCCGTGGGGAAAAACAAATCTGCACACCGAAAAGCCCGCGCTTTCAAGGGATTTCTGCACCGCGTCTCCGTAAAGAGCGTTTACGTTGTCGTCGGTTATCAGACCTATCTTTTCCGCTTGGGAGACCTCTTTGACATAGCTTCCGCACTCGGACAGAAGCCCCCTGCCCACAAGCACGTCGTAGACTCCCGAAGCCTTTACGGTTATTCTTTCAATTTTGGAACTTGTCATAAAATCAGACTCCGATCCTCGGTTTAAATGGGTCAGGGATTAGCCTACAGTCCTGCCAAAGTATTCCGCAAGACCTTTTACCTTTTTCATGATATCCGCAAATTTATCGGGAGTAAGCTGCTGACCGCCGTCGGAAAGCGCGCTCTTGGGGTCGCAGTGAACTTCGATCTCGAGAGCGTCCGCACCCGCGGCAACAGCTGCAAGAGACATGGATTCGATAAGCGAAACGATTCCCGTTGCGTGTGAGGGATCGACGCATACCGGCAGGTGGGACTTCTGCTTGAGAAGCGGCACAGCCGATATATCAAGGGTATTTCTTGTCATTGTCTCAAAGGTGCGTATGCCTCTTTCGCAGAGAATAACGTTCATATTGCCGCCCGCCATGATGTACTCCGCGGACATGAGGAGCTCCTCTAAAGTGTTTGCCAGACCGCGCTTGAGCAGTATGGGCTTGTCGCACTGTCCCAGAGCTTTAAGAAGCTTGAAGTTCTGCATATTTCTCGCGCCTACCTGGATGACGTCCACGTCCGCGAAAAGGTCAAGGTCGGCTATGCTCATAATTTCGGTAACTATAGGCAGACCGGTTTCCTGCCTTGCTTTGAGGAGAAGCTTAATGCCCTCGCCCTCCAGTCCCTGAAAGGAATAGGGGGACGTTCTCGGCTTGAACGCGCCGCCGCGGAGCATTGTGGCTCCCGCTTCCTTGCAGGCAATGGCGGTTGTGATTATCTGCTCCTCGTTTTCCACGGAGCATGGCCCCGCCATTATTTGCAGCGAACCGTTTCCGATTAGCCTGTCCTTTACGGGGATAACGGTATCGTCGGGGTGGAATTTTCGGTTTGCCTTTTTGTAGGGCTCCTGAACTCTGCGGACGCTTTCAACGCAGTCCTGCGCCATAAGGTTTTCAACGTCCACAACGGAGGTGTCTCCAACAAGACCGATAATGTTCTGGTTCGCACCCTCGATGTGGTTGGGGCTTATGCCCTTGGCTTTGAGAGCGTCCTCCAGTCTGCGTACCGATTCAGCCTGCGCGTCTTTTCTGAGAATAATGATCATTTTTATTTCCTCCGGATATTTATTTTTCTACAACCGTAACGTCGGGAAGCTGTTCCTTAAAGGCTTGAAGCTCCTCTTCGGGTATGTTGGTGTTCTCGATATAAAGCTTTTTGAGGTTAACAAGATTTGTCAGCGGCTTAATGTTTGTCACGGGATTCCCTCCAAGCTTTATCCAGCCAAGGGAGGTCAGGGACATAAGGGGTTCCACGTCGGATACCTTGTTGTTTTCAAGATATATTTCGGACAGATCCGCCATGTTCATTACGGGAGTAATGTCCGTAACGCCGTTGTTCTGCAAATGCAGTCTTTCAATCTGCTTCATTCCGCTGAGGGCGGAAATGTCGGTAATGCTGTTGTCGTTGAGCCTCAGCAGGGTAATGTTCCGCAGTCCCGCAAGGGGTTTTATATCGGACACTCTGTTTTCGGAAACGTCAAGCACCTTCAGCGCTGTGAGGCTTTCCAGCGGGGACACGTCGGTAATGTTGTTGGATCTGAGATAAAGATCCTCCAGCGATACCAGTCCGGCGATAGGGGAAAGGTCGCTTATGTGGTTCTTGAACAGGGAAAGCGTTTTCAGTCCCGTGAGACCTTTCAGCGGAGTCAGATCTGTAAGCTCGTTCTGGTAAATGTGAAGTTCCGTAAGGTTTACCATATATTTCAGTTCGACTATATCTTCGTCGGTGAGTCCCATATTATTAAGGGTAAGCGACGTGAGGGACGTGCTGTACTCCTGACCGCGTATCATAATAGTTTCGGGCAGGTCGGCCATTATCTCCTCTTTGATAGCTGCGGCTTCACTGACAGCGGGGTTGTCCCTGCCGAGGAGAAAATCCGACTTGTTCCTGAACTGAACGTTGGGCATCGTTTCCGCTTTCAGGGATTCGACCTGGCTTTCAAGCTCGCTTATGCGGGATTCATAGCCCGCCTGATCGAAGCTGTTCCCCGCGTCTGCGGACGCTTCGTCCTTATTGCACGCGGAAAATGCGGCCGCAGCCGTACACACCGCGCAGATAAAAGAAAACGTTGTTTTAAGTTTAGATCGCATTACAGTCATATCCTTTCAAAGCGCGCAGGATCGCGCCTAAAATAAAAAAATCTGTGACAGTTTTGCCGCAGACAGTTTCAGACACTATGTTCACGCCGGACCACGGCATCCCGTATTTCAAAATCACAAAATAAATCCGTATTAATTATATACTAAAACGCTCTGCTTGTCAAGGATTTTTTTCAAAAAGCACGGCAAATACTTCAAAAATAAATTTCTGTGCAGCAAATCTTTGTTTTGCCGCGCGTCTGCACCGGGAAATCGCGTTCAGTGCGGGAGAGCGGCGCCGTTAGTCACTGTCGGCAAATCCCAGCTGCTGCAGCTGCTGCAGGTTTCGCCGAGCTTTTTCAGCGGAGACGCAAGAGCCTGCCGTAATGTTTGATTTTTGTTTATCCTGAAAAAGGACAAATGCGGTTTCGGCGGCGTTAATATTTTGGCTATTGACAAAACGAGGCAATAGTGTATAATTAATATCGGCAATACAAAACCAAAGGAGTGACTTCGCATGATATTTACTGTTGACGCAGGGAACACAAATATCGTTCTCGGAGGGATCGAGAACGACAAGCTGCTGTTTCTTTCCCGCATAGCAACCCAAACCGCTCTTATGGCGGATGAGTATGCCGTCAAGTTCAGCGAGATACTTGCGCTTTACGGTTACTGCGCCGCGGATATAAACGGCGCGGCTATTTCAAGCGTTGTTACCCCTCTTACGCCGATTTTCAAACAGGCGGTAAAACGTCTTACAAGCAGTAAGATCGTTACAGTGGGACCCGGCATTAAGACCGGAGTGAACATCAAGATCGACGATCCTGCCGCTCTTGGAGCGGATCTGGTCTGCGGAGCCGTGGGCGCAATGGAAAAGTACGATCCTCCCTGTATCATATTCGATCTGGGTACGGCTACCACCATTTCCGCTATCGACAGGAACAGGTTTTTCCTTGGCGGCTCTATAATCCCCGGAGTAAAGGTGTCCCTTAAAGCTCTCTCGTCAACAGCCGCGGCTCTTCCCGATATCAACACCGAGCTTTCGGGCGACGTGCTTATCGGTACCAACACTGTGGACTGCATGAAATCGGGAAGCATTATCGGCACCGCGAGCATGATGGACGGCATGGCTGTGCGCTACAAGGAAGCCATAGGTCAGGACGCCGCCGTTATCGCCACGGGCGGACTTGCTTCCAGCATACTGCCGTTCTGCCGCGAAAAGTTCATACTTGACGAGACGCTGCTCATAGACGGTTTGTACGTACTGTATAAGAAAAATGCGTAAAAATCCGCATTGCCATATTACGCTGTATCCCGGGAAACGGGAACGGCAGTAGGAGGAATTTTTATGTCAAAAACAAAAGAGAAAACCCTTATGCTTGCGGTAATGGGAGTGCTTACCGCTATCGTTATCGTGCTTCAGGCGCTGGCAATAGGCATCAGGTTCGGAACGTTCAGCATTACGCTGGTGCTTGTCCCTATAGTGGTGGGCGCGGCTCTCTACGGCTGGAAAGCGGGGGCGTGGCTGGGACTGGTTTTCGGAGCGGTCGTGCTTATGACCGACGCGGCTGCGTTTCTTGCGGTCAGTGTGCTGGGAACAGTTGTTACCTGCCTGCTTAAAGGTATTCTTGCGGGGATTGCGGCTGCGGCCGTTTACAGGCTGCTGGAGAATAAAAACCGCTGGGCAGCTATACTTGCGGCGGCGGTAGTGTGTCCCGTGGTGAACACAGGCGTGTTCCTGCTGGGTTGTGTAGTGTTTTTCTACGACACTGTCAGCGAGTGGGCTGCGGGTGCGGGCTTCGCAAACGTAGGGGTCTATCTTATAGTAGGATTTGTAGGAATAAATTTCCTTGTTGAAACGGCGATAAACCTTTGCCTCAGTACTGTTATAGTGCGGGTGCTGAGCGTTGTGAAAAAGCCTGCCGTTGAAGCATAGCATACTTAATAGCTGCGGCGTATTCTGTCAGGGAATACGCCGCAGCTTGTTAAAAAAGCCGGTCAAAATGAGATCCTTCCGCATTTAGCCGCGGGAGGATCTGAAATTTTCATACCGTTAGAAACAGAAGAAGCGCGGTTATTATTCGGGAATCAATCTTCCTATTTCTTTTTCTAAATCAAATTCGGATATTTCAATATAGCGGATATTAACTCCAAAAGGTATACCGTCGCGAATTGAATAAATAATATTCCTGTTGCTTTGAATAAAATCAATTTCCACATACGCATTCAGGAAATATATATTTTCGCAGTTTTTTAGGTCGTTGTATATTTTTTGATAAGAAATATTTTCAGGAAGCTTTTTATGACAGCAGTACGTATAGAATTCCCCGTAATCAAGAGAGTAAAAATTATACTCCGGGAGATAAGCGGAAAGGAACGGGGCGATCTTATCGCCTGTTATAAAAACACTGTTTTCAGGAAAATTTTCTTTTATATAGCCGGCAGCTGTTTCGGAAGGACTAAACGGCTTTACATAATCTCTGAATAAAAAATACACTCCTGTAGGTATCGGGATAATCAGTATCAATGTCATGATAATATTGAAGGAACGCTTAAAGCCTTCGTCTGAACGCCTTATAAAATCAATTATCTTTTTTATGACTCGCGTTTCAATTTTCGTATTTATTTCAGACCACATTCTGCCGGCATTATTGCAAGGTTCGTATTCGGCTGTCCATGCGGTTATGAAAAACATCAGTATGAAAATGTGCGCGCGGTTAGGGATCGTATACCAAAAAATACCTGAAGTTATAATGTAGAAGATGCAGAAAAACAGCAAAACAAGAAACGGTCTGGTTTTATGACGCATTAAAATAAATTCGGCGATAAATATTATTGCGAGAGTACCTGAAATAATGTACATGAATAAGTTTCTGTCTCCGTATTCAATAAGAGACATCGAAATATTAGAAAAGCTTTCAAGAGCAGAGCTTACTATCACATTAAATGTGTAATTATTTTTTGACGTGCTCGAATTTAAGCTCAGCGAGTTGAGAAGCGGAAGCACCATCAAAAGCACGCCTGCTCCCGAAACGGCAAGCCCGGCTATCTCGGCGGCGTTCTGCCTCGGAGAATTCGTTTTAAACCCGCGGAACAGGTCTGTTATCATAAAGATACCCATTATTCCTATAAATCCGCTTATACAAATATGTGTATTTGCAAGCAGCGCAATAAGAAGTCCGAACAGAATCGGGTGCTCCTTTCGTTTCGGATACAGCCATGCGATAAGCACCGCAAAAAGGTTTATCAGACAGTATACTCTTGACATCACAGAGTTAAAGTACAGGAATCCTCCCGAAAACAGGACTGCCGATTTTGTAACAATATGGAAAGGCGCTTTAAACATAACGACCGCAGCCGCAGCCGCAGTAATAAACCAGCTTATCAGCGGGATAACAGTACACTCAAACCCAAGATGCGAAAAAATATACAGGATAAGGTACCAGAGCGGCGGGTGCCCCTCATAGCCAAGTTGACGGAATATACCTGATATCGTATTATCCCTGGCAATAGTCCACGCCTGAGCCTCGTCGAACCAAAGCTCGTGATTGAGCGCGCCTATAAGTGTAAGTACAGCGTAAAAAACGAATACCGCTCCGCACACGGCATTATTTTTACTTATCTTTTTTTCCCCCATAGCAGCCTCCGCAATTTCTTTGTCAGTCCTTATCCGACTTCTCCTCGTGGTATTCCTTTTCGGTGTTGACGTTCCATACGTTTTCCTTGTCGGAAGAACCGCTTATTATCGCCTTTGCTGCGTTAATTGCGGTAAGCATGGAATGATCCATGTTGTTGTACCTGTGCTGACCGTTTCTTCCCACACAGAAAAGGTTTTTATAGCCGTCAAGCCATTCCCTGACTCTGCCGAAATCCTTGTATGTACCGAAATAAGCGGGGTAAGCTTTTTTCACTCTCGCCGAGAATTTGTCTATAACATGGCTTTTTTTAATAATACCGATCTTTTCAAGCTCGCCAACCGCAAAGTCCTCAAACTGTTCGGAGGGCATATTCCACATTTCGTCTCCCTCGTTGCAGAAATATTCCATTCCCACCCATATATGCTTGTTCATATCATCGACCATATATGGGGACCAGTTGTTAAATATCTGGAGCCGTCCTACCTTTACGTCACGCTCCTGTATGTATATCCAGCAGTCGGGTACAATATTGTTTATCGTATCCATTTTTGTTTTGTTTTCCAGTTCAAGCCTGTCAAGCAAAAGACCCGCTGTAATAAAATCACGGTACGGGAGCTCGGAAGCTATCCCGTTTACATCGTCTGGAGCGTTCCCGAAAGCGGAAACAAGATCCTTGACGGGCATAGAGGATACAAGGTAATCGCAGGGAATAAATTCCTCCCTGCCGAAATCGGGAGAAGCCTCGTCGGTATTCCTGACCGTAACGCCCGTAACAACGCCGTTCTCCTCGGAGACGCTTACGACCTCCCTGTGCATCAGGAGCTCCGCGCCCAGCTCTTTGTCAATATCAGCCAGCTTTTCCCAAAGCTGCCCGGGACCGTATTTTGGATAATAGAATTCCTCTATCAGCGAGGTCTCCACCTTGCCGTCCTTTTTTCTGAACGGCTTTGAAAGCGCGGTGGTGATAAGCTTCCACACCGAAAGCCCCTTTACTCTTTGAGCGCCCCAGTCGGCGGAAATATTTGAAGGGTGAACGCCCCACACTTTTTCGGTGTAATCCTCAAAAAACATACGGTAAAGCGGTTTGCCGAAGCGGTTTATGTAGAAATTCTCAAGAGAAGTCTCGGGAAGCTTATGAAAAACGCTGCCCAGATAACCGAATCCCGCCTTTACCGTGTTAACAAATCCCATGTTTATAAACGTAGCGGGTTTCAGAGAAATGGGATAATCAAAAAATCTGCGCCTGTAATAAATTCTCGATACTCTTGTGCGGAGCAGGAAAACGTCGTCTGTTTTTTCCGGGTCGGCGTTCTTGTCGTCCGAAAACGCACGCATTCTTCCGAGAACGGCGTCGTCCTTCGAGGGAGCCCCCTGAAGCGGAAGGATATCCGTCCACATTTTCATTATATCCTTGTCCTTTGAAAAGAATCGGTGTCCGCCTATATCTATTCTGTTGCCCTTGTATTTTGCGGTGCGGGATATTCCTCCTATGTCTCCGCTCGCTTCAATTATAACGGGATGAAAGTCCTTGCTCTCTTTAAGAAGGGTGTACGCCGCCGTTAAGCCGGCAGGACCGGCACCTATGATAACTACGTTTTTCATTGGCTTTTTCCTTTCATTTGTTGAATACGAATATCTTACGTCCGCAATAATTCCACACAAGAACCAATGCCGCCGTTATGACCTTTGTGATCAGATAGTGCCATTTGAGCAGATACACGCCCGTGTACATTCCCAGCTCGGTAAGGCCGAGCCCGATAACGCCGATCGCAGTAAAGACAATAAACGCCTTTGCGCTTTTGCCCGAACTGCTGTTTTCCGATTTTTTAAAAACAAACACTACCGAAAGGATATAGTTCACTATCAGACCCGCAATAAAGCCCGCGGCAGTCGAAGCAAAAAGCTCGGGCTTCGAGTCGCCCTTGAAGATAAATTCCTTGAAAAGAAACAGGGTTCCCGAATCAGCAAGAAAAGCTATTCCTCCAACTATCGCGTACCTGAAAAATTCCTTGAAAAGCTTAAAATATTTGTCTATCATTTGTTTATCCATAAAGTCATGTCCCATCTGAAATAAAATTTCCCTGCCGATCCGCAGGAGCATCCCGATATACGCAATATGTCAAAATTATCCCGGCTGTTTGCGCAGCGTTAGTGAAACAAGCTCGGGAGGATTATGGATCCTGAACCGTCCCAGACCGCGGCTTGCGATAAGGAACGAATCTCCGATACGGTAAACCCCCTCCTTGTATTTGGGCATCAGTTTTCTTTCGGGAGAAAATATCCCCTGAACGAACGGAAGCCGGACAAGCCCCCCGTGAACATGTCCTCCCAGAGAAAGATCCGCGCCCCACTCCGCGTGGACGTCGAAGTCCAGCGGATTATGAGCCAGCAGAACAGTGTATTCGTCAGGCTGCTTTACGCCCAGATAGTCTATCATATCCGTAAGCATAAAGGCTTTCCAGCCGCGTTTATATTCGCGGACTCCCCGGTAATATTCCGCGGAATAGCACAAACCGCACAGATGTATTTTTTCGTCCGCCCTGAAAATGTCCGCCGAAGAATTGTCAAGGCATACCGCACCGTATGAAGCCATTGTTTCCGCAATGTAGGAAGATGTTTCCCCGTCAAGATCGGAAAGCTCATGATTTCCGTTTACGTAATAGACCGGACAAAGCTCTGCAAGCATTTTTACCAGCCGTAAAAATTTGTCCGTATTGGGAGCCTCATGGCTTATCATATCTCCCGTCATTACAATGATGTGCGGTTTTTCCGCCGCAATAAGCTCGAACAAAGGAGCATTATCCCTGCCGAAGACCTTGTTGTGCAGATCGGAAAGATGGACGATCCTAAATCCGTCGAAGCCCGACGGAAGCGCAGGGGAACATATACTGTAGCGCGAAACCTCTATGCGGGACATCTCCCGGTATATATGCGGAATAGTTCCGCCCAGAAAAAAAGACGTGGTAAGCATTGAAGCGCGGCGGTTCATGGCGGTCTCCCTTTCGTGCGGCGCCGGATTTCTATCCGGTGCCGGGATGAGCGTACAAAAGTATATACTAATTATACACGATTTTTACAAAAATATCAATACTAAAATTACAATACGCAATAATTTTTTCACATTCCCCATTATCGGATATGAAAGCAAAAAGGCAGCGGCAGGAATTATTCCCGCCGCTGTCTGCTGTTTTTTATCCGCAGTATTGCCGATAAGAGATATCAGTTGTAAATCTCGATCTCGGAATCAATAATGTTCATAAATTCCTCTCTTGCCTGCTCCCATGACTCATACTGCTCATTGTAAATACATTCGTACAAAAATCTGATATAGCCGCTGTCGCCCTGCATAGCCTCGGAAATGCCAAGACCAAACTCATACGGCGCAACAAACTTTTCGTCATCGCTGAAAGAATATACGAGGTCGTACATATCGCTTGTCCAAGCCGAATTATTGGCAAGGAACTTTTCCTTCTTGACTTTCAGATACTGCTCCTCCGTGTTTACCATTCTGTTAATATTGAACCAAACCTTTACGCAGTCTGCATTGTCGCTGCCCTTGACCCACATATGCGAGAAGAGTATCTTGTTCATATAGTAGTCGTCAAGATCAGGATTTCTGGGGAAAGGAACGATCTGTATAACATCGCCCGGCATGGATTCGGCAGCGCCGGTATAAGCCCATGTACCCATAGCGTAGAACAGACAGTCATTAGACGGGAATGCAGCCTCGGGGCCTACCCAGCCGCGCTTGATAAGACCTTTTGCAAACATATCGGCAATAACGCCCTGAGCCTTTTCGATCTTTGGGCTGTACAGATTGTTGCTGAATTTGCTGCCGTCGTAATTTACCATTACGTCGCCGGCTGTATATACGAAAGAGTTTGCCCAGAAGCCCGAAATGCCGTAAAGACTTTCGTCTCCGCCCTGAAATTCTTCCATAATGCTCGTGAACGCGTTCCAGTCCCACTTGTTTTCAAGGTAAAGCTCATAGGGATCGTCCGCGCCCATTTCCTCGACGGTAGATCTGTTGTACATAAGGATAACGTAGTCGTCAAAACGGTAGCTGAAAGGAGCAACGTAGTGTTCGCCGTTCCATACGAAATTATCGGCAGCGTCCTTTACCTCGGCCCAAAGAGGATCGTTCCAGTCAATAATCGAGTCGATAGGCTGGTACATACCCTTGCTGATATCATAAGGGAACGCGCGGAAGTCGTAAACAAAGATATCCGGTGAAGTTCCTCCGAGAACAGCGGTAGCAAGGTCGTTGTACTGCTGATCGGTGGTGGTGGGAATGTATTCGATCTTAGCTCCGTATGTGTCCTCAAATATAGCGACTTCAGCGGAACGCTCGGGATTGTCGTTTGTGGGGTTAAGGTCGTAGAAGCCCATCCATTTCAGGGTCTTGCCCTCGATATTTATATCGGAATCCACAGCGTCCTCGGCAACTGTTACCTCAATGTTGTCGCCCGTCCATTCTGTTTTAGCGGTCGTGGTTTCGGTAGGCGCGGTATCGGAGCTTCCGCTGCCCGCGTCGTCCGAGCAGGCTGAAAGGGAGAATGCCGAAGCGGCCGCCATAATGCTCGCAAGAATTCTTGCATATGTTTTCTTCACAAAAAAACCTCCTTAAAAATTTTCGCTTTATGTTATGCAAACGTTTACAAAAATGCTTTCACCATAATGCTATAATAATTACAACACATTTTGATTCCGTATGCAGACTATATATGGTCATCAAGTTGCATATAATATCCCGCAATATTTTATGCACCATTTCAAAACAAATAATTAAAACGGGGCTTGACATATGCTGCCGAACGTGATAAAATAAGCAATGTAATCGTTTACAACTTGCTTTTAATGCTATGCAATGGCAGCGCCGGCTGTATGCTTGTTTTCGGAGGTTTTTCGTGCAAGGGTTGAAAAAAGTCCCGTACCGTGGTATAATATACTTATATTTATACTATTTTATGGTCGGAGGAACTTTTTATGTTTAATATCGCGGCGGCACAATCAGGCGGACCCACATCTGCTATAAACTCATCTCTTGCGGGAATATTCACCGAGGCTCTGAAGCAGCCCGAAATCGATACCGTATACGGTTCGATAAACGGTATCGAGGGCGTTCTGGGGGACGAATTTGTCGATCTCGGCAAAATCCTTACGTCCGACTACGATATAGACCTGCTTATGAAAACTCCGTCCACGGTGCTGGGTTCCTGCCGCTTCAAGCTTAAAGACCCTCTCGAGGACGACAGCGACTACCGCAGGGCGGCGGAAAACCTCACAAGGCGCGGCATAAAGGCTTTTTTCTACATCGGCGGAAACGACTCTATGGACACCGTAATGAAGCTGGATGAATGGTTCAGAGAAAACGGCGTTGACATAAAGGTCATAGGGGTACCCAAAACCATTGACAACGACGTGGCCGAGACCGACCACACTCCCGGCTTCGGCTCCGCGGCAAAATATGTCGCCGCTTCATTGCAGGAAATAATCAGGGACAGCCGCGTCTACTCCATTCCATCTGTAACTATCGTTGAGATAATGGGACGGGAAGCGGGCTGGCTGGCAGCTTCCTCCTGCGTTCTGAGAGCCAACGGAGAACCGGCTCCACACATGATATATCTTCCCGAAGCGGACTTTTCCGCGGACAAGTTCATTTCCGATATCCGCGAGGCTCAGAAGCGTTACAAAGCCGTTATCATCGCCGTTTCGGAGGGTATCAGTATCGGAGAGGGCTTTTCCTCCGAACTTACCGACGCATTCGGGCACAAATACCTTTCGGGCGTGGGCAAGTACCTTGAAAAGCTTGTGGGAGACAATATCGGCTGCAAAGTGCGTTCCATAGAGCTGAACGTTATGCAGCGGTGCAGCTCCCATATAGCTTCCCTTACGGACATAACAGAAGCCAAGGAGATAGGCGAAGCGGCGGTTCGGGCGGCAATGGCGGGCGAAAGCGGAGTAATGATGATATTCCGCCGCATAAGCAACAATCCCTATCGGGTGGAGATAGTTACCGCCTCCGTTGACGGTGTAGCCAACAAGGAAAAGCTTTTCCCCGCGGAATGGATAAACGCCGAGGGAAACAACGTGACGGTGGACGCGCTGGACTACTTCCTGCCGCTTATTCAGGGAGAACCCGAAATCGAGTACAGGAACGGTATACCCGTTCATTTCCGGTTAAATCAATAATGTCAAGAAAGGACGTTGTCCAATGTATCCAATAAAAAAATTATCCGCAGCGCTTTTATCCGCGGCGCTTTCGCTGACGGTTCTGACCTCCTGCGGAAACGGAAATACCGTACAGGACGGCGGTTCTGCCGCCGATTCCGGCGCAAATCCCATCCTGTCGGCAGAAATGCGTGATATCACTTCCATGGAGCTGGTCAGGGACATGGGTCTCGGCTGGAATCTGGGAGACACACTCGACGTATGCCAGGCAGACCGGGACGGCGACGGAAAGGTCAACGAGCACGTTGAAGAGGGCGAAAAAGTTGACGAGACTCTTTGGGGGAATCCCAAAGCCACAAAGGAGCTTTTCACTGCTCTCAAAGAGGACGGCATAAAATCCGTAAGGATACCCGTTACCTGGCGCGACCACATGGACGCCGAGGGAAACATTGACCGCGAATGGCTAAGCAGGGTGCATGAGGTAGTCGATTACGCTTTTGGTCAGGATATGTACGTTATCCTGAACGTGCACCACGACGGCGGCGGAGACCCTCAGTTCGGTGCGTGGATAATCGAGGGCGCAAAGAACGACAAGGAGAACACCCTTAAAAGGTACAGAAACCTCTGGTCCCAGATAGCGGAGGAATTCAAGGACTACGGGGATAAGTTGGTGTTCGAGTCCATGAATGAGGTGGGCTTCGACGGAATTGCGGAAAATACGGCGTACGGTCTGCTGAACGAGTTCAATCAGGCGTTTGTCGATCTTATCCGAAGCAGCGGCGGGAACAACGGCAGCCGTCACCTGCTGATCGCGGGCTACTGGACTGATATCGCAAGAACGTGCAGCGGCAGCTTTAAAATGCCCGACGATCCCGCGGGACGCTGCATTGTGTCGGTGCACTACTACACGCCCTGGGAATTCTGCACAACCAACATACATAACACATGGGGAACCGCCGCGGAAGTAAAGCAGATGGAAGACCTTTACGGAATGATGAAAACCAATTTCGTCGATAAGGGTATCCCCGTTATTATCGGAGAGTACGCTGCCAGCGGCAACGACAAGGCAAGCTGTATCTTCTTTATCGAGAAAATGGTGAAGCTTTGCTCCGATTACGGCATGGCTCCGTTTTACTGGGACAACGGCGGTCAGGTGGACAGGAACACCTATGAATGGCGCACCCCCGAATATCTTGAGGTAATGAAGAGAGCCTCAGGCGGGGAGGATTACGAGGTCGTAAAGCAATAAGCGGAAGTATCCGTACCGCACGCCCTACGGAACTGTGGACAGAAAGGTAGAAGTCTATGGAAAATAGGAATTATAAAAATTTGGCATGGGGCTTTACCATACCGTCAATTATTTTAACAGCCCTTATGCTGCTCGGGATGAGCGCATCTGCTTCAAACATTGGCACGCTTTTGGCTTTTTTGTTTATCTTTGCGCTGTTGGCGCCGTTTTTTGCGCTGATAGTATTTCTGACACTGGGTCTAAGCATCTGCGGAATGATCTTCTCAATAAGCGCTGCCAGGCGGGGTTATCCTAAAAACTGCTTTCTGCCTCAGCTTATCCTGTCCGTAATATGCCTGGCTTTTAACGGGATAATGCTCTTTGTTTCGGTGCCATGGATTTAATGCGAAGGAGAGCTGCTTCTGTCTGCACATTTATCCGCAGCACATGGGGCTTCGACGCGGAGACCGTGTAGCCGGCAAAATTAAAAAAATTTTTACAAAACTTGACAATATTTTTATTTTATGGTATACTTTGTGTTACATTATGATTATTGGAGGTCTTTAAAATGGAAGGAAAAAATTTAGCTATCGGAAGCCTTGTCTGCGGTATTCTTTCTCTTGTGTGTACATTTTTCGGATATGGCGCGCTTGTGGGACTTATCCTCGGTATCGTTGCGATCGTTCTGGCTGTAAACGCCAAGAAGAACGGCTTTGAGGACGGTATGCAGAAGGCCGGTCTTATTCTCGGAATCATAGGCACAGTGCTTTGCGGTATAACTTTTGTTGCTTGTGCGCTTTGCGCGGGCGCTATTGCCGCTGCTTCCACAATGTATTGATCTGTGATTCAGGTGTAAATGCTGTCGGTTTTAAACCGGCAGCGTTTGTTTTTGGGGTGGTTTATGTTTCCTTTTATTGAAATTTTCGGCAGGCAGATACCTGTATACGCCATTATGGCGATACTGGGTGCTGCCGCGCTTTGCGGAGTCTCCGTGATTTTTGCAAAGCTCCGCGGAAAGGTGCCTGCCGAGGATATTTTCTATATGCTTCTGTACGCGGGTATAGGCTGCCTTATCGGCTCCAAGCTGCTGTATCTTATCGTCAGCGTTGACGTTTATTGGCTTGACGGGAAAAGCCTTAAAGAGAATTTCCGGTACTGGCTTGTGCTGCTCACCTCAGGCGGACTTGTCTTTTACGGTGGTCTTATCGGCGCGGCGCTGGGCGCGCTTCGGTACTGCACCCATTTTAAGGTACCGGCGGGAGACGCCTTTGAGACCGTCATCCCTGCCGTGCCGCTGTTTCACTTTTTTGGACGGCTCGGCTGCTTTGCGGCAGGGTGCTGCTACGGAAAGGAATATGACGGGATACTGTCCGTAACCTTTAAAAACGCAATAGGAGCTCCCAACGGAGTACCGCTGCTGCCCGTACAGCTTTTTGAAGCGGCGGGAAACCTGCTGCTGTTCGCGGTACTAACATTTCTGTACCTGAAAGCCTTTCCCAAGCTGAGCCTGACGGGACTGTACCTCGTCTGCTACGCCACTATACGGTTCACGCTGGAATTTTTCCGCGGCGACGATATCCGCGGGAACGCACTCTCGCTTTCCGTTTCCCAATGGATAAGCATAGCCGCATTCGCTTTCGGAACAGTGCTTATAGTAAAAAAATGTAAAAATAGGGAAATATTGTCCCGCGGAAATTCATAAAATATTAACACAAATATACAAAATCTATGATAAAATAATAAAAGTATTTGTTATTTTGCCGAGATATAAAATTTTGCGGTACTTTTTTAGATAAAATTACAAAAAACACTTGCAATGTCAACAAAAATTGTGTATAATAAATTACATGAACGTGTTTATAGCAATGTGTTCAGGCATGGTTCCTGATATTTTTCGGCGTAAAAATCTCGCTGCGGTATTTCGTATTCCGGCGTTTTCGTACTTTTAATGCCGATCTGCTCAGGCTAAAATGAAAGGATGACCGTCTATATGTCAAACAGACTGTTTCAGGGCTTAATTCATCAGATGAGGGACGCGATGGACTGCATTATCGGCGTTGTGGACTCCACCGCTACGATCATTGCTTGCAGCGAGCTTTCAAAGATCGGCACTACCAACGAATTCGTTTCGCTCGACCTGAGCGATTCACACGATATTTTTGTACGCGACGGCTATACATACAAGCCGTTCGGTTCCCATATAAAGCCCGACTACGCGGTTTTTGTGGAGGGTACCGATGAAAATGCGGCGAAGTACGCCAATATCATGTCTATTACCCTGTCCTCCATAAAACAGTATTACGACGAAAAGTACGACAGGACAAACTTTATCAAGAACGTCGTCCTCGATAACGTTCTTCCCGGCGATATCGTTGTAAAGGCGCGGGAACTCCACTTTAACAGCGACGTGAGCAGAGTCGTACTGCTGATAAGAATTATTTCCTCAAATGACGTTTCGGCTTTTGATGTTATCCAGAACCTTTTCCCCGACAAGGCCAAGGACTTCGTGCTGAATATTACGGAATCGGATATTGTCCTTGTCAAGGAAATAAAGAGCAACGTTGAGTCAAAGGACCTGGAAAAGCTTGCGAGGTCTATTTCCGACACGCTTTCCAGCGAGTTCTACACCCGCGTTAACGTGGGCATAGGTACCGTGGTAATGGGTATAAAGGATTTGGCGCGTTCCTTTAAGGAAGCTCAGATAGCCCTTGAAGTGGGCAAGGTTTTCGATACGGACAAGGTCATCGTTTCCTATGACAATCTTGGTATCGCAAGACTGATATATCACCTTCCCACCACGCTTTGCGAGACCTTTTTGCAGGAGGTTTTCAAAAAAGGCTCTATCGAGTCACTCGACCACGAAACTCTCTTTACTATTCAGAGATTCTTTGAAAATAACCTGAACGTGTCCGAGACGTCGAGAAAGTTGTTCGTACACAGAAATACTCTTGTTTACAGACTGGAAAAGATAAAGAAGCTCACCGGTCTCGACCTGCGGGAATTCGACCACGCTATCGTTTTCAAGATCGCGCTTATGGTCAAGAAGTACCTTTCGGCAAATCCCGTGAAGTTCTGATTTTCGGTAAGACGCGGCAAAGCAATAAACCGGCATGAAATTGCGGTCCTGCGGAGGTTCGGCGAAGGAGTTGTCCCCGACCGGACAAAGGGCGCGGTTAGGGAGCATTTTAATACGTTCAATTTATGGGGGCAGAGCTGTTCTGCTCCCATAAATATTTTATTTGGCAAAATTTGTTAATTTTAACTTTAGAGATAGGCGGTGCAAACCTTTTGGTTGAACTCAGAAATGTGAGCGTTACATATTCAAACGGCGTGGACGCTCTCCACGATGTAAGTCTAAGAATAAACGACGGCGAATTCGCCTTTGTTGTTGGCGAATCGGGAGCGGGAAAAAGTACCCTTATAAAGTTGCTTTTAAAGGAAATAACTCCCACAAGCGGCAGGATAATGGTAAACGGCTTCAATCTTGAAAAGCTGAAAAAAAGCAAGGCGCACAAGCTGCGGCGCACTATCGGCTTTGTTTTTCAGGACTTCAAGCTGATAAACACCATGAACGTTTACGACAATGTTGCGTTCGTGCTTCGGAGCATCGACGCTCCCATTAAATATATCCGCAACCGCGTGCCCTATGTTATAAGCCTGGTTGGACTGAAGGACAGGGCGAAAAGCTTCCCTACGGAGCTTTCGGGCGGCGAGCAGCAGCGGGTCGCTCTGGCGAGGGCTTTGGTGAACGATCCCCAGCTCATAATCGCGGACGAGCCTACGGGAAACCTCGATCCCAAAACGTCCCTGGAGATAGTGGAGCTTCTCAAGGGCATAAACGAGTGCGGCACGACGGTCATGATGGTTACCCACGAGCACGAGCTTGTGCGCCATTTCGGCGGCAGGACTATCACGATCAAGGACGGTCGTATTACTTTTGACGATTACATTGGGTAGAATTATTATTGAGATATACAATATGTATGGTAACATAAAAGCGAGAGGAGGACGCATTTTCCGGTATAAGGAAAATGCTTAACGATAAATGAAGCTTAGCAGTATGAATTACCTGTTCGGGCAGGGAATGAAAAATATATGGACAAACCGAATAATGTCGGTGGCGTCCTTTTGTATCCTGTCGGTATCCCTTTTGCTGATAGGGTTTACCCTGCTTTTTACGGCGAACATAAACCGCTTTGTCAGCGGCGTTGAAAACAAGAACGAGGTGGTCATTTTCCTTGACGAGGACGTGGACTCGACGATGGCGTCCGCAATGGAAAATACTATAAGAAATATACAAAATGTAGAATCCGTGGTATTCTACTCCAAGGACGAGGCTCTGGAGGACATGAAAAAAAGCATGGAGAGCGACAACGCCGACGAGCTTTTCAGCTACGTTGGAGAGGATAACCCGCTTCCCGACGCGTTCAGAATCAGGATCGCGGACATCGAGGAAATAAGCCCCACCCTCATGGATATAAACCGTCTGGACGGCATAGATTCTATCAAGTCCCCCACGGACTTTATAAACATTCTTACGGGTCTTAAACGCTTTATCGGGATAGTTTCGGCGGTCATTCTGCTGGCTCTGATACTGGTCTCCCTTGTAATAATTTCCAACGCGGCGCGGGCAAGCGTGGACATCAGAAAACGCGAGATCGCCATAATGAAGCTTGTGGGAGCTACCAACACATTTATAAAGGTACCGTTCTTTGTGGAGGGTATGTTTCTGGGCGCGCTGGCGGGAATCTTCGCTTCGGCTGTGACCTGCTTCGGCTACTCGGAGCTTATCAAGGTTCTGTCTCAGGATATGACGATCTGGAGCATTATGTCTGTGAATGGCTTCATTCCCGTAAGCGAATTTGTTGTAAAGCTTGTTATTGGCTACGCCGCCGCGGGAATGATAATCAGCGGCTTCGGCACAGTTATGAGTACCCGCAAGTACCTCAAGGTTTAATTAAAAGAAGATAACAAAATGATTTTTTATACCTTTTGCCGCAAAAAATGTCGGAAAGGAGATATGGGCGTGAAAAAAATATTCAGAAGAAGAATACTGCCCTTTGCGTTTGCAATGATAATTTCGGCGGGCTGTCTTGCTTCGGGAGTTACGGCGGACACAATGTCCGACCTGGAAGCTAAGCAGGCGCAGCTTGAAAAAGACCGCAAAAACGTTGAGGCGGCTTTGGAGGACTACAAGGGAAAGGCCGAGGAGGAGGCGGAGTACCTTAAAGAATACGACAAAAAAATGGAGCTTCAGGAAGAACAGGTGGCTATCGTGGAGGAGCAGATAAAGCTTCTCAACGAGGAGATAGAGGGTCTTGAAGCGGACATCGCCGTCAAGGAGGAGGAGCTGGACGTTGGCATCGAGCAGTTTCGTCAGCGGCTCCGCGCTCTCTATATGGCGGGAAACGACAGCCTTGCTTCTGTGATCGCGGGCTCCTCCGATTTCTACGATATGCTTGCCCGAATGGAGTTTGTGGAACGGGTCTCCAAGCACGACAACGATCTGATAGACTCCCTGAACGGACAGGTGGCTGCGCTTGAAGCTGACAAAGCTGCTCTCGGTGAAAAGCTTGAAGCACAGGAGGAAAAAAAAGTACAGGAGGAGAAGTACTATGACGAGCTTCGGGAGACCTGGAACAACCACGCCGAGACCAAGAAAATGCAGGAGGATATGATATCCGACTACCGCAAGCGCGCCGACGAGATCGACGAGGAGCAGCAGCAGGTGGAGGAAGAATTGCAGGCGGAGATACGCCGTTTGCAGGAGGAAGCCGAGCGCAAGCGTCAGGAGGAGGAACGTAAGCGCAAGGAAGAGGAAGAACGTCTCAGAAAAGAGGAGGAGGAACGTCGTCTCGCGGCAGAGGCAAGCGGTCAGGAGTACGTTCCCCAGGAGGTTCAGACCGACACATCGGGCACCTTTACAAGTTATTCCGAGACAGGCTTTATCTGGCCGGTGCCCACTGTGCGCAATATGACGGACGGCTACGGAAACCGCTGGATAGTTGAGGAACAGAAAAATAATTTCCACAAGGGCATAGACATCACCAAGCCTGGCTGCGGCGGTACCCCCACGGTGGCTTCCGCGGGAGGAACGGTCATTCAGGCGGGAAACAACGGCAACGGGTACGGCAACTGCGTTATCATCGACCACGGCAACGGCGTTGCCACGCTTTACGCCCACCACCAGAGCCTTGCGGTAAGCGTTGGGCAGACAGTCAAGCAGGGCGACACTCTCGGCTACATAGGACACACGGGGTACGCTTACGGCGACCATCTCCACTTTGAGGTGCGTGTTGACGGTCAGCACACCAATCCGCTGAATTACGTGAATATAAATAATTAACCGTTTTATGGGGTAAGCTTATGAATAAGAAAATTTCTCTCGGAATAACTATCGGACTTATGGCTCTGGCTGCTGCGGTGACGTTTATCATTACCTATAATTTCTCTCTGAACGTGTTCAACTCGAAGGTAAAAAGCGTTTCCGAAAAGGAGAGCATTTACGCAAAGCTTTCCGAAATGGACAAATACGTCCGCGCGAATTTTATCAGCGACATCGACGAGGACGCGCTTACCAACAGCATTATGAGCGGCTACGCGTCGGGACTGAACGACAGGTACGCACAATATTATTCCGCGGAGGAGTACGCTCAGCAGACCCAGAAGGAATCGGGCGTTGCCATAGGTCTCGGCTTTAACTGGGACAAGGAGGAAAGCGGTTATATCAAGATAGTGTCGGTTATGGCTAATTCCTCGGCGGACAGGGTGGGACTTGTTGCGGGGGACGTTATCACCGCCGTTAACAACACCGACGTTATCGCCTATGAAAACGGCTACGACGAGGCGGTATCCCTTTTCAACTGCGACGAGGGAACCAAAGTCAAGCTGCATATAAAACGCCTTAACGAGGAGGGCGTTTCAGAGTTTTTTCCAGTTGAGGTGGTCTCAGAAAAGACTGAGATAATTTCGGTAACCGGTCGAATGATAGACAATATTGCGTACATAAAAATTTCTACATTCAATGAAAAGACCCCGGAACAGTTTGGTACTATTCTGAACAATCTTATAAGCAACGGCGCGGAAATGGCTGTTTTTGATGTCCGCGATAATCTGGGAGGACTGACGACCTCGCTTCAGCAGACTCTTGACTGCATTCTCGGAGACTGCGACGTTGTAACGGCTTATTACAAAGATTCGTCGGAGACCGTTATCCATACAACGGAAGCGGAGCAGATAAAAATGCCCATGGTCGTTTTAGTAAACGGCGGCACAGCTTCCTGCTCGGAGCTGTTCGCGTTTGCTCTCAGGGACGAAGCCAACGCTCAGATAGTCGGTACGCAAAGCTATGGAAAAGGTGTGATGCAGAAGACTCACAAGCTTATGGGAGGCGCGGCGATAAAGATCACCGTTGCGACCCTCCAGACCAAAAACAGCGGGGACTACAACGGTACGGGAATCAAGCCCAACTTTGAAGTAGCTCTCCCTGCGGAAATTGATCTCTCAGTGCTTTCCGAGGACGATCAGCTTCTGTACGACAATCAGCTTGTAAAAGCAATAGAGGTTGTTTCAACCATAAGATAAAACGAAAGGGGCGGTTTTGTGCTCGGAGATATAAACGCTTTGCTCGGTATGCTCATAGTTATGCTGTTTTTTTCTGTTATCATGGACGGCTTTACAATTTTCAATATTCTGGTAAGACATTCCGACGACGCCATTGAGTACGCCTGCGTGGGGCTTAAATGGCCTAAGATAGTTCTTGTATTTTTTTTCGGGGTTGTAATGCTTTATTACTCCTTTTCGGTTAAGAATACTCCGCTTGTCACTGTAGGCGAGTTTGTTCTGGGACTTCTCCTTTTGGCGGACGGCGTTTTGAGTACCGTTGTAAAGAAAAAATACGGTAAAAAGGGCGCGAAAAAATGAGACCGTTTAAAATATTCAAGAAAAAATGCAGGTTTGAAAAATCCTTGCTTATACTTTCGGAAAAGGGATTTTCGGAGGAGTACGCGGAGTCCCTCAGGACAGAGCTTGCGGCTGCGGAGCGGGAACAGGATATTGCAAAGGGAAAAAGTTTTCTTGCAAACGCCCTGCTGATACTGGGAAATATAACCGAAGCATACCAAACCTTTGAGGATACCGACCTGAAAAAGCTGGAGCCGCACCTTGTAGGTAACCTTGTCAGCAACATGATCTTTGCCGATTTTGTGCGGGATAGGTTCAAGTGCGCCGAGGAGCTGTACCAAACCCATAACGCGGCGATACTGGGGGAGCACAGCGACGCTTCAAAGCGCAGTCTTGCCATACACGAGCATATAAAAGGGCGGTACGAGACCGCCGTGGAAATACTGGTAAATATGATGGACAGCGAGTGCAGATTCCTGGATATCTGCATGGTAAAGTCAATGCTGCGGCTTGATATGTTCGAGCAGGCCGCAGATTTTTCAGCATACTTCAACAGATACATGAACTGCGGGGAGCTTTCCGAAGAGATAAAGAAGCTCAGAAGCAAAATTATTGGGGGACTTCCTCCGAAACGAAAAGCCGACTACATAAAAAGCAACGCCAAAGGATAAATTCCCTTGGCGTTATTTTTAATGATTTTCAATTGCCTTAGCTGTTTTCACTGCGTCTTTTTTTGTTTGCGATCATCAAAGCCATGAACGAAGCCATTGCCGCAGCCGCAGCTCCCATGGGTACAGTCATGTCAACGCCTGTCTTGGGATTTACAGCGTAGGAATCAGCGTCGGTGTCTCCAAACGGATCGTCCGCGAGAGGAACAGGCGCGTCGTCAAATGTCTCATAGCTGTCTGCGTCCGCGTCTGTGTCTGTAACCGCGTCCGTATCGGATTCGCTGACTGTCTCAACGGTTTCCTCGAAAGGAGTGCCCGCAAGAGGAGTCTCGGTTTCGTCAAACATTTCAAAATCAATGATAGGCGTAACAGGTGAAACAGGGAAGTTAGGTATTTCAGGCACATCAGGTGTTACCGGTACATTAGGTATATCCGGAGTTACGGGCACATCGGGAGTATTCGGTGTATCATCATCGGTTTCGTCCGGAGTTTCGGGATCATTGTCGTCCGGCTCATCGGGAGTATCCGGTGTGTCATCGTCAGTTTCGTCCGGAGTCTCGGGATCATTGTC
>CAJUAN010000010.1:86215-95371 GCA_910584715.1 uncultured Oscillospiraceae bacterium
TCGTCCGGAGTCTCGGGATCATTGTCGTCAGACTCATCGGGAGTATCCGGTGTGTCATCGTCAGTTTCGTCCGGAGTTTCGGGGTTATTGTTATCCGGCTCATCGGGAGTATCCGGTGTGTTGTCATCGGTCTCATCCGGAGTCTCGGGATTTTCTGTATTGTCCGAAGTATCCGGATTTTCAGGTGTATCGGGAGTTACAGGCTTATCCTTAATGGTATAGTCAAACGCGCTGGAACCGAACTGAATGTTTCCGCTGAATTCCTTGCAGATGACCTGACCCTCATAGTGAGGATTGTAGCCCTTGCCTTCGCCGCCGCCTACGGAAGAGCTGGGAGCCAGCAGACTTCCTACGCCGGAAGCAATCGTAACGTTGTTTCCGCCGGGAACGTTTATCATTACCTTGGAGTTGCCCGTCTTGTTTCCGCTTGTAAGCGAACCGCCGTTATAGTATGCGCCCCAGTCGAATACCAGGTTTACGTCGCCTTCGCCCACAATATTAAAGATAACCGTGGATCCGTCGGGAACGTCGTATCTGAGCGCCATATTTTCGGAGGTCTTCATTGCATTGTATTCTTCAACGGTCATGTTGAATACGTTAACGTCCGCATCGCTGCCCTTTAATGTGATAGTTCCGTATTCTGATTTGATGTAGCTGCTGTCGCTGCCGTTGCTGACGGTAGTTCCGCTGACCTGTGAAATAGCCGAAGATGTTTGTCTCAGCTCGTTAAATGTATTCTGGAAATCAACGGTGCAGTCCTCGCCCACAGCGACCTTATCGCCGTTGAGCGTGCCCACTACAGAACCGCCGACCTCAAAGCTTGAACCTTTGTGGTCAATGCCTTCGCCAACGTCAACGTTTCCGCCTACGGCAACAACTCCGGAGCCGTCGCCTACGTCGATATTGTTTTTACCCGTCTGGGTATAATTTCCCTCAACAAAAACGTTGTAGCCGTTTGCTCCGCCGAGAATTGAGCGAACGCTCTCGGCAGCAGCCTCCGCTTCTTCTGCAGCTTCTTCCGCAGCAGTTTCACCAGCTGTATCATCAGCTGGAGTTTCGGAAGCGGCTTCTTCAACAGGAGCGGCTGTGTCGTCGGCAGGTGTTTCAACAACGGTATCCTCAACAGATGCGGATTCGTCGTCAGGAGTCTCGGTAACGTTCTCCTCAACCGGGGCTGTTTCATCCGCAGGAGTCTCGTCTGCGTTTTCTTCAACGGACGCAGTCTCGTCGGCGGGTGTTTCAGCAGCATTTTCTTCAATGGGAGCTTCCGCTTCCGCCTCGTCAACCTCTGCGCCTACAGCTTCGGCAGCCTCGCCCGCCACCGCGTTTTCGTCGGTATTTACATCGTCGTCTCCGTCGCCCGTTGTGTCGGCCTCGGCTTCTTCAGCTTCCTCTTCGTTTTCGCCTACGGCGATCTTGTGACCCATCATATCCGTTGCGCTTACGTCAGCCGCGCTTGCCGCGGGCGACTGAGCGGCAAACATACTTACCGCAAAAGTAAATGCGGCAACGGATTTTATGAGAGCCTTTTTCTTATTGTTTTCCATATGCAAAGCCTCCCTCTCAAAACTTTGTTATGAATCAAAACTTTCTTCCGTACATATTCAAAAAAGCATAACTGTACTTTTTATTCTTTACAAAAATTATATCATATATATTGCAAAAAATCCATATTTTTTTCAAATAATCATTTAAAATTTTATACATATTTTTTTGTACAGAATGCACAACAACGCGGCTTTACGTTAATATTACACCGCTTTAACACGCTTTGACATAAGCTCCTGATTAGACGCATAGTCAACCGCGGTATCCGCCGTAATTACGCCCTCGCGGAATAATTTCAGCAGCGAGCCGTCCATGGTCTGCATTCCCGCTTCGGACTGGAGCACCGTGTCTATCTGATGTGTTTTCTGTTCGCGTATCATGGTTCTGATCGCGCTGTTCACGTTCATTATCTCAAAAGCGGGTACAAGTCCTCCCCTAACCGAGGGGACAAGCTGCTGGGTAACCACGGCGCGGAGCACCATTGAAAGCTGCACCCTTATCTGGTGCTGCTGATTTGTGGGGAAAACGTCTATGATACGATCTACCGTGTTCGCCGCCCCGTTGGTGTGCAGGGTGGACAGCACGAGCTGACCGGTTTCGGCGGCGGTCATGGCTATGTTTATTGTCTCGAAGTCCCGCATTTCCCCCACAAGGATAACATTGGGAGCCTGCCTCAGAGCCGCCCTGAGAGCGTTCACATAGCTGTCCGTGTCTATATTTATCTCCCGCTGGCTGATTATGCATTTTTTGTGCTTGTGGAGAAATTCTATGGGATCCTCTATTGTTATTATATGTCCCTCGCTGTTTGAGTTGATACGGTCTATCATGCAGGAAAGGGTGGTGGACTTGCCGTTTCCCGCCGCTCCGGTAACGAGGACTATGCCGCTTTTTATCTCGGAAAGCTCCATAACGCTTTCGGGTATGCCCAGCTTCGCGCTGTCGGGAAGCTCAAAGGGAACGCACCGCAGTACTGCCGAAAACGAGCCTCTCTGGCGGTATATGTTCGCCCTGAATCTGCCGGTACCCTTTATGGAAAAGGAGAAATCCATTTCGCACTTTAAATCGTCGGGACTCGTTATATCCAGTCCCGCCAGAGAAAAAATTTCAAAGACCGCGGCTTTTATTTCGTCGGGCATAAGATAATTTCCTCCGGCTGAGACCACTCTGCCGTCAATCTTGAAAGCAAGAGCCGCGCCCGAGACCATGAAAATATCCGACGCGCCCTTTTTCACCGCGTCGATAAGTATCTGCTTAACGTCCATGAAAATCAGTTCCTTTCGCTTTTATCGGGATACGGAGTTACCGCATATCGGGCATAGCCGCGCAGTAATACCCCAGCTTGTGAAAATTGTACCACTCATTGATCTTGTTTTCGGGGGCAAGACCAACTGCAAGCAATACTTCCTTTGCAAATTCAAGAGCCGCCGTACCGTTTGCCGTAACGATATTTCCGCCGCGCACAGCCTGTTTATGGATATACAGCTTTTCTCCGACGTAGGCTTCGCCCGCCCACTGCTTAAGATCGTTGGGGTCGTTGCTCGTATGGGGGACGTTGTTCAGCAGCCCCAGCGTTCCAAGAAAAGCGGAGGCGTCGCATATACCGCCAAGAAGCTTTCCTTTTTTGGCGCAGCTTTCCGCAAAAGCTGAAACGCCGCGCGCTTCGGGGGTTCTCCAAGACATTCCGCCTATCAGTATCAGCGCTTCGTAATCCTCGGGAACTGTATCCAAACCGAAGTCGGGAACGGTTCTGAACCCGCCTATTGACGTGACCGGCTCTTTTGTGAGCGAAACGGTTTTTACCGAAAATTCGCCGCGTCCCAGCATATTTACCGCCGAGGACAGATACGCCGCCTCCCAGTCGGCAAACTTATCCAAAATAAAAAGCAGGATCGTTTTCATGATATTACCTCCGTTTGTAGTTTTGCGCCGGAAAACTTTGCCGTCTTATTCTCCCAGCCATATTCCCAGCGGAGCGTCCTCCGTCCCGCCCGAGGAGACCGTCCGCCACACCAGTATCTCAAAGCCGCCGCCCGAAAATTTCACATCGCAGGAAATATCCTGCCTGTCGTTTATGGGCGTTTTCCACCGCACGGTCAGACCGTCGGGAAGCGTTTCATATTCCGCTCCGTTTACCTCGTCAAGCTCAGCGAGCAGCATGAAATCTCTGTAATCGGAATACCCGCTCACGACCGAATCTATTTCCGCGAGAGTACGTTTCGCTTCAAGGTCGGCGGCGTAATATTCCGCCGTGTAGTCCGCGCTTTTTACGCTGAAGCTTTTTTCGTTCTCCGCCGCCGAAAGAGACAGCGCCGCAAGAGCGGTCAGGCACAGCGTAACGAATATCATCATCAGCGACAGATACCCCGTGCCTATGCCTGCGGGACGGCTGTTTTTCCCGGTATTTTCCTTAACGCCCATTTCAGCTCACCGTCCCTTTCCTGGGAAGATACGCTCCCGCCGTTATAGTGTAAAGAACTTCGCCGTCACTGCTGTCGTTACCGTCGGTGAAAACTATCTGCATTTCCGAAAGCCCGCCCGGTTCTTCGCCGCTGACCGACACGAGCATATAAAGCTCCGCGTTTTCGGGACTGTACGCGCACTCCTCCGTAAGCGGGAGCTTGACTTGAAAATCGTACCCGCCGCCCTCAAGGTCTCCGCCGCGGATATCGTAAGAATTACTGCCGAAAAGCTTTTCAAGGGTTTGGGGAAGGTTTCCCGTTTCGGAAAATATCTCCGCCGCCGACTGGGCGCAGAATGACATTCTTTCAAGCCGCCCGCTTTCCCTCGAAAGTCTGCCGGAAGCCGCAAAGGCGTTCAGGATCACCGCCGAGGCAATGCTGAAAAACATCAGGACGATTATCATTTCCACAAAAAAAAGATTCAGCCGCCCGCCGGCGGGGACTGCCTTTATGGGACTTTTCACTGCCGCTTCCGCTCCTTTCCCGATTTATTTCTCTCTGTTCCTACAGTACGCCGTAAAGGAATGCCCGCTGTCCTCAGCCGTTATCTTTATAAGTCCGTCCGCGTTTTCGACGGTCAGCATTTCCGCTTCAAACATTTTTTCACCGCCGCTGCTCACGGGTTCGTCGCCCTCGGCGAAAAGTCTTTCGCAGACAGCCTCCCCGTCAAAATATATCAGGGTAACGCAGCCGTCCCCCTTGAGCAAAAGCTCGCTTTCCGAGAGCACCTCGGCGCTTTCGCCGGCGCGTATCTTGTTTGTTATGTATCTCACAGCCGCCGCGGAACTGAAGGTGCTGTCGTAATTCCCGCTTATCCGTCCGTATGCGGAGGCGGCTACCGCAATTATTATCAGGCAGCACACGGAAAATATAAGGAACAAAGTCATGCTCGCCGCCGAGCTGACCGTTTCCGCGAGCCGTCCCGAGCCGGGTCTGTTCATTCCGCGCCCTCCTTTTCGATGACCGTCACCGTGGGACGTATATTCGCCCCGAAATAGCTGTAGTCTACAATATATTTGTCCTCGTTTATCCTTACGCCGTAATGCTTTTCAAGGTACTCCAGGTCGGGAGGATACTCCCCCTCTATGGAGTAGCACAGGGACGCGCCCTTCATGACCGAGTTATAGACCGCCTCGGCGCGCTTTTCACCCGCCGCAGAATCTGCGTTACCCGCCGATATCACGAACCATGCGGCGACGGCTGCAAACAGCAGAGCCGACAGCAGATACAGCTTTCCGCGATATTTTTTTTTCACAGTACCGTCAGCCGCCTTTCCGTTGGTTTTTCATATGCTTACCCTATGGACGTGATTATGTCCGTCATGGGGAGCATTACCGCGATAAGCACCGCGCCGATTATTATTGCCAGTATGCCTATTATCACAGGCTCGATAAAGGATACCGCGCTGTAGATCTTCCTGTCGCACTCGAGGCTGAGACGTTCGTCTATCTTTTTCCACGCCGCGTCA
This sequence comes from uncultured Oscillospiraceae bacterium, assembly GCA_910584715.1. Lineage (GTDB taxonomy): Bacteria > Bacillota > Clostridia > Oscillospirales > Ruminococcaceae > RGIG8773. The sequence goes on from CAJUAN010000010.1 coordinate 91,691, forward strand.
AAGGCTCCCGACTTATAGGCCACTTTAAGAGAGCGGGCGTATATGGACGGCAGCAGCTTTGATTTCCCGATAGCGTCCGCGAAGTACTCTCCGTCCAGCACCATAGTTTCGCAGTCTTTGATCCTGCGCTTTACAGCCTTGTTTTCGGTAAGCTCCGCGGCAAGCTCCAAGGTCTGTTCGGGAGCTATCCCGCAGGCCGTCATCATGCTCATAGCTCCCGTAACGTCAGCCATAGCCACAGCTTCGGACATTTTCCCCGTAAGTACGAAATTCGTGAAAATACCGTAAAGCTTACGCCTTGCGGCGGGTACCTGCATAAGCACGGCAATAACAAGCGTTACCGCCAGCGCGGCAAGAAGTATTACCATTACTGCCGTTCCCAGACCGTAGGCAAAGGAAATGCTGTCCTCCACAACGGCGGCCGCGCTTTCGTCGAACTGCATGAATATCTCACGGAACATGGGTATTACCTTTATCACCATAACAACGACGACAGCGGTCATCATCGCCAGCAGCAGCAGGGGGTGGGACACTGCGCTTTTCACCGTCTGCCTCAGCTCGGCTCTTTTGGAATAGTAGTCCGAAAGTCCGCTGAGAGTATCCTCCAGCCGTCCCGTAACGGAGCCTATCTTCACCATTTTCACCGCGTAGTCGGGAAAGATCCCCGATTTTTCCATAGCGGTAAAAAGCGCGGAATCGTCGCTGCTCATGTGCTCCGTCAGAATATTTGATATCTCTCTGAAACGCTTGTCCCCCGAATCCTCGGCAAATACCTCCAGACCGTCGGCGACGGGTATTCCAGCCTCGAGTATCATGGCAAGCTGCTCGCAGAAAAAAGCGGTCTCCTCATTGGTAAGAATTTTAAGCGACATAGTTTTATCCTCCGTCAATATCTGTACACCGCAGCATAATTCCCGTCGTCGGAAATATACTCGGAGATTTTTTTCTTATCGGAATTGCCCGCGTAAAAGGTCGCGTCGGCAATGTTATAGCCCTTTTTCTTCAGGAAAAGTTCCGGGGTTATCCAGCCTGTTTCTTCGGTATAGACCTCGTTCCATGCGTGGTAAATATTCGGGTCGGCATAGCCTATCACAAGCCTTGCGGGAATTCCCCCGGAGCGGCACATTGCCGCGAACAGCGAGGCGTAGTCGAAGCATATCCCCTTGCCCGAGGAAAGCGTCCTGTCGGGATCGGGGATATAGGCGTTCCCTCCCTTTGACGTTGTGTTGACCGTTGCGGCAAGCTGCTTGTCGTAGGAAATGTTTTCGGAAATATACGTGAATACGGCGGCTATTTTCTCAACGTCCCCGCTTTTCCCCGCGCACAGCTCCGCGGCTTTTCTCACGCAGTCGGAATCCTTCCCGAAGCTGACGTATTTATTTGGATAAAGAAAAGTGTCGTTTTCGTTTTTCATGGAAACGTTAAATTCCCCCGAAAGCACCGGCGCAAAGTTTTTTCCCGCAACGTGCTCGTAGACCTTTACGGTATAGCTGCCGCTGCCCATAAGGGGGATAAAATCCCGCGTGCCGTCGGCGGAAATATCATGGTCGTACTGCACGCTCCCGTTCGCTATCCTCAGCTTCGCCTGCGCGCTTGAACCGCTGTACAGCACCGAGACATAGCCGTCCGCCGCGTTGCTGTAATCAAGCTCGGCTTTTTCCTCCGAAAAGACCGAAACGCCGCTTGCAAGGGGCACCTTTACGTCGGGAATAATTATTTCGGCGGGCTTTTCCGTCTTGGCGGCAGTCGTTTCCGCAGCCGAGGTACTTGCCGCAGTAACGGCTTCTGCAGACGTTTCCGAGAAAACTTCTTCCAAAGAGGAGGAAATCTTTGCCGAAGTCGTTTCCGCAGTATCCGAAACAGCCGGCTCCGATGAGCTTTCGGTTGTTAATATTTCCGTTTCCGGCGTATCCAAAACAGTCTCGGAAAATGTTCCGGCGGTGGTCTCCGATTCGGGTGCCGACGTACCGTCCGTACTGTCCGTAACGTACATACTGTCCGTATCGGAAAAAGTCGTGACCGAAACCGCGGTATCCGGCGCGGTATCCGTTTTTGAAACGGAGGGAATATTTTCGCCGCCGTTGCAGGAGGAAAACATGACCGCGCAAAGCAAGGCATATGCCCAAAAAATCCTTTTGCCCATGTGACCGCGCATACTTTTCCTCCTTTCGGTTTGTGGTTTATAGCAGTTTTTTTTCAAATTCCAAAAGATACTTTTTAATACCTATATCCGCGCTGAATCCGCCGACGGTTCCGTCAGAAGCGATCACCCTGTGGCAGGGCAGGACTATCAGAAACGGATTTTTCCCAACGGCGTTTCCCGCGGCGCGGCAGGCCTTGGGGCTTCCTGCCAGCGCGGCTATACCGCTGTATGAAACGACGCCGCCGTAAGGGATTTCCGCAAGCGCTTTCCATACCCGGAGCCGGAAATCCGTACCGCAGAGCCGCAGCGGGAGCTCAAATTTCCGCCTGTCTCCGGAAAAATATTCCGCAAGCTGGCGTTCCGCCTCGGCGGTAAGGGTGTCCCCCGAAACGTCCCCGAAAGGTTCGGGACACGAACGTATCCCGACCAAAGCCGAGCCGTCCGAGATTATTTCAAGACAACCCACGGGAGTACGGGCAAAGCTGCGTCCGCTCACTGTTCCTCACCGTTCCTCAGCTGAATGGTCGTGTGTATGTTCTGCATTTCCCTGTCAAGGGCGAATATCTCGTCCGCGCAGACCTTGAGCCGTTTACGCAGTTCCGGTGAAACGTCGTTGTCCGTTTTATATTTCAGCTTATGCTCAAGGCTTGCCCAGAAGTCCATTGCGATTGTGCGTATCTGAATTTCCACGGGTATTGGGATAGGTCCCGTGGAAAGGAAAATAGGCACTTCTACGATAAGGTGCAGGCTTTTGTAGCCTGACGGCTTGGGGTTCTTTATGTAGTCCCTCACCCTTATAAGAGTAACGTCGTCCTGTCCGGTAAGAAGCTCGGCAACGCGGTATATGTCGTCGATGTAGTTGCATATCACGCGTATTCCCGCCACGTCGGTTATGTTTGCGGACATTGATTCCACCGTTACGGGGAGCCCCTTTGCCTTAACTTTTTTGACTATGCTTTGAGGGGATTTAAGCCTCGATTCGATATGGTGAATGGGATTATAGGAAAACTTTGTCTGAAACTCCTCGTCAAGTATTTCAAGCTTTGTGCGTATCTCCTTAATACCTGCGCGGTATATCTGCATTCTTCCTGCAAAGTCCCGCATGGTCTGTTCAAGATCCTGCCCCTTGACAAGCTCGAAGGTCTCTTCAAAGCTGAATTTGCTTTCGGCACTGAATTTATTTTCGGCGCCGAACTTATTTTCGGCAATAGCTGCTGACATTTCGTTAACTTCCTTTATCGGATTTTTTCCCCAAGACCGCATTATCACGATACAATTATTTTACCATTAATGTTTCCGTATGTCAACTGCACAGTACAAATTTGGTGCAGGGCAGTTTATGTAAATTTATGTTTAGCGCACAAGTGTTATTACCCCGCCAAAGATTAGCTGGTCAAGCTGAGCACAGCTTGCGGGGGACAAGGGGGCAGAGCCCCTTGTCGCAACTCCATTCTCGGAATGGAGACCCGCAGAGCGCGAAATCCCTTTTCGTTCAAAAACGGAGAAAGGGGTGAGGAATGGCGAGAGCCATTCCGAGG
>CAJUAN010000011.1 GCA_910584715.1 uncultured Oscillospiraceae bacterium
TGAGGAATGGCGAGAGCCATTCCGAGGGGGAGCGAACACGACCGCTCCCCCTTCTGACGATTTAAGCAAACTTTACTTTCAAAACAGTCCTGTGGACTGTTTTGAACGAAGCAAACTATAGATGTTTAAATCTCGGCAAAAGTGGATTTAACCCAATCAACTTTTGTCCATTTAAAACATATCCACTTTCTGCTTATAGCAGAGGATTGTTTTAAAGATTCATTTTGCTGCGTAACGAGGGGGACGCTCTCTATCGCAGAGCGTCCCCCTCTTGCGGCAAAGCCGCAATTCACCCCCTTGCAGAGCTCTTGAACGATAGGGGATTTCGCGCTTTGCGAAGCGCGACAAGGGGCTCTGCCCCCTCGACCCCCGCAAGCTGTGCTCAGCTTGACCAGCTAAAGTCCTGACGAAACAATATCATTAGTGCGTTAAACATAAATTTATATCATTAAAATTAATTCCCGCTATACGAAAGGAAGTCTCTTTATGAACACGTTCAAAATTGCCGCTCTCACTTTTGACGACGGCCCCAACACCGTCACCACTCCGCAGGTGCTTGACGTTCTTGAAAAGCACAATGTTACCGCCACTTTTTTCGTGATCGGAAACAACATTACCCTCGAAAGCGCAGAGGTCATGCGCCGCGCCGTAAAAATGGGGTGCGGGATAGAAAATCATTCCCGCACCCATTCGGATATGACCAAAATGTCCGCCGGGAAAATTTCGGCTGAAATAAGCTTTACCTCGGACGCGGTCGAAAAAGCCGTCGGCAGACGTCCCGAATTTTTCCGTCCTCCCTACATAGCCTATGATCAGCAGATGTTCGATACTGTTGATCTGACATTTATATGCGGCATAGGCGCGGACGACTGGAACGACGAAATATCCTCAGACGAGCGTTACCGCCGCATTATGGAACAGGTCGGTGACGGTTCGGTAATACTGCTCCACGACATGGAGGGAAATTTCCGCACCGTTGAAGCCATTGACAGAATTATTCCCGCAATGAAAGCAGAGGGGTACGAGTTCGTTACCGTGTCGGAGCTGTTCGCCCGCAAAGGAATTGTACCGAAGAAAAACGTCATTTACACGAACGTATTTCAGGACAGATAATCTGCCGTGATTATCCCGCCGGTAAAGCCGAAACGTCTGCAAAGCTCCCGGCAGTCGGCGGTACCCTTTCCTCCCCATGAAGAAAACGTAAGCGTCCCGCTTTCGGAAACGCCCGTAACGGTAATGTAGTGCCAGCTCATTTTACCCGACCGGACTTTTCCCGAGGCGGGGTATTTTATTTTATACGGCAGACCCTTAAAGGAAAATCCCACGCGGACGATAACGGGCGCGCCGCCGCTCAGAGAACGGAAAATAATCTCCTCAAGCTTCTTTCCGTTTTTCCCGCGGAGCTTCCACGCAGGGAAATATGTAAATTTTCTTCCGCTTTTTTCGGTGAGTATTTTGGCGAGCCTGCGGGGAAATATGCCGAGAAAATTTTTTCTGCCCTTATAGAAAGTTTCGTCCCGAAGCTTTTCCGCAAAGACCGCATACTCCGGAAAAGATATCTCTCCGCCGCTTTTCCCCGAAAGCCAGAGCAGCACGTCGCAGGCGGCGATCATTCCGCAGCCGCTTGACGAAACGGCTTTGCCGAACAGCTTCTGGTCGCCACCGTAAAGATATCCGCCGCCGGTATTTATTTTTAAGTATTTAAGCTCCAAAGCCGTCCCTCCTTTTACGGTAAGATTATAGCACATTTTTCTTATCGGTTCAACCGTAATTTTGCACCTAAATATGACAGAATATATTTGTTTGTCCGTGGTACAATTATTCCAAAAATCGGAAGGAATGTGACGGCAAATGAAGTTAAAAGAGAAAAAAATACCCGCTTCCGCAGAGACGGAGCGCATTTCAAAAGCGGCAGTAAATCCTGTTGCCGCGCTTTTTTTATCGGCGTTTTTCGGGTTTCTCGCCGCGGGCACAAGGCTCGGCGGAAACGGCGCGCCCCTCTGTACTGCCATAACGGCGGCTGTTCCGACATTCAGCGGCTTTGCGGCTTTTATAGGGGCTATGGCTTCGTTTTTTGCAGGCGGTACTTTTTCCGCCCACATTACCGAAATGATAGCCATGCCGGCGGTCATCTTTGCCAGAGCAATGCTGTCCTCCGTTTTCGGCAAAAGGATCGGTCCTGCGGCTTCGGCAGGACTTGCGGCGGCGGGGTACATAATATGCGGTCTTGCCGCTTCTATGGCGTACAAAATAACAGCGGCTCTGATACTGGCGATAATTTTCCGGGGCGCGGTATGCGGCGCGGCGGCGTACTTTTTCGCAAAACTTCTTGCAGCGGCTGAGGACGGTTCTGTATTTGCTTCGGAAACAAAGATCGCTCTTGCCGCGGTGTATGTTCTTGCGGTATGTATGCTTGGAGGGATAGGCTTCGGAGCCTTTAACGCAGGCAGGATCGCGGGCTCGTTTGTCATTCTGGCGGCCGCGTTCAGGTACGGATTTGCAGGCGGTGCAGCGGTCGGAGCGATGTCGGCGTTTGCGTTCGGGACAATAGCGCCCTCCATGACCTCCACGGCGGCGGTAGCCGTCTGCGCGGGAACGGCGGCGGGATATGTTTCCGGAAAAAGCAAGCTTTCCTCCGCGGCTGCTTTTCTGGGAACTGTTTTTGCGGGAGCGCTGATATACGGTATGCCCTCCGATTCCGCAAAACTCATCGCGGACGCGACCGTAGCTGCGGCAGCATTTTACGTCGTACCGGAAAAGCTGTACAGCAGGCCTTTCGGCAGGACGTCCGCGCCCGTTTCCGCCGCTGCCGTTCAGACCTCGGACAAACTTAAATTCGCTGCGGCGGCTGTTGCGGACGTTCGGGAAAGCTTTTCAAAAGCCGCCGAAGTGCTTGAAAGAGGAGACTTTGAGAACGATATTTCCATGTCGGTATGCGGAAAGGTATGCACCGCATGCAGGAACGGAGCGTTCTGCGGGGACAGTCCCGAACACCGAACGGAAGCGTTTTTCCGTCCCGCCGAGGACATTCTTAAAAAGAAAGGCTTTATTACGGAAAGGGAGCTTCCCGATACTTTAGATCACTGCCCGCGCCGTCCCGCGCTTGCCGAGGCTTTCAACGAAATGTACAGGCTGACCCGAATGGAAAAGCGTTCGGGCGACCTGAACGGCAGCATGAGAGAGCTTACTCTTGAGCAGCTCTCCGAAACAGAGGATATGCTGAGATATCTGGGCGGCGGCTCGGAAACTTTCCTTTCCTGCGACGAAAACCTTTCGGAAAGGTTCTGCGCGGTACTTAAAGAATACGGCGCCAAAAAGCCCTCGGCGGCGGCGCTTTTCGACAGCGGAGGCAGGCTGTACGCCGAATGCTTTTACAGCGGACGGCTTTCGGAAAAGCCCGAGACCGTAGCGGAGCGTTTCTGCGAGATATCCGACAGAGAGCTTGACAAGCCTTTATCCGTTACGCTTGACGGAATAACGCACCTGAGCTTTCACGAGATCACGGTTTACGAAGCAGAGATAGGCAGAGCGGGAGTAAGCGGCAGGGAAAAGATAAGCGGCGATTCGGACGCGGTGTTCCGCGACGGCTCGGGAAACCTGTGCGTGCTTATCTCCGACGGAATGGGCAGCGGCGTGAGAGCGGCTGTGGAAAGCCGTATGACGGTGTCCGTAATGACAAGAATGATACGCGCGGGACTGGGTTCGGACGCGGCGGTAAGAATGCTCAACGGGCTGCTGATAACCAAGTCACCCGAAGAAATTTTTGCAACGGCGGATCTCCTGAAAATAAATCTTTTCACCGGAAAAGCGGAGCTTGTCAAGCTCGGGGCGGCGCAGACCTTTATCAAGACCCACGGTACGGTCAAAACCGTCGAGAGCCGCACCACCCCCTTGGGTATTGTGGGGAGCTGCGAGATAGACAAGCGTACGGCGCTGCTTTCGGACGGAGACGAAGTGGTGATGATAACTGACGGAATATGCGAAGAGTGCTTCCCGCGGGTGCGGGAGCTTATGCTGAGTCTTGGGGTCACGGCTCAGGACTGCGCCGAAAGGATAGTCGCCGAGGCGGAAAAGGGAAAAGAGGACGACCCCTCCAGACAGGACGATAAGACCGTATATGTTGTTAAAATCCACAAAATATGACCTGCAAAGCTTCCGCTTCGGTTGTTGATTTTTCACATTTTTAATGTTATTTTATTCCATTAATTGAAATTTAATACAGAAAATGGCTTTTATATCCTTACTATCAGCTGAAATTATGTGCAATTTGCACCAATTTAGTATAATTTTTACATCAATGTTATAAAAATTTACTAAAAGGCTTGCTTTTTGATACATAATCTGTTAAAATATAAACATAAAGAAGCATGACCGTGGCATAATGTCCGCTGTATCGGAAACGACAGGACTTATCGCGGTTTTTCGGCGCGGAATATCGTTTTCCGCATGGGTCAAAGGGGGCTCCGCCCCGCGGAGTTTGTTAAATTACGGGGCAGCGGAATTTTGCCCCTTATTGAAGGAGCTTTTGATATGGCAAAAAATGGCAAAACATTTGCGGAGGGCTATGAATTTCCCCTCCATGTCTTTCACGAAGGTACCAACTATACCGCGTATGATTTCTTCGGCGCCCACAAAGGCAAAAAGGACGGAAAGGACGGCGTGTTCTTCCGGGTATGGGCTCCCCATGCAAAATCCGTTTCGATCGTCGGCGATTTCAACAGCTGGGACCGCAGCAAGAATCCCATGGAACAGCTCGCAGATCCTACAGTTTGGGAAATATTTCTGCCGAACGTGGAGCAGTATTTTGCATATAAGTACAGCGTTGAGACCGCTCACAGAAGCATTGTGATGAAAGCCGACCCGTTCGGCACGCACATGGAGACCCGCCCCAATACCGCCACAAAATATTTTGATATAAGCGGCTATAAGTGGGGGGACGAAAAGTGGTTCAAGGAAAGGGATTCCAAGAATATCTACCGCAGTCCCATGAATATTTACGAGGCTCATCTGGGCTCCTGGAGGACTTATGAAAACGGCGAGCCTTTCAGCTACGTTAAATTTGCCGAGGAGATGATACCCTATCTTCAGGATATGGGGTATACTCACCTTGAGCTTATGCCTTTGGCGGAGTACCCCTTTGACGGCTCATGGGGCTATCAGATAATCGGTTATTACGCTCCCACGTCGCGGTACGGCACTCCCGACGACATGATGAAAATGGTGGATATGTTCCATCAGGCGGGGATCGGAGTTATCCTTGACTGGGTGCCCGCCCACTTCCCCAAGGACGCCGCGGGACTTTTCGAGTTTGACGGCGACTGCTGCTACGAGTACAGCGACCCCCTCAAAAAGGAGCACGCTTCGTGGGGTACGAGAGTGTTCGATTTCGGCAAGCCCGAAGTGCAGTCTTTCCTTATCTCAAACGCCGTTTACTGGCTGGAGAAGTTCCATATAGACGGTCTGCGCGTTGACGCGGTGGCTTCTATGCTGTACCTTGACTACGACCGCAGAGAGTGGCGTCCCAACAAGGACGGCGGCAACGAGAACTATGAGGCGATAGAGTTCCTGAGAAAGCTTAACACAGCCGTTTTCGGCAGGTGCGGAAATATACTTATGATCGCGGAGGAATCAACCGCGTGGCCGCTGGTAACAAAGCCCGCGGACGTTGGCGGTCTGGGCTTCAACTTCAAGTGGAACATGGGCTGGATGAACGATATGATGGACTACATGAAAATGGATCCGATCTTCCGTGCAAACAACCACGGAAAGCTTACGTTCTCGTTCTTCTACAGCTTCAGCGAAAACTATATTCTTCCCATTTCCCACGACGAGGTGGTGCACGGAAAGGCTTCGCTGTTCAACAAGATGAGCGGCAGGAGCATGGAGGAAAAATTTGCTTCCCTGCGCGCTTTCCTTGGGTATATGTTCGCGCACCCCGGCAAAAAGCTGAACTTTATGGGAAGCGAGTTCGCCCAGGTGATCGAGTGGAACTTCAAGCAGGGTCTGGACTGGCTGCTGCTTGATTACGACAACCATAAAAAAATACAGGATTTTAGCAGGGATCTTAACAAATTCTATCTCAGCGCTTCTCCGCTGTGGGAGAACGACGAGTCCTGGGAGGGCTTCTCCTGGATATGCCACGACGACTATATGCAGAGCGTTATATCGTTCAGGCGCATAGACAGAAACGGCAAGGAAATAGTGGCGGTATGCAACTTTGTTCCCGTCGCGCGGGACGGTTACCGCATAGGCGTTCCCTACGAGGGCGTATACGAGCAGGCTTTCTCCAGCGACGACGTGAAGTACGGCGGAACCGGTCTTGTCCAGAACGGAAAGCTTAAAACCGAGGACTATGCTATGCACGGCTACGAGCAGTCCATAGTTATGGATATACCCGCAATGAGCGTGATGTATTTCACGGTTACGCCCAAGAAAAAGCGTACCGAAAAAGCTAAAACGGATAAAACGGACGCGAACGCGTCTGCCGATAAAACAAAATCAACCGCAAAGGAGGCGAAGACCCAAACAGCAGCCAAGTCTTCAAAGCCTGCGGCAAAGAAGCCGGCGGGCAGGACGGGAAAATCGGGAAAAACAGCTCCCAAAAGCAAAAAATAATCCCAACATGAAACATGAGGAGGATATAACTAATGTATACAACTAAGAAAGAATGCGTTGCGATGCTGCTTGCGGGCGGTCAGGGAAGCCGTCTGTACGCTCTTACCCACGACATGGCAAAGCCTGCCGTTCCCTACGGAGGAAAATACCGCATTATTGACTTCCCCCTTTCAAACTGCGTAAATTCGGGTATTGACACCGTAGGCGTACTTACCCAGTACCAGCCTCTGGTACTCAACGACTATATCGGCAACGGTCAGCCCTGGGATCTTGACAAGCAGTACGGCGGAGCGCACTGTCTGCCTCCTTACCAGACAGCTCTGGGCGCTGAGTGGTACAAGGGCACCGCAAACGCTATCTATCAGAATATAGCTTTTGTTGACCGTTACGCTCCCGAATATGTTATAATTCTTTCGGGCGACCATATCTATAAAATGGACTACAACAAAATGCTGGACTTCCACAAGGCTAAGAACGCCGACGCGACTATCGCCGTTCTGGACGTTCCCAAGGAGGAAGCTTCCCGTTTCGGAATCATGATAACCGACGATAACGACAATATCGTGGACTTTGAGGAAAAGCCCAAGAATCCCCGCTCCACGCTGGCTTCAATGGGTATCTACATCTTCACTTGGAGCAAGCTGAAGCAGTACCTCATCGACAACGAGAACAACCCCGAGGAGGACAAGGACTTCGGAAAGGCTATCATTCCCAATATGCTCAAGGCTAACGAGAAAATGGTCGCCTACACCTTCGACGGCTACTGGAAGGACGTTGGTACCCTCGATTCCCTCTGGGAAGCAAACATGGATCTCCTGAACCCCAATATCCCCATAGACCTTTACGACCCCGACTGGAAGATGTACTCCAGGAACCCGATCATGCCTCCCCAGTATATCGGTGCGGACGCTGTTATCGAGAACTCCATGGTGACGGACGGCTGCTCCGTTAACGGAACGGTTGACTTCTCCATTCTGTTCGAGGGAGTTACCGTTGAGTCGGGAGCTACGGTTACGGACTCCATTATCATGCCGGGCTCCGTTATCAAGTCGGGAGCTATCGTTGAATACGCTATCGTCGGCGAGAACTGCGTTGTCGAAGCGGGAGCCCAAATAGGCGCAAGACCCGAGACTATCGAGAACCGCGACGACTGGGGCATTGCCGTAGTGGGACACAACATCACCATTTCCGCGGACGCAAAGGTTCTTCCAAAGCAGATAATTTCCGAAAACATCTGATCCCGGACGCGTATTTTCCCCGAACAAAATCATAAACGGTTTGCAGAGCCGTTTTAAACATTAGGTGAAAGGAGTTATGCTCCCGTTCGGGAGCATGGAAAATAATTATGAGCAGCAACAGAAGTGTTTTAGGTTTGATTTTCTCAAATATGCACGACAGCACGATTCCCGATCTGACCAAGGAAAGAACTATGGGTTCTGTGCTTTTCGGCGGACGCTACCGCCTGATCGACTTCCCGCTCTCCAATATGGTCAACAGCGGTATCGACGAGGTGGGCGTTATAACAAAATCCAATTACCAGTCCCTGCTTGACCACCTTGGAAGCGGCAGAGAATGGGATCTGGCAAGAAAGATCGGCGGTCTCCACCTGCTTCCGCCTTTCAGCCACGTTCAGAGCGGTATGTACCGCGGCAGACTTGAGGCTCTCTACGGCGTGTGGAACTTCATCAAGACCTCCAACGCCGACTATGTGGTGCTGTCCGACTGCGACGCGGTAACAAGCATCGACTTCTCGAAGGTAGTCGATTACCACATCGAGAACGGTGCGGACATCACAGCGGTCTATGCAAAGGACGTTATCACCTCCGAACAGGCGCAGAACGCCACGGTGTTCAGCATAAACGACGACGGCAGGGTTGTGGACGTTCTCCTGAATCCTCACATAAGCGGAGCCTGCAACATCTCCCTGAATATGTTTATCCTGTCAAAGGAATTCCTTAAAAATATCGTCCTCGAAGCGGCTTCAAAGAGCCTGTACAGCTTTGAGCAGGCAATCTTGCAGGGCAGAACTCACGAGTACAAGATCATGGCGTACCGTCACGACGGCTTCTTCTGCAAGATCACGTCCATGGAAACTTTCTACAAGGCGAATATGTCCCTCTTGAACAGCGACAACCGCTCCAAGCTGTTCCCTGAAAACAGACCCGTTTATACCAAAGTACGCGATAACCCGCCCACAAAATTCGGCATAGGAGCAAGCGTTAAAAACTCCCTTATCGGCGACGGCTGTATTATCGAGGGTACCGTTGAAAACTGCGTGCTCTTCCGCGGAGTAAAGGTAGGCAAGGGCGCGGTAGTTAAGAATTCTATCCTTATGCAGGATACCTCTATCGGCGCAAAGTGCGATATCAATAACGTTATTACCGATAAAAACGTTAAGATCAGCGATATGAGAATGCTCACCGGCTCTCAGAATTACCCGCTGTTCTTAGGCAAGGGCGCGGTTATTTAGAGAATAGAAGACAGAGGATAGATGATAGACTGAGCTCTTGATCCGATATACGGATCCTTACCGCTTACTTATTATCCCTTACCTCTAAATATCTAACTTCTAATCAGGAAAGGACTTGTTAAGCTATGATCAACATTTTATATGCGGCGTCGGAAGCTGTTCCTTATGCCGCTTCGGGCGGACTTGCGGACGTTGCGGGTTCTCTTCCCCGCGCCCTCAACGCTGCGGGACAGGACTGCCGCGTGGTTCTTCCCCTCTATAAGAACGTTAAGCCGGAACTGCGTTCTTCCCTTGAATTCATCACCAACTTCACCGTTGACGTAGGCTGGCGCAGACAGTACTGCGGCGTGTTCAAGGGCGAAGTGAACGGCGTTACCTACTATCTGCTGGACAACGAATACTACTTCGGCAGAGACGGTCTCTACGGCTTTTACGACGACTGCGAGCGTTTCGTGTTCCTGTCCCGTGCTATAATGGAAATGCTCAAGCACATCGGCTGGAAGCCCGAAGTCATCAACTGCAACGACTGGCAGACCGCGCTGGTTCCCGTTTACTACAACGTGTTCTATAAGTATCAGTACGGCTACGACAACATCAAAACCGTATTCACTATCCACAATATCCAGTATCAGGGCAAGTATGGCATGGAAGTCCTCAACGAAGTGCTGGGCATACCTATGTACCACACCAAGCTGCTGGAATACGACGGCTGCGTGAACCTGATGAAAGGCGCGTTCGAGTGCGCCGACAAGATAACGACGGTTTCCCCCAGCTACGCCTGGGAGATCCTCGACCCGTGGTACTCCCACGGCCTGGACAGAGCCCTCGTGAACAAACAGTATAAGCTCTGCGGCTTCCTGAACGGTATCGACGTTGATACGTTCAACCCCGAAAAGGACCCGCTGCTGACCAAGAACTTCTCCGTAAAGAACCTCAAGGGCAAGGCGGAGTGCAAAAAGGCTCTGCTGAACGAGCTGCACCTCCAGGAGGGCGACGAGCCTGTTATCGGTATCATCACAAGATTTGTTTCCCACAAAGGTATCGATCTCATCAAGTACGTTTTTGAGGACATGGTGAACATGGGCTGCAAATTCGCCATACTCGGTTCCGGTGAGAAGATATACGAAGACTTCTTCAAGGAAATGGCCTGGAGACACCCCGACAAGGTAAGCGCTACTATCGGCTTCATACCCGATCTGGCAAGACGCATCTACTCGTCGGCGGATATGTTCCTTATGCCGTCCCAGAGCGAGCCCTGCGGACTTGCTCAGATGATCTCGCTGCGGTACGGTACTATCCCTATCGTCCGTGAAACAGGCGGTTTGCGCGACAGTATCCGCGACGCGGGAGGAGAAAACGGAAACGGATTCACCTTCAAGACCTACAACGCTCACGATATGTTTGACGCTGTACGCCGCGCAAAGGAATACTACGACAACAAGTCCAACTGGAAAAACCTTGTGATTTCCGCTATGAAGAACGACTACAGCTGGGCGGTCTCTGCGGAGCTGTACATGGGACTCTATAGGGAGCTTGCAGGACACGAATAATGAACATAACAAAAGGGTACCGAAAGGTACCCTTTTTCATAGCCGCGCAAACTGTCATACCGAAAGGAATGTTTATCATGGCTGCCGAACACAAATTTTACAGCGCGCTGCCCGATGAGGCGCGCCTTATACGCACGGAGGTTTTTGTTGAGGAACAGGGCTTCAGAAATGAATTTGACGAATCCGACGGACAGTGTTTGCACCTTGTTATATTTTCGGACGGAACGCCTGCCGCCGCGGGACGGATATTTCCTCCCGAAAACGGGATATGCGTTATCGGAAGAATAGCGGTGCTCAAAAATTTCCGCGGAAAAAATTTCGGCGCGGAAGCAGTAAGGCTTCTTGAGGAAAAGGCGCGGGAGCTGGGTGCGGAAAAAACGGCTCTGTCGGCTCAGTGCCGGGTCACGGGGTTCTATGAGAAGCTGGGTTACAAAGCAAGCGGAGAGGTCTACAACGACGAATTTTGTCCCCATATACATATGGAAAAAATCTGTGACTGCTAAACATCTCCGGTGTAAACTATTTTCCCTCTGAGCGTAGGTTCCAGAAAGCTTTTTATTTTGTACTCGGCGGCGTCGGTCTCGAGAATTGCTTCGAGAGTTTTTTTCGCGCCCTTTCCGAGAGAGGGCATAACCATTTCGGCAGCTTCGTCTATCGCGCCGTAAAGCTGCGGACTTTCACGCATTTTCAACGTTACGCCGTCCGGTTCAAAAATAAACTTCAAAGCCTTTGTGCAGGAAGTCTCAACAAAGCACATGGTTATTTTGAGCACGGGAACGTCGTCCTCGTCGGTGGTGAAGCTGCCGTTTGCGCCCACAAGGTAGCTGCCGCCCCCGTTTTCAAAATCAAAGTACGCGGGATCGTCAGAAAAGCTTACGGGAACGCGCACAGTCTTTCCCCTGCCCTCAAAACGCACGGACAGACCTCCGCGCATTGAAGCGGTCTTTCCAATACCGTAGACAGTCTGAACCGTCCGTATACTGTCTTTTGCACGCATACCGCGAACCGAACCGCTTATAAAACGCTTGCTTGCCGGCAGGATATCGACCAGGCTCCGGGACTGTTCCGCCGAACCTCTTATTTCAAACACGGCTTTTTCGATACCTCCCGCAAAGCTTCCGTTCATGACCTGTATAAGAACCGGAGCAAGACCGGCTCTGTTTTTTTCAAAATCAACTTCAACGCCGTCAAGGTGCTGAACCGCTTCCATGGCTGCTTCCGCCGCCCTTCCTCCCGAAAGGCTTTTCCTGATCCGCGCAAGGATACCGGAGCTGCTTTCGGAATGAAGCGGTTTCCCGAACCGCGCTCCCGCAAGAGCTTTACGCAGGACGGCGGCGCTTCCGTAACGGAAATCCTTTATTGGCTCGCGGCTGAAATTTTTTCCGTTCTCAATAAAATCGGTAATAATGTTCATAGTCCTGCACGGCGGGAAAAGATTTGAGCTTCCCGCAGTTAAAGCAATTACCATATTACGCTTCGGGAAAACAAAGACGCTCTGACCGAACATTCCGCTGAAAACGAAGCCGTCCCTGTTTTTGGACAGCCATGTCTGGTACCCGTAGCCCTCGTAGCACGGACTGTTCGGTTTGGCTATCAGAGGAGAAACGGATTTTTTTACCCATTCTTCCGGGAC
Organism: uncultured Oscillospiraceae bacterium; assembly: GCA_910584715.1. GTDB lineage: Bacteria > Bacillota > Clostridia > Oscillospirales > Ruminococcaceae > RGIG8773. The sequence goes on from CAJUAN010000011.1 coordinate 12,269, forward strand.
GAGGCTTACACCGTTCCATGTTCCGCCGTTAAGATAAAGCTGTCCCAGCTTTGCATAATCGTAAATACTCATATAAAGCCCCCAGCCGCCTTTTTCTATTCCGTCGGGAGATTTTTCCCAGTAAAAATCCGTTATTCCCATAGGCGTGAAAAGCTTTCTGCCGAGGTATTCCGAAAGCGTGAGGCCGATTCGTCCGCACACTGCCGCGGCAAGCATATAGCTGTTTAAACTGTTGTATCTGAAATCGCTGCCGGGCTCAAACATTACTTCCGACGAAAGGAATTTTTTTATCCACTCGTTTCCCGAAACGGCTCCGGCCTCGTTGAATTTTACTCCGCTTGACATGGTAAGCAAATGCTTTACGGTAATTTTATTCATGCGCTCATCAACGGTGTCGGGAAGTTTATCCATGAAAATATCCGTTATTTTATCCTCTTCGGAAAGATATTTTTCTTTTACGGCAATGCCCACGGCCATAGCCGTAACGCTTTTGCAGAGAGAGTGAGAAACGTGCATAAACCGTGAGGAGAACGGTTCCCAGTCGGCTTTGGCAATAAGCCTGCCGTCTTTCAGCACTATGATTGAATGGGGACGTATACCGCTGCTTTCCGACAGAGCCGAGATCATTTTCAGCAGTCCCTCCGAGCGGACTCCGGTTTGTTCGGGAAGAAGCTCCTCAAACTTGCCTTCATTTTTAATCGGCTTAAATTTGGGCTTAGGCGGTGTGAGTTCCGATATTTCGCCTCCGTTAACCATTTTGTACAGCAGATTCAGAACATTTAACTGCGCTTTCAGATCCATGCGATCGCTCCTTTCGGGAAAGTTCCGAACAGTACTCATTAAAAGTTTATGCGGAGCGCGTATATAAAATACGTTAGACTATCCTTACAAAACCGCTCCGAAAATGGACGGTCAAATCTCTATTAAGGGTTATAATTCAGCGCCTGTAAAGCTTTATAAAATTAATAAAAAATTCACAAAAAGCCGTGAAAAATACTTGACAAGGCAATTGCAATGTGCTATAATAATTAAGTCGTTAAGATTCCATAAAATGCGAGTGTGCTGGAATAGGCAGACAGGCACGTTTGAGGGGCGTGTGTCTTTGACGTATGGGTTCAAGTCCCATTACTCGCACCATAGAAAAAACCCATAAGCAACGTATTTGCGTTGTTTATGGGTTTTTTAAAATTTCGGCTTCAGAAAACGGTTTGAAAGTAAATCTGAGGGCTGAGATGAAATAAGCGAACTATGGCGTATTGAAGAAACAGTCTTAGTAAACGATGTCAAAGGATTTTTTCGATGGACAGGGTTTTGGATATGCGCTTGCTTCAACAGGATATTACCGATTTTGACGCCCTTGTTGAAGCGCTTAGTTTATTATGATGAACGAGCTTTATTATCGAGCTTTATTATAAAGGAGCATCAAAAATGCCGAAAACACTTTTCGTAACAGACCTTGACGGTACGCTGCTGACGAGCGGCGGCGAGGGCGTTTCTCCCAAAAGCTGTGACATTATCAACCGGCTTTCAGCCGAAGGAATGATGTTTTCCTACGCCACGGCACGTTCGCTTATTACGGCAAAAAAGGTCACCGCGGGACTTTCCATGAAAGTTCCCGTGATTTTGAACAACGGCGTATTTATCACCGACAGCGCAAGCGGCGAAAGGCTTGTAAAAAATACCTTTTCCCACGAACAGACAGAGGATATTTACGGCACGCTGTCAAAATTCGGAATTATGCCCCTTGTGTACTCAATTGTAGACGGCGACGAACGGTTCTCCTACATAACCGAAAGGCTGACGCGGGCTATGGCGGACTTCCTCGCTACGCGGGACGACAGGCGGCACAGACCTGTACTCTCCGAAAAAAATATGCTTGACGGCGAGCCGTTTTATTTTACCTGTATAGACGAAACGGGAAGTATGTCAGAAGCTTATGAGGAACTGAAAAAGCGGTACTACTGCGTTTACGGAAAGGATATTTACAGCGGAGACCAGTGGCTGGAGGTAATGCCCGAAAAGGCGACAAAGGCGGAGGCTGTACTCCAATTAAAGAAGTACTGCGGCTGCGATAAGCTTGTGGTGTTCGGAGACGGTCTGAACGATATCCCCTTGTTCAAGGCGGCTGATGAATGCTATGCGGTGAAAAATGCTGCGCCCGAACTGAAGGAAATCGCAGACGGCATAATCGGAAGCAACAATGAGGACAGTGTTGCTAAGTTTATTTTAAAATACTTTTCAAAAAACACAGTAAAGTATAGCAATCCATAAAAATAACCTTACTGTAGGGGCGGGGTTATCGTCAATGATATCCCGCATAATGGCAAAACGTGTGACGGATTGATGTTTCCGGAAGTAAAAGCGCGGCTGCAATATTTCGTCCGCAATTCATCGTTGCGGCAGTTCCCTGCGATATGTCTTTTATTATACTATACCGGATTGCTTTTCCGACAAGCTGATTGCCGCACTTTTGAAAGGTGCGGCAGATATTTTTTCGTATAATTGTATTGATAATTATTTGTCATATGGACTGTCAAATTCGCTTTCCGCCTTTGCCACAGCCTCTTCAAGAGTGAGTCCGGTAAAATAGGGGGCGTTGAGATAACGTCCGGACTTTTTATCGTCAACAAACGCACCGACGACGATACCGGGTATAGCGCTTGCGGGGGCGTTCGGCGCATTGGGACCGCCAAGATCGGTCCTGCACCAGCCCGGATCGGTAAGGTTTATCATAACGTCCGTACCCTCAACCCTTGAACCCAAGTCGATAGTGATCTTATCAAGAGCCGCCTTGCTTGCGGAGTATCCCGCCTGCTCCGGTTCAAGACGTATGCCGCTTGTGGTGTTCAGTATCCTGCCGAAGCCCCGCTCGATCATTTTCGGCATAAAATGATAGCATATCATCGCAGGGGCAATCGTGTTTATTTTAAAGCTTTCAGTGTAATCCGAAACGGGGGTCTTGAAATAATCCGTGCGGTAGGCGATCTGCATACCCGCATTATTCAGGACAATATCCACAGTCATGCCCATACGATCAATTTCCTCAAGCATAGACTTCACGCTGTCTAAATCGGAAAGCTCCGCCTCAACTGAGTATGCCTCAACGCCAATTGCCTTTACTTCTCCAAGCACCTTTTCGCAGTGCTCCTTTTTCCTGCCGTGAAGTATGAGATTGCAGCTCTGCTCCGCCATAAATTTTGCCGTGAGATAACCGATACCTCTCGCCGCGCCTGTTATAAACGCCCATTTTCCTTTTGCCTGTACCATTTTTGTACCATTCCTTTCCAAAAAATTTTGTACCAAATATCGTTTAAAAAATCATATATTTTATGTTTCATATTTGTCTCCTGCATTAATTCAAGAATAATGCAGCAGCTGCATACTGTTAATCCTACATCACTTTTTGTACTTCCTGCCGCTTCCGCAGGATCGGGGCGCATTCGGACAAATTTTGAATGAGCTTTCTGCGTTTAGTATAATATATCTCTTATTTTTCTCATTTCACGCCAAACATTATCTCCGTAATTACTCACCAGAACGGAAATGAGCCCGTTATTCGGATTGTACTCCGACATAAAGCTTACCCCCGGATCAATGCCTTGAAAATACGCAAAATCTTCGCCATTGGGATTATCAATTATCCACACCCCGTAGCCGTAATACCCTTCTTCCGGGTCGGAGCCGTCGCCGCTCTGTTTGCTAAGCATATCCGAAACAAACGCTTTTGAGATAAGATTTCCTTTCAGCAAATCAGTCCAGAAACTAACAATATCTTTGACCGTAATAAACGCGCCTCCTGCGCCGTTACCTTTTACATCAACAGAAAAAATATTTGTGCGGTAACCGTCCGTATCATTGCAGTAAATATAGTTATTGGCGCATTTTGCCGGCAGCCTGTCCAGCTCGTAATAACCCGTTGATTTCATACCGCATACGTCAAAAACATTCTTTTTAAGATATTGGTCAAAACACATTCCCGTAACCTTTTCTATTATCATTGCAAGCAATACGTATCCCGAATTGTTATACTGAAATTTTTCGCCTTTGGGGTACATCATAGGCTTATTTATAAACAGCGACAGCAGATCGCTGTTATGTCTGATTTTATAATTAGGATAATCCGCCCATAACTCTTCATATTCGTCCATAACGCTTTCGTCAAAATAATCCGGAACGCCCGACGTATGGTTTAAAAGCTGTCTGACTGTAACGTCCCTGTCAATATTATTTAGCGGAATATCCAGCAGTGCGCCCAATGTATCGTCAAACTTTATTTTTTCACGTTCTATCAGCTGCAATATTCCTACCGCAACAAATACCTTTCCCGCCGAAGCGCTTGCAAATTTTGTTTCAATCGAATTGGGAACTTCATTAGGCAGATCAGCAAATCCGGTCGCGCTTTCACATAAAATTTTGCCGTCTTGAACAACATATATGTTTCCCCTAAAGCTGCTGTCGATCATTTCTTTTATGTTCATTTTAAACCCTCACGATGAATTTTACAGAATAATTTAACTATATCATATAAGTATTTAATTGTCAAATAATTTACCGCTTGACTTCAACTTCGTTTCTATTTTAAATTTAAACGGATTCTTTTGGGGGTATCTTGTTTTAACATATACAAAATTGATTTTATTTTTTTTGCAAAGTACGCTTGACAAAAAATGCAAAGCATGCTATACTAAAAATGCAAAGCAAACTATACAAGCTAATGCTGATTTCAGTCTAAAAAATCAAGCAAAAATTTGCGTATGCGTATAGGATTGACTGAAATTGGTATAGAAGGACGGAGGTGTGCCTTGAAAACAAGAATACAGGAGCTGCGCAAGGAACGCCGCATATCCCAGGAGGAGCTTGCTCTGGCGGTAGGCGTGACAAGGCAGACCATAACCTCGCTGGAATGTGAAAAGTACACGGCTTCCCTTGTATTGGCGTACAAGATAGCAAAATATTTCGGAATGACTATCGAAGAGGTATTCCTTTTCGACGACACGGTTTGAAAGGAGAATCATTATGAAATGCTTCGTACAGAACAATTATCAAAAAAGAGGCTTTAAAATCACTATGCAGGCTGTGCTTTTAGTATGGTGCGCGGCTATGTTTATTGCTAACGGAGACTTTGAGCTGTCCCGCGCCGTGGAAAACGTCCTTGAATTTGTGAAGGGAATGTCCTCGGCGGTCTGGATAGCCTGGGTAACGTTCTGCATGGTCAAGAGGGAAAGCCCCTTTGCGGGCAGGAGGGAGAAATAATGGAAGATTTCAGAAAACAGGTAAGAAAAACTCTTAATATTTACCGAGCCGTTCTTATAGCCGCAATTGTGATATTGATAGTTTTAAACGTTATTGAAATAGCCGCCGAGCTCGGCGAAAAAAGCACAAACGACCTCAGCAACGGCTTTGGCACAGGTGTGTGCGCAAGTATAATAACTTTGATGATAGTAAACGTCAGCAGATACAGCACCGCTCTTAAAAACGACGAAAAGCTGAAAAAGCTTTATATCTTGGAGACAGATGAACGGGAGAGACTTATTTACGAAAAATCTAACTCGTCATCGTTCAGAGCGGTAATTATTCTTTTGGGACTTGCGGCAATGGTTGCGTCATTTTTCTCAAAGCCGATATTCTATACCATTGTTGCAATAATTATTGCCATCGCATTTGTTCAAGCCGCATTTAAATTTTATTACCGCAGAAAATACTGATGGAGGGTTAACTATGGAAAAATTCAAAAAAGACCTTGCCGCAAAAATGTTTATGCTTTGGATCGCCGCTTCGTTCGGCAACACGGTGTACTGGGTATTTTCCGCGGTAAAAAAGGACGCGGACGAATATACGAAAGGCTTTGGTTTCGGGCTTTGCGCTGTTCTTTTTATTTATGCCGCCGTAATGTCGTTTCGGCTCTATATTATCAAAATTGACGAAAAAAAGCTTGAGGAACTTTACAGAAAGTCCACCGACGAGCGTTACGTCCTTATACGTGAAAAAACCGCAAGCGGCAGCTTTACGGCTTCCACTATAATTATTTGTCTCGGAGCAATAATCTCCTCGTTTTTCTCGCAGGAGGTAACGGCGGTTCTTGCAGGGGTTATTGCGGTCATGGCGGTATGCAGGCTATGCTTCAAATTCTATTATGACAGAAAATATTAATTTCATAAAACGGCAATGTATTTTTCGTCTTACGGTTGACAAAGCTGTAAAAATATAGTATGATTGTATTAGTTCTATAGTACATACTGTTTGTACGGAAAGGAAGTTTTTATATGGCATCGGTTCTTGAGGTCAGGGGGCTTTCAAAAAAGTACCCCAAGAAAGACGTTTTGGCCGCCGACGGGGTAAGCTTCAGCGTTGACGAGGGCGAGATATTCGCTCTTATCGGTCCAAACGGAGCGGGCAAAACCACTACCATACGCATGATATCCACCCTTATACAGCCTACCGGAGGAGACGCTCTCGTGGCTGGGCACAGCGTTGTTAAAGAACCCGACAAGGTAAGGGAGAACATCACATATCTCCCCGACGAAGCGGGAGCCTATAAGACAATGACCGGCATAAATTACCTTGAGTTCATGGCGTCACTGTTCGCCCAAAACAAAGACGAGCTTGACAAATACGTGGAGCGGGGCAAGGCGATATGCGGTCTGGGGGACAGGCTTTCGGACAAGATAGGCGGCTACTCCCGCGGCATGATAAGGAAGCTCCTGCTCGCAAGGGCGGTCATGACGGAGCCGAAGCTTGCCATAATGGACGAGGCGACTTCCGGTCTGGACGTTATCAACGCCCTTGAAATACGCAAAATGATAAAGGCTCTCGCAAAGGAGCACAACATGGCGTTCCTGCTGTCCTCCCACAATATGCTGGAGATAGAGTACGTTTCCGACCGTGTGGGCATAATGACAGGAGGAAAGCTCATGGCGGTGGGACGTATCGACGAGCTTAAAGAGCGGTACGAAGCCGCTAACCTTGAGGAAGTATTTGAAAGGGTGGTGAAGAACAATGAAGTTCGGTAATCTGCTTAAAAAGGAACTGCGGGAGCTTATCACAAAGCAGGCTATAATCAGCATGGTCTTTACAATGCTCCTGCTCATCGTTATGGGACAGATAATGGGCGGCGCAATGGAAGAGGGTCTTAACACCTCCACGATAACCCTCTGCAATCAGGACGACAGTCCGTTTACCGCAGACGTTCTAAAAAAAATAGAAGCTTCCCAAACCACGGAGATAAACTATGTGACCTTTGAAAGCGACGACTACGCCGCGGAGCTTGAAAGGCTGGATATCAAAAACGCCGTTATAATCCCGCAGGGCTACGGCGAAAGCATTGTTGACAAAAAGGAACCCGCGCTTATTAAATTTGTCAGCAAAATGCAGAGCGGCGGGATAACCTCCTCAATAAGCAATATCTCCGGTTCGGAAGTGATAAAAACTATCCAGTCGGTTTGTACGGACGAAATACTGCTTGAATCATACGGACTTTCCGATGAAGATGTCGAACTGGTAAGATATCCTCTGACAACAGTTGAGTACACTGTAAACAACGGCAGGACAGCCGAAGTCTCCGCTTCCGCTTTGGGTTCTATAACCATGATGCAGTCTATGATAGCGCCCTTTGCGATCTTCTTCCTGCTTCTTATGGCTTCCCAGATGATAATGACGGCGATCTCTACCGAAAAGATAGACAAGACTCTTGAAACTCTGCTTTCCGCACCTGTTTCAAGAATGACGGTTTTATCCGCCAAAATGGTCGCGGCGGTAATTTCCGCACTTTTAAACGCACTGTTTATGATAGTTGGCTTTATAGGTTACACCAACAGCATGATGAGCGGAACAGCCGGCGATATCGCGGACGCCGCAAACGGTATGACAGCGCCGCAGATCAATATGTCGGAGGTTACAGAAGGGATATCAAACATAGGTCAGGCAATGTCGGAACTTGGACTGGCGATCACGCCGCTCAGCTACGTGCTTTTTGCGGTACAGCTTTTCTTCACCGTGGCTATAGGGCTTTCCATATCGCTTATCCTCGGAGCGATGGCGACCGATGTCAAGTCCGTTCAAACGCTGGTAATGCCTATAATGATAACCGTAATGATACCGTTTTTTATCACGATGTTTATGGACGTAAACTCCATGTCCGCAATATTTAAATTCGCCGTATATGCTATACCGTTTACCCACACCTATATGGCTCTTTCAAATCTTATGAACGGCAATATGCTCATTTTCTGGGCAGGACTTATATATCAGATAATTTTCTTTGCGGTATGTATGTTCCTGGCGGTAAGAATGTTCACTACCGACAAGCTGTTCACAATGTCGTTTTCGGCGGACGCGGCATCAAAAAAACGCGGTAAGAAAGCTCTTCCCAACGAGCAGTGATCATCACTACGGAGGCTTATAAAAATGAGCGGTGAAAAAAGAACTATCTATGTCCCACGCGAACGCAAATCTATCCTGCTGCGGACGTGCAGCACGCTTTTCTGCATAGGTACTGCTGTGATGTGGCTGTCAAAGGACAGGTTCGGATTTGAAAAAGGCGATCTGCTTATAATGAGCGGCATAGCAGTGCTTCTGATAACCCTGTCCCTTACCGGCAGACGCGCCGAGCGCAAAGCTGCCGCCGACAGCGAAACTATCCGCCGTATCCGCGAAGAGACCGGAAAAGGAGATTACAACAGCGATATCTTTTATGACAAATAAATAAGTCCAATCCAAAAAGCAGACCTTCTTGCGGAGGTCTGCTTTTTTATGCAATGCGGCAGTTAAAGCATACAGTACGCCGCCGCAGTACTATACTGTACCGCTACAGCTTAAAGGTAAGGGATAATTCAAAAACAAAATTTTCACATTTAACGCTGAAATGCCCGCCGTTCTTTTTAACGACAGCTTCAATGTTTCTGAGCCCGAACCCGTGATTCAACGCGTCTTCTTTGCAGGTGCCGGGAATAGTATCGTATGTTCTGCTGTCAGAGGTAGGATTTCTTACCGTAAGCACAAAGTATCCCTGCCTTTTCTGTGCGCATACTTCTATTTCGCACTGACCCTCACAGCTTTTACAGGCTTCCGCGGCATTGTCCAGTGCGTTTGAAAGTATCACGCACAGATCGGCGTTGTCTAATTTATCGGGAATATAACCGTAAAAAACGATTTTTGCAGATTCACCGCAAAGGTCGTTTTTGTCTGTCAGAACAGCGTCGGCAAGATTATTCCCCGTCTGGAACAAAGAATTCTGCATGGGACTTGTCTCAATAAGCTTTTCGGCATACTCCCTTGCGTCCTCATACTGTTTCGTTTCAAGCAGCGAGGATATCCCGCGGACATGATTTATGTAGTCATGCCTGAAAGACCTGATATCATTGTTCAGCTTTTCAAGCCTTTCGTAGTGACGCAGCTGCGCGTCAACCATTTCCGTCAGCATAGCGTTTGTATCTGCGACCTGCTTTTTTGAGACAACGCTTATCAGCAGAGAAAAGATAATAGCTACCAAAGAAACTGTGAGCATCACAATAAGAAGCGCATTCATGGTTTGCTTCACGGCGCCCTCCGCAATAAGATTGTTGTTTTCGGCAAGAAGTGCGATAAACATAACCGCCATAACAGTTAATATAAAAATATGTTTGGGAATGATCTTTATTATAAGATGCATCCTGCGCACTCTTTCCGAACGGCTGAGAATTAAAACAGCTATCAGAAGCACAAGCCTTGCGGAAAGCAGCGCCGTATCTCTAAAATCAAGATATGCCCACGGATCAGAGCCACAAACCACAGCACATATACAGGACGATAAAATAGAGGTTATAAACTCCGACATCAATACAATATAAACATATGACAATTTTATTTTTGAAAAAGCTGTTATAAAAGCTGCAATGAACATTAAAGAATAACCAATCAGGGACACAAAGCGTTCTGAACCGGAAAAGATCACTACAAGAACAAGACTTGCCGCAGAAGCAATAAACCAACGTTTTCGATTCTCGATCTTTGATACACCAAAGGAACTTATAAGACCCATTGCGGAAAAAACCATGATCATATCCGATAATATCCACGTCAAAACTTTAGCTGTAACCATACTATAATGTTCTTGAATTATATCTCATAATATAATTCCCGAACGCCTCCTTAAATGTTTTTGCGTATGCCCTGCCCAGCTGAGCCCGTTCGCCGTTGTCAAAAATTATCTCGCTGCCGGTGTGGTTGCTTATATGTTCAAAACCAACCACATAGGACCGCTGACATCGTACAAACTTTTTGGCAGGAAGCTTGCTTTCGATAATTTTAAGGTGTACTAATACTTCTATGTATCCCTTGACGGTTCTGACGATAGTATGTTTCCCTCTGGCTTCGGCATATACTATATCGGATATTTTTATTTTCCATGTCTCGTTTTTTGATTTGATAACAAGCAAATTATCATAATCAATTGATTTCATATAATCGTCCAGCGCAAGAAAAAGCTTTTTCTTGTCAACAGGCTTTTTTAGAAAACGGAAGGTTTTTACTTCAAAGGAATCCAGCGCCGCCTCGGGATATGCGCTTACAAAAATAATAGTGCAGTCGTCGTTTGCTTCGCGTATTTTTCTCGCCGTTTCAATACCGTCGAGCCCGTCCATCTGAAAATCCATAAAAACAACGTCGTATTTTCTTGACGACCTAAGCAGACTATGCCCGCTTTCAAATTTGTCGACCAGAATATCAACGCCCTTTTTCGTTCCGTATTCTCTCAAAAGTACGGACAGGTCGTTCTGCATAGCCTTTTCATCATCACATACTGCAAAAAGCATATTATATCACCCCATATTATTGTATCATATTGTCAAAAAATATTCAATACTGTTTGTTCCTTAAAATGGTACCTTTGTTCTGAATCCGTTGAACAGAAAGAACGTATTGAATAAAATACAATTATGATATGCAGAACGCAAAAGGAGGGATATACAATGTCATTGGCAGCACGCATTCTCAGCTGTATTTACAGCCTGATTGGTTAATCGCTTTTCGGGACAATTTCAAGCCAAATAGTTTCCCGCTTAGCAACAAGGAAATCAAATATGTTTTTTGGAAATCAAAAGCTTTGGTACGAAAAGGGAGGGATATACAATGTCATTGGCAGCACGCATTCTCAGCTGTATTTACAGTCTGATCGGTTAATCGTTTTTCGGGACAAATCCAAGCCAAACAGTTTCCCGCTTGGCAAAAAGAAAATAAACATCTTTGGTATGAAAAAGGAGGGTTTCACAATGTCGTTGGCAGAACGTATTCTTCGCTGGATATACGGTATGTAATAAACCGCACTCAAGCCGAAAGCATTTGCAGTTTCATAAAAAGGAGATCAAAATGTGTTTTGTTGAAAATCAACAGCTTTGGTACGAAAACGTTCTGTCGTACCGAACAAGAATAAGCGAAGGCTCTCTTCCGGAGCTTATATGTTTTGTACGAGAGAACATTGACGCCATGGACCTGTCGATAACAGGAGATATTGTATTTTCGATTTTTGAAAGAATAACCGATAACGATATGTCTATACTCGGAGTGGAATTTATAATCCCGGTGGACAAGCGTTTCAAAAGCAATTCGCGGTATGTTTTTAAACCGAAGTTCAAGCTTGAAAACGCTGTTATGTGCAAATACTGCGGGGATATTCTCGATATTTCAAACGAAAAGAACAGGCTTTACGAGTATGTTCTGAGAAAAAACCTGAACGCTGTTACCGGAGTATATTACTGCGTTAAGAATCTCGACGGATGCAGCGGAGTTATTTGTATGTATATCGGCATAAGCGGCAATCTGCTTTAAGGCGTCCGGCACACGGATCCAAAGAGCAGTCCGCGGTCATTGAGCATAACGCGCCCGCTCGGCGTTTGGTTGTACTCTATGACTGCGGACTTCTTTTTATTAATTTCAAGTTAATATATAATTAACAATTAATACTCACTATTACTCTTGAATATTTTGTAAACCTTGTGTATAATTATTTTTAAGTACATTGTAATTACTCTATTCCGATAATGATTTTAACGAGGTGTGCCCGATGTTTTTTAACCGTTTTACGGTCAGTATTTTAAGCTCAGACACAAAAACAGAAGCGCTGCTGAGCAGAGTTCTCCAGCCCGAGGACAGCGCGTTTGATATAAAAACCTACTCCAACCACAATGATATCGGCGACGCTTCACCTTCGGGAAATGCCGTTATAGCGGACTGCATAAGCTTCCCCGATTTGCAGACGGATATCTTCAATGCCGCAGCTGCCGCCGACAGCTATATAGTTCTGATAGTTTCTGCGGACAATATCCCGGACGAGGAACTGCTTGAAAAGGCTTACGACATTTGGGTAATGCCGTCCTCTGCTGACAGTAAATGCTGTGAAAAACTTATCCGTACGGGCTTCAAGCGGCTTATGAATAATATGAAATTCCGAGCCGACAGCCGCAGAACGGAAATATGCCTTAACACCGCCATAGACAGCATACCCGACCTTGTGTGGTTCAAGGATTCCCGCGGAGCGCACCTTAACGTAAACAACGCTTTCTGCAAAGCTGTGGAAAAAACCAAGTCCCAGATATATAAAAAGGGACATTACTACATATGGGATATCCCCAAAAGCGAATACGATCAAGGCGATTACGTTTGCCTCGAGTCCGAAGATATAGTAATGGAAGCCCGAAAGACCTGCCTGTTCGACGAAAAGGTCAAGACCAAAATAGGTATGCGTCAGTTCAAAACATATAAATCGCCGCTTATCGACTCCGACGGAAATATTTTCGGAACCTGCGGCATTGCACGGGACGTTACCGATATCCAGAACACAAACAACGAGCTGGATGTCGTTCTGGAGAGTATGCCGTACGCTGTTATTGTTGCCGACAGGCACAATTCCGTCATCAGCACCAACTCAAAATTCAGCAGCTACTTCCCCGAGGACGGCAGCATTATCGGTAAAAATTTTGACGGCTGGAAGAAAAAGGCTCTTGCCGGTCACACGGTAAACGCCGACGGCTGCATTGAAATTACCAAAAACGCCGTGGGCGGCGAGAAAACGCTCGTTTTCATTGAGCAGCCGGTTATTGACATTTTTGATAAGAATATCGGTACCGTTAATATTTTCCGCGATATTACCCTCGAAAGAAGCTTTGAGCTTCAGACCCTGAGGAACGCCAACACAGACTTTATGACCGGTCTGAATAACAGAAGAAGCCTTTTCTCGTACCTTGAAACGGTCAAAAACGCTCCCCAGCTGTCGCTTATAACTATTGACCTTGATAACTTTAAATCGGTAAACGACAGCTTCGGGCACCCCATGGGAGACGAAGCGCTTATCCAAACCTCCGCCATGCTCAGAAAATGCTTCCCCGACGATTTCATAGCCAGACTCGGAGGAGACGAGTTTCTTGTGGTAATAAGCGGAATACGCTCCGAAAGCGAGCTCGAAAGCGATACCCAAAATCTGCTTGATACTCTTTGCGAATTCTATAAGAGCCGCGGGGAATTCGAGAAGATGTCCGCCAGCGCGGGAGTATCCTACGCTGTTATTGAGTCGGGAGAGCACGACATTGAAAAGCTTATGGTAAACAGCGACAGCGCGCTTTACTGCGCAAAAAATCTGGGAAAAGCGACGTTCAGAATATACGGAAAAGCAGTCCGGGAGGGCATCAAACCGCACTGACCGTTTACCGCTGCAAATCACATTAAAAACAAAGGCAATACCGCTTTGTAAGAATCGGTATTGCCTTTTATTTTCCAAATCCATAAACTCAGCAAACTCAACAATGTCAGCCAACTCAGCCAAGCAGACTGTCTATTCTGGGCTTGTCAAAACCAATAACGACCTCTCCGCCGTCGAAAACTGTAACGGGAATACCCGTCTGCCCCGAAACTCTGACAAGCTTGTCGTAGTTTTCGCGGGATTCCGAAACGTCTATCACATCGTATTCGACCCGCCTGCTGTCAAGATAAGCCTTGAGCTTTGTGCAGTATCCGCAGCTGTCCGATGAAAAAACTTTTATCATATTTATCGCTCCTTTTTAATTTTTCCCTGTTTTTTGCATTATATATTTTTCCGCGCTGAGAGCCGCTATTGCTCCGTCAGAAACGGCGGTAACTATCTGTCTGTATTTTTTTGTCCGCACGTCTCCCGCGGCGAAAACGCCATCCACGCTTGTCCGCATATCGTCGCCCGCTTCGATGTAGCCGTACTTGTCAAGCTCTACGCTGCCGCGGAGAAGCTCCGTCCTCGGTGCGCTTCCGATATAGGTAAACACCGCGGACAAAGAGATTTTCCGTTCCTCAAGAGTCCTTGTATCGGAAACTAGAGCGTAGTCCAGAAAATCACCGCCGCCGTTGCTTTCTTTGTTTTCGTCTGCTGAATTTCCTACGTCTATAAGGTCGGTATTGTACAGTATCTCGATATTGGGAGTTCTTTCCGCTCTTTTGAGTATAGCTTTTTCCGCATGGAAACTGCTTTTCCTGCGTATCATTATTACCTTTTCCGCAATATTGGAAAGATAGAGAGCCTCCTCCACTGCGGCGCTTCCTCCGCCTACCACGCCGACGGTCTTGCCCTTGTAGGCTGCTCCGTCGCACAAAGCGCAGTAGTGGATACCCTTTCCGCGGAACCTTGCTTCGTTCCTTACCAGCAGAGGTTTGGGAACTGCTCCCGTAGCGATAATGACTGCCGTCGGTTCATAAATTTTACTTTCGGTAATTATCCTTTTGGCGCTGTCGGAAAGCTCCGCCCGCTCAATAGCGTCGAACTCGTCGATCTCAACGTCTAAAGACTGAGCGTGGTCACGCATTTTAGCGGACAGCTCCGCGCCGGATATGCTGGCATAACCGGGATAATTTTCAACAATGCTGCTGACGGCGACTTGTCCGCCCACAAGACCCTTTTCCAGCACAAGAGGATCAAGACCCGCCCTTGCCGCGTATATGGCAGCGGTAAGTCCCGCAGGACCCGCGCCTACTATAACAAGCTTTTTTTCAATGATTTTCTTTTCCATAATGAATACTATATGCAAAAATCTCCCGAAAATTCGGAAGATTTTTATTGTTTTAAATTATTCGGAAGCTTCGCCTGATTCAGCCGCACCGCCCTGCTCCTCAATGAGAGCGCGGATAGAAATGCTAATCCTCTTCTTTTCAATGTCGATCTCAGTGATCTTAGCCTCCACCTCGTCGCCGATGGAAAGAACGTCCTTAACGTTTGCGACCCTGTTCTCAGCAAGCTGGGAAATGTGTATAAGGCCGTCAATACCGGGAACTATCTGAGCAAACGCGCCGAAAGGAGTAATGGAAACTACCTTAGCCTTAACAACGTCGCCTACGCTGTAATTCTCGTCAAACTTTACCCAAGGGTTGTCCTCGGTCTTCTTGTAGCCAAGAGAGATCCTGTCCGCTTCCTTGTCAAGATCCTTAACGTATACTTCGATAACGTCGCCTGCCTTAACTACCTCGGAAGGGTGCTTGATCCTGTTCCAGCTCAGCTCGGAAATGTGTACCATACCGTCTATGCCGCCGAGATCAACAAACGCGCCGTAGTTTGTCAGGGACTTTACCTCTCCCTTGAAAACGTCGCCGATCTGCACCGTATCCCAGAACTTAGCCTTTGCGGCGTCCTTTTCAGCATTGAGGACTATCCTGATAGAGCCTACCGCCTTGCCTCTCTGCTCGTTTACTTCGATTATCTTGAACTTAACGGTCTTTTTAACAAGCTCCTCAAGCTTCTCGTCTCGGCGGGCAGTAGCCTGAGAAGCGGGAATGAACACTCTTGTGCCCTCGTAGAATATGATAACGCCGCCCTTTACAACGCTTGATACCGTACCCTCGAGAACCGCGTCTTCCTCCTTAGCCTTGACGATCTTGTCAAAGCCGATCATAGCGTCCACCTTTTTCTTGGAAAGAGTAACTATACCCTCGGCGTCGTTTACCTTGATAACGATAAGCTCCACCTCGTCGCCGGGCTTTACCACGTCGGCGGGTTTAAGAGAAGGATCGTCCGTAAGCTCGTCAAGAGAAACGTAGCCTGTGTGCTTTGTTCCCACGTCTACAATAGCTTCCGCGTCGTTAACGGCAGTTATGTAGCCTTTCACCCTCTGACCGGTATATATTTTTTTGAAGGACGCGTCGAGTGCCTCCTCAAAGTTAAAGTCCTCTTCCATGTTCTGTAATTTTTCACTCATCTGGTTTGTAACCTCCTTGATTATATGCGCCGGAGCGGAAGCGCCGGCAGTAATGCCCACGATAAATTTTTCCCGGACATTATTTCGGACAAGGCTTTCGATATACCGAAAATCAAGTCCGCCCGCGTTTTCGACATGAACGCAGGCTTTACAGTATTCGCCGCAGACCTCCGCGAGCTTGACCGTATTGGAACTGTGTTTTCCCCCGACAATGACCATAAGGTCGGCAGTCCTTGCCAGCCTTGCCGCAGCCTCCTGCCTGTCCGACGTTGCGCTGCACACGGTATTGATTATCTCGGCGCCGGGACATATCTCTTTCGCCGTTCGGGTACACTTATCCCATATATTTATATTATACGTCGTTTGCGCCACAATTGCAACCTTTTTTTCAGAATTTTTATAAAATTTTTTTAAATAGCTATAAAGCAGGGTATCGTCTTTAAGAATTTTTGGTATATTGTGACAATAGGAAGCTATCCCGCGTACCTCGGGGTGGTTCTCGTCGCCCATGATAATTATGTCGTAACCCGCCGCGGACTTCTCCTCAACGATCTTTTGTATCCGTCTGACAAATGGGCAGGTGCCGTCGCGGTACTCCATGCCTTTTTCCTCCAGCAGGCGGAAAATATCCTTTCCAGCTCCGTGGGAGCGTATCACAACGGTCTCTTCCGTCAGAGCGGAAAGCTCCTCGGGAGTGTCGGCTATGCGCACGCCTTTGGCGGCAAGCTCCTCCGTAACGTCGCGGTTGTGGATTATCTCGCCGTAGGTAACGACTTTTTTGCCCTCGCGCAATATATTATACACGATTTTTACCGCCCTGTCAACACCGAAGCAGAAGCCCGAGTTTTCGGCGACGATTATCTCAGCCTTCATTTACGGGAAGCTCCTCCTTGTCCCCGCCGCCTTCCACAAGCTCGGTAATGGCTCCCATTATCCTTAACTTGGCGGCTTTGAGCTCTTTCGGCGAACCGTCGGTAACGGCTATCTCGCCGGCGGGTATCACTTTCCCGAACCGCAGGGTAAGCTTTGAGCGGAAGTGAAGCTTTTCCCCCTCGAAAATTATACCGCAGGGAAGCACGTCCGCACCCGATCTTGCGGCGATAAGAGCGACTCCGGTTTTGCCCTTGCCAACCTTTCCGTCCTTGGAACGGGTACCCTCGGGAAAAATAACAAGGTGTCTGCCCGATTCAAGGATAGCTACAGCATCGTCGATGACCTGCATATCCCCGGTACCCCTTTTAACGGGGAAAGCCCCCAGCTTTGTGATAAACCAGCCGAAAAGCTTATTTTTGAAAAGCTCCTCCTTAGCCATATATGTAACGGGCTTTTTCATGGGCATGGTAAGGATAACCGGATCGGCATAGCTGCGGTGGTTTGAAGCCATTACCAGCGCCCTGTCCTGGGGGATATTTTCAGTCCCCTCAATATGAAAATTATAGAAAAGCTTATAGACTCCCATTGTGGCGTACCTTACAAATGCGTTCATATCATCACCCCTTTGCTCCTAATTTCTCGCTTATAATATTTACCAGCATATCTATCGCGCCCTGCAAGTCCACGCTTGTTGTATCGCACAGAACCGCGTCTTCCGCCTGCCTGAGGGGAGCGATATCGCGGTGGCTGTCGTTGTAGTCCCGCCTGTTCACGTCCTCAAGAACCTCCTCAAAGGCAACGGTCTGACCCTTTTCGGTAAGCTCCTTATGACGGCGGCGCGCACGTTCCTCCGGGGACGCGGTAAGAAAAATTTTCACGTCCGCGCCCGGCAGGACTACCGTGCCTATGTCCCTGCCGTCCATAACCACGTTGTTTTCGGCGGCGATCTTTTTTTGCAGGTCGAAGAGGAAATCCCGAACGCGGGGTATCGCCGATACTGCCGAAGCACCCATTGAGACCTCGGGAGTGCGGATTTTATCGGACACGTCCTCGCCGTTCAGAAAAATGCGCTGCTCGCCGTTCAGGTATTTCAGCTCGGGAGTAATCTCCTGCAAAAGGGATTCAACCGCTTCAGCATTGCTTACGTCCCTGTCCCTTGACAGCGCATAATAGGCAATGGCACGGTATAATGCTCCCGTGTCAACGTAAATGAACCCGAAAGCCTTAGCTGCGGCTTTGGCTATGGTGCTTTTTCCCGCCCCCGCGGGGCCGTCTATGGCTATGTTTATCGACATATTTTTACCTCCGTAAAATTGTATTTAAATTATATACAGTATACCACATATAAAAATTATTGTCAAAAAGTAATTATCTGCTGTTGATTTTTTCGTAAAATTATGCTACAATAATATCGGCAGTAAAAATAAAATCAGGAGGTGTTATTATGCCGAATATAAAACCCGTTTCCGATCTGAGAAACTATAACGAAGTCCTGCGGGACGTTTCCGTGGATTCGCCGGTGTTCCTCACCAAAAACGGCAGGGGCAGATATGTCATTGTCGATATGGCGGAATATGAAAAGCAAGCCGCGACGCTTAAGCTTATGTCAGAGCTTGCCAAGGCGGAAAAATCTGCAAGGGAGAAAGGACTGCTTTCCGAAGAGGAAGCTGACAGGGTAATTCAAAGCTTATGATTTTAAAAGTCAACCAAGAGGCAATTAACGACATTGCCGAGATAAAAAAGTATATCCGAGAGGAATGCTGCAATCCCGCTGCCGCAAACCGTATTGCGGATAAAATCACCGGTAAGTACAAGTTGCTGAAAACATCGCCCTATATCGGAGCGGCTCTTAACGCCGTTGCTGACATTGAAAGCGATTACAGATATTTGGTGTGCGGCAGTTATATAATTTTTTACCGCGTTTTACCGGATTATGTGGAGGTCTCCCGCATTATCTACGGCAGACGGGATTACGCAAAAATTATTTTCGGCGGCAGTGATTTTGAGGAGGATACGGAGGATTAGCCCGTATCCTTTTTTATATGCTTTTCCCCGCCGCCACCGCCGTGGAAAACGCTATCTGCAAATTGAACCCTCCGGTATAAGCGTCAGCGTCAAGAACTTCCCCCGCAAAGAAAAGTCTGCTCACAAGCTTGGACTCCATAGTCTTAGGGTTCACCTCTGACAGCTTCACCCCGCCGCTTGTGATTATCGCTTCGCTGAGCGGACGGAAATCCCGTACCGTCACGGGGAAATTTTTAAGCAGAGTAACAAGTTCCGTCCGTTCCTGCTTTGTAACGGAGTTCACCTGCTTTTCGGGACTTATCCCCGACAGTCTCACGACTACCGGTATCATCTTGGACGGTAGCAGCTTTGACAAAGAGTTTGCAAATATCCTGTTGGGATTTTCGGAAAAGTCCCTCTGCAAACGCTTGTCAAGGGTCTGAAAGTCCAGCGCGGGTTTCATGTCTATAAGTATCTTGTACCGCCCCCGCTCCATGTCCCGAATGTGGCTGGAGGCGCTTAAAATCAGCGGCCCCGACACGCCGAAATGGGTGAAAAGCATTTCCCCCTGCTCCTTGAAGACGACCTTATTTTTGGAGGTATCCATTACGGAGACCGCCACGTTTTTCAGGGACAGCCCCGTCATTTCCCCGCAGTAGCCCGCCTCGCTCACAAGGGGAACAAGGGACGGCTTGAGAGGGGTAACCGTGTGCCCCAGAGCAGCTGCGAACCTATAGCCGTCTCCGTCCGAGCCTGTTCCCGGGTAGGACTTCCCCCCCGTGGCGATAAGCACCGACATTGCGATGTACACATCGCCTCCGCACCTTACGCCCGTGATAACATTATCCTCCGCAAGGACTTCAGTTACCCGCTTATGCAGAAAGGTCACGCCGCTTTGACGGCAGGCGTTTTCAAGAGCAGAAACAATGTCCCCCGCCCTGTCGCTGACGGGGAATACCCTGTTGCCCCGTTCGGTTTTCAGGGGTACTCCCAGACCCTCGAAAAATTCCATTGTATCGTAACAGTTAAAGCTGCTGTACGCTGAATACAGAAACTTCCCCCCCACGGGAATATTGGCGAAAAATTCCTCGTCGGTGCATCGGTTGGTGACGTTGCACCTGCCCTTGCCGGTAATGGCAAGCTTCTTTCCCACGCGGTCATTCCTTTCGATAAGCAGGATGTTTTTCCCAGCCCTTGACGCGGTGCACGCCGCCATAAGTCCCGCCGCGCCGCCGCCGATTATTATGCAGTCAAATCTGTTTTGGGGTGACATTTTTAAATTCCTCTCAATAATTTGCCTGCCCCCTTGAGGGGGCATAATAAAGTAAAAGTATACCGTATACTGCTGCGGGGGTGACATTCGCTGCGGAGCGTTCTCCGTCTGCTGCGTCACCTATTATTATACAGTCATAATAGTTCTTCATATATCTCCGGTATCCTTTTTATTAAAACCGTAGTCCTGATCGTCGGAGCTTTCGTACACCTCGTACTCGTCGAATATCCTGTTGAGACGTTCGTAGCCGTCCACAACATAATCGCTTTTGCGCATTCCCACCGCCACTATCAGCGCGTTTATCACACTCATGGGAGCCACAAGGGAGTCAGCAAAGGAAACCATATCGCTCCGCGCCAGCAGGATATTGTCGGCGTACTCCGCAAGGGGAGAAGCCTTGCTGTCGGTTATAGCGATTACCTTTGCTCCCTGCTCCGAGGCATACCTGAACGCCTTTACCGTATGCTTTGAGTACCGTGGGAAACTAATGCCGATCATGATGTCCCCCTCGCCGATATTAAGTATCTGCTCGAACATTTCGCTTGTGGACGTGGTGTGGACAAGCTTCACATTCTCGAACATCATATTGAAATAGAACGACAGGAATCTCGCCAAAACAGCCGCCGACCGCGCGCCTATAACATAGATGTTTTTCGCCTGGCAAAGGGTGTCCACCGTGCAGTAGAATTCTTCCCGGTCGCCCTCCTCCAAAGTTTTGCGTATCTTATCCATATCCATGTTGAGTACCCGTTCGTATACGTCCCCGCCGCTGAGCTGGTCGTTCATCACGTTAACTCTCTGCGCCGTGGTGAGCTTGTTGCTGGTGTACTCCTTTAAAGCCCGCTGTAGCTCGGGATAGCCCTCGAAGCCCAGCTCAGTGGCGAACCGCACCACCGTGGACTCGCTTACACCAACTATTTTACCCAGCTTAGAGGCAGTCATGAATGCGGCTTTGTCGTAGCATTCCGTAATGTACTGCGCGATCTTGCGGTGCCCCTTTGAAAGTGTCGGGGTTATCTCCTGCAATTTATTGAACAGGTTCGCGTTGGGTTCGTTTGCCATTGCAATTACTCCTTTGTTTTAGGGACATTCATTCCCACAAATTATTTTGCATTTCAATAATTTTTTTACGTCTTTCCTCCGTGCCGTTTTCGTCCCTGATATATTTTTCATTTTGCAGCACGACAACGTCCCCCTCCTTTACGTCCGAACCAAGGGCTTTTCGGGGCACTTCAAACCGCCCGTCCCCGTCCTCGATAACGGCGGTATTTTCTTCTATTCGATCCACAATAAGCATTACTCATCATCTTCTTTGGTTTTTTTAGTTTTTTTGCTGCTTTTTTCGGTTTTATCGGAGGACTTTCCGCCGTCCCCGCCCTTTTCCGCCGTAACGAAAATTTCCTCGCCGTCGGAATATACCGTTACCGTGCCGCTTGAATCGTTTCGGTAATATTTTATCCCGCGGCTCTCAAGGCGTTCCAGAATCTCGGCGTGAGGGTGACCGTAGCTGTTTCCCTCGCCGCACTGGATAACGCATATTTCGGGGGATACCGCTTCGAGAAATTTTTCACTCGTTGAGGTGCTGCTGCCGTGATGACCCGCTTTAAGTACGTCCGCGCTCACGTCCGCTCCCGAATTTAGTATGTCCTTTTCGGCTCTCACTTCCGCGTCCCCCGTGAAAAGATAGGAGGTATTCCCGTAGGTCAGGCGCACCACCACCGAGTAGTCGTTCAGGTCGTCGTAATCCGCAAGGGGAGCCAGAATTTCAAGCTTGGGCGGCTGCTTTTCCGTGGAAGCCGCTGTTCTGCCTGTAAGCTCGTAAACCGTTCCCGGCTTTGCCGCCGTAAGCTTTAAAGCCCTGTCCTTAAGCGCCGTCAGGAATCTTTCATAGGTTTTCGTGGTGGGAGTCATATCCGCCGCAACCTTGGGGGCGATGACACGCTCAGCGCCTATTTCCGAAATAACGTCCCCCATTGCGCCGATGTGGTCGGAGTGAGGGTGGGTAGCTATGATGATATCCAGCTTTTCAACGTCCTGCTTTTTAAGGTATTTCAGCACCGTGTCGGCGTAATCCCTTTCTCCGCAGTCTATCAGGACAGCCGCGCCCTCCCACTTGATAAGGGAGCAGTCCCCCTGACCCACGTCGATAAAATGTATCTCAAGGTCGGCGTCCTTGTCTATAAAGCTGTTCACAGCCGACGCCGGCACTTCCTTATCGCCGAATTCCAGATAGGAGCTGAAGCAGAACGCCGCCCCCATAAGTATCAGCAGAAAAACCAGTACGGGGGATGTTCCCGACGGCTGAGACCTTGATCTCGGCGACGATTTTTTTCTTTGAGCCATTTCTCACACTCCAATCAAAGCATACTATAGAATCCCGTTAAAAACAGGATTCCCACCATAATCGGGTAAATTACGGCTATGTACAGCCATATGTTAAAAATTGTGTTTATTGTACTCTTTTTAGGGTAGTTTTTATTTTTGGTATGTACTGCGATAAATCCTCCGACAAAGCCGCCCAGAGCCGCAAATATCACGCCCTTGTATTCGTCAATATTATCATCAACAAAACGGTAGGAAAGCCAGTTCATAAAAAGGAACAGCGGCACAGAAATAAACCACCCGTATCCGAAAGCCACCAACACAAAAAAGGCTATTGAGGACAAAGGCTGAGTAAACAGTGTCAAAGCCGTAAACCCTGTCATAAAAACATTTAAAATAATATATTTAATAACCGTGTTTTTCGACATTTTTACTGTCCTTTCCGTTTAAAAGATAGAATTTTACGGTGCAAATCCGCCGATTATTGAATAATACCCCATATTTTCAAGCATAAACGAAACAAACGCCCATATCAATATCCATAGCTGTACGCTGAAAATGACTTTTACAACAGTTTCATACTTATAGCTTGGATTGAACAGAGTCCCTATGACCGCTCCCAAACCGCCAAACGGCAGAGAAAAAAGAACTCCCGCGGCAGGCTTATCCTTTGTCACCAAAAGCATTGCCGTTATATTTATTATAATCAAAACAACACCTGCAAAAATCAACGCGGCAAGTATCCAGACAGCCACAATCAAACCCAAAGCCGCAAACCATTTACTTAAAAAATTCAAAAGAACTGCCATAATACCGACTACAGCTACTGCCCAACACGGGTGCTTTTTGATAAAGTCCATTTTTAACGTCCCCTCTTTTTGCCGCCTTTGTGTACGTTCTTCCCGCCCCTTTTCGCGGACTTAGCCGCCTCTCTCGCCCGCTGTTCCGCAAGATATTTTGCGTCGGGCTTAACAAGACATTCCCTGCCGTTACCTATCAGATCGGTGCGGTGCGCCTTTTGCAGAGCCTCAATGACCTTCCGCTGATTGTCGGGACGGAAATACTGCAATAACGCCCGCTGCATACCCTTTTCCTCGGCGGTTCGGGGGACGTACACTTCTTCCATGGTATAAGGGTCAAGCCCCGTGTAGAACATACAGGTGGAGATAGTCCCCGGGGTGGGGTAGAAGTCCTGCACCTGCTCGGGACGTATACGCAGGCTTTTCAGGAACAGCGCAAGCTCCACCGCCTCTTTCAGCGTGCTGCCAGGGTGGGAGGACATCAGGTACGGCACCAAATACTGCTCCTTGCCTATTTGCCCCGTTATCTTATAGAATTTGTCCTGAAATTTTTTATATGCCTCGATATGAGGCTTTCCCATTTTGTCCAGCACCACCGCGGAGCAATGCTCGGGAGCCACCTTTAGCTGACCGCTGACGTGGTGCTCTATCAGCTCACGCATGAACTCCTCGTCCCTGTCCTCAATAAGATAATCGTACCTTATGCCGCTGCGTATGAAAACCTTTTTCACTTTCGGTACGGCTCGTATTTTCCGCAGTAACTCAAGGTACTCCTTGTGGTCTACTTCAAGCATTTTGCACGGTTCGGGAGCAAGACATTTTTTCCCCTTGCAAAGACCGTGTTCAAGCTGCTTGTGACAGCTTGGCGCACGGAAGTTGGCGGTAGGCCCTCCCACGTCGTGAATGTACCCCTTGAAGTTGGGTAAGGTCGTCAAAAGCTTTGCCTCGGCAAGAATACTCTCCTCGCTGCGGACGGCTATTTTCTGTCCCTGATGCAGGGCGATTGAGCAGAAGTTGCAGTTTCCGAAGCAGCCGCGGTTGTGGGTTATGGAGAACTCCACTTCCTTTATACCGGGTACGCCGCCGTCCTTTTCGTATATGGGGTGATACGTCCGCATATAGGGCAGAGCGTAAACCTTGTCAAGCTCCTCCGTGGTCAGCACGGGGGAGGGCGGCAGCTGCACAAGCATAAGCTTTTTCTGCCGCTGGATTATCGTCCTGCCGTAAATCTCGTCCTGCCAGTCGTACTGCTGACGGCATGCCTTTGCGTAGGACTTTTTGTCCTCGCGGCACAGCTTCAGCGAGGGGCACTCCACCGCCCCGTATGGGGTGTCCTCGGGCTTGCAGAGGTACGCCGTCCCCCGAATATCGGTGAGACTTTTCACGTCCTCGCCCCTTGCAAGACGGGTGCATATCTCCGCTATCTGGTGCTCGCCCATGCCGTACATAAGAATGTCCGCGCCGCTTTCCTCCAGTATTGAGGGGCGCACAGCGTCGTCCCAGTAGTCGTAATGAGCGAACCGCCGCAAGGAAGCCTCCAAACCGCCTATACCTATAGTAATATCCCCAAACGCCTCGCGTATCTTTTTGCAGTACACGATAACCGCCCGGTCGGGACGTTTACCCGCCATTCCCCCCGCGGTGTAAGCATCGTCGGAACGCTTTTTCTTTGCGGAGGTGTAGTGAGCAACCATGCTGTCGATATTTCCCGAGGTCACCATAAAGCCGTAACGGGGTCTGCCGAGACGAATAAAGTCCCGGGTGGTGTGCCAGTCGGGCTGGGCAATTATACCCACAGTATAACCCAAGCTTTCAATTACCCGCGAAATTATTGCAATGCCGAAGCTGGGGTGGTCGACGTAGCTGTCCCCCGTCACGCAGATGAAGTCCAATTGGTCGATGCCCTGTTCAAGCATTTCCTGTTTTGATATCGGTAAAAACGGCATAGAGATTCTCCCTAAAATTAATAGTATACAAACACAAACAAACCGGCGTAGAAATACAAAATCGGAAAGTGGCAGGCTGTTAAAATCGCCGCCATAAGCGCGTTCCTTTTAAAAACATATTTTCCCTTTATCTCGCCATTTCGCTTGCGTTTTTTGCGCATTTTAAAATAAATTATCAGATTAGGAACGTAAAAATAAAGAGGTATAAATATCAAACAAATGTTGCCGTAACTGCTTATATTTCCGCAGCCAATGTCGCCGACAACAGCGATTAGAATTAATGCCAATATACCTAAAACGCCCAAAATAACATTTACAGCCGCTAAAAGCTTCATTGACACATATCTGCACATAAGTGCGCCAAGGGGAAACTCAAAAAGATATAGGACAGCTACGGCAATTAGAATTGGCAAGCTTAAAATCATTGTCAACTCTCCTATTCCTCAGCCGGTTCGTAAGGAACGTCCGTCTCCGAAAGAGTATCGTTGTTTATCAGCTTCCTCTGCGCCCACATCTCCCTTGTAACAAGCACTGAACGGGGCTTTGAGCCCTCGTAGGGACCCACCACGCCCAGCTCCTCAAGCTCGTCCATAACGCGGGCGGCGCGGGCGTAGCCCAGCTTGAGCTTCCTTTGCAGATAGGACACCGAAGCTTGTCCCGCGTCGATAAGGACTTCCACAGCCTGGTCGATGATGTCCCCGTCTCCGCTTGGAGCAGCCGTGTCCCCGCTTGGCTTTTCGCCCTTGGGTACGGGCATATTTTTTTCGATTTCCTCGATAATTTCATTGGAGTATTCAACAGTACCGCCGCTCTTGATAAATTCCACAACAGCCTCAACCTCCTTTGTAGAGGCAAAGCAGCCCTGTATTCTCACAGGCTTGGGAATACCCTGAGGATAGTACAGCATATCGCCGTGACCCAAAAGCTTCTCCGCGCCCGCCGTGTCTATTATGGTACGGCTGTCAACCTGAGAGGAAACCGTCAGGGCGATTCGGGACGGAATATTCGCCTTGATAAGTCCCGTGATAACGTCCACCGTAGGACGCTGGGTGGCAATAATAAGGTGCATACCCGCCGCGCGAGCCATCTGCGCCAGACGGCATATGGAGTCCTCGACTTCGTTTGCCGCAGCCATCATCAGGTCGGCAAGCTCGTCTATGACAATCACGATTTTCGGCAGCGGCTCCACGCCCTCGGTCTCCGCAGCCATTTCGTTGTAGCCGCCGTGGTCGCGGACGTTGTAGTCCGCAAAAAGCTTATAGCGCTTCAGCATTTCCTGTACCGCCCAGGACAGAGCTCCCGCCGCCTTTCGGGGGTCTGTAACAACGGGGATAAGCAGGTGGGGTATGCCGTCGTACACCTTAAACTCAACCATTTTCGGGTCGATAAGTACCAATCGTACCTCGTCGGGAGATGCATTGTATAGAATACTCATGATTATACTGTTAGTACAAACAGACTTACCCGAACCGGTAGTACCCGCAATGATCAAATGGGGCATTTTGGCAATGTCGCCTATCATAATGTCGCCGTCGATATTTTTACCCACAACAAAGCTAAGCTTGCTTTTGTTGGCGGCAAACTCGGGACTTTCTATCATCTCGCGGATAGTAACTATATCCTTGACCCTGTTGGGGACTTCCACGCCCACAGCCGCCTTACCGGGGATAGGAGCTTCTATGCGGACTCCCGCCGCCGCAAGGTTCAGGGCGATATCGTCCGCAAGACTGGTTATCTTGGATATCTTGACCCCCGCGCTTGGCTGCAATTCATATCTGGTAACAGTAGGACCGCGGTGAATGTCAACGATTCGCGTCTGTACCCCGAAGCTTTTCAGAGTGTCCACAAGGGTGTCGGCATTGGTTTTCATTTCCGCCTCGGCTTCGGCGGCGTTGGCTTCGTTGTCAACGCTTTTCAGCAGGTCTATGGGCGGGAACTGATATACGACTATCTCCGAACCCTGCTCGGCTATCTCGTGCTGAATATCCGCCGCCGTGGGTGCGTCGGGCATATCAAGCTCGTCCTCGGTCTGAATTTTATTGGACGCAAGGGTGGACTGCTTTTTCGCCTGCTGTACCGTTTTTGGAGGCGGGACAGCTGCGGGCTTTTTCTTTTCGGGGACAGCCGCCGCCTTTTTGATTATGTCGTCCAGCTCGCTTGAAGCGGACTTGGTTTTCTCGGCAGCCTCCGCGCCTGATCCAGCTACAGAGGGTACAACTACCGGGTGCTGTGGCAGGGACTGCGCAAACTTCTCCTCCTCGGTAAGCTCTTTAGGCTCGTCCGGCTCAAAGGGCAGCTCCTCTTTAGGCGCGTTCTTTTTGCCCTTGGGCATGGGTATGTCAACATTGAAATTCTTTGCCTTTTCCTTGACTACCTCGGTAGGAACGTCGCCGTTGGGTACAGCTTTTGCGGCTCCCGAGGCGGCTTTCGCGGCAGCCTTTTCCGCTTTCTTCTCCGCGGCTGTTTTCCTTGCTCCCGGAGGGGGAACGAAATCCCCGTCCTCAACGGGGACATACTCGTCCCTTGCGGCGTTTGCTGCGGAAATACCCCGCTTTATCAGCCTGACTATATCCAGCACCGTTTTGTTGGCAAGTATCATTATAAACACGAACGTAAGCAGTACGATTATAATTGTCGCACCCGCCTTTTTGAACAGGAGCAAAAGCGGTACACCCACAAAAACGCTCATGACCCCGCCGCCGCGGAGCTGTTTTCCCTCGGCGTAAAGGGCGGGGATCATCTCTTCGAAAAGATTGCCATCGGGCATGGCCGCGCTTGAAATTATCCGCGCGAACGCAGACAGCAGAAGTATCATGATAAAGCACTGGATAACGCGTCCCTGAACGGTTTGGCGCGACTTATCCATTGCGATCATTACCGAGACGTACATCAGAACGAAGGGCACCACAAACGCCGTCCACCCGAACATTCCCAGAAAAATATTATGTATGCTGTTCCATGCGGATTCGCCCTTTACCAGCGTGAACGCCAGTATCAGCGCGCCCAGCGCAAACAGTACCGCGGACCAGAATACCCTGTCGCCGCCGTTCTGTTCCTGATTTGCTTGCTTTGTCTGCTTCGATCTTGACGACGCGGTCGTTTTTCTTTCAGCCACTTTGTTTCCTCCCGTTTTTTTGAGGGACTTGCCCCGTCCTTTACTTTATGTATTTTTAATTATATTTATCCTATAAGTATTCTCACGCCGCCCAGCTTTTCGTACAGTCCCAGACCGATAACGGCAATACCGAGGGCAAGGGTGTACCAGGCGAAAACGTGAAATTTATCGTTTACCACAAGCATTTTTATAAGGCGTATGGCGAAATACCCCGCTATTGCCGATACAACAAATCCAACCAAAAGCGGAACAAAATTTGCGGATATCTCCGCGGAAGAGGCTTCTCCAAGCTTAACGACGGCTCCCGCGAGAATTACCGGAATGCCTAAAATAAAGCTGTATTCCACAGCGTCCTCACGCTTCATTCCCGTGAAAAGAGCCGCCGAGATAGTGGAGCCGGAGCGGGATATTCCCGGCACAAGAGCTATGCCCTGGAACACTCCTATGGTCAGCGCGGCGGGTACGGTCGTCTCTCCTGCCGTCTTGCTGCCCTTTCCGTACTTCATGCTCATGAACAGCAGCGCGGAGGTATAGAGAAAAGCAATACCCTCCACAATGATATCCGAGTCGGAGGAAAGCCTTTCAAAGAAATCCCTGAATATGTAGAAACCGAAAAGGGGCAGTATGGAAACAATTATCATCATTATCATTCTGCGTTCGGGGTTCATGGTTTTCCATTTGAATTTTCCCGTGAAGATATCTTTAAGCATTCGGAAAGCTTCAAATATCAGCTTTTTTATCTTGTCCCAAAAGGCTGCGAAAACCGCGGCAAGCGTTCCCAAATGGAACACTATCGTCATTGTTACCGCGCCCTCGCCGTCCAGACCGGTAAAGTGCTGGAACAGCGAGAGGTGTCCCGAACTGGACACGGGCAGGAACTCCGTAAGTCCCTGCAAAATTCCCTGCAATATCGCTTCAATAATACTCATTATAATGTTCCTCTTTTGTTTTATATTTTGTATAATTGCTTGAAAGTACGGTCCCGCCCAAAAAGTCCTGCGGGTTTGTTGACAGAACCGACTGGCTCTGCCGAGCCGAAGCGTCAGCCGAAAGCTCTTTAAGCTCCCTGTCCTGGGCGTAAAGCACGTCGTACTCGCCGATAACGCTGTAAAGGATCATTTTCGGGACTCCTCCTCATTGTCGGGGTACCTTTGCTCTCCCGTTTCTATCAGCTCGTAAAGAGCCTCGATAGCGTCGGAAAGTCCTCCCAAAGAATCAATAAGACCCTCTTTAACGGCAGTCTCGCCGTCTATGACCGTACCCATATCCATAGTAAGTTCCCCCGTGTTCATCATCAGCTCGCGGAAGCGTTCGGAGGTAATTTGGCTGTTCCGCGTAACAAAGCTGACTATCCTGTCCTGCATTTTGTCAAAGTAGGAAAGGGTCTGGGGCACGCCCAGTATTGTACCGCTCATGCGGACGGGGTGAATGGTCATTGTCGCGCTGGGTACGATAAAGGATTTTTTTGCGGACACCGCAAGGGGTACTCCGATAGAATGTCCTCCGCCCAGAACTATGGAGACCGTGGGAGTTTTCATTCCCGCGATAAGCTCGGCGATTGCAAGTCCCGCCTCAACGTCGCCGCCTACGGTGTTCAGTATTATCACAAGTCCCTCGATAGAGCGGTCCTGCTCTATCGCCACAAGAGCGGGCATTATGTGTTCATACTTGGTGGTCTTGTTCTGCGGCGGGAGGATATAGTGTCCCTCCACCTGACCTATCACCGTAAGGCAGTGTATAAGGTGCTTGGCGTTCTGAGAAACCACCTCGCCGTTTTTTTCAATAAGGTCGGCCTGATCAAGCTGTTCCTCGGTTTTGGTTTGATTATCGTTATCGTCGTTATTTTCGCAGTTTTTATTATTGCTGTTGTTACGCATATCCGCAGCCGCTCCTTTCCGCATTTTTTAACTATTTTACGCAAATGCGGTGCGATTATGCATATATGAAATATTATAACTCATTTCCTGCAAAATGTCAAACAAATCAAGTAAAAAACGCACCGTACCTCAGTCACTTCCGATTTTTGACCGTGAATTATCATCAAAACGCAAGCAGCCGTTTATTATGCACACCTCACAAAACATATGTATTATTTTTGTAAAGAATTACGAGAACAAATTTTCCAAAAGCTCTTGACAAAAAAGAACCGATGTTCTATAATATAAATCAGAACAAACGTGCAGAACATTTGTGTGTACAACCAAAAGAAAAATAAAGAAAAGCACAGGATAGTACTGAAAGGAAGATAAGCATGACAACTTCAAACGCCAAAATCATAGAACGGGAAAACAAAGAAAATACAGAAAGAAGAATAACGGTCAGCTCCCGAAACAGGACAAACCGCGCCGCTTTCCGTGCGGATAAAGGTCTGCGTATGCAGAAGCTCGCAGGAACAGCCGCCATTATTGCCGCGCTTGCAGCCGTATTCCTCGGAGGCGAGCTTTCAGCAGCAGCTGTAATGATCCCTCCTGCTCTGGCGGCTGTTTTTTCAAAGGAGAAGCTGCTGGATTTCAATATTTTCGGCAGATAATGTTGATAAGGCTGATAAACAGCGTTGTTAAACGAACTTAAAAGCGGCAGCCTGAACGTCAATTTGCCGTGCTGCTGGCGTTGCTGCGTTTCCGCATTTCCGCGCCGGTACATTACTGCCTTTTGAAATATACTTTATATAGTAAATCAGCCCTCCGGAACGCTTTTCAAATCGTTCCGGAGGGCTGATTTTCCCTGATGAACCTCCGAGCCGTGACTACAGCTCGTTACGCACAAACTCGCTGACCTGCTCCGCAAGCTCGCGGTTTATGCCAGCCGCCTTTGCTATCTCCTCCACGGAAGCTTTTTTGAATTCCTCGCGGGTCTTGAAAGCGGTAAAAAGCTTTTGAGCCTTTTTCTCGCCTATGCCCTTTATCTGCGTAAGCCCCGTCTCGTAGGACTGCTTCCTGTGCTTGCTCCGCTGGTATGTTATTGAGAACCTGTGCACCTCGTCCTGTATGCGGGTAACAAGCATGAACGCGCTTTTTGTCCCCGAAATGGATATCTCCGAGCCTGACGTTGCAATGGCGCGGGTGCGGTGGTTGTTATCCTTGACCATGCCGAATATGGGCACCGTCACGCCCATTTCGCGGAGTATCGGCTCCACGGCGTTGACCTGCCCCTTGCCTCCGTCCAGAAGTATAAGGTCGGGCATACGGCTGAAGCCCTCGTCCGTTTCGTTTTCGTCAAGACCGTGCTTGAACCGTCTTTCCAGCACCTCTCTCATGCTTGCATAGTCGTTTTGTATCGCCGTCTCCTTTATGGAAAATTTCTTGTAGGCTTTTTTCAGGGGACGTCCGTTCTCGAAAACCACCATTCCCGCAACCATTGAAGAACTGCCTAAGTTTGAGATATCGTAGGCTTCGATATAGCGCGGCGGTTCGGGAAGTCCCAGTATCTTTCCCAGAGCCTCAAGCGCGACTATCTCTTTACCGGTTCTGCCCACCTTTATGGCAAGGCTGTCGCTTGCGTTGGACTTGGCCATCATAATAAGCCGCAGACCCTTTCCCCGCTTTTTGGAGGAAATATCCACCGCCCGTCCGCATCGTTCCCGAAGCAGCTTTTCCACCATTTCGGCGTTAGGAAGCTCCTCCTCGGTAATTATTTCCCGCGGTATCCTGGACGGGTCGGAATAGTACTGCAAAACAAAATCCTCAAGCATATCCGCCTCCCTGTCGAGAGTACCCAGGTCAAATTCGGCTCGGTCGTAGAGACGTCCCCCGCGGTACATAAGGGCGGCGGCGCAGGCGTTTTCGCCGTTTTGGGCGACCGCGATTATATCCGTGTCGCGCATATCGTCGTCCATTATCTTCTGACGGTCGGCGGCTCTTTTTATTGCGGATATCCTGTCCCGGAGCCGCGCGGCAAGCTCAAAGTCAAGCTCCTCGGCGGCTTTGTTCATCTGCTCCGTAAGAGTCTCCACGGAAGCCTCCGAACCGTTCTGAATGTACTCCACAGCCTGACGTATTATATCCCCGTATTCTTCCGCGGAAATATCTCCCGAACAGACCCCCATACACTGCTTGATGTGGTTGTTAAGGCAGGGACGGTACTTGCCGATATCCCGCGGGAAAACCCTTTTGCAGGTTGGCAGCATGAATACCTTGTTGACCTCCTCGACGGCCTGCTTTGCAACGAACGCGCTTGTGTAGGGTCCCAGATACCTGCCGCCGCTTGGCTTCTTCAGCTCCGCCGTAATGCGGGGATACTCCCCCTCGGATATCTTGATATAGCTGTAGCCCTTGTCGTCCTTTAACAAAATGTTGTACTTTGGCAGGTGCTGCTTTATCATGGAGCACTCCAGAACAAGCGCCTCGTACTCGCTGTCGGTTACGATAAAGTCGTAATCGAAAACGTGGGACACCATCTGCGCCACCTTGGGTGTATGGTCTGGGGTCTCGCGGAAATAGCTTGTCACCCTGTTTTTCAGGTTCTTTGCCTTTCCGATATAGATGATATTGTTGCCCTTGTCCCTCATTCGGTACACACCGGGGGAGGTGGTGAGCTTTGCGGTTTTTTCTCTCAGATAAGGAAGTCTTTCATTCATCGGGAACGCCTCCGTATTCCGTATGGTAGTATATCTATATAGATGAATCTTTTTGAGTCTTTATGTACATTATCTCCCGCAGGGGCTTGCCGCCGATATTGTCGTCAAGGTATTTTCCGTTGGGGACAAAGCCCTGCCTTTCGTAGAATCCCCTTGCATTAGTATTTTCCTCCAGCACCCATAAAAATATGTCACGAAAGCCCGTTTCTTTAAG
Source organism: uncultured Oscillospiraceae bacterium (assembly GCA_910584715.1). Taxonomy (GTDB): domain Bacteria; phylum Bacillota; class Clostridia; order Oscillospirales; family Ruminococcaceae; genus RGIG8773. The sequence goes on from CAJUAN010000011.1 coordinate 45,570, forward strand.
TCCGCGGAGGACTTCCTCGAAAAGCTGTTTCCCATAGCCTTTACCCATAAAGTCGGGCAGGAGATATATTGACACTATTTCTCCCCACCCCGCCATGTCCTCAAAGCGGGAGGGGCAAAAGCTTGACGTGCCTATAAGCTCGCCGTTCTCGTACATTACCAAGGTGCTTACCGAGGGCTTGTCCACGGACGCCGCCCACTGTCCCCGAGGGATACCGTCAAGGTAATCCTGCGGGATTATTCCCCTGTAGGCGTGTTTCCAGCTTTCCTCGTAAACGCGGCTCAGGGCGTTCCTGTCGTCCCCGGGACGCAATCTTCGTATTTCCATAGTATCTGTCTCCTTAAAAAGGGTACCGTTCGGCGCGGTACCCTTTTGCTTTTTTCGGTTACATCGGTATCGGGTAGCAGCCTATATAGGTACCCTGTTCCGCGTACTCCTGCTGCTCGTCTGCGGTTATCATATGCTTCATACTGTCGGGAATTGGCTCCTCCGACCATAGCATAAAGTCAACGGAACAGTCGTCGAAATCGAACTCGCCGTATACATAACCCGTGAAGCTTTCCCCCAAATAATCGGAGCAGTCCACATCCGTGTCGCCGAATCTAAACATTGTTCCACCGCTGTTTGAAATTTCACTGCCGCCAAATTTCTTGCCGCCAACGACTGCCTGAGTAAGCACTACCATGGCGGACGTATGACAGCTTTTCGCGTTGGCGTTTGCGGCTGTCACCTTTGACTTTTCAACATAACTGAGCATCTCGCTGCCGTAGGGAGTTTCCTGTATGACCGCCGTAAAGTCACTTTCGATATTTTCAAGAAGCGTGCTGAAGTCCTCCTCGGTAATGTTGAGAAGCTCTCCGTCCGCGTCAAGCTCGGGCATGGGAGTACCCTTTTCCACGGTCACAACGCCGTTGGGCATATAGGATACCTCTGCCGAGCCGGTCGTCGCGGAAACCTTATCGAGGGTTATCTCAAAGGATTTTTTATCCGTCTTTATCGTGCCCTCCGCTGAGCAGGAAATTTCACTGTCGGGGATATCCAAAGTAAGCTTATAGTTCTCCCCGTCCCTGCGGGAAGCAAAGGAGGCAAGCTCCGTAACCTCGCCGTTTTCGGAAAGCGCGACCGCCACTGACGAGCCGTTTTCCTCCCGGGTAAGATCAGCAGTTATACAGTATTCATCTCCGTCTCCGCTGATGCCCGCCTTAAAGCTCTGTTTGTCGGAATTCTCCGGCTCTGCGCCGTAAAGCGCGTCTATAAAGAAGCACATGGTATCATCGCCGACTGTAACAAGCAGGTCAATGTCCGACATCATAAGGGCGTGGCTCTTGCTGTTTACATAGTGTACTATTTTAAGCTCGCAGCCGTCTATCCCGTCGAAAACCGACGTCATCTGCTCCTTCAGCTCGTCCCTGGTGTAGTACTCAAAAGCGGTTTCGTCCATGTAGTCGTCAAGATAAACGTCAACAAACTCTTCCCACATATAAACGATGTCATCTTTTGAGTAGCTGTATGTCACCGTGTTTGCGCTTACGGTCTCGCCGCCGATATCCGATTCAACTTTTTCTTCGGTAACGGGAGTGTAAATTTCCGCAAAATCATTAAACAGTGCGGTCATTTTGTCCGCAGACTCATCGCTTTCCCCAACAGTGGAGGATATTCCCTCTATGTACTGGAGGAGCAAGTTGTAACTTTCCTGCTCCATAGCGTACTCCGTGCCGGAATCAGGGGCGAATATTGAAGATGCCAGCTTTTCGGCAAAGCCCTCAAAGGTCACGTCGTAAACGTGTCTGCCCGAGTTTCCGTTTGTTCCGATCTTAAGACCGTCCTTGCCCGTATAGAAATACAGCTCCGCGGACGTGCCCTCTGTTCCCGTAAGCTTATAGATCTGAGCGGCTTTTTCGTCCTTTTCGCTGATATAAAGCGCTCCGCTGAAACCGACCCCCTCGATCTCGAAGTCCAGCTTTAAAGAGCCGTCCTTGCAGGCTTCGCCGAGCAGCTTGTTTTCTGCGCCGAAGCTGTTTCCGGCAATAGCGTTCATGGTGTTTTCCTGCGCCATTGAAATATACTCCGCAGGCTGTTCGTTCAGCATTTTCGTATAGTTGGTACACCCCGACATTGCGACTGCCGCCGCCGCGGCGACTGTGCCGCAGACTGCCCCTTTGAGTCCTCTGAAAAATCTGTTCATGATCTGTCCTTTCCGAATTAAATAATATTTTATTCTTTGATTTGGCTGGCAGCGGCTGTTTGCACGGACTGTACAAATTGTAAAAGCATTACAAACACGCACCGTACTGCACCCTACTAAATTATACACCCGCATACTTTTCCTGTCAATTGTTTCGTAACATTTAACTGGATTTTCACCAAAACCGCCAAATCGTATCCCCGCGGCAGCCTTGTAATTGTACAAAAATAAAAGCGGATCGGATTTAAACCGACCCGCTTAAAAATTATCTTTTCTCAATGCTTTTTATGCGGTACCTTTTGGAGCCGCCCTGCACAACTTTAAGCTTCTTATTGTGGGGCATAATGTCGGGAAGAGCCGTAAAGAGCAGTACTCCCGAATTAAAGCTGCCTGCAAAGTCGCCGTCAAGAATTCCTCCGCCCGAAGAAACGTCCGAAATGTGATCCTTGTAGATAACAAGGGCATAGGGCGAAAAGCTTGAGCATACGAACTGAATGCACCATACATTGTCGATATCCACAACAGCGCATGGCAGAACTTCAAGAGTAGTGTCAGCCGTGCGGATCCAGTCCTCTGCGTCGCCCGCGCTGATCTCCTCGGTATCCTCCAAGCCGTCGCCGATATGAACCACCGTAATGTAGTCGCGGTACGCGATAAGTCTGTCGGGGATAGGCATAGTTATCGTAACGGTATAGCCGTCATTGGGGTCAACTTCGATCTTGGTGCCTTCGCTGTAAATGCTTATATCAAAGGGATAGATAACAAAGCTCTTTAATCCGTCGGCATAGTGCTTGAGAACATCTTTCACAGCTTCCGTGGACTCTCTGTTCGTAGTGAAGTAAACGTCGACAGGCTCATCAAACGCGGCATGGTTAGCGCTTGCGTCAATGTATTCGCTGTGGGAGATGCCGTAAGGCGTCGTACCTCTTACAGTAAGAGTATTGTCTATATCCGTATCCTGACCCGTAGAAGGAGTAGCCGACACCGACATGGAGTACTCACCGTAATATCTCTCTCCGTTGATGGTCTTATAGGGCGCGACCATATAGGTGTACTTCTGACCGTTTTTAAGTCCTGTGTGAGAATACTTGGTTCCGCTTATTACCGTTATTGCCTCAAATTCCATTGTTTTGGAATTGTAGAGGTAAACAACGTAGCCCTCAGCGCCGTTGACCTTCGTCCAGCTCAGGTCGATCTGACGGTTTCCGGCGGTCGCGGTAAGATCAATAACGGAATTAAGCGAAACGCCTATTGTAACGGTTATTGATTTTGTGGGATTGCTGTAGACTCTCAGACCGTTTACGGTCTTATAGGCAACCACATAGTACGTCCAGCTGTCGCCGTTGCCGAGACCGGTGTGGAGATATGACGGCTTGCTTAAATCAAACTGGTGAGAGCGTCCGCCGCTGTATGCGTAAAGTATGTAACCCTGTGCGCCCTTTACCGCAGTCCATGTCAGCGACACCTGACCGTCGGTAGTGACCGCATTGAAGTCCTTTGGAGAATCAAGGTCGTCGCCTATCTTAAAGGTAAGGTGATTTGATTCGCCGCTGTATACCCTCTCACCGTTTACGGTCTTATAGGCTGTTACATAATATTCGTACCTGTCGCCGTTGCCGAGACCTATATGCTGGAAGCCCGGCTTGCTAACGTCAACGTGTTCCCACGAGCCTCCGTTTTTGCGGAAATAAAGCTCATAGCCTTCCGCGCCCTTTGATGCCGACCATTTAAGATCCACCTGCCCGTCCTTTGTCGTACCGGTGAAATCTTTGGGAGCGTCCAGCGCAATGCCGACGATCACCCATGCCTCATCCGACCATGGGCTGTAAACCGTTTCGCCGCTGACCTCTTTGTAAGCCAAAACGCGGTAGGTATATCTGTCGCCGTTGTGAAGTCCCGAATGAACATATTTTACATCGGTAAGGTCGAAAACGTTATCCTTGATTTGAGCTATGTCGTTTACAAACTCAACGCGTGTGCCGTCCTTCTTTATATATTTATACTGGAGCAAATAGCCTTCCGCGCTTGACACGTCCGACCAGGTAATATTGACCGTTCCGTCAGTAGTGGTAGCTTTCAGGTTCTGCGGTCTTGCGAGAGAGCTGCCTACCCTGACCTGTGCGGGTACGGATTCCCCGCCGTAAGTCGTCTGCGACTCATACTGCACTGTAACATTTTTGTACGCGGTTACATAATAGGTCATCACATGGTTAAGCAAAAGACCCTTATGCACCTTTGTATTTGTCTTTGAGTCAAGCTCGCCGGTCTTCACAATCTCTCCGTTATATTCGTCTATATAACGTATAGTATATCCCGTAGCATTGGCGACCTTATCCCACTTGATCGTTACTTCGCCGTCCGCCGTGCATTCGGCCGTAACGTTTTCTGGAGTTTCAAGAAGACCTCCCACCGTTACATCAACAGATGTCGAAGGACCGTAAAAAGGCTTCGGCGGACCTGTCTGGGGATTTACATTAACATACGGCGTAACAACGTAGGTATACACCTCGTTGTTGAACAACCCGAGATGGTCGTACGACAGATCGTTCGGTCCGAAGGTGTCGTCTGAAAATACGGGCTTGCTGTCCGCAGGGACATTCTCAAGCTTCTTGGTGTCGGGGTTGTACCGTTTTTTCTGGAAAATTTCAAGCTTATAGCCGTCAGCATTTCCGTAACTGTTATTTGCGGTTTTCGAGGGAGTCCATTGCAGCTTGACTTCTCCGTTGTCGGTGGTGTAGGTAATCCTTACCGTAGTAAGGTTAAATTCCAAAACGCCTCCGTCACGGGCAGCCGTGCCTCGGATCCTGTTGGTATCGTTCTTCGTTTTTGTGATGAACGGAACAATATAGTAATAATAACGCGTATCCTTATTAATTTTGGTATCCGTATAAGAAAGCGTTTTGTCATTGAGGATCTCCGTGATTTTTTCGATCCCGTATTCATTCGGTTTACCCGCATTGGTAACAAGCACGTTTACAAGGTCGTTCACCTGAATGTCCACGGTGGAACGGTATATTTCAACGCCTGTATAGGTACTTGCCGAATCTTTTTTCCATGAAACGGTTATAGATGATTTTGTATAATCGATCTTGTCAAATTCAATATACGGAGCAATGTACAGATCATGGCACAGATTTATGTTATTGTCGGGGTAACTCTGATACAGCTTGTATATGTTATCATCACCCTGGCTTACGGCATACAGGCTGCTGGAGATAAGTCCCGTATTCGTAACATTGTATGAAGTCGGAGTTCCGCCCCATACGTTTTTGTACGCCTCAACAAAGATCCTATAGTGATGTCCGTAAGACAGATCGTTGCCGAACAGAGTTCTGACGCTGCGGCTCATTTGAGGGCTGCTTTGCGCGCTCGCAGCTATTTCCTGCTTTTTTGCAACCATCTTATTGGCAGTGTAATCGTACAGATATACTATATAGCCGTCGGGATATTCGCCCTGAACCGTAACGCCGTCGAGTATCATCTGCGGCTGATCCCATACGATATTAACATCATTAGCGCTGTCAGGATAAAATTCTTCCGTTGACATACCCGACGCGTCCGTAAGAGCGGTATTCATTGACGCTGCGTCAAAATGCGCGTCCATTTTCCCCAAATCCTTTGTGCCGCCCGACAGACTCGTAACGGGGGCAAAGGTAGTTCCTCCCGAAGGAGTAAGCGTAGATGTTGTCTGACCGGGATTATCCGGGTCGTCAACATTTTCAAGATATACCCAGGCGGGAACTCTGAAAATCGGGTTGATCTTTATATTCAAATCATTTGTGTAGTCGCCGAGCTTAACTTCAAAATCCTTGACGCTTGTGTTTGTGTTATTTATTGATTGGTTGTACAGATTTTTTCCGCTTTGGTCGTTGATAATGATATTATATCCGGAAACAAACGAGGTAAGTTCATACTGCGTGCCGAAAATATCAGTGTACGGCTGGCTTTCAAGCTCCCATGAAAGCCTTACGTTTCCGTAGGATTTTTGGGGTTCACCGATTTTAACGCCCTGATACCCGTAAGCTGCCCTATAGTCATTATCGTGAACAACTAAATTGGAGCCGGGTGTTGAGTCGCGCCAAAAGTTCTCCTTTTGACCGTTGTATTCGAGCTCTATCGGACCCATTGCCGCCGCGACCTCGAAGCCTATACCCAGCTCGGGAACGAACATCATCACGAACGAAGCCGCCAGAACAGCGGACATGAGCCGTCCCCAGAAAGGCTTTTTCACATATACGATATCGTCCTGCCTGCGTCTGCCTTTTTTCTCGCTCGGCTTCTTTATGCCGAGGAATTTTCCGTTTTTGTCGGACAGAGCCATATCGGCGCAGCACAGGAAAGCGTACCACAGCTTGACAAACAGCTCCGCCGTTACGCATGGGAGCCACAAAAGCTTATTTTTTGATCTCCTTGCCTTTAAGCGGCGAAGTATTTCTTTTTTGGTATTGAAGTCCAGCATAAATACCCTCCATATATCAAGCACGGACGGAATACGCCCGTTAATTTATTCAGACAAACACCTTGCCATTTTTATAATAATACCATATTTTCATAAAAAAGTAAAGAAGTTTATATCGGCAAATTTGCACAAATTTATGCAGCGATCATCAATATTTTGTATAAAACCGCTTACATTTGTTTCCTGACCACGCCGTACTCGTCGTCAAGGCGGTACAGGCGGCAGCCGTCTGCCGTCGCGCTGAGAAATCTTCCCATTTCGTCCTCGTCAAGGTCGGCGGCGCAGACGTACTGCTCCCAGTCCTCGTCGTAAACGTAATTAACGCAGCTTTCGCATTCGTTCATAATCTTATTTCCACCTTATCTCTTACAGTCATGCTGCCGGGAGTTACTTTGCAGTCGTAAGCCAGCAGCTTTACGCCCTTTTCCGCAGCCTGCCTCAGAGCCTGTCCGAAAGCCGGGTGCGTGACGTCGTTGGGTGCAAAGTACCGTACGTCCTCCATTTGTATCACGAACAGCAGATACGTTTCAAAGCCCTCGCCCAGGCACCTTGTCAGCTCGCCGATGTGCTTCAGCCCCCGCTCCGTTGGAGCGTCAGGGAACATAGTTATTCCGTCCTGTTCAAGAGTAACGCCCTTTACTTCAAGGAGTATCCTTTTCCTGTTTTCTTCTATGTAAAAGTCGAACCGCGAGTTCCCATAGCTGTACTCCGGTTTAATGCTGCCGCCGGGAAATAATTTCGGCAGGAACTCCGCCGCGGCGCGGTTGGGAGCGGCGCTGTCCATATTGATGAGCCTGTTCCCTTTGCGGACGGCTACAAGGTCGTAAAGGGTCTTCCGCTTTGCGGAGGGCTCCGCTTTTTCCAGCCAGACCGTACAGCCCTCCGTAAGCAGTTCTCTGCACCGCCCGGTGTTTTTAACATGGCATACCTCTGTCCCGCCGTCTATTTCGACATGCGCCACAAATCTGTTGGGACGGGCTATAAACCGTCCCTCAACGATATTTTTATAGTTCATAGTATCACCTTACAGCAATTCCACTTTGAAAATGCAAACAAAACGATACCTCATAAAAGGTACCGTCTTATCTCCTGTAGATCATTGATTGCCCACATTGTGCCTTGGAAAACGCCTGCGCTGTATGGCAAGCCTGATGAGTGTGCAGAGCACCTCTCTGCGGCTCTGCATTTTCATTCTGTCGGCGCGGCGCAGGTCGTCCTTGCCGTTTATCCGTATTTTCAAAGTCGGAACAGCGTCTATAGCCTCAGCCATAGCTTCCGCGTAGCAAACCGCACAGCGGCAGCAGTTGAAGCGTTCAAGAACCTGGGGCAGAAGCTCCGTCACCAGTTCTCCGGTAATGTCTATCTCCGCGCCGTTTGCACCCTTGCGGATACTTTTTGACGTTATTCTCTCCACCTTGAAGCTGCTGTCAAGGATAGGGTTGGGAGCGGTCTTTTTCCCTCCCGTAAGAAGCCGCATGACAGCTTCTGTCTTATTGGACTTTGCACTTTTCGCGTTTTTTAGCGTTTTATCGCTTTTTGCGGATTTGTCGGTTTTCGCTCCGTTGTCCTGCTTTTCTGCTTTTGAAGCCTTTGCATTTTTATCCGTTGTTTCCGCGCTGACGGTATTTTCCGTTTTTGACGCTTTATCAGCTTTAGCTGTTTTTGCATTTTTTGCCGCCTTTGCGGATTTTGCAGACTTTTCCGTTTTATCGCTTTTTTCCGTCTTTGTCTTTGCAGCCGTAGCAGACGTACCCGCCATATCTCAGGATCCTTTCAGTTTTACTTGTATTTCCTTTTAAATCCGATCACAGTCCTGTCCTCGTCAAAAGCTTCGGGATAAAGAAGCTTCGCCAGCCTGATATAGTCCTTCGCGGCCTTGCAGCCGGGGGAATATGTCGTAAGCACCTCCTGGTGCGCGGGAGCCTCCGCAGCTGCCACCGAAACGGATATCTTGACCTCCAGCACCTCTGTTTTGAGCTGCTCTGCAACTATTTCCACCATTTCCTCAACCTCTTTGGCAAGGGTCTGGTTTTTGATATATTTTGTCAGCAGTATCCCGCGGACGTTCAGCCTTTTGTTATAGTACTTCTTTACCGCGGTGATCGTTTCTTTCAGCTGCGCTATCCCCTGAAGGGACAGTATCTCCGGGGTCATGGGGATAATAAGGTCGTCCGCCGCCGTATAGGCGTTTATGGTAAGTATGGACAGCGCGGGCGGCGTATCTATAATAATATAGTCGTAGCTGTACCTGATTATTTTCAGAATGTCCTTTAAAATAAACTCCCTGCGTTCGGAGGTAAGCTCCAGCTCGCTTCCCGAAAGCAGGATATTTGACGTTATAACATCGCAGATATGAGTAGTCTTTACAGCCTCCCTTATATCGCAGGCGCCGGTCATAACGTCGTGTATGGTATAGCCGTCGTCCTCCGCGCCCAGAGAAAAGGAAAGATTCCCCTGCGGATCCATGTCAATGCAGAGGACGCGCTTGTCCCTGCTGCGGAATATCCCCGCAAGGGCGGCGCAGGTAGTGGTCTTTCCGACTCCGCCTTTCTGATTGGTAACAACAATAACAGTCGCCATATTCTAACGCTTCCTCAGCCTTTCAGCTTATTTTTGTCCGTTTGATTCAACAGCACGTCTCCGGTCTCTTTCCATTACCTGGCAGTCGAAGATAAATCTTGCCAGACGCTCCTCCTGGGTCTGGTTCACGTCAAGGAAACGGCAGCCGTAGCCCTCGATCTCACCGCTGTCGTTCCTCTGAACGCGGAGCACCTCTATAAGCAGCTTCATTTCTCCGTCAAGGAAGTTCAGCATAACCTGATCGCCTACCTCGAAGCCCGACGTTGAGGAAAAGAAAACTCCGCCCAGATTCAGGTTGATTATGTGAAGCTCGATCGGGTCGTCGAAAGCGAACATCTCCTCGCCCCTTATGTAGAACGGGGACAGTCCGTTCATATCCACCATTACCTTAAAGCTCCTGCGGCGCTCCTGGAGCACCTCGCCCTCTCCAACATGGAAATTGATCTGGTACTCGGTGCATATGTCGATCAGCGTATTATATTTTACACGGTCGCCGTTAAAGTATTCAAAAATGACCTCTACAGGTTCTCCCTTGGAAATAAGCGGGAAATCGGTGCCTTTCAGCATAACAAGGTCTTTTCCCTTTATCTTAAAAAAATCTCTCGGGAAAGAAACGGACTTTGTTGACAAAAGCATCCTTCCGCGCTGGTTATAGACCAGCACCCTGTTGATCTTATCCTTATTTATCATAGGCGGTATCCCCTTAGCCTTGTATTTTTTCAATCATTTTAATTATACAAAAAAAATTTGGATTTTGCAATAGGTATTTTTCAACTTATGAAATTTATAAAATATTGAAGGTATTTTTTGTGTAAAATACAATAAAATTTCTTCCCGCACTATACAAATGCAAAGAAAAATGCTATAATAAATTAATATTTTACGTTTAACTTTTAAGCGAAAAACTATAAATAAAGGAGTCTTATGAAAAAGAACTATTTATATATCGTCCTCACAAGGACTGGAACCATATTTTCTAAGGCGATAGGTCTGGTGACAGGCAAAAAATACACCCATGTGTCCATAGCCTCCGACGAGCTTCTTACGCAGATGTACAGCTTCTGCCGTGATAAAAAGGATATGCCGCTGCCCGCCGGCTTTAACAGAGAGGATCTTTTTACCGAGGTGTTCGGCGCGTGCCGAACAATACCCGGAGAAGTTTACCGCATTCAGGTTACCGACGAACAGCTTGAACGCTACAACGATGTGATACGGCACTTTATCCTCAACCGAAAATCCTACTCCTACGACGTGGGAGCCTTGCTGCCAATGGCGCTGCATATACCCTATAAGACAGGGAACCGCTTCGTCTGCTCGGTGTGGGTAGGCTTTGTTCTGGGAAAAAGCGGTATCTGCCACAATATCGCCAAGCAGCCGTCCCTGATAGAGCCGGAGGACTTCCGCAGCATAGAGGACGCGGAGCTTATCTACCGGGGTGACCTGAAAAAGTACCGCAGCTACATAGCGGAACTGCGCGCTGACGCAAATATGTCAGAAAACAAGACCATACCGCTTTACAGCGACGAAACGGCATAAAATCTAATTGCCCAAAATAACAAAAAACAGCGCACGCGCACGCTTGGGGGTGGGTCTTAGGTGCGCAAGATGATAAGAGTCAACGAAAAGCGTCTGAGCGCGAAATACAACAGGCGCATTTTTCTGGCGTCCCTTCCCGCGGTAAGTATACTTGTCTCGCTTCTGGCAGTGGTTCTGCTTTTCGTAGCAGGGAAGCACGGCCGCGAGCTGCCCCAGGAAATGTACAGGACTATATTTTATGCGGCGTACGCCGCTTGTGCATACGGATTTGTTGTGTGCCTTATCGGTTCGGTTACCGAGGAGATACTGCTCCGCGCTCACAGGGAGCATACCTATATTCACATCTCGGGCTCGGTAATGGTGGTCTCGCAGCATACGAGAACCGTTTTCCGCGAGGGAAAATGGATACACTATAAAAAAATGTGGGTGATAAAGCTTGCCGACGTGACAAACGTCGAATGCATACGCAATCATCTGACTATTACCGCTGAAGCAAGATATTTTAACGAGGACGCATGCTGGCTGGGATACTCCGAGACCGACGACGGGATATCGTTCAACAGGAAGTGGTATGACACGAACGGCGGCAAAACCGTGAAAAATGTTGAGGTCACCGATTTTTACACCTACGGTGACCGCATTGCGCGCCATATCGCCCACTGCGCCGACAAAACGCGGGAGCGGAACATCAGGCGGGAACGCTTCCGCGCGGAAATGCTGGAGATAGCCAAGGGGGTAAAGCACCCCAACAAGCTGAAAGACAGGTACAAGCCGAAGAAAAAACGCTATCGGTGATCGTTTTTCTTGAATATACTTTTAGTATAATTGTTTACGCCCTCGACCGCCTCTCCGCTCAGAAGCAGCACCGACATGAGGTTTATAACAAGCATGAACCAGTTGAGCAGATCGGCGGCTCCCCAGACTGCCGAAAGCTCCGTTACGGCTCCGAAAAAAGCCGCGGCGGTATACAGTATCCTGTAGATAAAAATGGCTTTGGAATTTCCTTTTCCGAACGCGCCGCATATGTAGCAAACGCATTTTTCCCCGTAAAAATACCAGCCTAAAAGCGTGCAGACGGCAAATATTACAGTGGAGACAGACACAAAAAACGGCGCGAAGCTTCCCAGTCCGCGGCGGAAGCCCTCTGTTACCATTGCCAGCCCCTCCGCTCCCGATGTGTCCGCTCCCGTCAGCAGGATAACGAACGCGGTGGCGGTGCAGCATATAAGCGTGTCTATAACTATTTCGGCGACAGCCCACATTCCCATTTTCAGCGGTTCTGAGCAGCCCGTTTCCGTGTGTACCAGCACTGAGCTTCCCATGCCCGCCTCGTTGGAAAAGACCCCGCGGCGGAGCCCCACTGTTACGGCTTTTTTCAGCGCCGCGCCGAATATTCCTCCCGCAACCTGTGAATAACCTATTGCGGATTCAAAAATCAATTTTAACACTTGGGGAATATTTTTTCCAAATAATACTATTACACAAACCGCTCCCGCGATGTAAAAAAGAGATACTGCGGGAACTGCTTTTTCCGCTGCGGAGGCTACCTTTTTCCCTCCGCCGAAAATAACCGCCCCGCAGACAAGGGCGGCGGCAAGTCCCGATATCAGCGGAGAAATACGAAACTCCGACATTGCCGCCGAAAGCGCGTTTGTCTGGGTCATGTTCCCGATACCGCAGGAAGCTGCCGCGCAGGCAGCGGCATACACGACCGCAAGGCGGGGCATTCCCGCTCCGTGCGAAACGTATCCCATGGGGCCTCCGCCGAATCGTTGGTACTTTGTTCCAAGGACGTTTTCCGCAAGGCCAGTCGCCGTTCCGAAAAGTGCGGACACCCACATCCAGAAGACCGCGCCCGCTCCTCCCACGGAAACGGCTGCCGCAACGCCGATGATATTGCCTGTCCCCATTGAAGCCGCAAGAGCGGTCGACAATGCCTGGAACTGGGATATCCTGCCTTTAGAGTCTTTGCCAGAATGTCGGCCGCGCCGCTTTTTTTCAAAAAGAGTGGTCTTGAAAATGTGTACTATATGTATAATATTAAAGCCTTTAAAACGCAGGGTAAAATAAATACCCGTTCCAAAGACCAGTGCTATTGTTCCGAACCCCCATAACAAATCGTTTAGTTTGTTAATAATATTACAAACCGTATCATAAACTGTTTCGTGCAAAATAATTCCTCCCGCCGAAATATTCCGGAAAAGTTTTACGCCTTTAATCGGCGGTCAGGATTACTTTCCGAAATGTGATATACTATATATAAACCGCGCAATTTACACAATCAAAGACAAATGAGGTTTCCGTACTATGAAAAAATACTATGCGGACAGAAAAAGTTTAAAGTTCCTGAGAGTATTTACTTTTCTGCTGATAATCTGTATAATAATTGCATTAAAATACTTATTGTATTTTTTAGAAGCGAGATATCCCGACTATTTTGCCATGCCGAAATTCACGGTTCCGGAAATAATCATCTGGATATTTATCGGACTGCTTGTAACAGCATATGTTATCTTCCTGATGATTATTCTGCCGCTTTGGTACCGTTCAGTGAGCTACACCCTTTCCGCGGACGAAATAATTATACGCTCCGGAGTTTTTTTCAGCAACACGGTCTATGTGAAAATGTCCTCGGTGCAGTACACCACCACGGTCTCAATGCCGCTTTCCAAGTACACAAGTTTTAACTTTTTGTTAATAAATGCATACGGCGGACGGCTTGTCATGATGTTCCTGTCCCATACCGATATGGAAGAAATTCACAAGAAAATACGCACATATCTCAGCAGCAGAGGAGGACTTTAATGTCACGCCAGCATAAAATCGCAATTTTAAAATATACCACCAAGAACTTCTGGATGCTTCTTATCCCTTTGGTTCGCGGCCTTGCGGCGGTACGGTTCGACGTTTACCGCTGGCTTCGGGGCGCCTACTGGGACCTGATCGTCGTTATGCTGATGATCGGCTTCGCAGTTCTGAGGTGGTATTTTGTGCGCTTTGAGGTGGGAGAAAAAGGTATTTTCATATCCCACGGTATACTGGTCAGGAGCGAATTTACCGTTCCGTACACTGCGGTAGCCTGCGCTTCGGCGGCCCGCTCCCTGTGGCTGCGGCCGATACGGGCAGTTACGGTCGCGCTGGATTCGGATTCCCACTCCACCCTCGGGCACGGAAAAAAAGCCGACGTGGAGCTTATCGTAAAATTAACCGACTATACAAAAATATACAATAATATTCCAAACAAGTCTACAAACACAAAAATCACCTACAAGGCTTCAAAAGCCAATCTTATCTTTTTTTCACTGGTATTTTCCTCCACCCTTTCCGGCGTTATCTTCCTCGGAACGTTTTTCATTCAGGGAAGCCGAATCGTCGGGAACCAGCTTGAGGAGCAGTTCATGAACGCCGTCAGCGGCGTGACCGAGTTTATGCAAAAAATTATTTCGGGAGTCACACCCGCCGCCGTTGCGCTTACGCTGATATTCGCGCTGGGCTGGGGATTCTCGTTTATTTCCAATTTGCTGAGGCATATCAATTTCAGGATACAGCGGTGCGGAAACGACATAACCGTGCGGAACGGATTCTTTTCAAAATGGAAATATTATGTAAATATTACCAAAGTGAACTGCGCCGACCTAAGACAAAACCTGCTGATGAAAATATGCCGCGTAATGTCCGTTCACGTAAGCTGCACGGGCTACGGAAAGTCAAAGAACGAGATACCGGTATTCGTACCGATAACAACAAAAAAACGTGTAATGAGCTCCATGCAGATGATGCTGCCGAGCTTTACTCTGAGTAATATATCGCTGAAAACAAAGCCCTCGTATATCCTGCCGTTTTTGTGGGGACCCATTATAGCCGCCGTCGGGCTTCCCATAGGAGCGGTGGCCGCCGCGCGGTTTTTCCCCGCATGGAGCGGTATTATAAAGTTTTTGCTGATAATGGGGGAAATTCCCTCGCTTTATCTTATCGCCGTAAAGATCACAGCAAAATTTACCACGGGAATAGGCTTCGGCGACGATACAATGACTTTGAAATACTGCGCGTTCTCCCAGTTCCACACTGTTATCGTACCCAAAAGCAGGATAGCATACGTCAAGCTGACACGCACAATTTTTCAGCGGTGGGGCGGCACCTGCGACGTATGGGTCTACAGCCGCGGCGAAAGAGCCTCCAAGCACCGAATACGCGGCATTGACGTAAAAAAAGCGGAGGAACTATTCGGAAATTTTGAAAATGAGCGCAGACAGCCCAAACGGTAAGCTTTGACAAAAACGGCAATCGGTTACAAAGCGTTTACATTTTTTAAACTTTGGTTACAGCAAATGCCGCGGGAATGCCCGAATCTCACAAACAAACCAAAAATCGTCCCTTTTTGCGGCCATTTTTCATAATAATTGGCTGTAGCGTCCTCCTTGACTTTTTTGTCGGTTTGTTGTATAATTTTGAGTGTGTCAGTTTGCGCTCTTCTGCATTTGTCCGAATTTTTGCTTTGAGGAAGACCGCCGCTGACGCCTAACAAGCTGAAATCAACACAAAATTTATCTGCGCAAAAAATTGCAAAAACTGCTGACCGGAAGGAAGTTGATTATGGATTCTGACGGGTATCCCCGAAGTTGGATCATTCTTGCTGTAATACTTATCTATAAAGGATTCTGCACAGTGTGCGAATCGGCTGTCGCGGAGACCGACAGACGGAAGCTCCGCAGCTGCGAAAATTCAAAGCGCTGCCGGCTGCTTGCCGATATGACGGAAAGACCGGCGCAGCTCATGACTGCGTTTTCGGTCAACAGAACCCTTACGGGCATCATAGCCGCATATCTGGCAATGATATTCTTTCTGACCCCTCTGTCCCGCAGCCTGTACGGTCTGCTGAACGGCATATCGGAAAAGGATAAGCTTTCCGTGACGCCGCTGACCGACGTTATCGCCGCGTTTGTGATAATGTTTTCGACGGTCGTTGTTTTTACGGCTTTCTGCGAGGGTATCCCTAAAAAGATTCCCGCCGCAAAAAGCGAAAAATTCGCTGTGTTCTGCGTGCCGTTCATAAGCATTCTGGTAACGGCTCTTACTCCGCTTACCGCTTTGTCGTCGCTCATCACGCGTCTTTTTGCCCCTCTTTTCGGAGCAAAAAGCTCTTCCGAACCTGACCTTGTCACCGAGGAGGAGATACTCATGATGGTGGACGCGGGCAACGAAACAGGCGTTATCGAGGAGTCCCAGCGGGAAATGATCAACAATGTTTTTGAATTTGACGACCTTACCGTTTCCGACATAATGACTCACCGAACCGATATCACGGCTGTGGAAATGTCCGCGAAGGTGTCCGAAGTCGTGAACGCAGCAATAAGCAGCGGCTTTTCAAGAATACCGGTATACGAAGAGACTATAGACCATATCGCGGGCATGATATGCGTAAAAGACCTGCTCTGTCTGGTAGGTTCGGAATCCGCGGAGGACACCGAAGCCAAAAGCTTTATGCGCGACATAATATATCTGCCCGAATCCGTCCCCTGCGGAGAAGCCTTCAAGCGGCTGTCCTCCCTGAAAATGCAGATGGCGGCGGTAGTGGACGAATACGGCGGAACGGCAGGCCTTGTGACGATGGAGGACATCGTTGAAAAGATCGTGGGAAATATTCAGGACGAGTATGACGAGGAGGAAGCCGAGCTTACCAGAATTTCCGACGACACCTACGTTATCGCGGGAACTGCCGACCCGGAGGAGATACTTCCCGTTTTCGGGATAGAGCTTCCCGAGGAAAACGGCTTCGATACAATGAACGGCTTCATTGCCGAACTGCTGGGACGTATCCCGGAAGAAAACGAAAATCCCTCCGTACAGTACGGCGGAGTGCTTTTCACCGTTCTCCTTACGGAGGACAGGTGCATCATCAAGATCAAGGCAGAAATTATCAAAGACGATACTTCAACAAATGATGAGAAGGAGAGTATGCAAAATGAAGAAAAAAATTAGTCTGATCCTTGCGTTCTTAATGGCGGCGGCTATGCTTGCCGGCTGTAAGAAGACCGACGAGGATTCGGCGGGGCTTCCCGACGTAGGGGGAGAAACTTCGTCCGTTTCGCTTACCACAATGACGGTATCCGAATCAGAGACCGAGACGACTACCGAGGAGACCACTACCGTTCCCGAAGAGACTACAACGGAGGAAACAACCACTGAAAGCGAATCGGAAACAAGCGAGACCGAAACGACTACAACAGCGGCTTCGTCCGAAACAACGACAGCCGCTTCGACAACTGCTGCAAAGGCTTGGAACGAAACCGAGATCAGCGAGACTCTCTACATAAAGACCTCCTGCTATTCAAGGACGCAGGCTGTCGTAGGCTCAGAATCCGTTAAGAAATACGACGTCGGCCAGAAGATCAATATTGTGGCGGCGACCGATACAGGCTACTACAAGCTTGCCGACGGAACCTTTATCCACTCCGATTATGTGACCGACCAGAAGCCCGCGGGATCGGAAACCGTGACCACAACGGCTCCCAAAAAGCCCGCTGTCACC
Organism: uncultured Oscillospiraceae bacterium; assembly: GCA_910584715.1. Taxonomy (GTDB): domain Bacteria; phylum Bacillota; class Clostridia; order Oscillospirales; family Ruminococcaceae; genus RGIG8773. The sequence continues at coordinate 62,859 of CAJUAN010000011.1, forward strand.
GAGGAAACCACAAAGAAGCAGCCGGCGGTACCGGGCAATTCATCATATACCAAGAGCTACACTGACAGATATCCTTATCAGCAGCTCAGCAGAGACGAACAGCAGCTTTATGCCGGCATCGTTGAAGCGGCGGAAAATTTCGAAATGCAGGTCGACGTTCCCATGTCCCTTACTTCCGACGATATAGTTAAGGTATACGCTCTGGTATACAATCAGGAGCCTCAGCTCTTCTGGCTTTCAAATCTCGTTCCTCCCTCTCTCGGAGGAATGCTCAATCTCCAGTTCGACCTTTCTCCCGAAAAGGCGGCAGAAGCTCAGAAGGAGATCGACGCTACCGTAAGCGAGGTAATGAGCAAGGTAAACAGCTACACAAGCACGGTAAGCAAGCTCAAGGTCATTTACGACTGGGTAATCACCCATAACACATTCAGCCTCCAGGGCAACTACAGGACCTGCGGAATCTACAACGGCCTGACTGACGGCGGAGAGCTCCAGTGCCAGGGCTATGCAAAGACAGTCCTTTATCTCTGCGACGTAGCGGGAATCGAATGCATGGTCGTTACAGGAAACAACACCGAGGGAAGCACTCACGCATGGAACGTGGTATACTGCGACAACGGATACTACATTCTCGACAGCACTTGGGGCGACCCGATGAACTCCTACGGCAGAAGCAGCTACGTGCGTTACCTGTTCTTCCTTGCAAACGACAGCATGATCAAAAATACTCACCTCAACATCAGCACCGTCGCAAGAGGAAACGGAAACCGCATCAAGCTCTACGATCCTCCTGCTTGCACAAAGACGGCGTGCTACTACTTCAAGGCCTACAACAAGGAATACAGCGATCTTGAGACCGCTACTCAGGCTATGTACGCCGAGCTCGACGCTGCGATCGAGGCGGGCAAAAACGTTGCTCATATCAGAGTGACAGATCATGATATGTGGGAAACCCTCAGAGATAAAAAATACTGGAAGGCTTTCCAGGACTACGCAAAGAAAAAGGACAGCAGCGTAAAGGAACTCAAGCTCCAGACTTCTCTCACCGAGGATATCCTCGTTGTTGAGTACGACGTGGCATATAAGGACTAAACAACAAAGCATACGGGGCGGGGGTCGGATAAGCATTTCTTCCCCCTGCCCCGATGTTCGTGACCGAACACATAAGCTGCGGTCACTGCGCCGTAAAAATACGGCAAAAATCCAAGCGAACTTTGAAAGGAAATCAATTATTATGTGGAAAAATAAAAAAATATGTTCCGCGCTCGCACTTGCAGCCGCGATAGCAATGCTCGCCTCGGGATGCAGCAGCGGAGAAAACAACGGCGACTCCGATGAGACTTCCGCATCGGTAAATGTGATAGGCGATCCCGGCAGCGCGGACGGAACAAACGCATCGGACGGATCACCGGTTGAAGCGGTAACGGTTACCGACGAAAACGGCGAGGCCGTTACCGGTGTGGACGGAGACGTTCTTTCGCAGCCTGTCGTTACCGAAATAGATCCTGCGCACACCCTCAGCGAGGACGATATCCTCAGCGCAATGGGTACTACGGCAGCTCCCCCTCAACTCAACATCAGCCAGACCAATACAGAAAGATACGGCTACTCCACCCTTACAGCGGAAGAGAAAAAGCTCTATGACGACATTGTCGCGGGTATCGAAGGTCTTCGCTATAAGATATGCGACGAGGACGCCTATTCCCTTGAGGAATGGTCCAAAATATACGGTCTTGTTTATATGCAGGAGCCTCGTCTTTTCTATATGAACGCCAAGCTCAAGGTCGGAAAGCTTTTCTATCTCACAAAGGACGCTGCCGCGATCAACGAAATGCAAAAGTCCATCGACGCGGTAGCCGACAAGCTCGTCGCCGAAGCTAACGGAAAATCCTCAACCTTTGAAAAGCTCAAGGTGTTCCACGACTACCTTGTCCTGAATTCCACCTTCGAGCTCAAGGACGAAATCACAAACTACAACGCCACCATTTACAACGCTTTCGGAAGCGGCGAGCCCCAGGGAAATATCCAGTGCGCAGGCTACGCCAAGGCTATGCAGTACCTTTGCGACAAGGCGGGGATCGTCAGCATGGTCGTAACAGGCGAGACCAATCAGGGTCAGACCCACGCATGGAACGTTATCGACATAGACGGCAAATGGTACAACCTTGACGCAACATGGGACGACCCGATCCTCAACACTCCTAACTACAAAAATATCCGCTATAACTTTTTCCTCGTTCCCGACAGCGGAATACACAATATAACCCATATGCACGTTGGTCAGAAGAAGCTTTCCAACGGCAACTATGTCACATACTTCACCCCCCCTGCCTGCGTTGACAACGATCAGAACTACTTTGTAAAAACAGGCAAGGTCTACAGCGACCTTGATTCCGCCGACAACGCTATCAAAGCCGAAATCGAAAGGGCGGCTAAGGACGGTTCAAGAACAGCGCAGATCGCAGTAAGCTCAAAGGAGCTTTATAAGCAGATATATGACAAGAAAATGGACTACAACGATTACGCCAAAGGCTTCTCCGGCGTTAAGGGCGTCAGCGACGAATGCAGCGAAAGCCTGCTCCTGATCGAATTTGACGTTATTTACAACTGATTGGAAACGATATGAAAAGACGAATTTCCGCTGTCGTTCTCTGTGCGGTCCTTGCGGCGGCTTTCCTGTCCTCTTGCCGGAGAGTCGCCGAAGTACCGTCGGGGACCGAAGCAAAAACAAACGACAATTACTACAGTGAAAGCGGCGATTTTGTCTCTCCCGTGTATGCATCTCTTTCCGAGGAAGAACAGGCTGTCTACGACAAGATAAAGACCGCGGTCTCAAGCTTCAGGGATACGGTGTCTTTCGATCCGCCTATTTCAAGGGATACGGCGGGAAAGATCTACAGGCTGGTATACTCCCAGGAGCGCAGCTATTTCTGGCTGAGCAATCTTTTTTATGCTCCGGAAAGCGAGATATCGGTGCTCAGGCTCCATTACCTTTATGAAAAGGAAGACGCTGAAATAAAGCGCGCGGAGCTTGATCTGGCTGCCTCCACAATATTGGGGGAGCTTCCGGAAAACGCCTCCGACTTTGACAAGATCGTGTACTTTCACGACAAGATCGCCACAACCTGCACATTCAGCAATACTGCGGAGCACGTCAATTCCGCATACGGAGTCCTTGTGACCGGTTTCGGGCAATGCGAGGGGTACGCTGCGGCAATGACCGCGCTGTGCGACAAAGCCGGCATACCTAACTACACCGCGTTCGGCGAAACTGCCGAGGGCGTTTCCCATGCGTGGAACAAGGTTCTTGCGGACGGAAACTGGTACAACGTTGACTGCACCTGGGACGATCCAATACTGAACAGGAACGACCCGGGCTTTGTGCGCCACGACTATCTTATGGTAAAGGACAGCGAAATAGAGGGAAAGACCCATTTCCCAAGCGAGCTTTGCAAGGGTCTTACCTCCTGCGAAAGCGGCGACCTTAATTATTTTAAGGGAAAAGATATTCTGTTCGACACCGCCGCCGAAGCCACCGAAGCCCTTACGGCGCAGATAAAATCGGCGGGACTTGCAGGCAAAAGAGAAGCGGAGATACGGCTGTCCTCAGAAAGCGCGTATTTTGCCGCTATGGCAAGACTTTTCGACAGCGGGGAACTGAAAAACATAATCGAAGACATAAACGGAAGCTGCGGTACAAGAATACGTTCAGCTTATAAGCATAACAACGACGATATGCATATAATCCATATATCGCTCATATATGAATCCGACCCAGAGGAATGATTTTTTACTAAAGGAGCGTGCGGCAAGTGCGGAAAAACATGCAAAGAAAATTTATTTACCTTATGACCGCGGCTGCCGTATGCACTGCGCTGCTGACAGGCTGCCTTGAAGGAGCCGCCGCCGACTGGGAGGACACTCTTCCGGCGGTCGAAACGGAAAGCTCCCGCCCCACGGCAGTCTACCTTACGGAAGAAACCACCGAAAGCAGTCCGCCGATAACATTCCCTGATACCGAGCCCACAAAGCGCACAGCTTTTTCGGAAACAGGTCCGGAGCTTGCCACAACGACGACCCGGAAAAGTGAAACTGCCGCTTCCTCCGATATTTCCACGGTTCCGGACGTGCCCAATGTTCCCATTTCGGAATTTACAAGCACTACCCCGTTAAACCTGGCGACTACAACAGCGTCGTCCGAAACATCTCCTGTTCAGACGTCTCCGTCGGAAAAATCCGCGTCTTCGGATTCCTCTTCACTGTCGCTGCGCGAAACCTACTCCTTTTCAAACTCATCCGGTTCTTCCTACGAGACGACCGGATATCTTGATACCGAAACAAGCACTGTCGGCGCTCCTGCGGCTGCTTCTGCCGCCGATCTGAAGCGTCCCTACAGCTATCGTTTCCTGGACGAAAAGCAGACCTATATCTACGATGAGATAATTAATGCCGCGGAACAGTACGGAAGCTCAATTACTTTTTCTTCCGACAAAAGCATTGCCTCCGAGGACTACTGCGACGTTTACCAGATAATATACGACGACGAGCCGTCGCTGTTCTACCTGGACAAAAAAATGCAGTACGCCGTAAATTCCTCAACTAAAAAACTTGCCAGCGCAAAGCTGTTTTACAAGTACGGCAGCAGCGAGATATATAAAATGCAAAACGAAATAGACGCGGAAGTAAACAAGATATTTGCCATGGTATCCGACGACATGACGGACTATGACAAGATCAAGCTTTTCCACGACATTCTGGCGTCTACCGTCGTTTACGACGAAAGCGCACCCAACTGCCGCGATATATACGGAGTATTCGTTGACAAAAAGGCTATCTGCGGAGGATACTCAAAAGCTTTCTCTTACCTTTGCAGCAAGGCGGGTATAGAGACCGCCACCGTCACAGGCGACGCGGACGGTCAGCCCCATATGTGGAACAAGGTCAGAATTGACGGAAAATGGTATAACATTGACGTAACGTACGCCGTATCAAACGAATCCGAAAGCAGCTATGTCAGATACGATTATTTCTGCGTGCCTGACAAAATGCTGGAAGACAGCCGCACGGTCTATGAGCAGAGCTACAAATATCCTGAAGCCGATTCGGACGAATACGGCTATTTTGCACAGAACGGTCTTGTTGCCGACAGCTGGACGGAGACAAAGATAATCCTCCGCGACGAGCTTATCAGGTGCTCTGAGGATAAGACCTCGCCGGTACAGGTAAAATGCTCCGACCGCAAGGTATATGAAGAGGCAGTCTACAATCTGTTTGACAATTCCAGTAAGCAGGCTCTCAATATTTACGAGGAAGCATACCCAGACGCTGAAAACAAATTCAACACTTCCGTTGTTAATTTCAGCTACGACGCAACATCATTGGTCATAAAGCTGTTCCCGGAATATGATTGAATTGTCATTATCCGGTCTGAATATCCGCACTGACAGTTGTTAATACTTACAGTCAGCAGCCCCGATCCGGACTTCAAAAGCTGATCAAACACATTCGGATCTCCCTGCTGCGTTCGGGAGGCACAGTATTTGCGAAAATTTAAAACTACAGCTATCGCTTCGGCAGCCGCGCTTATACTCTGCGCTCTTATTTCGGGCTGCTCGGACAGCCAAAACGTTGAATACCACGTCTATTCGGACGGAGTTATTCTTGATTCCGGCTTTATAGCTCCCTCCGAAAACAAAAAAAGCAGCTATGCCGATTTTTACATTCCCGAAGGAATGGAAACAAATTATTACAGAACATATTCCCTTAACGACAGTGAACGCGAAATCTATGAGGATACCGTCAAAAATCTCGGAAAGCTCAGGGATAAGGTGATACTTCCCGTAGAATCGAATACCTACGGCCGCATACTCGAAATGATACGGCTTGAACAGCTTTCGTTCAATCATATTTCAATGTGGAAGCTCGGTGAATATTCTACATCGGATCAGGGATTTGAAGTAAACTTCAGTTACCGCCTTACCGCTGATGAAATAAGCAGCATGAATATGGCAGCCGAAAGAGCTGCAAAGGACATAATATCCCGGCTTACTCCCGATATGGACGACTATGAAAAACTGAAATTTTTTCACGACTATCTTGTCCTCAACTGCGAGACCGACTCCGAAGACGAGTACGCCGACACTATTTACGGCGCTCTCGTACGCAAAAAAGCCTTGTGCGAAGGCTATACCAAAGCGTTTTCATACCTGTGCAATCTTGCGGATATAGAAAATGTCATCGTCACAGGCAAAACCTATGTCCCTCATATGTGGAACATGGTCAAGCTGAACGGGAACTGGTACCATGTGGACGTAACATGGGATAAGCCCGACGACGAGCTTCACGAAAAATATCCCGATTGTATCCTGTATCAATACTTCATGGTAACGGACTCGGTAATAAAAAACAATCACACCATTGTCCCCTATCCTGCCGAGCCGCCCAAGGCCTACGGTACTGAGGAGAACTATTTTGTCCGCGAGGGCGCGGACGTTACCTCGGACAGCGAACTGCTTACCGCTGCCGAAAACGCTATCATTGACGCAGTAAAAAGCAGAAAAACCAGCGCCATGATAAAATTCTCCACCACCGATCTGTATTTGTCCTCTCTTGCCGACCTTGATAACGAAGAACTGTTTACTCCCGTAATAGAGCGCGTGAACGCGGAATGCGGAGAAAATATCGGTCTGCTCTGGACAGATTATTACGGACAGTACCGTATACTTACCTTTATAATCAATTACAAAAACTAATACCGATAACCAAATAAAAAATCTGCGCTGAAATTTGCATATACGACTTCGGCGCAGATTTTTATTTCATTTTTAATCGGCTGTCAGAATAAAAGACCGCCTTTTCACACCGAAAAAAAGCGGTCTTGTCGCGGATATTCAGCCTTTTCTGGACTGAAAAAGCCTTGTTACTGCCGCAAGAAGCATATCGGGAATAAAGCGTGAAGCGATCACAGCCGCCTTGACGGACGGCGTGGGCAGTATCAGCGCCTTACGAGCAAACATTCCCCTGACGGCGCATTCCGCTGCGTATTCACTGGAAATTCCCCTGAGAGCGAATTTTACTCCGGCAGTACTGTTAAAATGAGTATCCACAGGTCCGGGGCAGAATGCTCCGATGTATACCCCGCTGCGCTGACAGCGCAGTTCCTCCCGAACAGCCTCGGTAAGCCGCACCACATAGTTTTTAGTGGCGTAATAGGTAGCCATCAGGGGTCCCGGCATAAATCCGGCTATGGAAGCAACATTGAGTATATAGCCCTTGTCGCGGGCGGAAAAATCCCTGAGGAACAGCTTTGTCAGTATATGCACCGCGCCGACATTCACGTCTATCATGTCAAGTTCCCTGTCAAGCTCGGTGACGCTGAATTTTCCGTACAGACCGAAACCCGCGTTGTTCACCAGAATATCCACGCCGTATGCCGATGCCTCCCTGTACAGGCGCAGACATTCATCGCGGCGCGAAATGTCCGCCGTTATTATCTTTACCCGCCTTGCGCCTATCTCCTGTCTGAGATCCTCCAGGCTTTTCCTGTCCCTTCCCGTAATAATAAGTCTGACTCCCCTGCTTCCCAGCTTTCGGGCAATATCTCTTCCGATCCCCGAACTTGCGCCTGTTACTAAAGCCGTCATTGTCAGCCCTCCGTTTTCTTGGTTTTTCAAGGTTTGACTTATGCTCCTGGTTTTTTTATTTTTATTTTGCGCATTGCCCTTGCCTGAATCTTATAGCACTCGTACGCCGTGTTAAAATCGTCCCTGCCGATCTCAGCGCCGCCGTAACAAACCGCTGTAAACGGCTTTGTCAGCGCTTCGAGGCTTTGACCGAGCTTCTCCTCCGAAAGGCGATCCATCTGCTCGGGTGTGAACGCTATAAAGCTTTCCTTGAAGCGGCTCTCTGCATTCCTTATATGCCTGTTATAGAGCATGACCACTCCTTTTCCGCATTCGGCACATCTTGCCCTGATCCTGAATATTCCCTCGGCAATTTTAGGGAACAGCAGTGCCAGCAATATAAATATTCCGAATCCGGCTATAAATACCGCAGCCGTAAGAATAACAGCCATAGGATCGGTGTCCTCTTCCTCGGAAGCTCTTCCGCCACCCGCGCCTATATAGCCGGCAGGCGTAGGCTCAAACCTCGTCCAGCCTGCAGCGGGAATATACACCTCGGGATAAGCATGGGCATTGTCGCTGTATATAAAATAAGTTCCCTCGTTTTCGGCAGACGGCTGGGGAACAAAGCCCTCGGCATATCTTGCCGTAAGTCCCGCCGCTCTTGCGAGCAAAACGTAAGCGTTTGCAAAATCAGAGCATATTCCGGTTCTGCTTTTAAATAAAAAGTATTCGGGAGTATCCATGCCCTCCGGCGGCTCATATCCCAGGTCGTACAGAAAGCCGCCTCCGGTAAAGTATTCCTCAATAGCCTCCGCTTTTTGGCGGTCATACTCCAATCCTGCCGTAAGCTCGTCGGCAAGATCCTGTATTTCCGGCGATACTTCCGTAGGGTAATTATCGCGGTAATTCTCCGCCCGAGTCTGAGCCTTTATAAATTCGCTCAGAACAAGGTATTCCTCGGAATCGTTTTCCAATTCCCACTGTACGTCAAACAGGAAATCGTACCATTCCTCAAGGTCTATATCGCTTATGCCGCTTGCCATAATGCTTTCCTGAGTTCTTTCACTGAAATACCTTACAGTGTAATTTACATTCGGAGGAAGCATGGGCAGATTGGTAAATACCTCTCCGGCGTCCGAACGCGCTGTCCACGAGATATTCGCATTTGAAACGGATACCTCCTCTGCCCTCATCGGCGCAGGAATGTACACCGCGGGATAATTCTGAGCGTAAACAATACTGTAGCTCTGTGGATCGGTAAGCTCCGTAAGTGCCTCCGCCCACGGATATTTATTTGTGATCAGATCGCTGTTTTCATCATAGAAAAGGCTTTCCCTGACGTTTATTTTGTTTTGTTCTATGGCTTTTTCAACTGCCGCGGCAAGCCTTTCAAAGCTCATGAGACGCGAGGTCTCCTGCCATTTTTTGTTCCCTCTTACCGTCTCGCTGTCGTCGGTCCAGAGTCCGGTTTCGCTGTCGTAAATATTAAAGACCTGCGTTTTCATATAGGTTGGCTCGTCGGAACCCACAATATACAGAAGTATACTTTCGCCTTTTAAAAGCTCGTCGGCACGCCCCGAAAAGGTTTTGTACTCGCCGCGGTATTCCGTCTCGCCGCTTCCTCCGAAGCTGAAAATACTTACCGCCGCTTCAAATTTATCGTAATAAGGCGTGACCGACGGTTTGGGCGCGATCAGAGCAAGCAGCACCGCCGCCAGGGCGAAATCCGTATAGACCGTCGCCGCAGCTCCCGCCGTACCGCCGCGTACCGAACCCTTTAAAAGCCTTTTCCGACCGTCAATAATAAAGAAGATCAGGTTCAGGGAGGCAATCAGCGCACAATAAGCGGCAGGTATGTTCGCCGCCGCTTTTACGGCGATCGCAAAGGGTATCAGGGATACCAGCGCAAGCATCGAGGAACGGTAAATTATCCTCGTAAAGTAATAAAACGCCGACGTAAGAAAGAACACCATCAGCGGCATAAGGGTCAGCATAAAGTCCGCAACCGTCTCCTCCGCCTGAGCGCCGGAAAAGAACCATCTTATAAAAGCGACCCAGCTTTCCCAGTTCCTGCCTATGAACAAGGTCGGAACCACTGCGAACACAGCGGTCAGCGTACCGAAATATATAAAACCTCCGAATTTTTTCCCGCGGAAGAGATCGAAAAGCTTTATAAGTCCAAAGGCTGCCGCAGCTCCCGCCAGAGCGTAAATATTAAACGCGCTTTCGGAGTAGATGTGCAGTACCGCCGACAATGCCGCTGCACACAGCAGCCATAAAAGAAAGGTCTCGCCGTGCTTTTTAGCCGCGCTGAAAAATTTTTCCGACGCTTCAGCCATCAGCTTTTTCCGCCTTTTTTAGTCATAACGAGTACCGTTGCGAGCACAGCTATTACAGCAGCCATTATTACTATGACAATAACAACGCCTATGCTCAAGCCGCCCTGCTGAACGGTCTGCGCTTGCGGTACCGCGGGGACAGCCTCTGCGGTAGTTTCCGTCTGCTCAGCGGTATCTGCCGCGGAAGCCGTACCGGTCTCCGCTTCGGGAGTATCGGACGCGGGTGATGTATCATCATAGGCGGCATTATTTTCCTCGGAGACCTCCGCTTTAAGGGAGTACTCGCCGGTAAGGTCGGCGGTTATGGTAATATTGTTCTGCTTCCAGCTTCCGTAGCTTTCCTCGGAATCCTCATAACAGTGAACAGCCGCGCTGACGTTTCGGAAAACATCGCTGTCCAGCGCGGGAGCTTCCGTGCCGTAAGCGTAAATATTTTTAAGATTATTGCAGTCGGCAAAAACACTGCCGCCTATTTTTTTCACGTCGGGACCTATTGAAATGCTCTCAAAGCCGCACTTGCTGAACGTGTTGGGGTACAGCTCTGAAATTCCCGCGGGAATGACAAATTCCGTGATAGCCTTGCAGTCCTGGAACGCGCCCTCCCCGATATACGTTACCGCCGCCGACACTGGGATCTCTTCCAGCGCTTCGCAGGAGGCAAAAGCGTAGTCGTCTATCTTGGTTACCGTGGCAGGCATTAATACCTTTACCAGCTTTCTGTTGCCGGAAAAAGCGTTTTTGCCGATCTCGGAGGTGTTCTTTGGCAAAGTCAGCACAGTAAGCTGATTGCGGGACGGCAGGGCGTTTTCGGGAATTATCCCGCCCTCGGTCTCCGTACCCGCAAGCTCAATTATCTCCAGATTTGGAATGGCGGTAAGCGCGCCGTAGTCCGTCCCGTTAAGCGTACCCGACAGCACCGCTATGTTCTTTATGAAATTGTAGTCCGTTCCGTCGGCGGCCTCGCTTATGGCGTCCGCAAGCTTTCCGGTCTCAAATGACTGCACCGTAAGATTTTCCGTGCTTTCCGCCGCTCTTGCGGGAATAGCCATTACCACTATACCCACCAGAAGAGCCACTGCAAGGGCGCACACCAGTATCCTCGCAAACAAAGGTCTTTTCTTGTTTTTATTGTATGTAAACTTTGCCATAACTACTCCTTTCCGACTTTAGGGCTGAACGTTCACAGTATTCTCCGACGGAGCCGAAGAGGCTTCCGCAGTCTGTACGGAGGCTTGCGGGACTTGCACGGGAGTGCGGTCTTCCTCTCCCCTGCCTATTGAGAACCGTCCCGCCACCTGTATTTCCTGCGGCGTAAACAGCAGTACGTCCGTAGTGAGAGGATTTTTAGCCTTTCTATATTCGCTGAGAATGACCGTGCCCAGTCCCTCCAGAATATTGTTGGTAATATTTTTAAGCACCAGCAGATTTTCGCGGGACGGAGCCACCACCAGAAACTTTGCTCCCAACTTTTCGTACACCGCCGACCTGAACTCGTTGCACATGATAAGGGAGCTGCAAAAGGCGGGGGCGGATATTTTGAAATCCAGAGCCTTTATGCCGTCGCCGAGGGTTTCCTCTTTTATCTCAGCTTTTGAAAGTATCCTGCACATATTTCTGTCCGCCACAGAAAATACCACCTCGCGGGGGACTCCCCATTTTTTCAGCGTGTCCTCGTCGAGGAAATGTATTATCTCGTCGTCGGGAGTATAGACGGCAACCTTTTTCAGACCCTCCACAAAATCCGCGCTTATCATATCAGGGGTAACGTCCTTGTCCCGCATGATAAGCAGTCTCAGGAACTCCTGCCCGTTTGTAAAGGACACCATTCTGCCCTTGGTAAGGCAGTCGTGCTCAAGGCGGTTTATCAGCATATCAAGCTCCTCGTCGGAACGGCTTTTCTCATACGCCGCCCGCGCGTCGCTCACGTCCACGGTAAACATCACCGTACCGTTGGACACCTCGTACTGACCGTCGTCCCGCTTGGATACTATATTGAACTGCCGCCGCTTCAGCGCGTTCCTGAATCCGGCGTCAAATTTATCGCGGACAAAAAGACCGCCGAATTTTTCCGCAAGCTTCATAAGCCGCGATTCTCCTTTCGGTAACAAATACATATAGTAAGTATAACATATTCCGCGGGATTTGTACACAGGTTTCGTAAAAAATATTCGGATATTTTTAATCGTGTCTAATCATGCCGCTGCTCTTCGTTGGAAAACATTTCGCAGAACCGTCCCGCAAAAGCCGGAGGCTCTCCCTTTGCGTAGAGGTGTGAGATATCGCCTATTGCGCTCGCCCTGAAAAAGGCGGTACCCTCCCGCCGCTCCTCGGAGCAAAGAGTAGTCACCGACGTTGGCGCGGTCATAAGACTGTGCCATAATATCATGGGCGAGACTCCGAAAAGGTGCCCCAGCATAACGCACTGAACGCCGAAATGACAGAAAAACACGATAGTATCCTCGTTCGGTTTTTCCGCGCGGTAGACAAGCCCGTCCCGCCTGTAGCCGTGGCGTGCAAGAATTCCGTCCAGACCGTCCCATACCGCCCGAAGCCCAGCCTCCATGCCCGCGGACTTCATTACCGGCACATTGTACCAGCCGTTCCATTGATAATATTCGGGAACGGCTGTCCAGTCGGCAGGCAGCATATCCCACGGGATACGCTTTGTACCCGTTGCGGAGTCGTCTATCCTCACGTCGTACTCCCGCAGCCATGGCAGGACTTCCGCTTCACGCCCCGCCTTTTTAAGAGTAAAGGAAGCAGTGTCGCGGGCGCGCCCCAGAGGGGAAACATAGTACTGCTTAACGTCCAGCGGAGCAATACGCTCCGAGAGTATTTCGGCTTCCCGCCAGCCCTTTTCGGTAAGGGAATCTATGGAATAATCGGGATCGCCGTGGCGTATTATCAGAATTTTCATATATGCAGAAGTCCTCCGTATAGTTTTCTTTAATTATAACGCTTTCGGGGTGTTCTGTCAACTTTAAACCGAAAACGGCGGACAAAGCTCTGTCCGCCGTCTGCACAAGTTATCTCAGGTTTATTATCTTTCTGCCCAGCCTTTTTGCCATGCGAACGGTCTGAGCCGTACCGCTGCGGCGGCTTTCTTCGTTGTAATAGCAAACGCACACGTCGCCTGTTTCCGCAAGACGGACGTTGCGGGATCTCATGCAGTCTTTGCAGTAATGCTCCGAAACGATATCTACGCTGTCCGCCGTTTCAAGTATTTCCCGGTACCTGTCTTTATCGAAGCTGCTCCACCTTGCGGTCTGCTCTTCGGGCGGACAGGGCAGTATCAAATGCAGCCTGATATACGGTACGCGCTCGTCCCTGAACATCAGAACAACCTTTTCGCAAAGCATATCCCAGCCTATTGCTCCTCCTGCATAAAAATCGGTTGCTCCCTCCAGCAAAAGATTTTTAATAGTTTGCATAAGCTTTGGAATGGTTTCAATATCGTTTTCAATCGTTCTTTGACCTGTAAAGAATACTTTTTTCATATTACCTTCTCCTTATTTTACTTAATTTTGTCGTATTTATTATACGATAAAAATTATTAAAGTTCAAGTGTTTTTCGTATATAATATACGAAAAGGTGTGAATATCATGACAATACTTGAAAGAATACTACAGCTGCGAGAAGAACGCGGCTGGACTGAATATCGTTTGTCAGAGGAATCGGGAATTTCCCAATCCACTATTTCCTCATGGTTTCGTAAAAATGTGAATCCGTCAAAAAAATCTCTTGAAAAAATATGCGCGGCGTTTAATGTGACAATGTCACAGTTTTTTGCGTTTGACAACGAACCTGTCGTTTTAACCGATAAGCAGCGGCAGGTACTTGAAAATTGGAACAAATTAAACTCAAAGCAGCAGGATATTATATTAGAGCTTCTTGCTTCAATGCTTCCATAAAAGGACGGTAATATTTCCGTCCTTTTGTTTTGTCTTGATTAGTTGTTCTGTAACCTGTAAAGAGTATTTTTTCATAAAACATTACCTCTTATATAATCATTAATGTCATATCTATTATAACATATACGACTAACAATTACAACTGTTAAGAATAATTTTTATTCCAATAAGTTATATTATATAATTGGTGATAAAAATGAACAGATTGAAAATCTTACGTGAGTTAAAAGGCATAAGCCAACAAAAGCTTGCTCTTGAAATCAATGTTTCACAAACTATGATAAGCAAATACGAACTTGGCCGCGCAGAACCGGATATAAACACGATATGTAAGATTGCCAAGTATTTTGGAGTGTCGTCAGATTATCTTCTTGAAATAAGCGACGATAAAATCACTTTGCCGGTATCAGGTCTTTCGGAGGAAGAAAAGAATATTTTATTCGGATACAAGCGGCTTAACGCTATAAAAAAGGCTATGCTTTATGCGTATTTACAAGGACTGCTTCAGGAATAAATTTATTTCCCGCCCTTTTGCTTTGTCTTGATTAGTTGTTCTGTAACCTGTAAAAAATACTTTTTTCATTAAAACCTCCATTAATATATGGCATAATTTATAACATAACTAATAACATGTATTATATCATATTATAGCACCGAATGTCAATGTATAATATATGTTAGAGGTGATCTTATGTCTAAAAAACTGCAAATAAGCAAACGCTCCGCACTTAAAGGCGAGGACGGCTATAAAACCTTTTCGATAAGAATAAAGGATACAACCGTTGAGCGCCTTGATCAAATTGCAAATGAAACTAACCGTTACAGAAATGAAATTATAAACATAATGCTTGAGTTTGGGATCAATAACTGTGAAATAACTGAAGAAATATCATGACAGCTAAAAAGCATTTAAAACACATAGCGTAGCGGAGAAGGGCGAGAGTAAAGGAAAGAGAGAGCACGAGAGGGAAAACCATAAGAGAGAGGGAGTGGGCGGCAAGCGTCCTTTAAATCTAAATGAGCCTCCTTCCTCTCTCTTATTGTTTTCCCTCTCGTATCCCGCAGCAAACTTATAATTACAAGGATAAACTAATCAAGACAAATCATACTAAAACCCCTCACCGGAATCAAAACCTCAAAGGCATAAAACCCCGTACAACCCTCCCTGCATATAATGAACTGTCCCAATATATTTGCCGAATATGAAAAATTGCGGGCGGTGATTATTTTCACAAAAACCGTCAACAATAATACCATACAGCCATTCCACGCAAAAAATGTACAAAATTCAAGCCTAAATCCTTCATATATAGATTTTGGCGCGGAATTTTGTTTGCATTTTCAAAGCGGAATTGCTGTAACGCGGCAGCTCCAAAGCAGCCGCAACTCGGTAAAATAGGAGTGTATGGAAGTGTCAGTAAAAAGGGGAGAAATTTATTACGCAGACCTCAGCCCCGTTGTGGGTTCCGAACAGGGCGGGATACGTCCCGTACTGATCGTCCAGAACGACGTGGGAAACAAACACAGCCCCACAGTCATCGCCGCGGCGATCACCAGTCAGCGCGAAAAAACAAAGCTGCCCACACACATCGAGCTGAACGCCGACAAATGCGGGCTGCAAAAGGACAGCATAGTTCTTCTCGAACAAATAAGAACCATCGACAAAAAACGCCTCAAGGAACGCATGGGCGAACTCGACCCCACCGCTATGACCAGAGTCAACAGCGCTCTGTCAATCAGCTTCGGTCTGCATAACGACGCTACATAAGACTTTGCGCGTCTTTGTCTTATGTGGATATAAACAAATCAAAGGGTACCGCTTCTTTAGGAGCGATACCCTTTTCGTGTTTATAAAGTTTTATAATCTGCGCTTCTTATCAGACGCGGTCTGCGCTTAGTACATTTTTGTCGGCCTTGTTGCGGCGCGGATCTCCATTACGCCCGTATCTCCGTGAAAATACTGAGTGCGCCCGAAATTCGCTCCCGTTTCTTCCGCCACAATTTTTATCCTGTACGACGCTAAAACCTGCTTTACCGCCGCGACATTTCTCTCGCCGATATTGAATACCGTTGAATTAACACTGAACATCTGGGCTCCCCCGGCGATTTTGGCTGTAAGACGCGCCTTGTTCGCTCCGAGCATAGTCATTTTCTGGATAAGCTCCGCTATGCCCGTATCGGCGTATCTGCGCTTGTTGTTGACTCCCTGTGCAGCCTCCGTGCTTAGCGGCAGCATTATGTGAGCCAGCCCCGCAATCTTTTTGTCGGGATCGTACAAACAGATACCGACGCATGAACCAAGGGCGTATGTAACCAGCGTGTCGGGTGACTTTACAACGTTCAAATCCGCAATGCCAACTGTAACAGTGTTTGCCATTATCCACTCACTCCCAGTCTTGTGAAAAGAGTTTCAAGAGACTCCATCTCGGGAACAAGTATCATGTTGCTTTTTATTTCACCGTTGTCTATTTTGAATCTGTCGTCAATAAAAAGCGCTTTATTTCCGACCTGTGCGAATTCAATGACCGGAACGCTAAGAATCGCTCCGACCATATCCACGGTCATTACTGGGACAGAAATGTCTATCGTCATTCCCGTAAGAGCCGCTATCGCGTTTATGTACGAGCCTCCCATAATATTTCCGACCTCGGAAATAAAGGATTTTTCCATATCGTTCATTTCGAGCAGATTTTCTATTTCCGAACCGAAAAGAGCCTTTGTCATTCTGCTTGCAAATGACTGCTGAAGAACATACAGCATCATTCCCGTTATATCGCCGCTGATGCTTATGAGCATACCTATCGCAATATTTTCGGGACCGCCGAGAAAATTCACCGCGTCGCTGAAATCAAGTACCTTAACGGACGGAACTGCTATGTCCGTATTGCACTGCAAAAGCTCCGAAAGCGCACTCGCGGCATTTCCCGACCCGATGCTTCCCAGCTCCTTCAGGACGTCCAGATGCATATCCTGAAGCTGTTCAATGTTTTTTATCGCCATACCGGTTTACCCTTCCCTCCGAATCAGTTCCTTAGATTGTTTATAATGTTTTCAAGCTCGTCATGGGTTTTTACCATGTTAATGTTGAGCTGATAGGCTCTCTGGTACTCAATTACCTTGGACATCTCGTTAGCCACATTCGTGCCGGAAGCCTCAAGCCACCTCTGTTTTTTGCCCGCACCCTCGTCCGCCTGCGCGGGACCGCTTGAAGCGGTCTCGATATAGTAGTTGTCCCCAACCATATCCATACCGTAGGGATTTTCAAACCTGTAAACGCCGATCATCTGCGTAAGAGCCGCGTCGTCTATTTCCATAGGCGCATTCTCCTTAAAAGGCACCTCTATGCGGTTTCCCTCATAGTCGAGCACCCAGCCTCCCCATGAGTTACACAGGAGCCACGGAGCGTCCTCGGCTTCACTTTCCTTTGTGATTATGAACGAACCGTCCTTGGTGTAAGCAACATTGTTTTCCGGAGTCAGTATTGCGAAGAAGCCCTCGTCCAGAGCCGCGAAATCAAGAGGTCTGCCGGTCTCCCTGAGCTGGGACTGTTCGAACATCATATCGGTCTTCTGGACTCTTACGCCGTGACCGAACTGTGTCTCGGTATTGTTGTTGTTCCTCTCCGTGTAGATAAGATCCGCAAAAGACGGCCTCGACGCCTTAAAGCCGAAGGTGTTCACATTTGCCAAGTTGTTTGCCGTAACGTCCATGGCGTACTGATAGCTTATTACGCCCGAAGCGGCGGTGTAGTATCCTATATTGCTCATAGCTTCAGTTCCTTTCCGAATGCAGCCAACGCTTTACCGCGCCGCTCAGTTAATGCTTGCAAGCTCGTTCGCCGCAAGCTGGTTCATGCTGTTTGCGATCTTGAGCGCCGAGCTGCACGCTGTAAACACATGCTGAGCGTCCATAGCCGCGATAGTCTCCTCCGCAAGGTTAACATTGGAACGCTCGAACCAGCCCTGCTTTACCTGATAATATATATCGTCGGGAAGATTTCCTATGGGAGCGTCCTCATAAGGTCTCATAAGGTTGTCGTCCACCTTTTCCACGTCCGACTCCGGAGCGACGAAGCTGAGTCCCAGCCGGAAAACTCTGCCGTCCCCGGCGGTTATCTCGCCGAAGCGGTCAACCTGGAAATCGGCTGTGCCGAGCTGAATGCGCTCTCCGTTTTCGTCCAGAACATAACCCGTAGTGCCGAGCGTAAGATAGCCCTCGCCGTTTATGGTGAACTGACCGTTCCTGCTGAGAAGAGTTTCGCCTGTTCTGCGTTCCTCGATATTGAAGTACACATTGCCCACAAGAGCCATATCAAGACGCGACCCCGTGTTCTCAAAGGAACCCTGCTCCGTATTGGTGTAGGTATAGTCGATAGTGCGGTAACGTATAGTACCGGTCTGGCTGTGCCTGCCGTTAATAAGCAGCAGCTCCTCCGCAAAGGTAGTGGGGATAGCCTCGTCCGCCTTATAGCCCGCCGTTTTGGCGTTGGCAAGGTTATTGGTGATGACGTTTAGTATCCTCTGTTCGTTGATGATGCCGTTTGCCGCGGTATAGTAGCCTCTGAGCATATTAAAGCCTCCTCCTTAGTTCATATAATCTCCGAGATATTTTTTCATTTTCTGCACTGCCTGCGAGTGTATCTGGCAGACCCTGCTTTCCGAAACGTCCAGAACCTTTCCTATATCGGAAAACCTGAGCTTTTCATAGTAATAAAGGGTGACCACAAGTCTTTCCCTGTCTTTCAGGGACTTGATAGCCTCGGCAAGATACTTTAGTTTTTCCTGCCTGTGGACTCCCGCCTCCGCCGACCACATTCCGTCGTCGTCCGCCTTTTCGGCGATATCGAAGCCGCTGTCCATGACCATTTCCTCAAAGGAAAGAGTCTGCGCTGCGGCGGCCTGAGCGGTGCAGCTTTCAAGCTTTTCCACGGGAAGCTTCATTCTTTCCGCCATTTCCTCCGCGGTAGGCTCTCTGTCCAGCTCCTCGTAAAGAGCGGAATAAGCCGCGTCGTAATCTCTTGCAAAACGCCTTATCCCGCGTGGGATAAAGTCCTGCCGCCTGATAAAATCTATGATAGCGCCCCTCACCTTTATGGAAGCGTAGGTCTCAAACTTCACGCCCTTTCTGGGATCAAAGCTGTCGATCGCACTCATCAGGGCAATAGTCGCCTCGTTGATAACGTCGTCGGTCTCCGCGAACTTTATGTACATATTCCTGGTTGACAGCGCGGCGTACTTGACGATATTCATATAAGCCATGATAACGCGGTTCCTGAGACCCTTGTCGCCTGTCTCCTTGTACCTGAGCAGCAAAAGCGCTCTTTCTTCCTTTACGTTATCCGCTTTACCGGTCACAGAACTCACCTCCGCCCCATTAGATGCAAGAATTCAAGAAGCAAGAAATCCGCGAAACGCTTTCTCAGCTCCTGCGCAGTACCTGCCCGCGGGATCAGACTCCCGCCGTGTCAGCGTCGAGAGCGATATTTCCCACAGCCTGTATCTGTACGGAATTGTCTATCTCGCTGAACGAAAGCACCGTAACATTTGGTATAAACTGGTCTATTAGCTTTTTAAAGTAAATACGCACAATAGGCGACGTAAGAACGATAGGCATGGGAACAACGTCCTTTACCCTTTCGATCTGGTCGTTGAGAGCCGTAACAAGATTCTGTATCGTCTGGGGATCCATCGCCAGATATGAGCCCTGCTCGGATTTCTTTACGGAAGCCACTATCTTGTTTTCCGTTTCCGTATCGAGGGTAAGCACTCGTATCTGACCTCCGTCCGAGAAGCGGCGGGTAATTGTGCGCTTCAGAGCCTGACGGACGTATTCCGTGGTAATATCCACGTCCTTCATGTTGTACTGGTTGTCCGCGATAGTTTCCAGAATAGTCTGAAGATCCCTGATAGGTACGCCCTCTTTTAGCAGCAGGCAGAGCACCTTTTGCAGATACGCAGGGGAAACAATGTTTGGCACAATATCGTCCACCACCGCGGCGTTGGTCTGTCTGAGCTTGTCGAGCATGGTTTTCACGTCCTGCCTTGACAGCAGCTCGTGAGCGTAATTCTTTATTATCTCCGACAAGTGGGTAATGATTACCGAAGTCGGGTCGATAAGCGTATAGCCTGCGATCTCCGCCCTGAGCTTATCCTGCTCGGGTATCCATTTCGCGGGAATGTTAAAGGCGGGTTCAACGGTGTCTATTCCGTCGATCTCCCTTGTAACGCTTCCGCTGTCAAGAGCAAGGTAGTGATCCATAAGTATCTCCGCATGAGCCACGATCTCGCCTTTTACCTTTATAACATACTGGTTTGGGTTGATATGCTGGTTATCCGTCATTCTTACCGACGGGAAGACCATACCCATGTCCATGGCAAACTGCTTACGGAAAATAACCACGCGCTCTATCAGCGTGCCGCCGGAGCTTTCGTCCGCAAGGGGGATAAGACTGTAGCCGAACTCCATTTCAATGGGTTCAACGTTGAGCAGCTTATAAACGTTGTCAATATCCTTGTAGTACTCCATTTCTGAAAGAGCCTCTCTGTTTTCGGACATTTCCTGAGCGGTCGTGTCCGCCTCCGCCGCAAGCTCCCTCTGGGTACGCATAAGCATGACCCCGAGAACCACAAGCATAGCGCCGAGAACCAGAAGCTGAAGCTTCGGAAAACCCGGTATAAGCATCATCACAAACATTACCATGCCTGCGATAATGAGTACCAGCGGCTGCGCGGTAAACTGGTTCTTGATGTCGATATTGAGGCTGTCCTCCGAAGCGGAACGGGTAACTATCATACCCATTGCGGTGGAAATAAGAAGCGCGGGTATCTGTGAGCAGAGACCGTCGCCTAC
>CAJUAN010000012.1 GCA_910584715.1 uncultured Oscillospiraceae bacterium
TGACCAGCTAATCTCTGGCGAGGCAATAACGTTGGTGTGCTAAACAAAAATTTATCACATTAAAAATTTATTATCCCCAAATGCTCAAACAGGATCTTAAGTCCGATAAGGACAAGTATCACGCCCCCGGCAATTTCCGCTTTGGTCTTGTACTTAGCGCCGAATCGGTTGCCCAGCAGTACCCCGCCGAGGGAAAGCGCAAAGGTGGTAACGCCGATAAGCAAAACGGACGGCAGTATATTTACCTTTAAAAACGCAAAGGTTATGCCAACCGCAAGAGCGTCAATGCTTGTGGCTACCGCAAGGACAGTCAGCTCTCCCATGCTGAGTGCGTCTGTCTTTTCCTCCTCTTCGCCGCCTTTTTCCCCTATTGCCTCGATAACCATTTTCCCGCCGATAAACGCCAGCAGAGCAAACGCTATCCAGTGGTCGAACCTTTCGATGTACTCCGAAAAGCCCGTGCCCAGCAGGTAGCCGATAAGCGGCATTACCGCCTGAAACGCCCCGAAAAACAAAGCGATAAGGTAGGCGTGCTTAAGGTTCAGCTTACGCATATTCAGACCTTTGCAGACCGATACGGAAAAGGCGTCCGCGGACAGTCCCACAGCAATGAAAAAAAGCTCTAAAAATCCCATTTTTATCCGTTCCTTTCAAAATAAAAAGACCCGCGGACAACAAAAGCTGCCCGTGAGTCTCATCGTTTAATGCATTACCGGACGGAAACCGTCAGTATGTCGATAAATGCAGCATAAAGCTATGCCGATTACTCCCTCATAGTGATATTACTTTATCATATTTCTTACAGCCTGTCAATACATTTTATGTGTACAAGCTGTAAATTATGCGGAGGACGTCCCGGTGCGGGACAGAGTTCAGTTTTCGTATACCTTGATTATCTCGCCCATAAAAAGCTTGTGCATAGGGTCGCTGCCGTTTGCGGGCTTAACGTCCATGGCGAGGAGATTAATGTCGAAATCTTGGGCGTAAATTTTCCTGCACACAAAGGTTAGTTTTGCTTCTTTAAAGGTTGTGGTACCGTCGGTAAATTCCGGAGTAAGCCCCGCCTCCTTAGCCTTGTCGCAGTCCCGTCCCGAGTGGGAGCCACAGAAGCCGAGAGCCTTTTTGTATTCTTCGCCGTAAAAGCTGACGGTGAAAAGGTCGTTTTTCTCCATAAACTCATAAGTATAGCGGTTGGGGCGCACCATTGCGCTGATAACGTTTTTGTTCCACATAATGCCCATTGAAGCCCAGCCCACGGTCATTGTGTTGTAGCCGGTCTCGTCTCCGCTTGTGAGCAGGAACCAGTCCCTGCCGATCTTTGTCCAAGGGTTAAAGCTGAGGGTTTCGATTGAAATTTCTTTCATAGTACCAGATCCTTTCCAAATAAAAATTTTAAATTATTGTAGGGGCGGATTCCATATCCGCCCATTGAAATGGTATTTTTCATACGGGCGGATATGGAATCCGCCCCTACATATATAACGTAATTATTTTAATTATATTTTTGCTGAACAGACTATATGATTGTTCCCCCGCCCACAACAATGTCCCCGTCGTACAGAACAAGCGCCTGTCCCTTTGTAACGGCTCGCTGGGGTAAGTCAAAGGTAACCCTTATTCTGCTGTCTCCCACGCGTTCAACTGTTCCCGACGCGTCGGTCATATTATAGCGGGTTTTCGCGGTAATTTTCATAGGCTCAGAAACGTCGTCAATACTTATCAGATTAACGTCCTCGGCGACCGCGGTAAGGGTCATCAAGTCCTCGCTGTCCCCGAGGGTTACGGTATTCCTCTCAACGTCCTTGCCGCAGACGTAAACAGGTTTGCCGAACGTCACGCCGAGACCCTTTCGCTGACCCACGGTATAGCGGATTATCCCGCCGTGTCTGCCTATGGCGTGTCCCTCGGTATCCACGAAATCTCCCTCGGGAAAAGTCCTGCCCGTGTGCCTTTCGATAAAAGCCGCGTAATCGCCGTCGGGGACGAAGCATATGTCCTGACTGTCCGGTTTTCCGGCGTTCGGAAGTCCGTACCGTTCCGCGAGAATACGGTTCTGCTCCTTGTCCCTGTCCCAAAGAGGGAACAAGGTATGCGCAAGCTGAAATTGGGTCATGCCATAGAGAACGTAGGTCTGATCCTTTTTGCGGTCGGCGGGACGGAAAAGCAGGTACCTCCCCGATTTTTCGTCCTGCGCGACTTTGGCGTAGTGACCCGTCGCAATACCGTCGTAACCATGCTTTAACGCATAGTCAAGCATTTCCCCGAACTTGATACAGCGGTTGCAGAAAATGCAGGGGTTGGGGGTGCCGCCGTCTATATAGCCCTCCGCAAAGGCGTCCATAACCTTTTGGCGAAACCGGTCTTCCAGGTCTACAGTAAAGTGAGGTATGCCAAGCTTTTCGCAGACCGCCGCCGCATCCGTACAGCCGTTGCCGCAAAGCTTCAGGGTGCAGCCGCCCACGTCATAGCCTTGTTCTTTCAGTACCAAAGCCGCCGCGGAGCTGTCAACGCCGCCGCTCATTCCCACAAGAATTTTTTTCATTCCGCGTACTCCTTTAAAATTTTCGCAAAGGACATTGCCGTTATATCCGCAAATTTTTTTATTTCCTCAAACTCGCCCTCGCAAAGCTTTTCGTATAGTCCCACAACGGTAAAGCCCGCTTCTTTCGCAGATATTACCGCGTGTATGGAGTCCTCAAAAACAACGGTCTCAGAGGGAACAGCTCCCAGCCTTTCCGCGGCTTTCAGAAAAATTTCGGGGTTTTCCTTTCCGCAGCCGACCTCGTCTGAGGTTACCAAAAATTCAAAATATTTCATAATTCCCTTTGCTTCCAGCGCCGCCTCTGCAAGGGATTTTTTATTGGAAGTTGCAACGCACATTTTTATTCCCGCACTGTGAGCAACCGCAAGAAATTCTTTTGCTCCGCATTTCAGGGGTACGCCGTTTATGTAGTGCTCCTCGACTATGGCAAGTATGCGTTTGCCTGTTTCCTCGGCGGAAAAGGGCAGGGAATATTCTCTTACGAGATATTCGCAGGCGGAATCGAAGTGCATTTTTTTCATTGCAAGGGAGCAAGCGTGATCGTACTCCAGACCCAGACCGTTAAGGAACTCCCTGTCGGAATCCGCCCAGACGGAGAGGCTGTCCAGAAGCGTTCCGTCCATATCGAAAATTATTGCTTTAATATTTTTGGCGTTCATTTTTTCATCCTTGCCCCTTTGTTTCCGTACTCTGCCGATAAATAAATTATAGCAATTCCATGCAGAGTTGTCAAGGAAAAGCGGCGGAGGCTCGTGGAAATCAATTTATCATACCAAAATTGATTTCTGTATTTTCAGCGGGTGAGAAGCTCTATTACTGCCATTGCCGCCGTACCGGGAAGTCCCAGCGTAAGAGAAATAAACGCTGTAAACAGATTGAGCGGAAGGGCAAGTCCGATATGTTCCCCGAAAAAATGCAGCAGGACAAGCCCCAGCCCGCCGCTTGCCATTCCCTTAAAAGCAGTTGTTACAGGTTTTCCCGAACGCATAAAGTGTATGAGCATGACAACCCCCGCAAGAGCCAAAGCTCCGTAAAAGATAAGCTCCGCGGGAGTGCACGTCATTCCGAGACCGTTAGTCTGCATCTTATATTCCGCTCCTTTGCCGTTCTTATCAGGTAATCGTACCGCGCTTTCATAGCAAGCTCCTCGTATATTAGCGCGTCCACGAGCTCGGGTTCGTCGGTCATGTCGTAGCTCTCCCTGATTTGGGACAGCTTTTCCGTCACAAGATCAAGCTCCTCCAGGAGCTGCCTGCGGAATGCGGTATCTTCCGTGGACTCTCCTTTTTTTACGTCTTTGACTCCGAACAGTTTCATATTTACCCCTCCTAAAAAAGAAGATATCCAAGCGCGAGAATAAGCTTGATATCGGCTTTTTCTTTTATAAGCAGATACATGATGAGTATTATCATAAGCTTTTCGCCGTCAAGGTTCAGATCGGACAGAAACGACAGCATACCCGCCATTGAGTTTCCCGATGGCGGATTCCACACAGGGGCGTTTCCCGCAGGATAATTTCTGCCCGCAGTATTGTGCGGAGCCGTTTCAAAACGGACTGCCTGCTGATCCTGCTGATTTTGAAAATTCTGTGCAGCCTGTGAGGTTTGCGTTGCCTGTGCATTGTTCGTGTTATGTGAGCCGCGCATATTTTGCTGCCGCTGACCGCCGTTTTGTCTTTGCAGGTTTTGGGGACTTTGCGCGCCTCTTGTGCCGCCCGTACTGTTTATTCCGTTTGCCGCGTTGTTTCCGTTATTGCCGTTAGGGTTATATGTACTATTATTCGGTACGACCTGTTCAAATCTGGTCTGATTGTTCCGCATATTTTGCATATTCTGCATTTGCTGTCCTTGCTGCGCTTGTTGAAGCTGCTGCATAAATCTGTTGCCCTGTTCGGTGTACTGACGGGTCACTCTGTTCATCTCCCTTACGCGCCGTTCCGCCTGTATAAGACCATGTTCGGACATTGTTCAACGCCCCTTTTTCGGATATTGGAAGCTTTGGAATTCGTGCCGGACATTTTACAGTCTTACGGTTTTGCCGGTTTATCCTGCTCAGCCTACAGCATATTTTCAAGATCGTTCAGTATGCCGTTGTCGCGCATTGCTATAAATATGTTGTAAAGTTTCAGAAGCTTGACGGCCTTGTCGAGGCGCTTCTGCTTTTCTGCGGAAAGGTGTGGTCTCAGGGCAAGGAGCAGACCGCAGTCCTTGTCGTCGGAGGAGGCCGCTCCCAGAAGCTGCATTATCGCTATAGGATTTATGCCTCCCGCATCGTTTCCGCCGGCATTTCCGGCGTCGCCGGGATTGTCCGCATTGCCGGAAGCGGAAAAACCGGCGCTGCCGTTCCCCGGCTGAGAACCCGCGCCGTTCATTCCGCCCGAAAGCATGGCTGCAAGCTCTTTTATCTGGTTCATGCTCTCCTCGTCGGACAGCAGGGACTCTATTTTTTCGGTAATATCGTCCAGCTTGCTCACCGCCCTTTTTATGGCAATACATAAAATGCTTGCACAAGATTTGCAGGGGGCGGAGTTCCCGTCCCTGCAAAAATGTTTATACCGGCAGTCAATTAAAAAGCGTACGGCTCTGCGCTTTTATTGGCTTCTCAGTATTATGCCGCGTTCAGTCCTTTATTTTGTAAGCTTATTGTACAGAGCCTGCGCCTGGGGAGTGGACATGAATTTTTCCAGCATACCGGGGTTGTTCACGATCTGATTGAAAGCCGCCGCCTCGGAGGGCTTCATATTGTTCAAAGCCGCGTCGAATTTTCCCTGTTCAAGATCCCGTCTCAGGCTGTCGGGGGATACGCCCAGCTTTGCGCTTACAACGTTCAGGAGCTTATCAAGCTGCTGAGGAGTAGCGTTGAGGTTTGCCATAAAATAATTCCTCCAAAAAATTGTATTCAGCTCTTTCTTTCTCTTACAGCATATGTTATAATAATTGTAAAAAGAACCTGCTATATTATATGAAAGGACGGTTTTTGTGTGAGAATAATCGTTATGTCCGATTCCCACGGTTCTATGGCGAGCGTGGAAAAGATAATATCCGCAAACCCGAACGCGGATATGTTCATACATCTTGGGGACGGTGAAAGAGAAGTCGCCGCGGTAAGGGCGAAATATCCGGATATTAATCTTATCAGCGTATGCGGGAACTGCGACTGGGGAAGAGAATCCCCCGCCTATGCCGTTGCGGAATGCGGGGTCTCCGCGCTTTGCGGAGAGGTGAAAATTTTCTGCACTCATGGGCACCGCTACTACGTCAAGGACGGAACGGAGACCCTGCGCTCCGTTGCGAAGGACAATGGCTGCTGCGCTGCGCTTTTCGGGCACACACATGAGCGTTACATTGCCCGTGAGGACGGGATCGACGTTATGAATCCGGGAAGCTGTTACTGTCCGAGGGACGGCATGAAACCGTCCTACGGGTTTATCGACGTTACCGACGCGGGAGTGTTTATGAATATTATCGACGTGGGATTTTAGCAGCGGGTAAATTTGTTGTGATTTTAAATTTTTGTTTATCTTAGTACCTTTCCTTTTGTTTGGTCTTAACTTAAATATTCTTAAATTTTATAAATAGTGCGGAGATGCGAGGGACAACCCTACCGGGGAAAGGGGGAGGCGCTCTTGGAACTAAAAGGGACGCTGAGCCGCCCTCTCCCTTTCCCTCTCCAGGCTCACGCTATGTGTTTTATTTTAGCTAACAAAAAATCCTTTAGTTAGCGTTGGGAGAGGGGTGTGGGATTAAGGCGGTAGGGGGTTGACTGCCGTTTGCGGCAGTTGGTGCCTGACCCCCTACTTCACGCAATTACTATAAAACCCAAGAATAAATAAAGACCAAACAAAAGAAAAGGACGGCAATAAAATTTCAACAAACTTTCCCGCCCCCTTGAGGGGGCATTGCCCAGTAACGATTCAAGCAAATTTACGCAGGGGGTGACTCAGGCGGCGGGGACTCCCCGCTAAACAAAAATTTATATTAATAAAACGAAAGGAATATGACTATGAACATTAAAAAAACACTTGCAATTCTCACAGCGGCGGCAATGACAGCCGCCCTCACAGGCTGCTCGGGCAGCACGAACGGAGAAGTAAGCGCAGAAAGCGGAAGCCCCTCAGCAGAGGTCATGGAGACCTCGAATATCGAGGGAACGGTTCAGACCGAAGCCGCTCCCGCAAAGGAGCACAGCGAAACGGTGCAGCGTTCGCTTCTGTCCCTCGGGAACACCTACCGTCTGGAAAACAAGCTTTCAAAAGCTCTTCAGGGCGAGAATATAACCGTCGCCTACCTTGGCGGCTCTATCACCGAGGGCGTGGGCGGCACTCCCGACACCTGCTACGCGAAGCTGTCCTTTGACTATATCGCCGAAAATTACGGCAAGGACGGCAACGTGGAGTACGTCAACGCGGGCGTCAGCGGCACTCCCTCCATACTGGGGAATCTCCGCGTACAAAAGGACGTGCTTGGCAAAAACGCCGATATTGTTTTTATCGAGTTTGCCGTAAACGACGGCATGGATCAGCTCCATAAGGATTCCTATGAATCCCTTGTGCGGACGGTTCTGAAGCAGGGCAACGAGCCTGCCGTCATACTTCTGTTCACCGTCACCGAAACGGGACACACATGTCAGCCCCATATGTCGGAAATAGGCGAGTATTACGGTCTGCCCATGATAAGCGTACCCGACGCCATTCAGCCCGAAATAGAGGCGGGCAGAATGACCTGGGCGGACTACGCGGGAGACGGGGCTCACCCCAACGCGAAAGGACATAAGCTTGTGGCTGAATTTATCGAATATTATTTCTACACTTTAAGCTCGCGCAGCGCGGTTGATGCCCCCGCAGATATCCCCATAGTGCCAAAGTTCGGCAATCCCTACGAAAACGCTTTCTTGGCGGAGATAGATTACGACAACTCAAATCCCGACCTAAAGATAGGCGACATGGGAAGCTTTTCTCTTGAATCAAGAAGCATTGCGGACTTTACAAAGGGCGCATGGGTCTACAGCGGACAGGGTACCGAGCCTCTGAAGCTGAACGTTAAAGGCAACAGCCTGTTTCTTGTGTGCAGACGGAACAACAGCGATACCATGGGAAAATTCGACGTGATGATAAACGGGAACAAGGCGGGTACCATTAATACCAACCAAAAGGACGGCTGGGGAGACCCTTATGCGTTCCAGGTAATAAAGTGGCAGGGCATAAAGGATATGGAGGTTGAGATAATCCCGGCAGAGGACAGCGCGGGCAAAACTATTGAGATATACGGCATAGCATTTTCCCAAAACGAAAGCTTTATGTGATACGCGAATAAAGTGTGCGAATGCGGACACTGTAATATTTTTACGTTTAAAATTGTAAAAATTTTTAAAACCTATTGCAAAAATCTTATACAAATGTTACAATAACAATATGAATTGTTTTGCCCTTGCGGCGAATTGGCCGGGGCTTTTTATGAAGGAGTGTATTTGTAATGAATTACGGACATTTTGATCTCGAAAACAAGGAGTATGTTATTACCAGACCCGATACCCCCGCGCCCTGGGCGAACTATCTGGGCGACCCCGAATACGGCGCGATGATCTCGGGCAACGCCGAGGGCTACAGCTTTGTGAAGTCCGGCGCCAACGGACGTCTTCTGCGCTACCGCTTCAATACCAATCTGGCTCTTCCCGGAAGATTTATCTATATCCGCGACAACGATACCGCCGATTACTGGTCCGCTTCCTGGCAGCCTGTGGGCAAGCCCCTTGACAAGTACAAGAGCGAGTGCCGCCACGGTACTGCCTATACTGTTATCTCCGCGGAGTACGCGAACGTTAAGTCCCAGGTGACCTATTACGTTCCCAAGGGAAAGACCTACGAGGTATGGAGAGCGGTCATCACCAACCTTGACAGCAAGCCCCGCAAGCTTTCCGTTTACGGCTTCTGCGAGTTCACCAACGACAACAACTATGAGCAGGATCAGGTAAACCTCCAGTACACTCAGTTCATTACAAGGACTTCCTTTGAGGAGAACAAGATACTCCAGCACATAAACGAAAACAGCGGCAAATGGGCGGACGGCTCCAACCACAGAGAACGCTTCTTCGGCATGGTGGGCTCGGACGTTTGCGGCTACTGCGGCGACCTGAACCACTTTATCGGCTCCTACCGCACAATGGCTAACCCTATCGCCGTTGAAAGCGGACGCTGTGACAACGCGCTCAACTACAACGCCAACGCCTGCGGAGCCCTCCAGACCGCCGTTACCCTCGGCGCGGGCGGAACTATCGAGCTTATATACATCGTGGGTCAGCGCTGCAACGCCGAAGCCACGGCTATACTTAACGAATACAAAGAGCCCGGAAAGGTTGACGCGGAGATCAAGGAGCTTAAAAATTACTGGCACAGCAAGCTGAACAACTTTAAGATAGACACCCCGAGCCCCGAGTTCAACAACATGATAAACGTATGGAACGCTTACCAGTGCTTCATAACGTTCATATGGTCCAGAGCCGCTTCCTTTATCTACTGCGGACTGAGAAACGGCTACGGCTACCGCGACACCGTTCAGGATATCCAGGGTATCATTCACCTTGACCCCGAAATGGCTGCGGACAAGATACGCTTCATGCTTTCCGCTCAGGTGGACAACGGCGCGGGTCTGCCCCTCGTTAAGTTCAACCACAACGCGGGTCACGAGACCTGTCCCGATGAGAACGACGAGAATTCCATTTACGCCAAGGAGACGGGTCACCCCTCTTACCGCGCGGACGACGCTCTCTGGCTGTTCCCCACAATTTCCAAGTACATCGGCGAAAGCGGAAATAAGGCGTTCCTGGACGAGGTTATCTTATACTCCAACGGTGGAGAGGATACTGTTTACAATCACCTTAAAAAGGCTATCGACTTCTCAATGAATCACCTGGGAGGTCACGATATGCCCGCGGGTCTCCACGCGGACTGGAACGACTGTCTGCGTATGGGCAAAAAGGGCGAGTCCACATTTGTGGCGTTCCAGCTTTACTACGCAATGACGGTTCTCAAGGGCTACGCTCAGGAGAAAAACGATACCGACTATATCAAGTACCTTGACGACGTTCAGGGCAAGCTGGGCGCGTCCCTCGCAAAGTGCTGGGACGAGGACAGGTTTATCCGCGGCATACGGGAGGACGGCGTTATCGTGGGCGCAAAGAAAGACCCCGAGGCGAATATGTGGCTCAATCCTCAGAGCTGGAGCGTAATTTCCGGCTTCGCTTCAAAGGAGCAGGGCGAAAAGGCTATGGAGTCCGTTCACGAGATACTGAACACTCCCTACGGCGTGAAGCTGCTTGAACCTCCCTATGTCAAGGATTACTTCGACGGTGCGCTCATGCACATCTTCAACCCCGACACAAAGGAAAACGGCGGTATCTTCTCTCAGTCCCAGGGCTGGGCGATACTGGCGGAATCCCTCCTCGGCCACGGCAACAGGGCTTTCGAGTACTTTATGGAGTCCTCTCCCGCGGCTATGAACGACAAGGCGGAGATACGCGTTATCGAGCCTTACGCTCATGGACAGTTCACCGAGTCCACCCGTTCGCCCTATGAGGGACGTTCTCACGTTCACTGGCTGACGGGTACGGCTTCCACGGTAATGGTAGGCTGCGTTGAGGGTATTTTGGGTATGCGTCCCAACGCCGACGGACTGACCGTTGCTCCCGCGGTTCCCTCCGACTGGGCAAGCTACACGGTGGAGAAGATGTTCAGGGGCAAGAAGCTGAACATGACTTTCAACAATCCCAACCACGCGGAAAGCGGAGTATCCTCAATCGTCCTCAACGGCGAGAAGCTTGACGGAAACTTTATTCCCGCGGATAAGCTTAAAGAGGAGAACGAGGTTACTGTTACTCTCGGCTGATTAGATTTACTGTAAAATTTATGCAGCGCGGCGTTTTTGCCGCGCTGCATTTCTTATAACTAATTAAAGATTTTTTTAATTAGTTATTGACAAAAAGGAAAACGCGTGCTATAATCTATTTAAATAAATATTTAAATAGTGGAAATAAGGTGATAAAATTGGGTTTTGAAAATACTTGCAGGGCGATCGCAGACCCTGTCCGCAGGGAGATACTTTCACAGCTTAAGGGAGGGAAGCTTTCGGCGGGCGAGATAGGCGCGAATTTTGATATGACAGCCGCCGCGGTGTCCTATCATTTGAGTATACTGAAAAAAGCCGATCTTGTCAGCGAAAGCAGGTACAAAAATTATATTTATTACGAGCTTAATACTACGGTGCTTGACGAAATGATATTGTGGATAGAAAATCTGAAAGGAGAGAATGTCAATGAAAAAGAACACGAAGCTTTCGAGAATACTTTTTGCAACGGTGTTAATTCCGATAGTCGCGGTGCTGATCGCTCTGCAGCTTCTGCCGGATAAAATTCCCGCACATTACGATATTAATATGAATATCGACCGCTGGGGAAGTAAGTACGAAACCCTGCTTTTTCCCGCTGTTACCCTGGTCATGGCAATTTTTATGTATATAATGGCTCGGTTTGCTGCAAAGCAAGAAAACGGCGCGGGCAACTATAAGGTACTGATGATATGCGGGATTTCGATCAATCTCCTTTTTTCGGCAATGACAGTCTGGTCGCTTGCGTTGGCTTTCAAGGCGGTCAGCGGCAGGGAAATAAACGGAGTGCTGTCAGTAAAAATCATCTTTATTTTTGCCGGTATAGTTATAGCAACAATCGGTAATTTTATGCCTAAATGCAAGCTTAATTCACTTATTGGACTGCGTACAAAGTGGAGCATGGCAAACGAGGACGTATGGTTTAAATGCCAGCGTTTCGGCGGTGTACTTCTTGTTATATGCGGCATTATTATGTCGCTGATCTCGGCATTGGCTGACAGTATTATGCTGATTCTGACGGCGAATATTATTATTGCGGTAACAGCTGTGGGAGGTTCTGCCGCAGTCAGCAAGATTATTTATGACAGGCATCAGGGAAGCGGCGGTAAATAGAACAATAAAAATCAATAAGAAACGGAATGGAAATATGTCTCAGAATAATTCAAAAAAACCTAAGATCGAATACGGCAGAAAAATCCTGAACGCGGGAACCTTGCTCGCCCCCCTGCCCGCGGTAATGGTCTCCTGCGGAACGCCCGAGAAAGCCAACGTGCTGACAGTAGCATGGACTGGGATACTGAACACAAAGCCGCCCATGACCTATATTTCCGTGCGCCCCACGCGGCATTCCTACGGAATTATAAAGGAGAGCGGTGAGTTCGTGATAAACCTTACTACGTCGAAAATGGTCAGGGAAACCGACTTCTGCGGCGTGAAAAGCGGCAGGGATACCGACAAGCTGAAAAAGTGCGGACTTCACCCCGCGGCGGCTTCGGCGGTAAAGGCTCCGCTGATAGAGGAAAGCCCTCTTGCGCTGGAGTGCAGAGTCGCCGAGATAAAGCCGTTTGGCAGCCACGATATGTTTATCGCGGAAATTCTGGCGGTAAACGTTGATGACAGGTACATCGACAGCAAGGGGAAGATAAACCTCAATCAGGCGGGGCTTATGGCGTATTCCCACGGGGAATATTTCGCTCTCGGCAGGAAGTTGGGGAGCTTCGGGTATTCGGTGGCGAAGCGCGGATCGAAAACAAAGCAAAAATTTTAAAATACCGGAGCATTCGTGCTGTCCTTATATTTAATGCTAAACTATCGTCTCGGGAGAGCACTGCGATTTTCCGCTTATAGACGGCGGCAGGGGTAAAGGCTCAGCCTTTAGGGCGATAGCGATATAGAAGTTTCCCCAAAATATCGTTATTAAGACAAATACAGCGGATTATAAAACTGCCGATATCCAGCAATTATCGGCAGTTTTGTTTTTATTTTTTTCTGTATTCGCTTGGGGTGACACCGAAAAGTTCTTTGAAACTGCGGCAGAAGTACCCTACATTTTCAAAACCTGTGTCATTTGCAATTGAATAAACGCTGCTCCCCGTGGCAGCAAGAAGCTTTGCGGCACGTTTCAGTCTGTAATTTATCAAATAGCTTACGGGAGAAATGTGCAGATATTTGTTAAATATATTCAGCGCGCTGCTTTTGCTGACAGATACGGTTTGCGCTATGTCGGCAAGGGTTATATGTTCCGCGTAATTTTTATGTATGTACTGCATCATTATCTGAAGCTGCGCCTGCGTGTGGGCGGACGCTTTTGCTGTAGGAATACTTTCCGATATATTTACATTTTCGTATATGGTTCTCCATATTTTCAGCAGAAGTTCAACTGTTTTTATTTCGCAAACAGCAGTCCTTTCCTGAACGTCAAATACTGACAGCAGGTTTTTCAGAACGTCATTCTGCCATGGAATTTCGGGTAAAAATGTCAGACACTCGATTGACGAATCAAGCAGGGGCTGTATATACTTGAGGTATATCAAGCTGTCCTCCGAGGAAAGCAGGGACGGCGAAAATACGATATTTGGGATAATAACGCTTTCAGACGCTTCAAAACGGTGAATAACCTGCGAATTTATAAATATGCCCGTACCCTCGGTCAGAACGCGTCTGCCGCTTCCGACAAGAAATTCGGCAGTACCCTTTTCAATAAATACAAATTCCACCTCGGAATGCCAGTGCCAGTCAATGCAGTGAAAATCAAACAGCCATATATCCTCCTTATAGTATTTGAAAGGATATTCCTTGCTGCCATGACAAACGGTTTCCCTAAGAGTCTCGTCGGTTTTTATCCTGCTGTAGTTGTTGTCCGCAGTCATTGCCGCGCCTCCTTTTTGCGATATTGTGTAATAAAATTGTGAAATAGTGTCTTGATTTTCCAACATACCTGTGATATGATACAATCACATTATAACAATAAATCGGAGGGAAGTCAATATGGCAAAAAATTATAAAAAGACTTTAACGGCTTGCTATCTGGGCTTTATAACTCAGGCAATAGCGGCAAACTTCGCGCCGCTGCTGTTTCTTAAATTTCACAGCGATTACGGCATACCGCTCGGTAAAATCGCCCTTATATCCTCGGTGTTTTTTGTAACGCAGCTTATTACGGACGTTTTATGCGCAAAATTTGCGGACAGGATAGGATACCGTCAATGCGCTGTGACTGCTGAAATATGTTCTGCCGCGGGACTTGTGGGACTTGCGTTTTTACCCGGGCTTTTGTCCGACCCGTTTGCCGGGATAATAACAAGCGTTGTAGTCTATGCCGTAGGCAGCGGACTTATAGAAGTGCTGGGCAGTCCTATTGTCGAAGCGTGTCCCTTTGAAAACAAGGACGCAGTTATGAGCCTGCTGCACTCCTTTTATTGCTGGGGCTCGGTTGGAGTAATACTTATATCAACGCTTTTTTTCGCGGTATTCGGCATAGAAAGTTGGAAATGGCTTGCCTGCGTTTGGGCGGTGATACCCGTTGTCAATGTGTTTAATTTTGCGGTCTGTCCTATCGAAAGACTTACGGACGAGGGAGAGGGAATGAAAATAAGCGGACTGCTTCGCGTACCGCTGTTCTGGCTGGCAATTATCCTGATGATCTGCGCGGGGGCTTCCGAGCTGTCAATGGCGCAGTGGGCTTCGGCGTACTCCGAAGCGGCTCTCGGTTTGTCAAAGGCAGCGGGCGACCTTGCGGGTCCATGTATGTTTGCGGTAACAATGGGCATAAGCAGGGCAATTTACGGGAAGTACGGAAGCAAGCTGAACTTAATGAAATTTATGCTTGGCTCGGGCTGTCTTTGCCTGATGTGCTATATAGCCGCTTCGCTGTCGGGCTCGCCCGCGGTAGGCTTGGCAGGCTGCATTGTCTGCGGATTTTCCGTGGGAATTATGTGGCCCGGTACGATAAGCATATGCTCGGGACGTATTCCCGACGGCGGTACGGCTATGTTTGCCCTGTTGGCTATGGCGGGAGATCTGGGCGGGTCATTGGGTCCCGGCTTAGTAGGCGGAGCAGCACAGAGCGCAAACGACAATTTGCAGAGAGGAATGTTGGTCGGCTGTATATTCCCATTGGTACTGATAATATCTCTTCTTTTGCTGAAAATCACAGGGAGAGATAAGAATACAAAAAATTCATGAGGAGAAAATTGTAATGGAATTCAAATGGCTGAACGAAAGCGAAATTAAAAAATCGGGGAACAGGATAGAGATAATCGCACCCCCGAAAACGGATTTTTTCTGCGGAAGCATTGACGAGTGTGAGGAAGGAATGCTGCCTGAGTCGCTTTGCAACGCGCCCTATTATTATACCGAAATTGAGGGCGATTTTGTGCTGACGGTAAAGGTTTCCCACGATTTCAAAGATACCTACGATTCGGCTTCGGTTATGGTAATGAAAGACCTTAAATGCTGGGCAAAATGCTGCTTTGAGCTTACCGATTTCGGCACTCACGCGGCAGTAAGTGTTGTTACAAAGTGCGATTCCGACGACGCTAACGGCTGCAATATTGAGGGAAACACAGCTTGGCTTAAGGTCTGTCGTGTGGGAAATAATTTTGCCTTTCACTATTCCGTTGACGGCGAAAGCTTCTATATGATGAGGTATTTTTATCTGTCTGTCGAGCCTGTCATTAAGGTAGGATTACTGGCGCAGGCTCCAACGGGCAGCGGCGGTTTGAGAATTTACGAGGACTTGTCTGTTGAGATGAAAACCGTAAAAAATATCAGGGCGGGAAAATAGGCCGCTATTACATTTTTCATAGATTTGCATGCTATAGAAAGCACATAACCCATCACGGCTGTGTGTTGAAATTGTAATTTTCAACATGCTTGCGAGGATTTCACAGGCGTGCAGAGGAAACGGCTGTTCCTCGGAGAGCGTCTGTACTTATGATATTGTCCCGAAGCTGTCAAAACAAAAAACGCTCCCTGTCGGTTTACGGCAGGGGGACTTTTATTTCCTTTCCCATTTCGCGGCACTTTTTTATGACAAACCTTGTGCCGTTTGATTTTCCGTCCCAGAACGCGAGAACGGTATCCGCATTTTCAATGATAGTAATATTGCGCTTCAGCGGCGCACGCCGACCGTATTTTTCGTACTCGGGCAGAAATTCCGTCAGCTTTATATTGTGGGCTATGGCATAGTTCCGGGCGCAGGCGTCAACTCCCCTTGCGCCTCCGGAAATGATCTCCGTCGTCCCCTCGGGAAGATATTTTCCCAGATCGTCCACCGTAAGACTGCGGGAGCCTATTACCGCTACTTTCATTTCTGTTCCTCCTTAAAATAATATAGATATATAATATATCTATACATTACATTATATCATATTTTTAAGATAAAATAAATGTATAATATATCTATAAAGGAAGAAATTTTATGTCTGTCAAAAGCTTG
Source organism: uncultured Oscillospiraceae bacterium (assembly GCA_910584715.1). GTDB lineage: Bacteria > Bacillota > Clostridia > Oscillospirales > Ruminococcaceae > RGIG8773. Next base: position 15,860 of record CAJUAN010000012.1, read on the forward strand.
TCTATACGAATTGAAGACGAAATGCTTCAAAAGGTAGCTTATGTTGCCGATTATGAGGGGCGTTCAACAAACAGCCATATCCTTGTGCTTATAAGAAATAACGTTAAACAGTTTGAAGAAAGTAATGGAAAAATTGAGCTTGACCGCCCGATTGACAGTGATGAAAATGTTAAGCCGACAGCAAAAAATAAACTGTAAATTCTTCTGAAATTCTATCCTCTGGTCTCTGTTTTCTAATAGGGGGTGTTTTACGTGGCATATGAAAGAATGCGGGATATGCGCGAGGACAACGATTTGACGCAAAAGAAAATTGCCGAATATTTAATGTGCGACCAATCGCTTTATTCAAAATATGAAAGAGGCGAACGTGAAATACCGCTGAGTCTTTTGATAAAACTTGCGGATTATTACGATGTCAGCCTTGATTATCTTGTGGGCAGAACCGACGTGAAAAAGCCGTATTTAAAGGAGAAATGATTTAAAAGACAGTCATATCCCTGTGCTTATAAGAAACAATTTTAATAAAGCAATGGAAAAATTGAACCGTAAACTTCTCTAAAATCTATTTTTTAATCTCTATTTTCTAACAGGCGGTGTTTACGTGGCATATGAAAGAATACGTAATTTAAGAGAGGACAGCGACCTTACTCAGCAGCAAATGGCGGACAAGCTGTTCATAAACCGGCGTACCTATTCAAGCTATGAAAACGGCGTTCGAGGCATTCCGGTGGAAGTTTTGGGAAGTATAGCCGATATATTCGGCACAAGCGTCGATTACCTTATGGGCAGAACCGATATTAAAAAGCCGTATTCAAAGGGGAAATGATATTATGACTGTTACATTTTAAAGAAAGCAATGGGAAAACTGAACCTGACCGTGACGAAAGCTTAAAGCCGCCCCCGCTCGTACTGCAACGAACGGGGGCGTATATTGCTTTTTCCGGCGAAATGAGCTATAATTAAAACCAAGGAAAGGTGATATTATGGATATTTCAAAGCTTGCGGATCAGCTTGCGTTCCTTATGGAAGCGGACAGGCTGAAAAATCTTTACCGTCAGACCTACACAAGTACCGACGACCTTCCCCCCATGCCCGAGGGCAGCAGCGTTTCAGAGCCGTACCCGAGACGTGAAAACGACGCGGAGCACAGCTTCTCCCTCGCGCTTTTCACGGCGGTGCTGGCGGAATACTCCAACGAGCCGATAGACGTTCTCAAAACAATAAAAACTGTTCTGATACACGATATCGTGGAGATAGACGCGGGGGACACCTACTGCTACGACAGCGCGGGAAACTCCACAAAGGCGGAACGGGAGAAAGCCGCCGCCGACAGGCTTTTTGCGCTGCTCCCCTCCGAGCAGGAAAAGGAGTTCCGCGGCTTGTGGGAGGACTTTGAGGCGGGAGAAACTCCCGAAGCAAAATTTGCCGCCGCCATGGACAAAATACAGCCCCTTCTGCTCAATCTGCACCGGAACGGTCTTTCCTGGAAAGAACACGGTATCAGGTTCGGTCAGGTGGAAAAGCGTGCGGCGGGAATTTCCGGCGGTTCGGAAGTTCTGTACAGCCATATCTTCAAAAAACTTCTCGAAGCGCGGGACAGCGGAATACTTCCCGATTGAGTACCGGCGCTGACAGCAGTTGCATGAACACGGCGCCGGCAGTCCGCATATAATGTAATACTGCTCCCCGATTAAAAGCGCACAAAAGTCAAGCAAAAATTTTTCTTTGCCTTAATGATTTTTGCACAGGTTTTTGTCTGTACTTTTTATCGGGGAGCAGGATAGAGCACGGCTTTTGTGCATTGCCGTGTTTACGATTTACGCTATATGCAAAATTCGCAATGCGAAAGGACTGAATATTATGTGCAGCAATTGCGGCAATAACAACAGCAATAACAGCGGCGGCAACAACAATAACAACAGCTGCGGCTGCTCCGATAACAAAATGTGCAGAATAGCCGTTACTGTCGAGGACAACTTTGCTCCCTGCACTTTTCCGCAAAGATATTTCGACGTAGTTATAAGAAGCAGAGACGGCAGCACTACCCTTACGGGCAGAGTAGCCGGCGGCGGTTCGGCGATATTCAGCGTGCCCTGCGATTCCTGCGGCTGCGACGACGGCAAGGAATATGCCGTTACCGTTACAGGAAACGAGTATTCCTCGCCCCGCGCCCAGACCAGACGGGTCAGATGCTGCTGCGGTCAGACTGCGGGAGTTACATTTATTTTCATGACATTTGAACCTGACTGCCCTCCCAAGTTCTGTCCGCCCTGCCCTCCTCCCTGTCCTCCGGGACCTCCCTGCTGCTGTCCTCCGCCTCCTCCGCACCCGCACCCTCCCCGCCCTCCGCATCATCACCCTCAGCCGCATGATTCTCAGGAGAACCCGATTGCTCAGATCGCTCAGATCGCCCAGCTTATGCAGACCGAGCAGCCCGCACAGAGCGCGCAGATATCTCAGGCGCCCTGTCCCTGCGACCTGATAAGCGAGATTAACGAGATAATTTCCGGGGAATAAGGAAAGCGGTCATTGTCTTTGCAGCAGAAAAAAGCAAAAAGCTGCCGTACCCGTCAAGGTACGGCAGCTTTAAGTTTGTCCTTATCCGCGGACATATCGCACTTCATGGGATATCGTCCGTATGCTCTGCTGCTGTGTGTTAGCGGCAAGCGTCCTCAATGAGAAACCGTTAAGGATCTGCGCATAACCCTCAAAAAGTTTCAGGCTTTATCCGCATTTAAGACTCAGGCGCCGTGTAAAGCGTTTTACGCTCTTACGTCGAGAATGCTTCCGTTAGCGCCCGGGAAGTGGGGAACAGAATCTGCCATGTCAAGCACGCCGTTTATCATGTCCACATTAGCTTCCATGGTTTTTTTCATCATGGTCAAGCCGAGATCCTGCTGAAACTTGGCGGCGCTCATAGCCATTGACATATTGGCAATTGAAGTTACCATATCCATACACAAGCCTCCTTTTGACGTTTTTCCGGCGGCAGTTAAGGCGAGCCGCTCGGAAGGGTTGAATAAAAATATTGTTATTCCGCAGACATGGCTTTCAGTTCGTTGAGAAGGCTTGAAAATACTTTAAGCTCCTCAAGGCACTGATCGACCGCGTCCTTGGTACGGACGACCTCTTTTCGCATTCCGGACGAATATTCGTCTATGCGCTTTACGGCGGATTCGATCTTGTCGGCGGCTCCCTTGCTTGTTTCGGCAAGGCTTCTTACCTCCTGGGCGATAACGCCGAAGCCCTTTCCGCTTTCCTTTGCGCGGGAGGCTTCTATTGAAGCGTTGAATCCGAGTATTTTTGTATTGAGCGCGATGTTCTGGATAACCTTTACCGTTTCCGCGGTAGCGGTTACCTCCTTGGCTGTTTCATCGGCAATATGATCCACCTTTTCAAAAGCGTCGGTAAGAGCGTGTATACGGCTCGAACCGTCCCTGAGAGCGGCCTCCGCCTCGTCCGCTTTCATAAGTATAGAGTGGTTCAGGGAGGTCAGACCGGAGTTGGACATATTTGCAAGGTATGTATTATAGGCGGTCTGGGACAAAACCTTTGCTATCGTGCAGAGAAAATCTGCGGCGGCGTCAACCTGTTCCTTGTCAATGATCTTTATTTTTCTGAGCGCCTTTATGTACGCGTTGGGATCGACCCCGATCTCCTCGGCGATCCTGCGGAACTTGTTCTCGTCGGGCTTTTCGGTAAGCACCTGACCGCCGATAAAGGAGCCGATAAATGTTCCGTTGAGCATTATGGGCGCGGCAAAGTCCACAAGCCCCGCGTGACAGAAGTATGCGGCGGCGCGTCCTGTGCGCATTGTTTGCTCTCCGCCTTCCTTGTCGCACCTTTCACATCTGGAGCAGCCGAGGGAGGACTGTCTTGTATAGTTCATGCAGAAGTCTGTAAAATTGCTTCCCTGAGTGACGGCGTTTCCTCTTTCGTCAGTGGTGAGGGCGGCCATGCCTGTAAGCCTGGCAAAGCCGTCCTGGATATCCTGAAGGGTATTTACGTCTATCAGATCGGTAAGCTTTACATCAGCCATAATGATACTCCGTTCTCCGTTTTGGAATTGTTCCGCCGCGGCTATATTTTTCTATAGTAATGATACACTATTTTACCTGTTTTGTCAAGGCGGATTTTGTTTCCCGGCTGAAATAAATTTTTGAACAGAACGGTCGGCGTTCCGGCAAACTTCGGCGCGCTTACCGCTTTTGCTGCGTTTTTTTCATAATTCCGATAACGTCCCTCATAAGGTCGAGAGGCTTCTCGTTTTTCATTTTCACAGCGATGTAGGCTTTTTCGCCGCCGTTTACCGTTACCCTGCCTTTAAAGGCGGAGGTAAGAGCCTGTATCTGGTCAAGCTCCGCGGATTTCAGATAGAAAAACATTATACCGTTCCGCTGTGTTATTTCCGTTATGGTCAGCTCGGACGCCATATTCCTTGTAAGAGCGACTGTGATAAGCCCCTGTATCGCTTTGGGAGGGTCTCCGTAGCGGTCGATAAGCTCGTCGGTAAGGTCGAGGCTGTCCTCGTTTGTGCGCAGAGCGGCTATCTTGCGGTACATATCAAGCCGTCCCGCAAGGCTTTCGATGTAGTCCTCGGGGATATGGGCTTCGATCTGGATGTCGATAAGGCAGTCCTCGGGCTTGGGGGGAGGGGCTTCTCCCTTTTCCTCGGCAATGGCTTCGTTCAGGAGCTGCAAATACATATCGTAGCCTACCGCCTCCATGTGGCCGTGCTGTTTTCCTCCTAAGACCGAACCCGCGCCGCGTATTTCAAGGTCGCGCATTGCAATGCGGAAGCCGCTGCCGAACTGTGTGAACTCACGGATAGCGTCCAGACGGCGGGCGGCTATCTCCGTCAGAGCCTTGCCCCGCCTGAACGTAAAGTATGCGAACGCCCGTCTGCTTGAACGTCCGACTCTTCCGCGGAGCTGATAGAGCTGGGAAAGCCCCAGTCTGTCCGCGTCCTCGATAACAAGGGTGTTTACGTTGGGAACGTCTACGCCTGTTTCTATAATGGTAGTGCAGACGAGAATGTCTATCTCGTGCTCGATAAGCTGCCGCCATATTTCGGAGAGCCTCTCCTCTCCAGTCTGACCGTGGGCGACGCCTATCCGCGCGTCGGGAACCATTTCCTGTAGCTTTGCCGCGCATAGGTCAATGCTTTCTATGCGGTTGTGGATATAGTACACCTGACCGCCGCGGCGCAGCTCCTTTGTTATAGCCTGCGCAATAACTCCCTTATTATGCTCGATGACATAGGTCTGGACGGGGTGACGATCCACCGGAGGCTCCTCAATAACGCTCATGTCGCGGATACCGCTCATCGCCATGTTCAGGGTGCGGGGTATGGGAGTTGCGGACAGGGTGAGAACGTCCACCCCGGAAAAAGTCTCTTTGAACCGCTCCTTGTGTGCTACTCCGAACCGCTGCTCCTCGTCGATTATGGCAAGCCCTAAGCTTTTGAATTTTACATCCTTCTGTACTATACGGTGCGTACCGATTATCATGTCTATTTCGCCGTTTTTGAGCTGCTTTAGTATCTCTTCCTGCTGCTTGGGAGTTCTGAACCGCGACAGCAGCTCTATCTTCATGGGGAAATGCTCGAACCGTTTCAGTGCAGTCTGGTAGTGCTGCCACGCCAGTACCGTTGTGGGAGCCAGTATTGCGCATTGCTTGCCGTCCTCCATGCACTTGAACGCCGCCCGGAACGCAACCTCCGTCTTGCCGAAGCCAACGTCGCCGCAGAGAAGTCTGTCCATGGGCACGGGCTTCTGCATATCCTCCTTTATCTCCTGCACAGAGCGGAGCTGGTCGTCGGTCTCGGTGTAGGGGAACCTGGTCTCAAAATCATGCTGCCAGTCGTCGTCCTCGGAAAAGGCAAAGCCGGGGGTCTGGCTGCGCTTGGCGTAAAGCCTGATAAGTTCGTCTGCCATGTCCTTGACCGCTTTTTTGACGCGGCTCCTGGTCTTCTGCCATTCCGTTGAGGACAGCTTGTTCAGCTTCACAGCCCCGTTGTCCCGAGGACCTATATATTTCGACACCATGTCAAGCTGGTTCACAGGCACGTACAGAACGTCGGTGCCCGCGTACTGAATGGTGATGTAGTCCTTTGCGATGCCCTCCATTTCAAGCTTGCGTATGCCCGCGAATTTTCCTATGCCGTGGAGGGCGTGTACGACCAAGTCCCCCGCCGTGATGTCCGACAGGGACTTTATTTCCTCGCCCTTTTTGGCTTTGCGGAACTTCTTTTTCGAGGACATTGCCCGCGCCTGGGTTATGAGCATTGTTTTAACGTCGGGGTAGTCGTAGCCCGCGCTTACCGAACCTGCCGCAAGCAGGACGGTACCCGCCTTTGGTTCGGAGCTTTCGGTCATTATGCCGCAGCTTATCCCCTCGTCGCTTAAGTCCTTTGCGATAATGGGCAGGGTCTTTTCCGAGCCCGCCAGAACTATTGCGGAGTAGCCGTTCTCCCGTGCGTTGTGCAGGTCCTCGATAAGCTGGCGTATCTCGCCGCCCCAGGGAGCCGTCTGATTAGCGGTAACGGACACAAGCCGCTTGAAGCGCAGGTCGTCCCCGCCCCGGAGAAAGGTGTCGAAGTGTACCAGAGGAAACTGTCCCGCCCTTGAGCAGACCTGACCGAAGTCCGCAAGATAGCCCTCCAGACCCTTGCACAGCTCCCCCGATTCAAGGAGTATCTTCAGATCCTCCGCATGCTGCGCGGAAACGTTTTTCGCCTTTTCAAGGCAGTTTCTGTATTCGCAGAAGACCACGGGGCTGTCCTCGGCAAGATAGTCGAAAATGAGGGCGGGGGCTTCGTAGGCGAGGGGAAGATACTTGTCGATATTGCCGAGGGAAAGACCGTTCCTGACGCGGTCGATATCTCTTGCAAGAGCGGCTTTGGCGGCGTCGGCGCGTTTGCCCCGCAGGGATGCGGACAGCTTTTCCAAAGCCTCGGCGAGCGCGTCGGGGCTGTCGAAAAGCACTTCCATAGCGGGGGTTATGCGTATCCTGTCAACAGGGTCGGTGCGCCGCTGGGATTCGGTATCGAAATAGGAAAGCGTGTCTATCTCGTCCCCCCAAAGCTCCATGCGGACAGGCATGGGACTTCCCACAGGGAAAATGTCCGCGATAGAGCCGCGGACCGAGAACTGACTCGCGCCCTCCGCTTTTTCACAGCGGCTGTAGCCTGCCGCGGTAAGCTCTGCCGCAAGCTCGGCAAGGCTGACTGTCCCCCCCGCTTCGACCGTAACTGTGCGGGGCAAAAGCGCGCTTTTGGGTACCGTTCTTTGCATTGCCGCCTCGGCGGAGGCGCAGACGAAAATGTCAGGCTCCTCCGAGGCGAGACGACTCAGTACCCCGAGACGTATATGCTCGTACTCGCGGGAAACGGTTTCGGCAGGCGTAAAGGAAAAATCCTTTGCGGGGTACAGAAAGGCGCAGGTCTCTCCCGAAAGCGCGTTGATGTCCTCCGCAAGCTTTGAGGCGGAGGCCTCGCTGTCGCATATCATCAGCACCGGGGACTTTTTCCTCAGTCCGAGGGCGAAATGCGCCTTGTGTATAGCCGAAACGCCCGACACCGCCAGAGGGGTCTGTCCCCGTTCCAGAGCGTCGAGCATATCCCTATAGGGAGTAAAGCTTTCAATTGCTTTTGTAAAAATATTTGACATAAAAAACTCCGATTATAAGATAGAAATTAAAAATGTAGGGGACGGGTTCCCCGTCCCGTTGTTTTGCGGACGGACATTAAGTCTGCCCCTGTAAAAAATCAGGAATTGTATTTGTTCATGGCTTCGCTTGTTTTGTCCTTTACCATAAGCTCCAGCGAGGACACCGCTTTTTCCGTACCCTCCGCCATAAGCTTTTTCTCCTCGTCGTTAAAGCGGGACAGCACCCAGTCCGCAAGGTTGTAGTCCTTATGAGGCTTTGCTCCCACGCCTATTTTTATGCGGGGGAACGTGTCGAAGCCCGTCAGGTAGATAATGGATTTCATGCCGTTGTGACCGCCGTCCGAGCCTTTTCTGCGTATGCGTATATGAGAGGGCTCCAGGCTTATATCGTCAAAGCATATTATAACCCTTTCGGGGGGGATTTTATAGAAATTCATGGCTTCAACTATGGCTTCGCCGCTGTTGTTCATAAAGGTGGTGGGTTTCATCAGCAGGCAGGTTGTGCCGTTCACCGCCGTTACTGCGGTCAGGGACTTGAAGCGTATTTTTTTCAGCTGCGTTCCGCATTTTTCCGCGAGCCTGTCGAGGGTCATAAAGCCCGCATTGTGGCGGGTATTTTCGTATTTTTCGCCGGGGTTCCCAAGTCCCGCTATTATATAGTCGGGCTGACCCGCGGGTTCGGGTTTTTCCTTGTTCAGCTGGTTGAAGATGTCGAAAATGCTCATTTTGGTTTTCCTTTCGGGGGGATTTTTTTGTTTGTGTATTGACTTTCTTTGCCTCGGCGCGGTTTGGGGCGTGGGCTTTTCTTTTGCTTTGTCTTGATTCATTGTTCTGGGTATTTATAGTATGTGCGGATAATGCGAGGGACAACCCTCCCGGGGAAAGGGGGAGGCGCTCTTGGAAGTCAAAGGGACGCTAAGCCGCCCTCCCCCTTTCCCCTTTCGGGTTTTCCCTCGCGCTCCTTTTCCCCTCGCCCCTTTCCCTCTCCCGGCTCACGCTATACGAAAAGACTAAACTTATCTGAGAACATTTAATTTTTTCAAAATTTTTATTATAACGTGATAGCGTAGCAGGGGTGGGAGAGGGTCAAAGAAAGAGGGAGCTCGAGGGGGAAAACCATAAGGGAGAGGGAGGGGGCGTGCGTGCGTCCCTTAATCCTGAGTGAGCCCCCTCCCTCTCCATTATGGTTGTCCCCCTCGTTCCTCACGCACAAACTCACAGCTACAAGAGCTTTAAATCAAGACAAAGCAAACCCAAAAGTCCCGCCCCAAAAACCGCAGCAGCTATAACACTTCCGGCACGTACCCCAATAAAAACGGAATACGTGCCGATAAAAATATTCTGCTGCAAAAGGTATAAAATATCAGGTGTTGAAAAGGGGAGAAACAGGCTTATCCGCGTAAATGCGCTGTATAGCCTGCGCGAAAACGGGAGCCACGGGGAGCACCGTTATCTTGTCAAGCTTCTTTTCCTCGGGGAGCGCGATAGTGTCAAGCAGAACAAGCTCCTTGATAACGCTGTCGCGGATACGGTCTATGGCGGGTCCCGACAGTACGCCGTGGGTCGCGCAGGCGTATACTTCTTTCGCGCCGCCTATGTCGAGGATAGCTTTCGCCGCGTTGCAGAGAGTTCCCGCGGTGTCTATCATGTCGTCCACAAGAATAACGCTTTTGCCGCTTACGTCGCCGATAATGTTCATTACCTCGCATACGTTTGCTTTTTGACGGCGCTTGTCAACGATAGCAAAGGGTACTCCAAGCCGCTGGGCAAAGTTTCTTGCCCTTGTTACCGAGCCTAAGTCGGGGGACACTACCATAACGTCGTCCTTGCAGTCCTTGAACTTTTCCACAAAATAGGGGGCAAGGATAGGCACGCCGAGAAGATGATCCACGGGGATATTGAAAAAGCCCTGTATCTGGGAGCAGTGCAGATCCATTGAAAGAACCCTGTCCGCGCCCGCTACGGAGATAAGATCGGCTACAAGCTTTGCGGAGATCGGGTCTCTTGCCTTTGCCTTTCTGTCCTGACGGGCGTACCCCATATAGGGTATTACCGCAGTAATGCGTCCCGCGGAGGCTCTCTTGAAAGCGTCGATCATGATGAGAAGCTCCATAAGGTGGTCGTTTACGGGAGAGCTTGTGGACTGCACCACGAAAACATCCGAGCCGCGGACGCTCTCTTTAATGGAAACGCTCACCTCGCCGTCGGAAAACGTTACTACCTCGGATTCGCCCAGCGGGAGACCAAGCTCCTTCGCTATCTCCTCCGCGACCTTGGGGTTGGAGTTGGCTGTGAAAATTTTGATATCCTTGCCGTGAAGATTCATTTTTGGAAGTCCCCTTTTCAAAATTGGTTTTACAGCGATTCCACGAAGAAAATGTACAAAAAATCAAGCAAAGGCTTGCGTGTATGAGTTTTGCGCAGATTTTTTGTTTACATTTTCAAGGTGGAATTGCTGTAAGTGGATTTTTTACGCTGCTTTTATGTTATCCCGCACCGCTGTACGGCGCGGCGAATTATGTTCCCGAAAATTTTTATTTTTCTGTAAGACCCTTTTCAATCGCTGCGGCAGCTTCGGACAAGCCGTTAGACCGCATTTTTTCAAAAAGCTTTTCCGTGGTTTTGACTTCAAGTCCGACAAAGGTTCTTATTATTGACTTTACCGTCTCCGCGCCGAAAGCCTTGTACAGCTCGTAAAACAACGCCGTGCCTTTGGTATGTACTCCCTTGGGACGGCTGCCGTCCGCGGTTTTTATTGGCGGCAGGTCGGGAGCTTTCGCCAGATATTCCCCGATCATTGCGTCGAAAATATCGTTCTTGCCCCTGTCGAGACAGTACAAAAGCATAGACCATTCCGCAGTCGTCTCGTTAAGCCAGTCCTCCCAGCTCCAGGCGTCCGCGCCGGTGCACCATTCATGGGCAAGCTCATGGGCGTTTACGGTAACGGCTTCTTTTTCGTCGGTACCCGGGGAAATGCAGACGATAAGTCCGTCACGCTTATAGGCTCCTCCGCTTGGGAGCGCGGGGTATAGGCACGCCATTTCGGTATGCTTGCCGCAGTCCCTGTTGAAAAGCTCTTTTGTATAGTAGTCCAGAACGTCCTCAAAAACATTTTTCGAGAACTCGGCGGCGCCGTCAAGAGAACCGTCGGCATAGTAAATGCTTATGTGCTTTCCCAACAAGGTTTTAAGCACGCTTTTTCTGTAAAGAATGAGGTTCATATCCCATTCGCCCGCGCTGTAACGCCACCGATCGCCGTCAAATTCGCCCTTTACAAGGAAGTAATCCCCGCAGCCGGTCAGCTCGGTGGATATGCTTACGGTCTGGGACAACTCGCAGGGCAGCCATACTCCGTATCGGTTAATCTCGATAATGTCCCCGGTAATGATGTTGTGCCAGCCGCTTATTTTTCCGCTGTAACAAATTTTCACTCTGTTAAAATTGCCGCCGCACTTTACGGAGTATTTTTTCACCTTAGCGCAGAAAAGCGGCTCGTACTCGGCTTCAACGGTTATGGGTACGGGCTTTTCATCGCAGGCTATGCCGCTTACCTCAAGTCCGCTGTTAAGGATAAAGGAAAGCTCGGTAATGCTTTCGTCAAGGTCAATTTCCGCTTCCGAAAAAAGCTTTTCGCCCTTGAAACAGACATTAATTTTCATTTCGGACATTTTTTCAATCCTTTCATTATTAAACGTCCTTTGTAGGGGACGGGTTTCCGTCCCGTGATTCCAATATATTTTTTTGTCCCGCGGGACGAGAGATCCGTCCCCTATAAATTACGCGCGTTTATTTTTTGCCGTTCCGCTTTTTCAGCCGCCTGTCGCCGAAGCCCTCTTTAAAGTTCAGAGGCCCTCTTTCAATCGCCAGCGCGCCGTCGGGAACGTCCTCCGTCACGGTTGTGCCCGCCGCGGTGTAGGCGCTTCTGCCCACCTTTACGGGTGCCACAAGATTGGTATTGCAGCCGATAAAGGCGTTGTCCTCTATGGTAATGCGGTGCTTGTTCTCGCCGTCGTAGTTAACGGTTACAACTCCGCAGCCGAAATTAACGTTGGAGCCAACGTCGCTGTCCCCCACATATGTCAGGTGGGAAACGGAAGTCTTCTCACCGATAACCGAGTTCTTGACCTCCACAAAATCGCCTATCTTGACCCTTGCCATAATATGGCTGCCGGGTCTGATGTGTACGAAAGGACCTATCTTTGCGCCGTCGTCGATTTGGGACTGATACGCCTGGACGCTGTTAAGCGTTACGCCGTCCCCCACGGTGCAGTCCTCGATAAGACAGTTCGGGCCTATCACGCAGTTTTCGCCGATAACGGTATTCCCCCGCAGGATAGTACCCTGCAAAATTTTTGTGCCGATACCTATTTTAACGTTCCTGCCGATAGAAACTCCGTCTGTGCAGAGGAACTCCACGCCGTCGGCCATGAGCCTTTCGATGACGGCTTTTCTCGCCGTGTCGTTCAACTTCAGCAGTCCCTTGCGGTCGTTGGCACCCATTACAACGCTGCGGTTGGGGGACACGTACGCGTCCGCCCTATAGCCGTGATTTATAAGTATATAGACCGAATCGGTAAGGTAATATTCCCCTTGGGAATTGTTTGGCTTTATCTCGTCCAGAGCTTCAAGGAGACGCTCCGTTTTGAACCAGTACGCCCCCGAATTTATCTCGCGGATAGCTTTCTGGTCGGCAGTCGCGTCTTTTTCCTCAACTATTCCGGTAACGCCGTTCGCGCCGCGGAGGATACGTCCGTAGCCCGTGGGGTCGCCGACCTCGGAAGTTATGATAGTAACGGCGTTTCCCTGTCTTGTGTGCTGCTCCAAAGCGGCGGTAATAGTACCGCTGTCGATAAAAGGAGCGTCTCCGCAGAGTATGAGCACGTTTCCGTCAAGCCGTTCCTTTAACCAGTCCACAGCCATCATAACAGCGTGACCGGTACCCATGCGCTGGGGCTGGAGGACGGTGGTGCAGCGGTCTCCCACATAGCTTTCGATGACCTCGGCGCTGTAGCCTTTTACTACGCATATATCTTTAACGTCCGCGTCTTCGCAGGCGGTCATTACCCATTCCAGCATAGGCTCGCCCAGAACTTCGAACATGGGCTTGGGAAGCTCCGACTTCATACGTTTTCCCTGTCCTCCCGCCAGAATGACGGCGCAAGATGTGTTGCTCATAAAAAAACTCCCTTTTGAATAATTAATTGTATATAATTATAATGTGCGCCATTTGCGCCGCGTTACAGAAAAGCGGCATTATTACGTACACAAGTGAACGCAGCGGCTCAGATCCGCACTGTATTTTAAATTTTTCTGTCCGCTTTCGATACAATAAACGCTCGCGCAGTGGTTGTTTTCCGCATAGCTTTTAACCGCCAAATATCAACTGTATACTATAACATTATGCCATAAAATGAAACAATTTTCAAGAGGAAAGCAAGGTTTTCTGCGGGCTTTGGCTTTATTGTGCAAACTGCACAAAAAATGGCTCTTAAATTTCCTGCCAATCAGTATGGAAAATGGAAGGATTATCTGTTATAATATTATTATGGTCGTGCAAAAATGCAATGCCAAAAATTGGTACAAGCATTATCCCCCGTACCGGTGCATACTACACACCGCATTACGCATTGTGCACGAATAAATTTTATTTTTGGAGGTAATACCAATGGCAAAAAAATATTGTTATCTCTTCTCCGAGGGAAACGCAGACATGAGAGAGCTTTTGGGCGGTAAAGGCGCGAACCTTGCCGAAATGACCAACATCGGTCTCCCCGTTCCCCAGGGCTTCACTATTACTACCGAGGCCTGCACTCAGTATTATGAGGACGGCAGAAAGATCAACGATGAGATATTCGCCGAGATCAACGAGTACATCGGCAAAATGGAAGGCATCACAGGCAAAAAATTCGGCGACAAGGAGAATCCTCTTCTCGTTTCCGTACGTTCCGGCGCAAGAGCTTCCATGCCCGGTATGATGGATACTATCCTGAACCTCGGTCTTAACGAGGACGTTGTTGAGGTTATGGCTAAACAGTCAAACAACCCCCGCTGGGCTTGGGACTGCTACAGAAGATTTATCCAGATGTATTCCGACGTTGTTATGGAGGTCGGCAAGAAATACTTTGAGCAGCTCATCGACGCTATGAAGGAAAAGAAGGGCGTTAAGCAGGACGTTGACCTTACAGCCGACGACCTAAAGGAGCTTGCAAACCAGTTCAAGGCAGAGTACAAGTCCAAGATCGGTCAGGATTTCCCCTCCGATCCCAAGGAGCAGCTCATGGGCGCTGTAAAGGCTGTTTTCCGTTCATGGGACAACCCCCGTGCTAACGTTTACCGCCGCGACAACGATATCCCCTACAGCTGGGGTACTGCCGTAAACGTACAGTCTATGGCGTTCGGCAACATGGGCGACGACTGCGGTACAGGCGTTGCGTTCACACGTGACCCCGCTACAGGCGCAAAGGGTCTGTTCGGCGAGTTCCTTACCAACGCGCAGGGCGAGGACGTTGTTGCGGGCGTTCGTACTCCTATGCACATCAACGAAATGGAGCAGAAGTTCCCCGAGGCATTCAAGCAGTTTACAGAGGTTTGCTCCACACTTGAAAAGCACTACCGCGATATGCAGGACATGGAGTTCACAGTTGAGCACGGCAAGCTCTATATGCTCCAGACGCGTAACGGTAAGAGAACCGCTCAGGCTGCTCTTAAGATCGCATGCGACCTTGTTGACGAAGGCATGAGAACCGAGCAGGAAGCCGTTGCTATGATCGACCCCAGAAACCTCGACACGCTTCTCCACCCCCAGTTCGACGCTGCCGCTCTTAAGGCTGCTACTCCCGTTGGAAAGGGTCTGGGCGCTTCTCCCGGAGCTGCCTGCGGTAAGATCGTATTCACAGCTGAGGACGCGGAGGCTTGGAAAGCAAAGGGTGAGAAAGTCGTTCTTGTACGTCTTGAAACCTCTCCCGAGGACATCACCGGTATGAAGGCTTCTCAGGGTATCCTGACAGTACGCGGCGGTATGACCTCTCACGCTGCCGTTGTTGCAAGAGGCATGGGTACCTGCTGCGTATCCGGCTGCTCCGCTATCAATATGGACGAAGAGAACAAGAAGTTCGAGCTGGCTGGCAAGACCTACCGCGAGGGCGACTGGATCTCTATCGACGGTTCCACAGGTAATATTTACGACGGTCAGATCGCTACCGTTGACGCTACTATAGCCGGCGAGTTCGGCAGAATTATGGCTTGGGCTGACAAGTACAGGAAGCTTAAAGTACGTACAAACGCCGACACTCCTAAGGACGCTCAGAAGGCTCGTGAGCTTGGCGCAGAGGGTATCGGTCTCTGCCGTACTGAGCATATGTTCTTTGAGGCTGACCGTATCGCCGCATTCCGTGAGATGATCTGCTCCGATACAGTTGAGGAGAGAGAAGCTGCTCTTGACAAGATCGAACCTATGCAGCAGGGCGACTTTGAGGCTCTTTACGAGGCTCTGGAAGGCAACCCCGTTACTATCCGTTTCCTCGATCCTCCTCTCCACGAATTCGTTCCCACAGAAGAGGCTGACATTGAGGCTCTTGCTAAGTCTCAGGGAAAATCCGTTGATACCATTAAGGCTATTATCGCTTCCCTCCACGAGTTCAACCCTATGATGGGTCACCGCGGATGCCGTCTTGCGGTAACATACCCCGAGATCGCTAAGATGCAGACAAAGGCTGTTATCAAGGCTGCTATCAACGTTAAGAAGAATCACCCCGACTGGAACATCGTACCCGAGATCATGATCCCGCTGGTTGGCGAGATCAAGGAGCTTAAGTACGTTAAGGATATCGTTACAGCTACCGCTGACGAGGTTATCAAGAATGCGGGCGCTGACCTTAAGTACGAGGTTGGTACAATGATCGAGATTCCCCGTGCCGCTCTTACAGCCGACGAGATCGCTAAGGAAGCCGAGTTCTTCTGCTTCGGTACAAACGACCTTACACAGATGACATTTGGTTTCTCCCGTGACGACGCGGGCAAGTTCCTTGACGCTTACTACGACGCTAAGATCTTTGAGAACGATCCGTTCGCTAAGCTCGACCAGACAGGCGTTGGTAAGCTTATGGAAATGGCTATCACAATGGGTAAAAAGGTACGTCCCGAAATGCACATCGGTATCTGCGGCGAGCACGGCGGCGATCCCACGTCCGTTGAGTTCTGCCACAAGCTTGGTATGACATATGTATCATGCTCGCCTTTCCGTGTGCCTATCGCAAGACTGGCTGCTGCTCAGGCTGCTATCAAGGACGAGAAGTAATTGTATTTTAAGTAAGTCTTTATATTAAAAAACGCTCCGTTTGCTTTTTTGCAGCCGGAGCGTTTTTATATCTTAATTTCATACAAATTGCAAAAATAAAAGCTTTTCCTTGACTTTGCAGATCGTGAGTGATATACTTTATTTCAAATAAAAAGGTAAGGAAGAAATAAATATGTCTGTTACAAAAAACAAGCAGTCCGTTGAAACGATAAATAAAATGGCAAAAGCGGCGTTTCCCGATAAAACCGTTGAATCTGCCGATGAACTGACCGAGGGCTGCTGCAACACCGCGTACCTTATTGTTTTTACGGACGGCAGCAAAAGCATACTTAAAATCGCCTCCGGCAGTAACGAAGGATACTTGTCAAACGAAGTAAATTTGATGGATACCGAGGTAAAGGCAATGCGCATTATGCGGGACAGCGGCGCGGTCAATGTTGCCGAGGTGCAGTATTACGATAAAAGCAAGACCATATGCAGCGGTACATACTTTTTTATGGAAGCTTTGGATGGTCAAAGTTACTACTCCCTGCACAGCAGCCTTACAGATGAAGAGGCGGCGCAGCTGGATTTTGAAAGCGGCCGGATCGAACGCAGCATCGCTTCCGTGAAAAATTTATATTTCGGCTTTCTCTGTTCGGAGGAGTATCGGTTTGACTGTCTCTATGATTTTGTACACAAGCTGTTTGAAAATGTTCTTCACGATATGAAGGCAAGGGATATTCCCACACAACCAAGTCCCGACGAGATATTTGCGCTTCTTGAAAAGGATAAAATATATTTTGATGAAGTGAAGCAAGCGTCCCTTACTCATTTTGATATGTGGGACGGAAATATTTTTGTTTCGGACAAGCATATTTGTGGTATCATTGACTGGGAGCGCGCAATGTGGGCAGAGCCTCTGTTTGACGCACCTTTCAGAAGCGGTAAAAGGAATATCAATATGCTGAAAGGATACGGTCAGACCGAATTTTCATATGCGGAAAAACGCAGGATATTGTGGTATGATCTTTTTTTGTATGTTACCATGAAAACAGAGGATTTTTACCGCGGCTACGGAACCGCAGAAAGCGTGGCGGCAATGCAGAAGAATATTGACAGCACCTTTAGAGAGCTGCGAATGATATAGTCTGCGCTTTTCTGTGGCAGCTCTTTTGTAAAAATTACCGAAAACTATTTACTATTTTCCAAAAATATATTATAATGAAGAAAACAATAATCGGCAAAGGAGAATACCAAATGGCTATGGATAAAAATTACGACAGCAAAAAAGAGACTCTGGACTTTCTGAGAACGGCGGTTCCCGTATCGGCGGCGCTTGTTTTGTTTTTGGTTTCGGCGGGCTTTATCGTTTACAAGCTCATAACCGCTTACCGCCACAACGAGCGCTGGAAGGACTACGACGAATGCGGAATGCAGTAAGAAGCAAGATAAAACCAAAGAAAAAGGAAAGCAGCCATGTTTATTTATAACGCTAAAATTTACCCTCAAAAAAATTATGAGTCCCGGGCGGGAGGCTTAGGCTTCATACCCTGCGGCTATGTCCGTGTTGAGGACGGAAAGATAGCCGAGGTGTCGGGCGGTGCTCCGATAAAAATTTCCGAGGAGGATATCGACCTCCGCGGACTGCGGCTTTACCCCGGTTTTATCGACGCTCACACCCATAT
The DNA here is from genome assembly GCA_910584715.1 of uncultured Oscillospiraceae bacterium. Taxonomy (GTDB): domain Bacteria; phylum Bacillota; class Clostridia; order Oscillospirales; family Ruminococcaceae; genus RGIG8773. The sequence goes on from CAJUAN010000012.1 coordinate 33,493, forward strand.
GGGTCTTATCGGCGACGGTCAGGGAGCCGAGGGCGAGGACGTGAACGAGGACAGCGACCCCGTTACCCCTCACCTGCGGACTATTGACGGTCTCTGTCACAACGACGGTTATTTTGCCGACGCACTGAAAGCGGGGGTTACCTGCGTTGTGACAGGCGTGGGTTCCTCAAACCCCATTGGGGGAGACCTTATCGCCGTAAAGACCGCGGGCCGCTGCGCCGACGAAATGCTGGTCAGGCGGGTGGGAATAAAGTTTGCTTTGGGCGAGAATCCCAAGTCAACCTTTTCCGACAAGGACTCCGCTCCCGTGACCAGAATGGCTACCGCCGCGGTTATCCGCGAGGCTCTTTTCAAGGCGAAGCGTTATCTTTCCGACAAGCTTTCCGCGGAGGAAAACGAGGAGTCCCTCCCCGAATTTGATATGAAATCCGAGGCGCTTATCCCCCTGCTCAGAGGGGAGCTTAAAGCTCACTTCCATTGTCACCGCGCCGACGATATCCTCACGGCGGTGCGTATCGCCGAGGAATTTTCTCTTGATTACGCGCTTATCCACTGCACCGAGGGACATCTCGTTGCCGATATTCTGGGGGAGAAAAAAGCGTCTGCTGCGGTTGGCCCTATACTGTGCGACAGGGGCAAGCCCGAGCTTGCGGGTCAGCGGCTTGAAAACGCGGCTTTACTGCACAAAAACGGCGTAAAGGTATCCATATGCACCGACCACCCGGAAACTCCCATTCAGTATCTCCAAACAAGCGCGGCGTACTGCGTAAAGGCGGGGCTTCCGAAAGACGAAGCGTTAAGGGCGGTAACTGTTAACGCCGCGGCTATCGCGGGTATTGCCGACGCTGCGGGAGATATAGCTGTCGGCTTGGACGCGGATTTTGCCGTTACCGACGGCGATCCCTTTGATATTATGACTAATGTCAAAATGACGGTTATTCGGGGAAAAATTGTTTATTCCGAATAAAAATATAAATTTATTTTTGTGTATATTTGCATATTGACTTTTTGTGTACACTGCAATATAATATATGTGTACACACTAAGTGAGGTGAAAAAATGTCGCCCCGTACAGGCAGACCCAAATCCGATAACCCAAAGGATATACAATTAAAAATACGAGCCGATAAGCAAACTATTGACGATTTGGATTTTTGCTGCCAAAAAAGTCATTTAACAAGAAGCGATGTTATTAGGCTTGGTATCCAAAAGGTAAAAAATGATTTGGAGACAAAAAAATAACGCAAGTTGCTCCCTACCAAAGTTACAGCTTGCGTTATCCAACAACAGACAAGAATGTCCGTCCGAAATTTATTATACATCGGAAAGGCTTTCTTGTCAAGATTGACAATTATAATACCTGCATTTTTGTGTAAATTTACCATTGTTTTTTGACTGTCAATAATATATAATTAAGGCAGTCAAAAGTGAGGTGATGAAATGAGTCCCCGCACCGGCAGACCGACAGATAATCCCAAGCCTTATAAAATAACCGCACGAATTGACGAGGAAAGCAAAAAAATCCTCGATAATTACTGTGAGCAAGAGGGAGTGCCTCAAATGGAAGCGGTACGCAGAGGGATAAAAAAGTTGGAAAGCGATATAAAAAAGAAATAACGTAAACTGCCACCGACCAAAGTCACAGCTTACGTTATCCGAAACAGACAAGAAAGTCCGTCCGAAATCTATTATACATCGGAAAGGCTTTCTTGTCAAGACCGTTGAAAGGAAGTTTTATGGATAACAACGAATTCAGTCTTGACGCGCTGCTGAACTGCGACGAGTTTTCGCGGTACAAAAGCCCCGAGGCTATATACGCCATGAATGATTTTTTGAATGCCGTCAAAGAATGTGCAGACGATGAAAAAGCCGCCGAAAAAATCAAGCGGGAAAGCACCAATTTGATGTACTACAATTTTAACGACGCTTTTAAACAGGGATTTTGCTTTGCGGTAAAATCGCTGAAATTCATGCTTAAGATTTAGCTTGTTCGGCGGCAGCTCCATATCCCGAATATCACGGAAAAGTATTGACAAAAGCGATTTTGCGTGGTATAATAATGGCATAAAGGATATGATGAACTCAAGTCGAGCATTTGCGTTCACCAAAAAAAGTCCCCCGAGTGGTGTCGGGGGACTTTTTGGCTGTTTGCTGCCTTCTTTTACTTCTTTCGACCGTTCAGCCGATTGCGTATGTAGTCATAAAGGAAATTTGCGGCTACTTCCGCTCCAACGGTGACAAGAAAGGATATGATCAAGTCGAACATAAGCTTCACCACCTTTCCGCCGTAGGCGTAGGGGGCGGCAACATAAGTATTATAGCATATTTTGTCATTGCCTGTCAATAAAAGACAGCCGTTTGGCGGATAAGCCGTAATAGTTTCTGAAAGTATTGACAAAAGCGATTTCGCGTGGTATAATAGTGTTGCAAAGAAAGTACAAATTTGAGTTCCGTTACGGTTCACAAAAAGCGAAAGCCTCCCCGATTGCCGTCAGGGAGGCTTTCATTTGGGCTGTCGTTGCCTGAGTTTTACTTCCTGCGCCCGCTCAGCCACTTGCAAAGTATGTCATAAGTAAAATTCCCGAACATACCCGCTGCAGCGGAAACAAGAAAAGAAAGTACAAATTTTATAAGTTCCATTACAGTTACACCTCCTTTCCGCCGAAGCGTGAGGGAGTCGGCAACATAAGTATTATAGCATAATTTGTCATTGACTGTCAATAAAACGAACAGAAAGGAACGAGCGAAAATGCGCGAAATAAACGTTACCGAAATCGAAAATACCGTCAGGAACCTGTGCATACAGGCTAACCGTTTTCTGCCCAAGTCCCTTGCAGACTGCATAGGCTGCGCGGCAAAAACGGAGCAGTCCCCCACGGGACGCGAGGTGCTGACCGACCTTGTGAGAAATATCGAAGCCGCCGAAAGAGAAGAGCTTGCCGTATGCCAGGATACGGGAATGGCTGTTATTTTCCTTGACGTTGGTCAGGACGTTCACTTCATCGGCGGCTCGCTGACTGAAGCTATAAACAGAGGCGTCGCCCGTGGCTACACCGAGGGGTATCTTCGCTGCTCTATCGTTTCCGACCCTCTGGAGCGGGTCAACACCGGGGACAACACTCCCGCGGTAGTCCATACCTGTATCGTGGACGGGGACAGGGTAAATATTTCCGTATGTCCCAAGGGCTTCGGCAGCGAGAATATGTCCGCGATGAAAATGTTCACACCCTCCGCGAGCGTTTCCGATATCGAGGATTTTGTGGTGAGCGTTGTTTCAAAGGCGGGCAGCAATCCCTGTCCTCCAATGGTAATAGGCGTGGGGATTGGCGGAGATTTCGAGTACTGCGCGTATCTGGCGAAAAAGGCTTTGTGCAGGGATATCTCGGTGAATAACCCGAAGCAGCTTTATGCAGATATGGAAAAGCGTATCCTTGAAAGGGTGAACAGGCTTGGCATAGGTCCCCAGGGCTTCGGCGGGACCACCACCGCGCTTGCGGTCGCGGTAGAGCAGGCTCCCACCCATATTGCGGGACTTCCCGCCGCGGTGAATATCGGCTGCCATGTTACAAGACACGCTCACGCGGAGCTTTGATTTTTGAATTTTGTATCATACTCGAAAACAGCAGATTAAGATCGGAGAACTATAAAATTATGAAAAAAAGAATTGTTTTGTGGGCAGCGGTATCCGCAGTAATCATGTTGGTATTACCGTGGCTGGCGGTTACTTTTGTAAAGGGCGACGCCGGAATGGCCGTTTGTTTTCTGCTGTTTTATGCCGTCAATCCAATTTATTCTTTGATCACAGGAGCTTTTGCAGGAAAGCACATTAAGCGTTTATGCAGTCTGCCTTTTATTTTATCGGTTTTGTACTTGCTCGGCGTTTGGATTTTCTTTGATATGGGGGAAATTGCATTTATTATATATGCGGTGATTTATCTTATTTTAGGCATACTTGCTATGTTGGTTTCCATGCTTATTGAAAGGAAGAAGCAGCGATAATTTTTGCATACCGAAAATGGTTAAGGTGCGGCGGCTATTTAGTAGCAGCCGCACTACTGTTTTCTCACGCGGCGGAGATTAGCCCGTCCTATGCACGGACTTTAAGGATGATATAAATGGAAACGGCCGCTGTGTTTTTCCACTCGGAAGGGCTCTCGCTATTCCTCATTTCTTTCCCGTTTTTAAATGAAAAAAGGATTTGCGGGTCTCCATTCCAAAAACAGTGTTGGGACAAGGGAACTCTGCCCCCTTGTCCTCCGTAAGCTGTGCTCAGCTTGACCGGCTAAAATCTTGACGGAACAACGTTATTAGTGTGATAAACAAAAATTTATACAAGCTGCTCTGTACTCTTTTTATAAAAAAGTGCCCCTGTCGGGGGAGACAGGGGCGGAGATCATGATATAGGATTATTGGGGGTTACCTCGGACCGTAGGGGTAAACAGCCCGAGGCTGAGGTCTTTTATATGGTTTTCACCGGACAGGCTTATGGGGTAAATAAACCTGCATATAAAAGCACTTTGGGGGGATCGTACCCGTTCTTCCGGGTACGTTTATATAATACCCCGCATTTGTGTAAATTATGTGAAAAATCGCTGAAATCAAAGCGAAAGAATTGTGCAAAAAGGAAAACCGTACCGACAGCCCGTAAAACCGCCGGTACGGAATGAAATATCAATACTGGGAAACATAGTCAAGAGGATTTGCGTACGTTCCGTAGCTGCGCACCTCAAAGTGGAGGTGATTGCCTGTGGAGTCGCCTGTGCTTCCAACATAACCGAGAAGCTGTCCCTTTACTACATAGTCGCCGTAGCTTACCGCGATAGAGCTCTGGTGAGCATAAACCGTAACGTTTCCGTCATCGTGCTGAACTCTTACACAGTTTCCGTAACCGCCGTTCCAGCCGTCGCCTGTCTCAATAACGGTACCGGACTCTGCCGCGTAAATAGGTGTTCCGTAAGGAGCGGCGATATCAATACCCTTGTGACCTCTTCCGTCGCCCTGGTAAGCGGAAATATAGCCGCCGTCGGTTGGCCAGAAATAATCGCCCGAACCGCCCGATCCTGTGCTTACGGGAGTAGTGGTCTCTCTTGTGCCGACGCGCATATACTTTGTAACAGGCTCAGAAATTACTACCTCGTCAACTACCTCGGTGGAAACGAGAACGTCTCCTCTGTAGGTTGCCATTGCGCGAACTTTCTTTTCGCCCTCAACGCCGGGAACGTCTACCTCGGAATCACCTTTGTACATATCGGGATCCTTGGTTTTGATTATCTCATAGTCAATAGCTTCGGTGTATTCAATCTCTCTTGTGGTAAGAACCTGAAGGTAAGGAACCTCTTCGCTGAGCTGCACTATCGCTCCTACAGGGCAGTACTGAGTAAGATCGTCAATTTTTTCGCCCTTGAAAGTAATGTTGCAGTCCACAAGCTCATCGGTGGTCATGCCGTTATCATGAGCAATATTCCAAGGATTGTCTCCTTCGCGCACCTCGTAATAAAGAGGCTCGGAAACAATGGAATCAAGCTTGTCGATAATATCGTTCTGATCAATTATCTCGTCGGGATCAACATATTGCTCATAGGTATACTCGATATCCTTGTCAAAGGATACATCCACGATATCGTCGGTAAGATACTCCTCTTTCTTTTCCTCAAGGAAGTCGGTGATCTCATCGTTTGCCCTTACTGCTCCGATCACTTCTCCGTCAACGGTAACAACAAAAGCGCGCTCCCTGCCGTCCTGTTCGCTTCCGGGAACAGCGGGGACAGTTTCGTTCGGCTCTATAGCCTCTCCGTAAATGTTAAATTCCGTACCTGCGCCGGTTTCTCCAAAGTCGCCTGCGTTCTCCGTTCCGGAAGTGTTTTCGGTCTCTGCAACAACGCCGTTTTCCTCGGGAACCTGAATATCTATCTGTTCCTGAATAGCGTCGGCAAGAGTCATTTCGTCAATGATCTCGTCCTGCGCGCCGAGGGGTTTAAGGGAAAGCGTGGCAGTAATATAGGTATCACTGTTTGTATCATAGTAGATCGATCTTTCGGAAATAACCTCCTGAGCGTTGTTCAGAACGGCCTCCTCGGAAACCACGCCGATCTCCTGACCGTTATATTCGACCGTAACGCCGTAATCGGCGGACGCCTTATCGGCTACAACGCATACAAGGAATGCGACGCAAGCAACAGGCACAGCGTAATTTATAATGGAAGCGGCGAACTTTTTGCTGTTTCCGATAGATTCCGCCATATCTGAAAGCTGAAGGGACAACGCCTTTGCCAGTCCGGCTTCCGCTTTTCTCTCGGAAAATTTTCTTTTGCTGTCCGCAAATTTTTCTTTTGTCCTGCGGGCGGCAGCCTTTATTTTACCTATCCGCTTTGTATTTGAAGCCAAGCTTCTCATGGGTCCTGCGCCGCTTACAGCCTTTACCGCAGCTTTTTTCAGGAAGAAAGCCGTTCTTTTTACAGCGGCGGCGGCAAGATATGTAACAAGCGAACCCACGTTGACCATAGCCGATTCAAAGCTTATATTTTTCTTGTCTGAAGCGGCGTTATCCGTTAGCCTCACGGGAGTGCAGCACCCGCCGGAAGCGTTGGGAAACAGGCTCATTCTGATCTCTCCTCTCGGTTTTTCATGTTGTTTACACATATATTCAAACTGACGTAAATTTACATAAATCGCAAACAGTTACAAAACAGTTACATTGATATTATTATACCTCTTTTTTTTCAAAAAGCAACACTTAATCCTTTTTAGTCACATTTTCTTAATCTTTTTTGTAGAACAGCACAAATTTGTTTTGGATTTTATGTTGCTTTTCATATAATTTTACGGTAATTTTATTGGAAAGATATTCCTTGTAAATATATTTCTTTATTAAATTACATATTTTTACAGTTACAATTTGTAACTATTTTTGATTGGGATTTTTTGCAAACCTTTTCTACAGCCCAATTTTCAGGTTATTAAAATAGTTACGAAACGGTAACAAAATTCGTAAAATTTTTACTTTGCCTGTAATATTTGCTTATGACATTTTTGCCGAAAATAATTTTTAAGAAATGTGTATAGTAAATTCATGTTTAACGGGAGCCTCTGCCGCCGAGTCGCCCCCTGCGTAGATTTGCGTGAATTTTTACTGAGCAATGCCCCCTCAAGACAAAACAAACGAAAAAGTACAAAGATAAACATAAACTTAACCTGCACTTGACCGTTTGGAAACAAAATACTATAATATATTTATAAATTATTGTCAAAGGAATGATACTTATGAATATCAAAAGGCTTTTTGCGGTAATATTTCTGAGCATGGAAATATGCCTGTCAGCTGCGGGCGGTACGGTTTTTGCCGAAAACGGCGCTGCGGAGGACTATATTGAGGAAGACGCCGGACTTGAGGAGATCCCGATAACCGATGAAATACGCAGGGGCGAGGGATACTTTGAGTGCTATGCGGTCTTCAGGGACGGAATTGCCGAGATCAAAGATGATTCGGGGGAAATATACCTTTTGCCCGACGGAATGAGCGGCAATCTTAACGAGGGCGAAACAAAAGAAACCGTAGAAAATGATATGACCGAAAGCTTGCGGTTTGCGATTTCTGCGGCGGGCGCGGATCCGGACGAATATCCCTTTGACGTTTATGTGTATCTGTACGACGACTATGATTACAGCCCCGAGGAATTTCTTGACTTCGTGAGCGAGGATATCCTTGAGCGTAAAACCGAGAGCTCGGCAGAGGTTCTGTCAGCGGAGCCGCCGGCGCAGAACCCTCCGACAGGAACGGCGTTTCCCTTTGCTGCCGCGGTTTGCGCGCCGCTTTGTACGGCGCTGACCGTCAGTACCGGTGCAATTAGCTATCGGAGGCGGTTTTTTGCCCAGAAAAACAAAAATTGAGGATTTTCTTTAAAAACCATTGTAATTTTATGAATTATGTGGTATACTACCTTTATAAGTAAATTTCCGCAAATAAAAAACAAACATAATTTAAGGAGCTGATTTCAATGAAAGGTTTCGGAGCTATCGTTCTTGCTCTGACTTCCGCTGCTGCCGGCGCTGCCGCTGCGGTTTTCGCTATGAAAAAGCGCGAGGAGATCGAACAGTACGATTACGATTTTGACGATGACGACGAGGTTTATTTCGACGGCTGCGACGACTGCGGCTGTGACGACTGCGCTGATCTCGGCGGCGACATGGACGAGCTTAACAGCCTTGACGCTGACTCTTCCGAGGCGTCTGCTGAGGCTTCCGACGCGGATCAGGGCATGGATTTCTGAATCGGACGTTAGATATCAGAGGATAGAGGTCAGAATTTTATTCCGCTTCTATCCTCTGATTTCTGTTTTCTTTTCCGGAAGCTTTACGTACAGGCAAATGCAGGAGGATAAAATTATCTTCCGTTTCTGATTTTATTTCGGTGGATGTGGGGGACTTTATGGGTGAAAAATTCAGGCTTGACAAATTTCTTTCGGGACAGCTCGGCATTTCCCGCGCCGGTGCGAAGGAACTCGTCAAAAAGCGTCTTGTGACGGTAAACGGGGAAGCCGCAAAGCTGTACGATATGAAAATAGACCCGGCGGAGGACGCAGTTTGCTGCGAGGGGAATGCACTGACGTACCGCGAGCACATTTATATTATGCTCAACAAGCCCGCGGGAGTCGTCTGCGCCACCCGGGACAGGCTTTCGGAGACGGTGCTGGAGCTTATTCCCCGGGAAATCAGACGGAAAAACCTCTTTCCCGCCGGACGGCTTGACAAGGATACCGAGGGCTTCGTCCTCATCACCGACGACGGGGAGTTTGCCCACGCAATACTTTCCCCGAAAAGGCATGTGGACAAGCGGTACTTTGCGGTATTGGAAAGTCCTGCCTGTGAAGAGGACGTAAAACTGTTCGCTTCTGGCATGACCCTAAACGGAGGGGAAAAATGCCTTCCCGCAAAGCTGGAGCTTACGGAAAAACCGAACGAGGTCTTTATTACTCTGCGGGAGGGAAAGTACCACCAGATAAAACGCATGGCGGAGGCTTCGGGAAACAGGATAGTATACCTCAGGCGGGTAAGCATAGGCGGTCTTGAACTGGATAAAAGCCTGAAAGAGGGCGAATGCAGGGAGATATCGCCCGACGAGCTTAAACTGCTTAAAGGCTGAAAAAATATACAAAAAAACAGCGGAAAATTTGGCAGGCGTGATTTTTTCGGTAATTGTTTTCCGCACGGTTCTTTATCTTATAAATTGCACAAAGAAATCGGAAAGATTTATGCAAAAACATAACGTTTTGCCCCTGCAGGCTCAAAAGATGTTATTTTTTCGTCAAACTAAATAAATAAGGTTTTAGAAGTTTGGTTAATAAATAACTTGAAATTTATATAGAAAATTTGGTATTATATTATCGTAGCCTAATATTATAGGCAAGACTAATTTTGGGAGGTTCGTACAGAATGGCTAGTTTATCACTCAGATCCATTTATAAGAAATACCCCGGCGGCGTAGTTGCCGTTTCAGACGTTAACCTTGAGATCAGAGACAAGGAGTTCGTTATCCTTGTAGGTCCTTCCGGCTGCGGAAAGTCCACAACCCTCCGTATGATCGCGGGTCTTGAAGAAATTTCCGAGGGCGAGCTTTACATCGGCGACCGCCTTGTAAACGACGTTGCTCCTAAGGACAGAGATATTGCGATGGTTTTCCAGAACTACGCTCTGTATCCTCATATGACCGTATACGATAACATGGCGTTCGGACTTAAGCTCCGCAAGGTGCCCAAGGACGAGATCAACCGTAAGGTTGAGGAAGCTGCAAGAATACTTGATATATCTCACCTGCTCAGCAGAAAGCCTAAGGCTCTCTCCGGCGGTCAGAGACAGCGTGTTGCCCTCGGACGTGCGATCGTTCGTGAGCCTCAGGTATTCCTTCTCGACGAGCCTCTTTCCAACCTGGACGCTAAGCTCCGTGCTCAGATGAGAACCGAGATCTCCAAGCTCCACCAGAAGCTGGGTACAACGTTCATCTACGTAACCCACGACCAGACAGAGGCTATGACGATGGGCGACCGTATCGTTGTTATGAAGGACGGCTTCATTCAGCAGGTCGACTCTCCCCAGAACCTCTACACAAGCCCTGTTAACCAGTTCGTTGCGGGCTTCATGGGCTCTCCTCAGATGAACTTTGTTGACGCTGTTCTCAGAAAGATCGAGGGCAAGTACACTATTGAGTTCGGCTCCGAGGATACCAAGACAAGCCGCGGCAAGAAGTACTATGTTGAGCTTCCCGAGGCTAAGGTTGAAGAGGCTGTTCTTGAAAACTATGTTGACAAGGAGATCGTTATGGGTATCCGTCCCGAGAATATCCACGACGAGGAAATGTACCTCTCCGCTGCCAAGACCGGCGTGATCGATGCTAACGTTGAGATCACCGAAATGATGGGTGCAGAGACCTTCTTGTACCTGAACTGCGAGGGCATTCCCCTTACAGCTCGTGTTGATCCCCGTTCGACAGCACGTCCTCAGGATACTATTAAGGTTGCTATGGATCCCAATCATGTTCACATCTTTGATAAGGAAACTGAGAAGACTATTGTTAACTGAGTTTTGTGTTTATTTAAAAGCCTGCTTTCCGAAAGGGAAGCGGGCTTTTTTGTGCGGTTTTGATGTCAGGTACTAACGTTTTGAAGCCAATTTCCTTGAAAGTGCTGAAAAAGCATTGTGTTTTCAGGGAAACCGTGGTATAATGTTTATGTATTTTTACCGAAAGGAGAGCGGCAATATGACTGCCGAAGTAAACTATGAAGCCCTGATCCTGTTCGGCAAGTTCGGCGGAGCTATGCTTGGGCTGCTTCTGCTTGTGTGGCTGATAGCAGTGCTTACTCCCAAAGCCGCGAAGCTGATCGACAGGATCATGGGCAAACCGCGACCCGAAAGGGTGGAGGATAATATTAAACCCGAAGAATACGAGGTGCACTCTTTCTTTGAGGACGTACCATTAAAGAAGCAGGAGACAATAGATGATGGGAAATAGAATACAGCGTATAAAACTTCTATCCTCTAATCTCTATCATTTGAAAAGGAGCAATCTAATATGGCAAAGGATAACAAAAAACTTGTTGAAGCGATAACCTCAATGGACGAGGATTTCGCGAAATGGTACACGGACATAGTTAAAAAGGCGGAGCTTATCGAGTATACCTCCGTTAAGGGCTGTATGGTCATTCGTCCCTACGGCTACGCTATATGGGAGAATATGCAGAAAATTCTGGACGGTATGTTCAAGGCTACGGGTCACGAAAACGTGTGTATGCCTATGTTCATTCCCGAAAGCCTTTTGCAGAAAGAAAAAGACCATGTTGAGGGCTTCGCTCCCGAAGTTGCCTGGGTAACTCACGGCGGCAGCGAAAAGCTGGAGGACAGGCTCTGCGTCCGTCCCACGTCGGAGACCCTTTTCTGCGAGCATTACGCGAATATTGTACATTCCTACCGTGACCTGCCTAAGCTCTACAATCAGTGGGTATCGGTAGTCCGTTGGGAGAAAACAACCCGTCCGTTCCTGCGTTCGAGGGAATTCCTGTGGCAGGAGGGACACACCATTCACGCCACCGCGGAGGAGGCAATCATTGAGACGGAGAAGATGCTGAACGTGTACGCCGAGTTCTGCGAAAAGAGCCTTGCAATGCCCGTCATAAAGGGTAGAAAGACCGACAGCGACAAGTTCGCCGGCGCGGAGGCTACCTACGCTATCGAGGCTCTCATGCACGACGGCAAGGCGCTTCAGGCGGGTACTTCCCACAATTTCGGAAACGGCTTTGCAAAGGCGTTCGACATTATGTATACCGACAAGGAGAATAAAAAAGTGTACCCGCACCAGACCTCCTGGGGAGTTTCCACCCGTCTTATCGGCGGAATAATCATGACCCACGGCGACGACAGCGGACTTGTTCTGCCTCCCGCGGTCGCTCCGATACAGGCGGTAATTGTGCCCGTGCAGCAGTTCAAGGAGGGCGTTCTCGAAAAGGCGAACGAGCTTGCGGACAAGTTGAAAGCGGCGGGTATCCGCGTTAAGGTTGACGACAGCGACAATTCCCCCGGCTGGAAGTTCGCGGAGTACGAAATGAAAGGCGTACCCGTCCGCATTGAGATAGGTCCCAGGGATATTGAGAATAACCAGTGTATGTGCGCTTTGAGGTACAGCGGCGAGAAGAGGACAATTTCCCTTGAAAATATGCTGGAGACTTTCAAGGACGCCGTTGTGGAAATGCTTGAAAAGGAAATTCCCGAGGGAATGTTCAACAAAGCCGCGGAGAACCGGGAGAAGCATACCTACAGGTGTACTTCAATGGAGGAGATAACAAAGGCCCTTGAGGAAAACGGCGACGGCTTCGTCAAGGCGATGTGGTGCGGCGACGAGGCCTGCGAGGACAAGGTCAAGGAAGTCACAGGCGTTGGTTCAAGGTGCATTCCCTTTGAGCAGGAGGAGCTTTCGGACAAGTGCATTTGCTGCGGAAAGCCCGCCAAGAAAATGGTTTACTGGGGCAAAGCATATTAATTAATAATTATTTATGAAAAGCCTTACAGCGACGGAAAAACCGAGGGCAAATCCTGTGCATTTGGCGGTTCGGGCAACGTCCTCTGCGGCGTCGCAGAGCCGCCTTGCATCGATTTTTTTAATTTTTCTCTGTTTTTTGAGAAGCCTCGCAAAGCCGCACAAGGCATGTATTTGTGTACAAATACATGCCTTGTGCAATTATAAATTCGTTATAATAATATTGGAGGCGATTAAAATGAGCAAACCTCAAACAAGAGCAAGCAATAAATACAATGCTAAAGCCTATGACCGTCTTGCGATACAAGTTAAAAAGGGGAGAAAGGCAGAAATTCAAGCCGCCGCCAAAAAGCAGGGAGAAAGCCTTAACGCATATGTTGTAAAGGCTGTTGAACAACGTATGGAAATCGAGCAGGAGTAACAATTGCAGGAGTGGATATGTAATTCGCCCCTATAATAATTTATTGTATTTCGGAAAGGAAAAAATATGGACTGCAAAAAATTCAACCGCGGAACGTTTATATTGAACTTATCAGCGGCGCGACGGCGGCTGTCCGGGCTTTTGTAATTATTAAATTTATTATTCGGCGGGTAAGCATATGAATATTAAAAAAATTTTGGCGGTACTGCTGCTGATATTCGCGGCGATACCTATGGGCGGCTGCTCCTTAAAAAAGGAATACGACCTTTACGGCAAGGATCGGGTGGAGGCTCTGCGGGAAAACGCAAAAAACTGGCAGAGCGGCAGATACCTGCTGACCAACATTGACACGGATATCATGGATCAGACGTTTTCTTTTATGTACAATGAGGACGGCTCCCAGACCTATCTGTACGAGCGGGTCTCGGATGGGAACTATTACGCCGAATTTTCCGACGGAGAACTCTTTTATGTACTGAACGGCGGAGAGGTAAGCATTTTAAAAGACGGCTCGGAGGGATACGCTTCCTATGACAGAAAAAGCCCTCACCCCTACAGCACGGGAGACCTGCTTTTCTATGAGAACCTGTTTGTGAAATCCTCCGAGGAGATACCCGCGGAGGACGGCGGGGTCTGCTACAGGTACTATTATAATACGGATAAGATAAACGATACACTTGGTACGAAGCTGACGGAATTTGTTACGGAGTACGTTTTCGGAGCGGACGGGAACTTTGAACATTTTGTTCAGAGAAATTCCGACGGAGAAAGCAGCTACGCATACCGTATCGACGTCATTGACGCGGATAACCTGACGGAGATAGAAAATCCCGCTTTGGCTCGGGACGCGGACATGGATAAGTAAAAGGATACCCCGGGGGATTATCCCCGGGGCTTTGCTTCGGTCGGGGAAAGCAGCTCTGCGTTTCGCAGAGTGCGGTATTTTAAGCGATTTTCTACTGTTCATGGGTGTTATAATGCGGTAATTTGTAGTATTCTTATTTCAGGAAGTCGGATAGGAGGCAGCGGTCATGGATCAAATTAAAATCGGAAGGTTCATAGCAAAAATGCGAAAGGAGAAACCGTACACTCAGCGTCAGCTTGCCGATATGCTCGGGATCAGCGATAAGACTGTCAGCAAGTGGGAGACGGGGAACGGACTTCCCGACGTTTCGCTTATGATGCCGCTGTGCGATCTGCTGCAAATAAGCGTCAACGAGCTTCTTTCAGGCGAACGCCTGACCGACTCCGAATATCAAAAGAAAGCGGAGGAGAATATGATGAATTTAATTATGGAAAGAGAAGAAAGCAAGAAAAAAATCATTATTTCGGCAATTGTTTGTTTTTTGACGCTACTGTCCGGCGTAACGATGTTTGTAATATCAGGCGCGCTGGAGATGGAAGCATGGCTGCGTATTTTGCTGATGCTGATAGGTGCGGCAGTCATTGCCGGAGGTATAGGAGCGGCGGTCGCGCTGGATATAACGGCGGGCACTTACGAGTGTCCGAATTGCCTGACAAGGTTTGTGCCGACAGCAGCCGCTTATATTGCAGGTCCGCATACTATTACAAAAAGAAAACTAAAGTGTCCGAAATGCGGAAAAGTTTCTTACTGCAAAAAGAGGCTGACACATTGACGGTTTCACATTCGGCGGGCGGTCATTTACTGCCCGCTTTGGGTATTTCGGCGTGTGGGAATATTGCCGCCGCATAAAGTAAAAACATATCAGTATGCCACAAAATGCGGCATTTTATACAGCAAATTTGAAACGTTGTTTAAAGTGCATAAAAATATGTGGAAAAATTCCTGAAAATTCTACGACTAAAAATTGCTAAATTGGCATTACCCCCTTGCAATCGGGACAGGGTAATGCTATAATAATATTCGTGACTTGTTTGACTGCAAGTGTTTATGTATATGTTTTTGCGAGGAAACGGAAGGTTGCCTGCGGTTTGCAGGGGAATTTCCGCGGAGTATGTCCGGTCTTGAACCGGGCGGCTGCGATAGTGAACGCTGTGTGCGCTTAAACCGTGAACGGCTTTGTGCTTGTTTATAGGTAAGCTGCGTTTGTATCTGCTCGGAAAACAATTTGTTTTTCGGGTTTTTTAGTACAAGCGGGAGGAAACACACGGAGGCGTGTAATGCTGCGGCGCGTTTTAAACGCGGTAGGCATTGATTATTGCGAAACTCGTCCCCAAAACAATCAGAAGTTATTCAGGAGGCGATCGTTAATGGCAGTCAATGAAAAAATCAGAATCAGGATCAAAGGTTACGACCATGCAGTAGTCGACGCTGCTGCGGCTAAGATCGTGGACGCTGCTAAAAGAAGCGGCGCAAGAGTAAGCGGACCTATTCCGCTTCCCACCGACAAGGAGATCATCACCATTCTCCGTGCGGTTCACAAGTACAAGGACAGCCGCGAGCAGTTCGAGATGAGGACTCACAAGAGACTTATCGACGTTATCAGACCGTCCGACAAGTCTGTTGAGGCTCTGCAGGGTCTTGAGCTTCCTGCGGGCGTTGACGTTGTAATGGAAATCAAATAAGCGGGGAACGTCCTGCGGCGAGAGTTGCCCCACGGATTGGATACGGCGTATCCGAACTTTGATAATGCCCCCATCAAGGGGGCGGGCTGCAGAAACAGCTGCGGAGATGTTCCGGCTTATCATTTCCCAAAGACGTCCCCCGTAGAGTAATGTTGCTGAAAGGCAACCAATAACCAAAAGGAGGAAAAACTATGACAAAGGCAATCATCGGCAGAAAAATCGGCATGACGCAGATTTTCGATGAAGCGACCAACAAGGTCATCCCTCTGACCGTCGTTGAAGCGGGTCCCTGTGTTGTCGTTCAGAAGAAAACAGTTGAGAACGACGGCTACAGCGCGGTACAGCTCGGCTTCGGCGATATGAGGGAGAAGCTTGCGAACAAGCCCATAAAGGGTCATTTCGCAAAGGCCGACGTTGCTGTTAAGAGAACTCTTAAAGAGTTTAAACTTGACGGCGCGGAGGAGATGGAGGTAGGCGCTATCCTGAAAGCGGACACCTTTGCTGAGGGAGACATTGTTGATGTTTCCGGCACATCAAAGGGTAAGGGTTTCCAGGGTACTATCAAGAGAAACAACAACTCCAGACTGAAGGAGACCCACGGTTCGGGTCCTGTACACAGACACGCCGGCTCTATGGGAGCCTGCTCGTCCCCTTCCCGTATCTATAAGGGCAAGGCGCTTCCCGGTCATATGGGCAGCGAAAAGGTTACCGTACAGAATCTTCAGATCGTCAAGATCGACGCAGAAAACAATCTTATCGCGGTCAGAGGCGCAATTCCCGGTCCCAAGAACGGCATTGTTACCATCTGCGACTGCGTAAAAAAGAAAAAGGCTTAATGGAAGGAGGAAGCAGTAATGCCTAATATTAAAGTACTGGATATGACAGGCAAAGAGGTTTCGGATATCGAGCTGTCGGACGCTGTTTTCGGTATTAAGCCCAACGAGTCTGCTATGCACACAATGGTTGTGAATTATCTCGCTAACCAGAGACAGGGCACACAGTCCACCCTTACCCGCACCGAGGTAAGAGGCGGCGGCAGAAAGCCCTGGAGACAGAAGGGTACGGGTCATGCAAGACAGGGTTCCACACGCGCTCCCCAGTGGATGCACGGCGGAATTGCTCTCGGTCCCAAGCCCAGAAGCTACCGCTTTACTGTAAACAAGAAGCTTAAGAGACTGGCTATGAAGTCCGCTCTTTCGACTAAGGTCATCGACAACAATATCATTGTTCTCGACGATATCAAAATGAACGAATACAAAACAAAGACCGTTGTTGATATGCTCAAGGCAGTTAATCCCGACGGAGCTAAGGCTCTCATCGTTATGCCCGAGGTGAACAGCTTCGTTGTAAAGAGCGCGGCTAACATTCCCGGCGTAAAGACTGCTTTGGTAAACACTATCAACGTTTACGACATCCTTAACTACGACAAGTTCATCGTTGTTAAGGACGCGGTCGCCAAGATCGAGGAGGTGTACGCATAATGATAGCACAGGATATTGTTATCAAGCCCATCATCACCGAAAAAAGCATGGAAGGGCTTCAGGAAAGCAAGTACACCTTTAAGGTTGCTATGGACGCCAACAAGATCGAGATCGCCAAGGCTGTCGAAGAGCTTTTCGGCGTTAAGGTAGCTAAGGTGAACACTATGCACGTAAGAGGCAGATCCAGAAGAATGGGTATGCACAGAGGCTTTACTCCCGACTGGAAGAAAGCGATAGTTACTCTTACGGAAGATTCCAAGACCATCGAATTCTTCGACGGCATGATGTAAGCAGGGAGTCCCCACGGTAGCTTGCACTCGGTGCAAGAAAGTCACACCCCGCAGTTGGATACGGCGTATCTTAACTGTGCTAAGCCCCCTAAAGGGGGCGGGCACCAGAGTGCGGACAATGGCGAATCGGCAGTGTGCGCGGCGGTGTTTGGAGCAGAGGGTACAGTTTCTGCCCTCTATCTTCTATCCCCCTATCATCTAAATGGTATGCGCTATGGGAGAGCTGCTCCCGAAAAGCATACGGAAAAAATCTAAAAAAAGGAGCTGAACTGCAATGGCTATCAAATCATACAAGCCTACGACGCCCTCCAGACGTCAGATGACTGTTACCGATTACAGCTGCCTTTCCAAGGTCGATCCCGAGAAGAGCCTTCTTGCTCCCCTCAAAAAGACCGCAGGCAGAAACAGCTACGGCAGAATAACCGTTCGTCACAGAGGCGGCGGAAGCAGAAGAAAATACAGAATAATCGACTTCAAGAGAGATAAGCAGGGCATGAACGCTACTGTTCTCACTCTTGAGTACGATCCTAACAGAAGCGCGTTTATCGCTCTCGTTCAGTATGAGGACGGCGAGAAGAGATATATCATCGCTCCCAACGGTCTGGCTGTTGGCGACACCGTTACAAGCGGTTCCCATGCGGACATCAAGCCCGGCAATGCGCTGGCGCTCTGCGATATCCCCGTAGGTACTTTCATTCACAACATCGAGCTTTACCCCGGCAAGGGCGCGCAGCTTGTGCGTTCCGCAGGAAATATGGCTCAGCTCATGGGTAAGGAGGACAAATACGTTCTCGTAAGACTTCCCTCGGGCGAAATGAGAAAGATCCCCGCAAACTGCATGGCTTCCATCGGTCAGGTATCCAATATCGACCATGAGAACGTAAGCCTCGGCAAGGCGGGCAAGACCCGTCACCTGGGTATCAGACCGACAGTCCGCGGTTCTGTCATGAACCCCTGCGACCACCCCCACGGAGGCGGTGAAGGTAAGTCCCCCGTCGGCCGTCCCGGACCTGTTACCCCTTGGGGCAAGCCCGCTCTCGGCTACAAGACCAGAAAGCAGCACCACCGTACAGACAAGTTTATTGTTAAGCGCCGTAACGGCAAGTAATCGGGGAGCGTCCGAAAGGACGCGTATCCGAAATGTTGCGTAACTGATGTTGCGTTTCACAAATGTTTAACAATCGGCATGAGCCGACTCATTGAGATCATAAAGAGAATTTCACCTGTGAAATTCCGCCAAAAGGAGGAGGGGCAGAGGTCTTACCTCTTACCTCTTACCTCTAATTTCTGAAAGGAGGAAAACAATGAGCAGAAGTATCAAGAAGGGACCGTACGTCCAGGAGGTCCTTCTGAAAAGAGTTATCGCTATGAACGAAGCGGGCGAGAAAAAGGTTCTTAAGACATGGAGCCGTTCTTCAACAATTTACCCCGATTTCGTAGGCCATACCTTTGCCGTTCATGACGGCAGAAAGCACGTTCCCGTATACGTTACGGAGGACATGGTAGGTCACAAGCTGGGCGAGTTCGCTCCCACAAGAACCTACAAGGGCCATGCAGGCTCCAAGGTTTCCAACAACGGTAAATAATCAGGCAGAGAGGAGAATTTAAAATGGAAGCAAGAGCATATCTTAAAAATGCTCGGATCGCACCCAGAAAGGTTCAGATCGTTCTCGACCTCATCAGGGGAAAGGACACCGAGACCGCTATGGCGATCCTTCAGCACACACCCAAGGCTGCCTGTGAATACCTGGAGAAGCTTCTGAAGTCCGCGGTAGCAAACGCCGAGAACAACTTCGGAATGGACAGAGACAACCTCTACATTTCCGAATGCTTCGTTTGCCCCGGTCCTATCATGAAGAGAATCATGCCCAGAGCACAAGGCAGGGCGTTCCGCATACTCAAGAGAACTTCCCATGTTACTCTTGCAGTAAAGGAAAAAGAATAAGCCGAAGAGGAGGTAAACTAAATGGGACAGAAGGTTAATCCGCACGGTCTGCGTGTAGGCGTTATTAAGGATTGGGATTCCCGCTGGTTTGCAAACAAGGCAACTTTCGGCGATACTTTGGTTGAGGACTACAACGTCCGTAACTATATCAAGAAAAACCTTTATGCAGCAGGCGTTCCCCGCATTGAGATCGAAAGATTCGCAGACAAGGTAAGGATACACGTTCACTGCGCTAAGCCCGGCATCGTTATCGGACGCGGCGGCGAGAATATCGAAAAGCTCCGTCTGGACATCGAAAAGCTGATGAAGAAGTCCGTTTCAATCAATATCGTGGAGGTAAAGTCTCCCGATATGGACGCTCAGCTCGTTGCCGAGAGTATCGCAGCTCAGCTTGAGAACCGTGCTTCCTACAGAAGAGCTATGAAGCAGGCTATCGGCAGATCAATGAAGCTGGGAGCCAAGGGTATCAAGGTAATGGTAAGCGGACGTATCGGCGGCGCCGAGATCGCACGTTCCGAATCCTACCATGAGGGTACTATTCCCCTCCAGACTATCCGTGCCGATATTGACTACGGATTTGCAGAGGCTGCCACAACTTACGGCAGGATCGGCGTTAAGGTTTGGATCTACAAGGGAGAAGTTCTCAAGGGCGACGTTGCCAAGGCAAGAGTCATGGCTGAAAGATCCGAGAGAAAGCCCCGCAGAAACAACGATGACAGACGCGGCGGACGCGGCGACCGCAGAGAACGCGCGCCCAGGAGAGATAGAGAAGGAGGTAATCAGTAATGCTGCTTCCTAAGAGAGTTAAGTACAGAAGAGTACAGAGAGGCCGCCTTACGGGTAAGGCGTACCGCGGAAACAAGGTTTCCAACGGCGAGTACGGCTTGCAGGCTCTCGAGCCCGCATGGATCACTTCCAATCAGATCGAGGCTGCCCGTATCGCTATGACCCGTTATATCAAGAGAGGCGGTCAGGTTTGGATAAAGATATTCCCCGACAAGCCTATCACCGAAAAGCCCGCCGAGACCCGAATGGGTTCAGGTAAAGGTTCCCCCGAGTACTGGGTGGCGGTCGTTAAGCCGGGCAGAGTTATGTTCGAGATCGCCGGCGTAAGCGAGGATATCGCAAGAGAAGCTATGCGTCTTGCTATGCACAAGCTTCCTATCAAGTGTAAGTTTGTTAAGAAAGAGGAGGCGAGCGTATAATGAAGGCTGCGGAAGTTAGAGATATGACTACTCTTGAGCTTGACAATAAGCTTGCCGACCTGAAGAAGGAGCTTTTCGCCCTTCGCTTTCAGCACGCTGTAAATCAGCTCGACAACCCTACGCGTCTCAAGGCTGTGAAGAAGGACATCGCGAGGATAAAAACTATTCTCCGCGAGCGTTCCGGTTCAGAGCAGTAAGTGAAGGAGGGAAACAAAAATGGCTGAAAGAAATCTCAGAAAAACCAGAGTTGGCAAGGTAGTTTCCAATAAGATGGACAAAACCATTGTTGTTGCTATTGTTGATAACGTACAGCACCCCCTGTACAAAAAGATCATCAAGAGAACGATCAAGCTTAAGGCTCACGACGAAAACAACACCTGCAATATCGGCGACCGCGTTGAGATCATGGAGACACGTCCTATTTCCAAGGATAAGAGATGGCGTCTCGTTAAGGTCATCGAGCAGGCTAAGTAAGTCGGTTCACAGTACGGTGCCGGCGCGAGGTTTGCTTTGTCAATGAAACGCACGGCAGCGTTGCTGCACACTACAAGAAATTAAGGTTGGATTTGCGAGGAGCGGGGACGTTTGTCCTCTATCCTCTGACCTCTAACCTCTAATAGGGAGGAGAATAAAGCTATGATTCAGATGCAGACTTATCTGAAGGTCGCCGACAACACGGGCGCAAAGGAGCTTATGTGTATCAGAGTTCTGGGCGGCACCCGCAGAAGATACGCTAACATCGGCGACGTTGTGGTTGCTTCCGTCAAGAAAGCAACACCAGGCGGCGTTGTTAAAAAAGGCGACGTTGTTAAGGCAGTTATCGTTCGTTCCGCAAAGGGTCTCCGCCGCGAGGACGGTACCTATATCCGCTTCGACGAGAACGCTGCCGTTATTATCAAGGAAGACAAAAACCCCAGAGGTACCCGTATTTTCGGACCTGTTGCCCGTGAGCTCAGAGACAAGGACTACATGAAGATCCTGTCCCTTGCTCCCGAGGTTCTGTAAGGAGGCGCTGCGAAATGAATAAACAGCACAAGCTGCACGTTAAAACAGGCGATAACGTAGTTATCCTGTCCGGCAAGGACAAGGGCAAGCAGGGCAAGATCCTTGAGGTTTCCCCCAAGGAGGGAAAGGTTATCGTCGAGGGTCTCAACATTGTTACAAAGCATGTTAAGCCCAGACAGATGGGTCAGCAGGGCGGCATCGTTAAGTGCGAGGCTCCCCTCTACGCGTCAAAGGTTATGGCTGTATGCCCCAAGTGCGGCAAGCCCACAAGACTTGCTCACAGGATCGAGGCGGACGGCTCTAAGGTAAGAGTATGCAAGCACGCAGACTGCGGCAAAGCTTATTAAGGAAAGGAGTTAATTGATATGGCATCTAATCTTAAGGAACTCTATGTCAGCACAGTGGCTCCCGCTTTAATGAAAAAGTTCGGCTACAAAAGCGTTATGCAGATTCCTAAAATCGACAAGGTCGTTATAAACGTCGGCGCAGGCGAAGCTAAGGAAAACGCCAAGGTCATCGACGCTATCATGACGGACCTTGCTGCTATCACAGGTCAGAAGCCCGTGGTATGCCGCGCTAAGAAATCCGTCGCGAACTTCAAGCTCCGCGAGGGTATGCCTATCGGCGTTAAGGTAACGCTCAGAAGCGAAAAAATGTATGAATTCCTTGACAGGCTCTTCAACGTTGCGTTCCCCCGTGTTCGTGACTTCAGAGGCATCAACGGAAATTCCTTCGACGGAAGAGGAAACTACTCTACGGGTATCAAGGAGCAGCTTATCTTCCCCGAGATCGAGTACGATAAGATCGACAAGGTTCGCGGTATGGATATCAACATCATCACTACCGCCAACACCGACGAGGAGGCAAAGGCTCTGCTTGAGCTTATGGGCGCTCCTTTCGCCAAGTAATAAGGGAGGGATATTCAAATGGCTAAAACGTCTATGAAGATAAAGCAGCAGAGAACTCCTAAGTACAGCACAAGAGCTTACAACAGGTGCAAGATCTGCGGCAGACCTCACGCTTATATGAGAAAATTCGGCATATGCCGTATATGCTTCAGGGAGCTTGCTCACCACGGTCAGATCCCCGGCGTGAAGAAAGCAAGCTGGTAATTGGAAGTAAGATGTAAGAGATAAGAGGCAAGAATTCTTTTACAGCTTCCGATATCCGTTTAAAAGTTTTTTCAAGGAGGTTAACCGTTATGCAAATCACAGATACGATTGCGGATATACTGACGAGAATCCGCAACGCTAATTCCGCAAAGCACGCGACTGTTGACGTTCCTGCTTCCAATATGAAAAAGTCTATCGCTCAGATCCTTGTTGACGAGGGTTACATCAAGAGCTTTCAGATAATCGACGACGGAAAGCAGGGAATCATCAGGATCACGCTGAAGTACGGCGAGAACAAGTCCCAGGTCATCACAGGTCTGAGAAGAGTTTCCAAGCCCGGACTTCGTATTTATTCGAGCTGCGAGGATATGCCCAAGGTAATGAAGGGTCTCGGTATTGCTATCGTTTCCACTTCCAAGGGCGTTATGACCGACAAGAAGGCAAGAGAGCTTCACGTCGGCGGAGAAGTCCTTGCGTTCATATGGTAAGGAGGAACAGATATGTCCAGAATAGGTAAAAAGCCCATTGCTGTTCCTGCCGGAGTCGACGTTAAGATCGACGGCTCAACCGTTACGGTAAAGGGACCCAAGGGTACTCTCACAAATACGTTCAACCCCGATATCATCATCAAGCAGGAGGGCGCCGAGATCATCGTTGACCGTCCTTCCGAGGATAAGCTGCACAAGTCCCTCCACGGTCTGACAAGAACTCTTATCAACAACATGGTAGAGGGCGTTACAAACGGCTTTTCCAAGTCTCTTGAGATCGAGGGCGTCGGCTACCGTGCCGCCAAGCAGGGCAAGAACCTTGTTATGAACCTTGGTTATTCTCATCAGGTCATCATTCCCGAGATCGACGGTATCACTATTGATGTTCCCAACGCCACAAGCATTGTGGTAAACGGTATCGACAAGCAGGTCGTAGGTCAGTTCGCCGCAGAGATCCGCGAGAAAAGACCTCCCGAGCCGTACAAGGGCAAGGGTATCCGCTATGCCGGCGAGAGAATTATCCGCAAGGAAGGTAAGGCAGGTAAGGGCAAGAAGTAAGCCCGAAGCCGCATAAAAATCCTAACTGATGGAATGGGACAGTTTGAAAGACAACTACTATTCCTGTTATGAAAAGGAGTTGAATTTAAATGGTAAAGCAGATCAACAGAAAGGCTGCAAGAGCCAAGAGACAGATCCGCGTTCGTTCAAAGATCAGCGGCACGGCTGAGTGCCCCAGACTGAACGTTTTCCGCAGCGCTAAGAACATTTACGCTCAGATAATCGACGATACCGCAGGAGTTACCCTCTGCGCGGCTTCCTCTAAGGAAAAGGGCTTCGACGGCAACGGCGGAAACAAGGAGGGTGCTTTCAAGGTAGGCAAGATGATCGCCGAGAAGGCTGCCGCCAAGGGCATAAAGGACGTTGTTTTCGACAGAGCCGGATACCTTTATCACGGCAGAGTCGCAGAGCTTGCAAACGGCGCAAGAGAGGGCGGTCTGAACTTCTAAGCAGGGAGCCTGCACTGGCAAGCCCCTTGCGGGCAGATAATGCTTATAGGGTAAGCTGCGTTAATAAGGACTTGTCAAGTCTTTGAAGATGTAAAAGACCCAATTTATAAAAACCGGCAGTCCGGACGGCCGTGGAGCGGAGCGTTTCTTGTCTCTTGCTTCTTGAATTCTTAAAATGGAACGTCCGGCAGATCACCGAACAGATAACTCTAATAAGGAGGTAATACTTTTGGCAAACGCTACTAAGATAGACGCTTCTGCTATGGAGCTTACGGAAAAAGTCGTTGCGATCAACAGAGTTTCCAAGACCGTTAAGGGCGGACGTATTTTCAAATTTGCCGCTCTCGTGGTTGTGGGAGACGGAAACGGCACTGTAGGCTTCGGTATGGGCAAATCGGGAGAAGTTCCCGACGCTATCCGCAAGGGTATCGAGGACGCTAAGAAAAATCTGATCAAGGTATCCCTCAGGGGTTCCACAATCCCTCACGAGATAATCGGCGCATTCGGCGCAGGCAGGGTTCTTATGAAGCCCGCCGCTCCCGGTACCGGCGTTATCGCAGGCGGTCCCGTTCGTGCCGTTATCGAAATGGCGGGAATCAAGGACATCAGAACAAAATCCCTGCGTTCCAATAACGCGTGCAACGTGGTAAGAGCTACCATAAACGGTCTTGCTCAGTGCCGCAGCGCTAAGGAAGTCGCTGAGATCAGAGGCAAATCCGTCAAGGAAATTTTAGGTTAAGGAGGATAAGGACATGGCTATTAAAATCAAGCTTGTCAGAAGCCTTAACAGCGTTAAAAAGGATCAGGCTGCAACAGCTCATTCACTGGGACTCCGCAAGATAGGAGACGTTACCGAGCAGCCCGACAACGACGCTACAAAGGGCAAGATCCACAAGATCGCCCATCTCGTAGAGGCCACCAAGGCATAAATTACGCAAGGAGGTGCGAAAGCTAATGAAAATTCACGAATTATCCCCCGCCGCGGGCTCCGTCAAGGACGTTAAGCGCGTGGGCAGAGGTCACGGCTCGGGCAACGGCAAGACTGCCGGCAAGGGTCATAAAGGTCAGAACGCGCGCTCCGGCGGCGGCGTAAGACCCGGCTTCGAGGGCGGTCAGATGCCTCTCGCAAGACGTATCCCCAAGAGAGGTTTCAATAACATTTTCGCAGAAAAAATGACGGTTATAAACGTTTCCGACCTTGCGAAGTTCAAGGAAGGCACCGTTGTTGATACCGATATGCTCAAGGCTGCCGGTATCATTAAAAAAGCCGATAACGGCGTTAAGATTCTCGGTAAGGGCGAGCTGAATGTTAAGCTTACCGTACAGGCTGCCGCTTTCTCTGAGTCGGCAAAGGAAAAAATCGAGAAGGCAGGCGGGAAGGCTGAGGTGATGTAATGTGTTTAAGACTTTCAGAAATGCCTGGAAGGTTCCTGAGTTAAGGAATAAGATCCTTTACACATTACTCGCTATCCTCATATTCAGGATCGGCTGTCACGTGCCCGTTCCGTTTATGGATCCGGAGGCTGTGCAGAGTATGTTTGCCGAGGGTAATTTCCTCAGCTATATGAACATTCTCTCCGGCGGCGCTCTTTCGCAGGGTACGCTGTTTTCACTGTCGATCCAGCCGTATATCAACGCTTCGATCATCGTTCAGCTTCTGACCTACGCTCTCCCCCCGCTGGAAAACCTTCAGAAAGAGGGCGAGTCGGGAAGAAAGAAGCTTCAGAGGATCACAAGCTTTGTTTCGCTCGGTATCGCTCTTGTAATGGCTTACGCCTACTACCTGACGCTCAGGAACAACCACGCGCTCAACTATACGAGCGGCTTTGCCGGAGTATTCACCGGCACGGTAATAGTTCTTGCGTTCGCGGCGGGAGCAAGCCTTGTGGTATGGCTCGGCAACAGGGTCAACGAAAAGGGCATCGGCAACGGTATTTCAATAATACTGTTCGCGGGTATCGTTTCGAGAGGTCCTGGAGCTATCATCAATATGTTTATCAACGCCAACGAAAACAAGCACCTGTATATCGTAATACCTTTCGTGCTGCTTGTGTTTGTGGCTATGATCGGCTTTATCGTTTTCATGAACGAATCGGAAAGACGTATTCCTATCCAGTACGCAAAGCGCGTAGTGGGCAGAAAACAGTACGGGGGACAGAACACCCATATCCCTATCAAGATTGCAATGAGCGGCGTTATGCCTATCATCTTCGCAATGGCGATCATGTCGCTGCCGTCCACGCTGTCGATGTTTATCGATCCCGCCAAAACAGCAAACCCCGACGGGTTCTGGCACAAGTTCTATGTGGGATTCCTCAATTTCTTCAGCTATCAGAGTCCTTGGTATGCGATACTTTATTTCCTGCTGATAATCGCATTCAACTATTTTTACGTTTCGATGCAGTATAATCCCATCGAGATCGCCAATAATCTCCGTCAGAACAACGGCGGCATACCGGGTATACGTCCCGGAAAGCCGACCAGCGATTATATCCAGAGAGTTCTGGGCAAGATCACACTGGTGGGCGCTTTCTTCCTCGGCGTTATTGCAATACTGCCTATATTCACAAGCCTTGCTATCAAGGGTCTGAATATCTCAATGGGCGGTACGTCAATACTGATCGTTGTAAGCGTCGTTCTGGAGACTGTAAGAACGCTGGAATCCCAGATGATGATGAGACACCACAAGGGATTCTTAGAATAGTGATTTCGTAGGGGACGGGTTGCCCGTCCCAAGGGCAGGCGGATCCTGCTCCTGCAAAAAATTAATTTCTAAGAGGAGGATAAATATGAACCTGATTTTATTGGGCGCTCCGGGCGCAGGAAAAGGCACACAGGCGGAGGTCATCAGCGAAAAGCTGGGCATACCTCAGATATCCACGGGTAATATTCTCCGCGAGGCGGTAAAGAACGGTACGGAAATGGGCGTTAAGGCAAAGGGCTTTATGGAAAGCGGCGCTCTCGTTCCCGACGAAGTGGTTATCGGTATCCTCAAGGACAGGATCGCCGAGGACGACTGCAAGAACGGCTTCATTCTTGACGGATTCCCCAGAACTGTTCCCCAGGCAGAGGCTCTGGAGAGCATGGGCGTTAACATCGACAAGGTAATTTCTCTGGAAGTTGCCGACGAGACTATACAGGGACGTCTTTCGGGAAGAAGAGTCTGCGAAAAGTGCGGCGCTTCCTACCATGTGGAGTTTAACCCTCCCAAGACCGAGGGCGTTTGCGACAAGTGCGGCGGCGCTGCCGTTCAGCGTAAGGACGACGCTCCCGAGACCGTTATCGAAAGACTCCGCACCTACCATGAGCAGACCGCTCCGCTGGTTGATTTCTACGGCGGCAAGGGCAAGCTGGTCAAGGTAGAGGGTCAGAGCGAGGTAAAGGCTACTTCGGAGCTTGTGCTTAAGGCAGTAAACTCCTGAAAAGAAGCGAGACTATAATGATAAGTGTAAAATCGAAATCCGAGCTGGAGAAGATGCGCAGGATATGCACAGTGACCGCTAACGCGCTTCACTTCGGCGGACAGTCAATAAGAGACGGAATGACGACTCACGAGCTTGACAAAATCATTCACGACTATATAGTTCAGCACGGCGCAAACCCATGCCTTGTGGGATACGCGGGCTTTCCCGCATCGTCCTGCATAAGTATAAACGACCAGCTGATCCACGGTATTCCCTCCAAAAAGGTAAGGATAAAAGAAGGCGATATCGTAAGCGTGGACGTAAGCGCCGAAATGGACGGCTTTCACGGGGACACGGCATTCACCTTTGCCTGCGGGAAAATTTCCAAAGAGGCGGAGCAGCTGCTGAAGGTCACTAACGAAAGTCTCTATAAAGGCATCGAACAGGCGGTGCCGGGCAACAGGATAGGCGACATCGGGCACGCGGTGGAGGAATACTGCACTGCTTACGGCTACAGCGTATGCAAAAAATATATCGGTCACGGAATCGGACGAAAGCTTCATGAGGATCCCGAGGTGCCGAATTACGGCAAGTCGGGGCACGGTCCGAGGATCGTGGCGGGCATGACCTTCTGCATAGAACCCATGATCAACGCGGTAGGCGAGGACGTAAGGGTCCTTCCCGACGGCTGGACCGTGGTGACGAAATCGGGTTCTCTTGCCGCTCATTTCGAGCATACGGTGGCAATTACTCCCGACGGACCGGTCATACTGACCAAACCGACTCTCTAAAGAGCGGGAAATGTTATCGGGAGGTATTCTGTGGAAATTAGACCCGGAAGTGTGGTAAGGTCTTTAGCGGGCAGAGACAAGGGCGGCTTTATGGTCGTGGTCTCGGCGGCGGAGGGATACGTTTTTCTGGCGGACGGCAAGGAGCGGAAGCTCGGATCCCCGAAAAAGAAAAACGTTAAGCACATCGCCCCCACAAAAACCGTTATAGATCTGCGCGATCTGACAGACAGAGGGCTGAGGGCCGCTGTCCGCGGATTTACGGACGGTGCGCCGGACGACGCTCCCGTCGAAATATCGAACCCATAAGGAGGCATTTGCTTGTCTAAGGAAGATGTTATCGAAATTGAGGGCACAGTCATTGAAGCTCTGCCTAACGCAATGTTCCAGGTGGAACTTGCAAACGGACACAAGATTCTCGCCCACGTTTCGGGCAAGCTCAGAATGAACTATATCAGGATCGTTCCGGGCGACAAGGTCACGGTGGAGATGTCCCCCTACGACCTGTCCAAGGGCAGGATCACCTGGAGAGCAAAATAAAAGTAAGTTTTTCTAAGTTACAAAGGAGGTATTCAACATGAAAGTAAGACCTTCGGTTAAACCTATCTGCGAGAAGTGCAAGGTTATCAAGAGAAAAGGCAAAGTCATGATCATCTGCGAAAACCCCAAGCACAAGCAGCGTCAGGGCTGAGGCGGGTGCGTTCGCAGAGCATTGACAAAAAGGGACGTGAAACGTCCAAGCTTATTACCTCTAACCTCTGAATCTCTTCCGTGAGCAGAAGAGGCGCGAGCGTACTAAAGACACTCAAGAACAGGTAAAGTCAAAAATCAAAAGCAATTCTAATACGGAGGTGTATTGTAAATGGCACGTATTGCCGGCGTTGACCTGCCGAAGAACAAGAGAGTCGAGATCGGCCTCACTTATATCTACGGCATCGGACGCAAGTCCGCAGAAACCATCCTCGCAAACACAGGCGTAAATCCCGACACGAGAGTTAAGGATCTCACCGAGGACGACGTGGCTAAGCTTCGTGAATATATCGATCACAACATCATGGTTGAGGGCGACCTGAGAAGAAACGTTGCTCTTAATATCAAGAGACTGGTTGAGATCGGCTGCTACAGAGGCGTCCGTCACAGAAAGGGTCTCCCCGTAAGAGGTCAGAGAACCAAGACTAACGCAAGAACCCGCAAGGGTCCCGTTAAGACTATCGCTAACAAGAAAAAGTAAGGAGGGACTAATCAAATGGCTCAGGTCAAAGGTAAAAAGACAGTTATCAAGAGACGCCGCGAGCGCAAGAACATTGAAAATGGAGCTGTTCATATTCAGTCCACTTTCAACAACACGATCGTGACTATCACAGATACTCAGGGCAACGCGATCTCATGGGCTTCCGCAGGCGGACTCGGCTTCAGAGGCTCCAAGAAATCCACGCCTTTCGCAGCTCAGACTGCCGCTGAAACAGCCGCCAAGGCTGCTATGGAGCATGGTCTCAAAACCGTTGAGGTTTACGTTAAGGGACCCGGCGCAGGACGCGAGGCTGCTATCAGAGCTCTCCAGACAGTAGGTCTCGAGGTAAAGCTCATTAAGGATGTTACTCCTATTCCCCACAACGGATGCCGTCCTCCCAAGAGAAGACGCGTCTAATTTACAGGAGGTGTTATTGTAAATGGCAGTAAATAAAGAACCTATCCTCAAAAGGTGCAGATATCTGGGCATAAGCCCTATGGTTATGGGTATTTCCAAGGAGTCCAACAGAAATCCCGGAGCCAACAACAGAAAGAAGCTCTCCGAATACGGTATGCAGCTGAAGGAAAAGCAGAAGCTGAAGTTCATCTACGGCGTTCTGGAAAAGCCTTTTGAGCACTACTTTGAAATTGCCGAGAAAATGGAAGGCAAGACCGGTGACAACCTTATCACCATTCTCGAATCCAGACTCGACAACATCGTTTACAGAATGGGTCTTTCCCTCACAAGACGCGAGGCGAGACAGCTTGTTACTCACAGGCACTTTACAGTAAACGGCAAGCGCGTTAATATTCCGTCCTACAGAGTTAAGGTGGGAGACGTTATCGCTCTCTACGAGGGCAGCCGCAGCAGCGAAAAGTTCAAGGCTGTCGTTGAGCAGACCGCCGGCAGAGTAGTTCCTCTCTGGCTTGAACCCAACAAGGCTGACTTTGCCGCTAAGGTGGTACGTATGCCCGTTCCCGAGGATCTGGACTACGAGACTCAGACTCACCTTATTGTCGAGCTGTACTCCAAGTAATAGGCAGAATACGTTATCCGCAATTCGTAATAGGAGGGTTTTATCATGCTTGAACCAATTCAGAAGGCGGAAATTGAGACCGTCGAGCTTAAAAGCAACGGAACCTACGGCAAATTCACTGTTGCTCCGCTGGAGCGCGGATACGGACATACTCTCGGCAACAGCCTGAGACGTGTTCTGCTCTCTTCCCTTCCCGGCGTGGCTGTTACCTCCGTCAAGATCGACGGCGTTCACCACGAGCTGTCTACGGTTCCCGGCGTTAAGGAGGACGTTACAGAGATCGTCCTTAACCTTAAAGGACTTACCGCAAAGCTTCACAGCGAGGGACCAAAGACTGTCTATGTGGAAGCTGAGGACGAGTGCGAGGTAACTGCGGGTGATATTAAAACTGACTCCGAAGTGGATATTCTTGTTCCGGAAATGCATATTGCTACACTCGGCAAGGACGCTAAGCTTTATATGGAGATCACCATCGATAAGGGACGCGGCTACGTTCCTGCTGAAAAGAACAAGCAGGTTTCGGGCTTCGGCATAGACGTTATCGCGGTGGATTCCATCTATACCCCTGTACTGAAGGTGAACTACTCTGTTGAGGATACCCGTCTCGGTCAGGTAACAGACTATGACAAGCTTATCTTAGAGGTCTGGACGGACGGCGTCGTATCCGCAAAAGAGGCTGTTTCACAGGCAGCCAATCTCCTCATTGAGCATCTGAAGCCGTTTACCGAGCTTTCCGATGAATCCGCGATCACAGAAATAATGATCGAAAAGGACGACAAGGGTAAAGAAAAAATCCTTGAGATGACCATTGAGGAACTTGACTTGTCGGTACGCTCCTTCAACTGCTTGAAGAGAGCGGGAATAAACACGGTCGACGACCTTATCAACAAGTCCGAAGAGGAAATGATGAAGGTCAGAAACCTGGGTAAGAAATCCTTTGACGAGGTAAAGGAGAAGCTCCAGTCACTGGGCTTCGACCTCAGCTCCGAAGAGGAATGACCCGACGCGGCAGCCAAAACGCCGCAAACTTTGATATGTTAGGAGTGAATATAAATGCCGGGAACCAGAAAACTCGGACGCACAAGCGACCACAGAAAGGCTATGCTCAGAGCTATGGTGACATACCTGCTTGAGAACGGCAAGATCGAAACAACAGTAACCAGAGCCAAAGAGGTTCGCGCTATGGCGGAAAAGATGATCACTACCGCCAAGACGAACGACCTGCACTCCAAGCGTCAGGTTCTTGCTTACGTCACCAAGGAGGACGTGGTAAAGAAGCTGTTTGACGATATCGCGCCTAAGTATGCCGACAGAAACGGCGGCTACACAAGGATCGTCAAGATCGGTCCCAGACGGGGCGACGCTGCTGAAATGGCTATTATTTCACTGGTTTGATTTCATGAATAATTTAAGGGTACCGCAAAAGGCTGAGCCTTTACCCTTGCCGCCGTCTAATGAAAGAACATACAGTACTCTCCCGAGACGGCAGTTTAGCTTAAATATAAGGGTACCGCAAAAGCGCGGTACCCTTTTTGTTTTATAAAAGCCTGAGAAAGTCAGTCCCTGATAGCTTTTTTCGCCTTGTTCACAATGGACTTGTCGTTCTCGTAGGTAAGCACCGAGGTGGCGTGCCCGATGTCCACCCACTTGATCTCGGCAATCTCGTCCTCCTGGGGAACAAAATCATAATTTTTTGCCTTTGCTATAAAATACACCACTACCTTTTGCGCGTCCTTGCGGGGGAAATACTGAACGGTCTCGCGGAAGGTGGGGTCGATGATAACGTCTACGCCCGTTTCCTCGAGTATCTCGCGCTTGGCTGTCTCTATCTCCGTTTCACCGTCTTCCACATGTCCCTTGGGAAAGGACCAGTGTCCGCTGTTGATATGCTTAATGAGCAGTATCTCAATGTTGCCGTGATGTTTACGGTAGACTATTGCGCCGCATGATTTTTCATGGGTCATATGTACTTCCTTTCCGAAACCGTCCAAAAGCGCGGCGGACGCCGCTTCGGAGGACGGTTCTGTGATAATATAAGTTAGTATAATTATAACACAAAATATCGCGTTTGTCTCGTATTTTTTGAAAAAAATATAAAAAAGTTGATGAAAGCAAATAATCCGGACAACAGAAGGCACAAAAACCGGCAGGAGGATATATCAGCCTCCTGCCGGACGTTTTATTCCGCAGCGGTAGTGGAAACCGTAGTTGTTACGGCGTTTTCATCATTTTTTATCTCGCTGAGCTTGTCGGTTATGACGGTCTTGAAGCGGTCTATAAGCTCGATGATGGGATAGTCCACCTCGAAATAGGTGTGCGTCCAGAAGCCCTCGGAGAAGTCGTAGGTAAGCTCTCCGCTTTCGTTTACGGCGGTGTAGTCAGATTCGTCAAAGTACTCCTCGCCGTTGATAAAAAGCTTTTCGTCCTCCCAGTGAACGTCGTAGTTGAGAGCGTCGTCCCTGTTTTCTTTGTTTGCCTGCTTTACAAGACGTTTTATCGTGGTTTTAAGCTCAATGACCTTGATATTCTCGTCAAGCTTGTTGGGCTGTACATAGACGGCTACCTTTCCCGATGATTTGTTTTTAACGTCCAGCACATAGCAGCGGAAGTTTTCCGAGGGTGAAACAATGCCTCCGGGAGGCGTAAGCAGCGTATCCACAGTAGTGACGGTAAAAACGTTCATAATAAGGAAAAAGGCTATGCTTCCAAGAATATACATCAGCAGAAATATCGTTCCGAAAACGGTCTTTACCGTGTCGTTCATTTTGCAGCAGAAAAAGCCGAAAAGAGTTACCATAGCCGCGGGGATCAGCAGCGGCCAGTTGCCCCAGTCCAGCAGAAGAGTGGGAAAGAACATCACCATGTTTATCATACTGATAAGGCAGGTTATAAAGGAACGTCTCGTATAGAAAAACAGGAGTCCTGCCACGAGTGAAAAAGCTGAATATATTACCGCGAACATTGTTTTGTCGGTGTATACGATGTCGTAAAAAAACACGGCATAGGCAAAATATATCAGACAAAGGGTATATGCCGAGCAAAGTATGCTCACCGCAAGTATGAACCATTTGTTGGCGACTATCTTTTTTATTTTTTCCATTTTTTTGAATATGCTCCCCTCGGGAACAGTCTCCTTTCGCATATGGTCGGTATTTTCAGCCAGGAATATTTTTCACTCTATAATAATACCCCGAATCAGGAAAAAAATCAAGAACATTTTGGTTACATAGATGTCGCGCAGATTACAGTTCCTGTTTCAGCCGCAGAAAAAATCCCCCGCCGGCAGCCGCAGGAATACGGATCGTCCTTAGGGGGAACATTATCGCGGTTTTATTACGAAAAGCGTTTGATCGCCGAGGATACGATAAGACCTATTCCTCCGACTATAACAAGGATAAGCACTACCAGCAGAACCGTAAGAACGATATTTGTTCCGGACGAGACCTTTTCTGTGGACGTTATTTCTTTTGCATAATGATCTCCTCTGTTAGCGATGAGGTTCCCGTCGGGATCAGTCACAGAAAAATCGTCAATGTAAACGATGTCGCCCTTATGCATTAGGAAAGTCGGAATAGTAAATCCCGCTCTTGTATTTGTCGCGTCCTTTGGTATAGTGAGGGAAACAGTGGTCCACTCGCTTGTGCTGAGATTTTCGGGCGACGAAGACAGCCAGATCATGCCGTCGGAAAAAACGGAAAAATTATCGTAAAAGCCCTCCGCATTTTCGCACAGGAGCACGCTCATTTCTATGGTACAGCCCTGGAAGCTGTCTAATCCGAGTGTGGCAGCGTCGATATACATTCCTCCGAAACGGTTTTCGGTTTCCTCCGTAACATTTTCAGAAACGAGCAAGGAGCCGTTTCCGTTTTTGGAAACGAGGGTTGTCTGAGAAGTCTGAAATCCTGTTTCTTCAATTGATCCGTAAGTCTGCCACTCGGTCAGGGCGGCACTGGTATCAAAGCAATACGCAGCCTCGCCGTCGTTCAGCGCGGAAACCGTGAAAGCCGCGCTTGCCGCCGTCAGAACGGAAGCGACTGCCGCCGACAATAATTTCTTTAATTTCATTATGCGTTCAATCCTTTCGGTTTATGCTTTAACAAGCGCGCCTCACCCAAGGACAACACCGGATCAGCGAAATACTCGAAGTATGCGAGGCTTGCTGATAATACAAAGTTACACTAAATATTTTAGTATAAAAAGCAAACCTTGTCAATATATTTTGTGTAATTTGTCATAATTTTTTTGTCCCGGAGGGCAGCCCAAATGTTAATTAATTGTCAATCTGGACTATGATTTTTTGCAGGGGACAAATATACGTCCCCTGCAAAAACTGCCGGCATTCATATTCAATAGCAAAATTTATTCGTTTGCGAGAATGACTTCGCTCACAAGGTTTCCGGGAAGCTGCTCGTATCTCAGATGTTCGAGAGTAAAGCTTCCGTGTCCGCGGGTTATCTGGCGGAGCTGAGTGGTAAAGCTCTGCATTTCCCTTGTGGGGACTTCCGCTTCGATAACGGTCATTCCCTTTTTGGCTGCGGGGTTCATTCCTATTACTCTTCCGCGGCGCTTGTTAAGATCGCCCATGATATCGCCCGTGTTGTCGTCGGGCGCGGTTACGGTAAGCTTGCCGATAGGCTCGAGAATGGTGGGATCGGCCTGCTTCAGACCCTCCTTAAAGGCAATGGAAGCCGCGGTTTTGAACGCCATTTCGGAGCTGTCCACCGGGTGGTAGGAGCCGTCCACAAGCACGGCCTTGAGTCCCGTTACGGGGCAGCCCGCAAGCACGCCTTTTTTCATGCTTTCCTGCAAACCTTTTTCAACGGCGGGGAAGAAGTTCTTGGGAACCGCTCCGCCGAATACCTTTTCTTCAAATACCAGATCGTCGGAGAGACAAGGCTCGAATTCGATCCATACGTGTCCGTACTGACCGTGTCCGCCGCTCTGCTTCTTGTGCTTGCCCTCTACCTTTACCTTTTTGCGTATGGTTTCCCTGTAGGCTATCTTAGGTTCTTTCAGCACAACGTCCGCGCCGAATTTCGCTTTGAGCTTGGCAGCAGCCACGTCGAGGTGCTGTTCGCCCATGCCGCTCAGTATCTGCTCCTTTGTAAAGGGATCAAGACCGTACCAAAGAGTCCTGTCTTCTTCGCAGAGGCGCTGTATGCCTGTGCTTATCTTGCTTTCGTCTCCCTGAGCCTTGGCGTATACAGCCATACGGTAGCAGGGCTGCGGGAAATCTATGGCGGGTATCTTTACCTTTCTTTCCGCCGCGCAGATCGTGTCGGAGGTGCCCGCGTTTATCTTCACCGCAACGGCAATGTCTCCCGCGGAGGCTTCGGAGATCTCAGACTGCTTCTTTCCGCAGAGGCTGTAGAGCTTGCCTATCTTTTCGGGCGCTCCGGTCGCTGTATTTACATATTCCGTGTTGGATTTAAGGGTACCGCTTATTACCTTAATAAAGGACATTTTTCCTACGAACGGGTCGGCGATAGTCTTGAAAACGAAAGCAGCCGTGGGGGCGTTTTCGTCGTAAGCTATCTCAACGGGTTCGCCGCTTGAGTCCTCGGCAAGCACGGGCTTGTTGTCCCGCGGCGATGGGAGCAGAAGTTCGATCTCCTTGAGCAGCATATCTATTCCCGCTGTTGTGGAGGAGGAGCAGCATACCACCGGAGTGATGATACCGTTGTTCATGCCCTTGTGGATACCGTGCACAAGCTCTTTCTGGGTGAAAGGCTCACCCTCGAAAAATTTTTCCATAAGGTCGTCGTCGGTTTCGGCTACGGCTTCCGAGAACGCCGCAACAAGGCCGTCCATACGGTACTCCATTTTCTCGGATATCTCCGCCGTAGGCATTTCCGTCTCGACGGCGTTGCCCTTGGCGTCGTAAGTATAGGCTTTCATTTCGATAAGGTTTACGAAGGAAACGACTTTTCTGTCCTTGATAACGGGAACCACAACGGGGCAGACCGTGGGGCCGAACTTTGTTTTGAGGTCTGTGAGCACGTTGTAGAAATTAGCGTCCGCGTCGTCTACTTTGGTGACAACGAACATTTTGGGCTTGCCCAGTTCGCAGGCGAGGTCGTAAGCCTTTTCGGTACCTACCTTTACGCCTGATTTTGCGGAAACGGTTATCATTACCGTACCCGCGGCGGTTATGCCTTCGTGCATACCTCCGGCAAAGTCGAACAGACCGGGGGTGTCAAGAAGATTCACTTTTATATCGCTGCTGACAAATGAAGCAAGGGAGGTGCTGAGAGAAGCTTTGCGCTTGATCTCCTCGGGGTCGTAGTCGCAGACGGTTGTTCCGTCGTCGGTTCTTCCGAGTCTGTCGGAGGCTCCCGCTCTGAACAAAAGGGCTTCAGCGAGGGAGGTCTTGCCCGAGCCGGCGTGACCGGCGATGGCGATATTCCTGATTGCATCGGTTCCGTAGTGTTTCATATGGGTATACAACTCCTGTTCCTATCTGAATATTTGCAGCAAAGTTTATTGTTACAAATAAACAAAAATTTATTTTTTAACACAATATAGTATAGCTTATTTGTTCACAAATTGCAATGCTTTAACAACATTTTCCACAAATTAGAGTACAAAACGTTAGGTTCTTTGTGGATTTTGCACAACCTTATATTCGCGCTGCTGAAAACCGCAGGAAATATAAACCAAATTGGTTTATATTTTACTTTCTCCGCTTATTTATATCGCGTACTACCTCTAAAATATGCATGGATTCGGCATAATCAAGCCTGCGTATCTCGTCGGAAAGCGCGTTTGCCGTTGCTGGACTTTCTGTTTCGTAATCAAAAAATTCTTTCGGCGTAATTCCGAAATATTCGCATATGCAGAAAAATCCGAAAAGCGACGGCATGGATTTTCGGTTTTCTATTTTATTGATGTAGCCGTCGCTTTGTCCAAGAGAAAGGCTCATATCGCGTGCGGAGACGTTTTTTTGCTGTCTTAATTCAATTAAACGCTTTACAAACTTTTCCTCGTTTTCATGTTCATGGTTTTCTTTCATATTATTATCACCCATAATAATCATATTACATATAATTTTATTTATATGTACTAATATTCCATAAAACTATTGAAATATAGATACAAATTATATATAATATAAAATATGAGGATTTTAAACCTATACAAAGGAGACTTTTTATGAAATCGGTTTGCTTCACGGGACACAGGGACGTTAAAATCACGCGGGAGCTTAAAAACAGGCTTATGGCAACGCTTGAAATGCTTATCCGAACGGGCTGCACCGACTTTTACGCGGGCGGGGCGGTAGGGTGGGATATGCTGTGCGAGGCGGCAGTGCTTGCCCTGCGGAAAAAATATCCCGGGATAAAGCTGCACCTTATACTGCCCTGCTCCTGTTCGGAGCAGACCAAGGCGTGGAAAGACGAGCAGAAGCTTCTGCTTGCGCTGATACGCGTTTTTGCCGACGAAGAGGAATATGTGTCGGATCATTACTATAACGGCTGCATGAAGCTGCGGAACGAAAGGCTTGTGCTTTACGCCGACTGCTGCGTATGCTACTGCAATAAAAAATCGCCGAGCGGAACGGGTCAGACCGTCCGCATGGCGATTAATAAGGGTATTGAGATCTTTAATATGGCGGAATTTACTGCTCCGCTCCCATAGCGGCTTCAAGGTCGATAAGCTCGTAATCGGAGGGCACCTCGAATATATCGGAGGGAACGCTGCCGGAGAAATCGTGAATAATAAGCGCGTTCAGGTCGTTGGCTGACTTGGAGTTGATTATGGCATACAGCTTGTCGCCGTCAAACAGGAAGCCGCCGCCGTTTTCGGCAGTCTCAAAGGTGTATTCCCTGCCGCCTATCGTTACTTTGCACGTCTTGAGGTCCGCGGCGTTTTCGATCTCCTCGTCGAAGTCCCGTTCATAGTTAAGCTGACTGAGAAATTCGTCGACGTTGTATTCGTTCATCATTTCATCTGTAGCCGTCATATAGTAGCCCGATTTCGACGCGTCTTCCATCATGTACATAACGGAATCCTTTATCATGACGGTAAGGTTTTCATCGGAAGATGCTGCCGCTATTTTCATGTAAACGTCCTTTCCGGACAGAGCCATTACTATTTTCATGCTTCCGTCCGTAGCTTCAACGTCCATGTAGAACTCGGTCGCGCCCTCGAGGGTCTTTTCAAAGCTGTATGTAAGGCTGTCCGCCGCGGAGACCGTTTCGTCGGGCAGAGAGAAAACGCTGCTGTCCTTTGCAAATTCTTCAATGCTTGCATATGCTCCGTCCGCAGTTTCCGTTTCGGACTCGGTTTCGGTTTCCGTCTCTGTCTCTGTTTCAGTGGTTTCTGTTTCAGTTTCCGTTTCAGTAGCTTCTGTTTCCGTTTCAGTGATTTCTGCCTCCGAAGATATTTGGTCGGTCAGACCGATATCATCCGTACCGCTGCTGCCGCATGCTGCAAACATAACTCCGCAGAGCGACAGTGAAAGTATTGCCGCAATAAATTTTTTCATAAGTATTGATCCCCTTTAAAAATTGAAATATATAAATTTTGCGCTGCTTTAACATTATACATCTTTATTTCGGAAAAGTATATAATGTTTCAGCGATTTCTTTTATTTCAACAAAAAAGTTATTTTCCCGATGTTTTGGTTTGTGTAAAAAAGCAAACCGTAAAGCAGTTCTGCCACTTGGTTCCGCCGGAACGCCGGTAGGAGTCGAGGATCAATGAGGAAGCTATCAGACCATGCTCCGTAAAGTCGGAGCATTCACAGCCGGGGCGCGTATTATTCCGTTTTCAGTATCGGCAAAGGCGGCGTACAGCTTAAAGCCAAGACCGACGCCGCTGTCGGTCATGACCGCAAATCCCCCGGCGCTGTGATCATTTCTTTCAGGTTTTCTATAAATACTTCCCAGCCGTCGGGATAACACAACGCTCCGGTTTCTTTGTAACGTTTATCCTCTCCCCTTATTTCAAATTTGAACAGGGTGATCATGGCGGGATATTCTTCCGTTTGGGGCCAATATGCGTTCTTATTTTCCTTTACCGTCCCGCTGTATTCCAAAATGAATTCTCTCAGCTTGCTGCACTGCTCTTCACTCAGCTCATATTCTTCTTTGTTGATCACAGCCGTTGTGTCTCCGGGGTACATCTCTATTGAGATATCTTCTGTTAAGTCCGCTGTTTCTTCATCACGGCACTCCAGATCAAACCAGAGAATCTCATCCGCCTCAAATTCCGACGGATTCACGCGCTGTTCTTTTTTCGATGCGGTTGTCCCCTCGTCCGAAATTTCGCCGCCGTGAGAACAGCCTGCGGTCATGACCGCCAAAGCCAACACTGCCGCAAGAAACTTTTTCATAAGTATTTATCTCCTTTGAAAATTGATATGTATAGGTTTTGCTCTGTTTTAACATTATACATCTTTATTTCGGAAAAGTATATAATTTTTCAGCGATTTACTTTATTTCAACAAAAAATTATTTAAAGGCTGAGCCTTTACCCTTGCCGCCGTCTGTTGTAAAGGCAACAAATTGTTGCTTCCGAGGCGGCAGAAGGCTTCTATATCGAGCTTGCACGAAAGGCTGAGCCTTTACCCGTGCCGACGTCTATAGTGATGACGGCATATTTTTGTTTCCGAGACGAAAGAAAGCTTTCATACTGAGATAGCAAAGATGTCTTGATTTATGTAAAAAAGCAACGGAGGAACTCTCCGTCCGAACGGAAAATTCCTCCGAATAATAAAATGCATTTGTTCAGCTTCCGCGTTTGTTTTTGCGGTTGTGAGGTATTTTATCGTCCGTGAGCCGCATAATGTAATCAACGCTGGTTTCGTAAAATTCCGCGAGACGTTCCATAACCAAAAGCGAGGGCTGAAGCTCTCCCGTTTCGTATCTGGAGTATGTTTGCTGGGTACAATGGAGATACTCGGCAAGCTGACGCTGGTAAAGGTGATTGCTGTACCGAAGCTCCTTCAATCTGAGATCCATACGCTTCCTCCTTTGCTTTATTTTCTATTATTATGACACATTATTTAAATTTGTAAAGCGTTATACGCGCAAATTGAATAAAAAAATATTGTAAATCTTTCAGGCAATATTTTACTCCATGTGAAAAATCAGAAAAAATTGTAACCAAAATTTAATTTTTGAGTGAAAAAAATCCTTGATTTTGTGGATATTGTGCAAATTATGTATTTAAAAACGGCAAAAAATTGTTAAATTGGCAATTGGATTTAAAAGACTATTATGTTATAATTACACCATAGTTAAGATAAACTATATACAAAACAATTGAATGGAGGAATTAACAATGAAACTTAAGAAGATTCTTGCTGCTATCGCTGTATGCGCTATGTCCGCTACAGTTCTCACAATGACTGTATCCGCTGCCGGAGTAGAGGCTGACGACGCTACACTTGATGATGCCGGCGACGAAGAGATCGCAGACGACGATGAGGGCGACGACGAGCTCCCCGTTGAAGACGACGAGGACGAGGACGAGACTCCTGCTCCCGTTGTGGACGAGACTCCCGCTCCCAACCCCCCTACAGGCAACTCTCCTATAGCTCTCGCAGTTATCCCTGTTGCTCTCGCAGCAGCTGCTGTAGTTGCTAAGAAGGCTAAGTAAGCCGAACAAGCTTATTTTTGAGCAAATCGTAAATATCCGCCGCGGCAGGTCTGCGGCGGATATTTTTGTAAAAATGCACAATGTAATCGTTTTATTTTATACAAAATTATTATAGATTTTTTTGACCCGCCGTTGTATAATATATATGTGTTATCCTGCTTTTTTATTTACCGGAACAGGATATCAAATTTGATTTTTGGAGGAATTTTTTATGAAGATCAGAAAGATACTGGCGGCTGCGGCTGCGGCGGCAGTGGCTCTTTCCGCTATGGCGGTAAACGTTTTTGCCGCTGACGAATACACCGCGAAGCTGGGCTTTGCCGATACCGCATGGGCAGTTCAGGACTGGGAGTCCTCGGTTACCGTTACCGGCGACGGACAGTATACGCTTGAATCCACAGCTGTTGCCGGCGCTGCCGATTTCGGCGTGTTCGTTGTCGACATTGAGGGTATGTTTGCCGGCGCTCCCGAGGCTGCCGCTGTTCTCGACAAGGTAGAGGTAGACGGCTCCGAGCTTTCCTTTGACGCTGCCAAGATCAAATACGGCGACATCGAGGACAAGGGTAACTACAGAATTGAAATTTACAACCAGTACGGCGACACAAAGAATGATTCTCCCGTAAACCAGGCTACCGCTATCGGTTCTTCTGTGAAGATCACCTTTACAGTATCCGGTCTGGGCGGAGCAGCTGCCGCTCCCGCTGAGGAGGCTCCCGCAGAGACGGAGGCTCCCGTTCCCGCAGAGACGGCTCCCGCTGCCGACAGCAATACCCAGTCCGCAACAACGGGCAACGCTTCAGCCGCTGTTATGATCTCCGTAATGGCTGCTGCAGGCATCGCTGCTGCCGCTTCAAGAAAGAGAAAGTAATTTTTACCAAAACAGAATATTTCAAAAAGGATATCTTCGGGTATCCTTTTTGTTGTTTTAAACAAAAAGGATACATAATTACTGTGTAAAAAATACGTTGAAATTTTTATGCTCAAATGTTATAATTATTGTGCAAATATGTACGCAGCAGACCGTTTAAACCGGTCTGCACAAGAATTGGAGGAAATTATTATGAAGCTCAGAAAAATTCTCGCAGCTGTTGCGGCTGCGGCTGTTGCCGTGTCCATGACAGCAATCAACGCATTTGCCGCTACAGTTACTATTGACAGCGAATATCCCGGCGCATGGGGCGCAAGCAAGGGTATCCCCAAGTCCGAATTCGAGGCTATCGGCGGCGACGTTAAGGTAGTTCTCACGGTCGAGACAAAGGAACCCCTTGTTGGTACTCATAATCACCTTGCTAAGCCTATGAATATGTGTGTTAACTGGGACGCTATCACAGACAATCTCACAAGTGATACTGCTATTGCAAAGCTTGACGGCTTCTTTGTTTTCGCAGAGGGTCAGACTTCTCTCGAATTCGTAGTTCCCGAGTCCGTATGGTCTGAATTCAAGGGCTATGTTGACGCTGAGGGCAACGAAGACGACGCCGCAGGTCTTTACTTCCAGGTTTGCGACGTTATCATCAAATCCGCAGAGCTTTCCGCAGGTTCTCCTCAGGCGGAGATCGAGCGTGTTACAGAGGACGAGTCCGCACAGGTTATGGACGGCACATATACCCGCAGCACAGCTGCTGCTCCTGCTCCTGCTGATACCGCTGAAACAGCTCCTGCTGCTGACAGCAATACTCAGTCCGCAACAACGGGCAACGCTTCCGCTGCCGTTATGCTTTCCGTAATGGCTGTTGCAGGCGCTGCTGCCGTAGCTGCTAAGAAGAGAAAGTAATTTCTGTATTGTATATTTTAAAACCGAGGGCTTGCTCCCTCGGTTTTTTATTTTAAATTCGGGACAAAATCATGGTATGATTGTCAAAAAAATGCTATACCGAAAGCGGAACGCTCTGCTATAATTACCTTGGTAAAATCAATGCGAAACCAATATGGAGGTAATAATATGAACGTTAAAAAAATTTTGTGTTCCCTTGCGGCTGCTGTTACAGCAGTTTCTATGATGGCGGTAAATGTGTTTGCCGTTACCGTTGATCTTGACAGCGAATACCCCGGTATATGGAAAGCAGGTAAATGTATCCCTAAGGCGGATCTTGAAGCTCTCGGCGGCGACGTTAAGATCGTACTTACCGTTGAGATCAAAGAGCCGCTTGTAGGCGAACATCTCCACCACCTCAGACCGATAAACCACGACGCGGACTGGACGGGCTTTACAACCAGTCTTCAGAGCGATACCGCTTATGCAATGGAGAGCGACGGAAACTTTGTTCTTGCAGACGGTCAGACCTCCGTGGAGTTTATTATTCCCGCTGACGTGATTTCCACGCTGAATGACGGCGGTCTTGGCTTTATGGTCTGCAACGTTATCGTAAAGTCTGCGGACATATCAAAGGCTGAGGCTCCCCAGGGCGCGATCAAGCTTGTCACAGCCGAAGAGGGCGAGCAGATCACGGTAGGCACGTACGGTGCAGAGCCGGCCGAGACGGAGGCTGCTCCTGTTGAGGATCAGGCTTCCGCAGAGACGGACGGCGAGGATATTGCCGCTGACGATGCTGACGAGGACGAGACTCCTGCGCCTGCTGAAACGGAGGCTGCTGCTGACCCCGCTCCTGCTGAGACTGCGGTTCCCGCTGCCGATACAGCTGTTACAACTTCCGCAGCTACCGGAAATATCCCCGCTGCCGCTATGCTTTCCGCAATGGCTGTTGCAGGTATTGCCGCCGCTGCCGCTAAAAAGAGGAAATAATACTCAAAGCAATAAATCCGTCTTATAATACGAGACGGATTTATTTTTGATGTTTTCGCTAAATTGAACAAAAAATTGCAGTAATTATTATAAAAAAAGTATATTGTTAAAACGAATAATTAATGATATAATTATCTTACTAAGGCGGGCGAAAATAGATCCCGCAATAAGAATTGGAGGAAACAAACAATGAAGCTTAAAAAAATTGCTGCGATGATCGCAGCGGCTGCTGCAGCTGTTTCTATGATGGCTATGGATGTAGCTGCCACAAACTGGGCTAATGCCAGCTATGCTGATAATGATCCCAACACTGTAAAGATCATTTCTACAGACGAGAACAAGGTTGT
The DNA here is from genome assembly GCA_910584715.1 of uncultured Oscillospiraceae bacterium. Lineage (GTDB taxonomy): Bacteria > Bacillota > Clostridia > Oscillospirales > Ruminococcaceae > RGIG8773. Next base: position 77,668 of record CAJUAN010000012.1, read on the forward strand.
ATTCGGTGCAACAGGCGACGGTATCGCTATGAAGTGCCGTGTTGTAGCAGGCGACCTTATCGCTGCTGAGGATCTGCCTAAGGTAAAATCCGCTTCGTGGACGGTAACATATGACGTTTCTGCTGCAAAGGAATTTACATGGCTCGGCGGCGGTACTTATGCTGCATTCAAGAATTCCAGCACACAGTACAGCGTTGACGCTACATACGACGAATTCAGCAACCCTGTAAGCTACGAAGGCGCAACTCTTACATTCAACGATTCTGTTAAGTACCTTATGGCTAAGGAAACTCTTGCTGCAGATTCCGAGTTTGTATTTATGGACTGGTCCAACACAAACCTTGCTTCCAACGGAATCACAATGACAGTTTCCAACCTCAAGTTCTTTGACGGCGACGGAAACGAAATTGCTCAGCTTCCTTACGGCGCTTCTGCTGAAGCTGCTCCTGCTGAGACAGAGGCTGCTCCCGCTGAGACTGAAGCTGCTCCTGCTGAGACAGAGGCTGCTCCCGCTGAGACAGAGGCTGCTCCTGTAGAGGATGACGAAGAGGATATTGCTGTTGACGATACTGACGTGGACGAGGCTCCTGCTGAGACTGAAGCTGCTCCTGCTGAAACAGAGGCTGCTCCTGCTCCCGTTGCTGACGCTACAACAACACCCGCAGCTACAGGTAACGTTGCTGTTGCTTCTATCGCTGCTGTAATGGCTGTTGCAGGCGCTGCTGCTATCGTTGCTAAGAAGAGAAAGTAATTTCTCCCTAATGAAGCGAAAGCTATAGCTTAGTATGCACTAAAAGCAAATAAAGAAGGGTACCGAAAGGTACCCTCTTTCTTTTTCTGTTACTTTTGGACAGCGGCGGCTATTATGTCAGCTGTGCCCTCAATGCCGAATTTGTCACTGTTCAGGGTCAGGTGATAGTTCTCGTGGGCAGCCCATTTGCGGTCGGTGTAGAAGTCATAGTAAAGCTTGCGCTGCTTGTCGTGCCGCTTCATCATCTGGAGAGCCTGCTGCTCTGTGGAGACATTTTCCCGCTCCAGAACGCGTTTTATCCTGGCTTCGGTGGGGGCGTAGATGTAAACGTTCAGCAGTTCAATGTCCTCGTCTTTGAGAATATAGTCGGAGCAGCGTCCAACTATAACAGCGTTCTCGGATTTTGCTATGTCGCGTATTATCTGAGCCTGAACTGTAAACAGAGCGTCGTTGGTGGAAATATTCAGTCCGAAGCTTGTTTGTCCGGTCTGGCTCATTGCCGCGTACAGCCATGGATTGGCGGCTTTTTCGTCCGCGTCGGTGAGGGCGGCGTGGCTCATTCCGCTTTTTTCAGCAGCCATTGCGATAAGGTGATTGTCGTAAAATGCGTAACCCAGTTTTTCCGCAAGCTTCTCGCCGACTTCGCGTCCGCCGCTTCCGAACTGTCTGCCTATGGTAATTATTGTATTCATGAAATCTATCAGTCCTTTCACTAAAGAGTAAAGCTATTGCTTTAGCATAATTATATACCTTATTCACAAAAATGTCAATACAATGTTAAAAATGTTTTGACACTGTTACGAACTGCTTTGTGCATATAAATTTTTGTTTAACTCACAAACAATGTTAAACCTGCCAAAGATTAGCTGGTCAAGCTGAGCACAGCTTGCGGGGGTCAAGGGGGCAGAG
>CAJUAN010000013.1 GCA_910584715.1 uncultured Oscillospiraceae bacterium
TTTTCATAAAAAATATGCACCTCCAAAAGTGTCTAACTTTTGGGGTGCATATCAAACTTGATTATTTCGGGGGGCGGTATTTTATTACTGACTGATATTATTGGGTTATGAAGTTTTGCCTACATTACCGAAGCTTTCCGTAATACTGCGCAGACGGCGGGCGCTGTCCGCAACGGCTGCCGCGACCTCGGCAGATTCATTATTTAAACCGTCTTGAACGTTTGCGGAATATTCTTCCGCAAAGCGCGAAAGAGCTTCATTGGCGGTTTTTGCTGCTGAAATATATTCTTTGGCCGCGGCTCTTACCTCTTCCGCAAGGCTGTCAGTTTTTTCGGTTCGTTCGGCGGCTTCATCAAGAACTGCGGCGGATTCTTTTGCAAGGGAAGCTCCGTTCGAAATAGCGGAGACCGTTTTTTTGATAAGTGCTTCAGTGGATTTAGCCGCTTCGGAGCTTCTCTGCGCCAAAGCGCGCACTTCGTCGGCGACAACGGCAAAGCTCCGTCCGTGTTCTCCCGCAGCAGAAGCTTCCACCGCCGCGTTAAGAGCAAGAATATTGGTTCGGAAAGCGATCTCCTCAATCTGAGAAATTACTTTGCAGATATCGTCAGCATATCCGTTTACATCGGAGAGTGTTCCGGTAAGCTCGGAAAGCTTTTCCCGTTCCTCGCAAAGCTTTTCTTTTACGCTGTGAACGCTGTCGGAAACGCTTTCTGCACACTCGGAAATGTCGGTATGCACCGTAAAAATACCACTGTCAAAGCTTTCCTTTACAGAAACGGTTCGCGGCTGAACGTTTTGCATATGCCCCTCGGCAAGCTTTTTCGCGCCTGATATGACGGAATCAGAAAGGCATCGCACCTGCGAAAGAAGTTCCCGCATGGAATGCCTCATATCCGAAACGACTGCATAAATATCAGCAAGGTCTCCCTTGAATACGGTTTTGGTCTCCGAAGTACCTTTCTTTTCAGCTTCGAGAACAGGCGCTGTTATTTCTTCGGTTAAGCCGTGCAGTACGGAAAGCGATCTGTTCAGAGCTTCGGCTATAATTTGTGATTCTCGGCTTGCAGCTTTAGGCACAGGGGACGTAAAGTCTCCGTCGGCAATACCGGATATCCTATTTGCCAGTTTTTTCAGCGGGCGCATATCTTTTGCCAGCATTGCCGAGACCAGTATGCAGACAATCAAGGCAAGCGCGGCAGTAAATCCTGCCGATTTAAATATCTCCGACTTAAGGTCGGGAATAAGCTCCTCCGGAACGGCTTCGACGGTTACCGTCCAGCCAGCTCTGTTTTCGACCGGAGAGCTTGCGGAATACGCGTTGTCTGCTTCGGAGGCTTCTCCCGCCACAGTCCCGTTTTCGTCGGAAACATATACGGAGCAGGATTCGCCGAGAGAAATAACGTCGAACACGTCGTCGAAAAAGCCGCAGCAAACCATGCAGACAAGCACGCATCTGCGGTCTCCGTAGGGTTCCGAAAGAGGCGACGCATAGCAGACTACGGTTTTTCCGCCTTTCTCAAAGGGAGCGGTCATCAACGGAGTACCCGCCGCCGCGCTTCTGACGGCCTCGTTGCTGTGATAATCGGTAACGCCGTCTATGGATACAAGCTCGTCCGAGTAGGCGATGTCAAAGGTCATTCCCTCGGCGATGTAGTTTTCGTTTCGCATATCCAGCAGCCTCAGCCTTATTTCGTCAACGGCTCGGTTAAATGCCGCGTCGTTTCCCGAAAGATCGTCGCATACAGCGGTAACGGCTTCTATTTTTCCCGAAAGCGTCTCAGCGGCAGAAACCGCACTCTGATCAATAAGGGACGTGACGACCGCTTCCGCGGAACTCTTAGCGGAGCTGTAGGAAATATATGAATAGACAGCCGCCGCTGCCGCAAAAATGACCAGCATAACAGCCGTTATCTTTATTTTTACTGAACACCTCAACCTACCGCCTCCCGCGTTTCGACATTTTTATACACAATAATTATACACCTCTTTTCTAATATTGGAAATATTTTCTGAAAAATTTGTATTGTAAATATTTTGTGAACAAAAGCCGTTCCGCAGAAAAGCTCTGCTGAACGGCTTTGATCTATTATTAAAGCGCAGGGTGAAAAAGTGCGGAAAGCGCCTTATTCGTCCCGCGGAGTTTCGTCAAGAGTGATCTGGATATCAATATTTCCGTCGCTTCTTGCGAGGGTAACCGTCATGGTTTCACCGGGCTTGTGCGCGTTTTTGGCGGCTACCAAAGAGTCAAAATCGGTGATATCCTTTCCGTCGGCGGCAACGATAACGTCGCCTTCCTCGATTCCCGCAATATCCGCACAGGAGCCTTCCTCAACGGAGGCAACGAGCACGCCCTTGTCTACGGGAAGATTGTAATACCTCTTAACGGCGGGAGATATATCGGTACCCGAAATACCGATCTTGGGAGTCGCAACATAGCCCTTGTTCATAAGGTCGTCAAAGATAGGCATTGCGTCGCTTATGGGGATAGCAAAGCCGATTCCCTCAACGCTGCTGTTTGCGATCTTGGAGGAGGTTATGCCGATGACCTCGCCCCTGCCGTTGAGCAGCGGACCTCCCGAGTTGCCGGGGTTAATGGAGGCGTCCGTCTGGATAAGGGTCATGGTAGCGGTCGTACCGTTTGACAGCTCGGCGGTTATCTCCTTCTCGAGACCGGATATCATACCGCCCGAAGCGGAAAGTCCCAGACCGAGAGGATAGCCGAGAGTAATGGCTCTTTCGCCCAGCTTCAGGTCGTCGCTGCTTCCGAGTACCGCCGGGATAAGTCCTTCCGCGTCTATTTTAAGTATAGCAAGGTCTGTGTTTTCGTCGCTGCCGATTATTTCAGCCTTGTGCTCGGAGCCGTCGTAGAGAGTTACCGTAACTTCGGAAGCCTGCTCTGTTTTGGTTATGGTCTCATATCCGCCGCCGAAAAAGCTGAACGGATTGTCAAAAGGATTTCTGCCGTTGCTCTGGAGAGTCTGGTAGGAATTTTCAATAACGTGGCAGTTGGTGATTATATAGCCGTCCGAGGAGAGAACGATTCCCGTGCCGGTACCCTTTCCCGACTCGCTGAAAACGGAGGTGATAAGCGTAACCGAGGGTGTTGCTCTCTGGATGACCTCCTCGTCGGAAACGCTGTCCGCGTTGGCTGTGTCAACGTTGAGCAGATTTCCGAGGGACGTGCTGTTGTCGCCGTTTGAGTTCTGGGGAGCTGCAGTCACAGTCTGAATGGTCTCCGACGGTTCGCTTCCCGCGCTTTCCTCTTCGGTCACGACCGTTTCTTCCGAGGACATACTGTTCGCCAGATAAGCTCCGCCGAAGCCCGAGGCTCCTCCCACAAGAACAAGTGCAAGGATCATTGCGAGTATCTTGCCGGCTCCTCCTTTTTTAGGTTCGGGCTCAGGGGAATAATTCGAGGTATAAGTATAGTTATTATTATCTTCGTACATAAAAGCTACCGCCTTTCAATAGAGCCGTCCGTATTATCCTGCCGTTGAAGCACGGCGGCGGACTCAATGGCTGAGCCTTTCGGACGTTCTGTTTTTTGATTACGGTTATATGATAACGCTCCTATGTGTAAATTGTGTGAAACCAATACGAAAGATAATTAAAATGAAAAAGTTATTTTAAGAAATAAGCGTGAAAATCAGAGTACCGATTTATCACGCTTTTGTAATTTTTCCCTGTAAAGTTTTATTTTTCCGTTTAAATTCTCGGAATACTCCAACCACCTTTTCAGCTGGGCGTCCACATACAGACGGTGCTTTTCAAGCAGCTCCAGCCGCTCCGCTATAGTTGTATCGCCCTTGTAGCGCAGGTCGGAGTACCTTTTCATATCTTTGAGACTCATTCCCGTATTTTTAAGTCTTTGCAGAAATTTTACCCACTCCGTATCCGCTTCGGAGTAGTCCCGTCTGTTGCCGCCGTCGCGGGAAACGCGTATAAGTCCCTTTTCCTCGTAGTATCTGAGTGCGGAGCAGCTTATTTCCGTGAGCCTTGAAAATTCTCCTATAGTCATTTTTACGACCGCCTTATTGTTTACAATTTGTTTATTGACTTAAAGTACGCTTTAGGGGATATGCTTGAAATATCAAAAAGAAAGGAAGTGTTTTTATGGAAAAAACACGGTATCAAACAGGTCTGGAAAATCTTGTCGCGATCGACGGTAAAAGCGGGGAGGCGGTCATAAAGTCCCTTGAAGCCATAGCTCCCGACCTTGGACGGTTCATTATCGAATTTGCGTTCGGGGACATTTACTCCCGCGAGGCTCTGACCCTGCGGGAGCGGGAGCTTATCACAATTTCGGCTTTGTGCGCTATGGGCGGCTGTGAACCGCAGCTCAAGGTGCATATAGGCGGTGCGCTGAACACGGGGATATCTCCCGAAAAGATCATCGAGACGTTTTTGCAGTGCGTGCCCTACGCAGGCTTTCCCAGAGCTCTGAACGCGGTCTTTGCCGCAAAGGAGGTGTTTGCCGAAAGAAGCGTCAGACCTGTCTGTCTTCGGGAACCCACCCGGTAATTTCCGAAATTTTCCCGATAAGCTTTTCCGCGGCTTTTTTGTGGGAGACGGCGTTAGGGTGCCCGAGACTTCCCGTGCCGTCGCTTTCAAGCTGACCGTCCAGCTCCAGCGCAAAAATTTTTACGTCGTTCGTTTGCGAGACGACCTTTTCGATCTCGGGGAAAAGCTCGTTCCCCATCATTCCCAGAACGCAGACTATGTACGCGTCGGGATTCTTTTCGCGGACTGTACCGAGAAATTCCACATAGGCTTTGGAAAATTCCTCCTGCCGTTCGGGTATGCCCTTTGTGTAGCTCGCGTCGTTAGTACCCAAATTTATCACAACAACGTCGGTGCGGGAGCCGCCGAAGTCCCACGGGGTACGCCCCGCAACGCCCTCGATTCCCACGTCCGCCGCGTCGTAGATCATGGGCATTATCCAGCCGCCGTTGCGGGTATCGTCCTTTGTGTCGCTTGACCACAAGCCGATAGTGCTCCATGAAATGAGATCGAAGTCCGCTCCGAAAGCCTTTGCCGTCAGGGCGGCGTAGGTGATATCGGAGTTCTCTTCGGCGGTGCGGAAATTGTCCTCGGCGCAGCTGCTCTCTATGCCGAAGCCGCAGGTTATGCTGTCGCCGATAAATTCCATGCGGCGGCTTTTGGGTTCGGAGGGACGGATATCACCCTCCGCGGAAATGCTCACTATCCCCATTCTGCTGAACGCCGCCTCGGAAAGCTTCACAAAGCGTATCGTCACCGTCTCAGCGGTACTGCTCTCAAAAAGGGTATAGCTGTTCGTCCCCGCCTCGATCGGAAACCGCAGCCGCGGCTCGGTCTCGCCGTTTACGAATACCGCCGCCCAGGGCTGAAAAATTTCTTTCCAGGGTTCGTCGAGTACCCAGTCTGTCCAGAGTTCGGCGGTTAGCTTAGTACCTGTGAAAACAAATTCAATGCCCGAACAGCTCCAGCTTAGGTACCTGGTACCGCTGTGCTCTGCGGTACGTCCCAAAAGGCGGACGTTTTTTTCGTCCGCGGAAAATTTTTTCATGCTCATTGATAAATGCCCTCCCCGTCAAGATTCACGCCGATATAGTCCGAGAAAATTTTGTATACTTCGGGGTACTCCTTTTTGGTGCGGACAGGCTTAAGCTTCAGGTCGGTGAAGCAGTGCCTTGTTTCGCCCGTTGCAAGCAGTACGCCGTTTTCCCTGTTATAGACCCGATAGGAGACCGTCATCTTGAAGCCGTTGAACTCGGATATTTTGGGTATCACCACGATAGTGTCCCCGAAGCGTGCGGACACCTTATAGTCGCAGGAAGCCCCCAGCACCACTATCATAATGCCGATCTCCTCCATTTTCGCGTAGGAGAACCCGACCTTTTCGAGGAAATCAACCCGCGCGTCCTCGAACCACCTGATGTAGTTTGAGTGGTGTACAATTCCCATTTGATCGGTCTCGTAGTAGCTTACCCTGTGTTCGTAAAGACTTATTTTTTCCATAACGGCGGTCTCCTTATCGGTACTGTTTCCGCATTGCGTAATATTCCTTATTGGTCTCTTTTATCAAGTCGTCAACGGCATAATAAAGGCGGTCGCTGCAGTAATATTTACGTTTGCCGTTATAGGTCGCAAGCTCAACGTAAGTGAAATCAAGCGTTTTTTTGGTATTGTTTTTGTACCGCACAATTACGCGCACTGTGCCGCCGCAGTAAGTATCCTTTTTTGTATAGGCTTCTCCAAGCTCGAACTGCCGAAGGTAATCAATTACTCTTTCAAGCTGTTCATCGTTTTTCACTATTGCCGTTGCTTTTGTTATGCCGTACTGATCTTCTTCGCCTATAGTGTTGGTTATCTTTCCGTTTCCTCCTCGGATAACTGTTGTTACGTCCATAGATATACTTGAATCATTAAGCTGTATCTCCTTGATATCATCGGCTTTAAGACCCGCAAACGGGAACGAGCCTGCGTTCGGCTCGCCGTCGGTAAGTTTGAACTCCGCGTATCCGACCCCGTCTATCCAAACGGCATAATCGCCCGCCGTAAGCTTCGATGTGTCATAATATTTGGAAAGATCAAAATTTAACGTAATGCGTCCCTTTTCAAGAGCCATGTAGGACGGGGCTGTTTCCGCAGGAGTGTCGTCACGTCCCGCTTTTTCACTCATATCCGTCCATTCGCCGTTTTCCTTTTTAAACAGGCTGCGCAGATCGGTACTTATTTTTACGGGCTTTTCATATCTGTTGCGTACGTTAAAGCTTACGGTGATATCGTCGCTTTTCAGGCTGTACTCGTCAAGCCAAGGGGCAACCCAAATTTTGTCAATACGGAACGGCGCGTAATAGTCTTTTCCGTTAATATGAAGCGCCGCCCTGTAGTACCCCGCTTCCGCGGGTATACTGCCGTCTACGGGAATTGTTCCGTCCGCGCTTACGGAATCGCAGAAAGCGTCCGGTTCATACATGAATTTTTCGACAGCCGTTTCCCAGCCGGAAGCGGTTTTTTTCTCCATTTTTACGGAAATGTTCTTGGCCTTGAGCTTTTCGGAATTGACCTTTACATACGCCCGAAAATCAATATCATCCAAGCCGTCGGACACATATATGTCCTCGGACATTTTTACTTCAACAGCGGGTACCGCTTCAAATACGGCGTAAACGTCTTTTTTGGTTTTGGAATAATTATTGCTTTCGCCGTACGGAACAGCTATGCGGTAGTACCCCGCAGGCATATCCCCGCCCATATAGCGGCTGGGATAAAACGCAACCGCAGCGGAATTCGGGGAACAGTCGTCCGTTCCGTCGATTATCATACCGATATCGTCCACGGCATATAGGTAGGATTTGCCGCACCTTTTCCACTTGCCGTTTTCCCAGCGTTCCATTTTTTCGGGGTTCCCCACAAGGTATTCCTTGCTGCCGCCGTTGTGCGTTACTTTGACCGTGATTTTCTCCGCGTCCGCGGATACCGACTCGGCGCAGCTTGCGGTCAGCAGAGCGTGGGAGCTTTCTCCCGTATAGATACCCTTTCTGTCAAAGCTATAGACGGTATCCCCGATTTGGTAATCTCCCGTAACCGGATATCCGTCAAGACAGTATTGCTTGCCGGCGTTGTCCTCTACCCAACCGGTGTGGGGCAGACCGTCCTGATAGTATCTTTTTCCCGACCAGCCCGTAACGGTGCCGATACAAGTTCCGGGAATAGAAAATTTGTAATAAACTCCGTTTATACGGCAGCTGCCGCCTGTTATGGGAACGCCTTCCTTTAGGTACAGCCAACCTGTTTCGCAAGGCTCCCAGCCGGTGTATTTAGGCGCCGTTTCCTCCGCCGCAGTTTCGGCAGAAGTGTTTTTCGCCGCCGATACCAAAATACCGGCAGACGAAAAGGTCATCATCGCCGCGGTAAAAATTGCCGTAAGCTGTCTTGCTGATTTTTTCATATTGTATTCCTCCGTTTCCTAAATAGGTCTCTATAGTAAATACAATCCAAAACGGCAAAATTTTTCATGCCGGAGTGATTTTTATAAATTTTTTGTCTGCTATTATTATAAATAAAAATCAACCTAAAGTCAAGAGAACGCTTTAAGCAAATAAAAGAAAAGGACGTACCGCCGCGTAAAAAGGGGTACGTCCTTATTTTATTTTTTATTTTCCATATTCTCAACCGACGCGCGGATAAAGTCCGCGAAAAGCTTTTGGGGCTTGTTGGGTCTGGACTTGAACTCCGGGTGGAACTGAACGCCCACGAACCAAGGATGGTCTTTTATCTCAACAATTTCAACAAGTCTTTCGTCGGGGGAGATTCCCGCGACAGTCAGACCTGCTTCCTGAAGCTGTGTGCGGAACGCGTTGTTGAACTCCCAGCGGTGACGGTGCCTCTCGTAGATAAGCGGCTCGCCGTATACCCGTGCCGAAACAGTACCCTCCGTAAGCTTGCAGGGATACAGGCCCAAACGCATTGTCCCGCCCTTTTCGGTAATGGTTTTCTGATCCTCCATAATGTCGATAACAGGGTAGGGTGTTTCGCCGAATTCGGTGGAATTCGCGCCTTCAAGACCGAGAACGTTTCTTGCGTACTCTATAACGGACATCTGCATACCGAGGCAGATACCGAAGTAGGGTACTTTGTTTTCCCTTGCGTACCTTACCGCTTCGATCATACCCTCTATTCCGCGGTCGCCGAAGCCGCCGGGAACGATTATGCCGTCGCAGCCGCCAAGCATTTCGTAAGCGTTTTCACGGGTTATCTCCTCGGAATTTATCCATTTGATATCGACTTCAGCGTCGTTTACGATACCGCCGTGACGGAGAGCCTCCGCAACGGAGAGATACGCGTCATGGAGCACCACGTATTTGCCCACAAGTCCGATAGTGACCTTTTTAACGGCATTTTTGGCGCGGCTGACCATTTCCGTCCATTCGGAAAGATCGGGCTTGCGGTTTTCGAGACCAAGGTGGTGGCAGACAACGTCCGCCAGACCTTCTTTTTCAAGCCAGAGGGGCACCTCGTACAAAGACGGGGCTGTAAGATTTTGGATAACGTCCTGACTGCGGACATTGCAGAACAGGGCGATCTTATTGCGCATATCCTCAGGAATTTCCTTTTCCGAGCGGCAAACTAAAATATTCGGCTGAATGCCTATGGAAAGCAGCTCCTTTGTGGAGTGCTGGGTAGGCTTGGATTTAAGCTCCTCGGAGCCCGCTATGTACGGTATAAGGGTAACGTGAATGTAAATGGCGTTCTCCCTGCCCACTTCGGTAACGACCTGTCTTATGGCTTCAAGGAAAGGCGTGGATTCGATATCGCCCACCGTGCCGCCGATCTCGGTAATAACGATATCGGTGTTGGTCTCCTTGCCCACGCGGTAGGCGCGCTCCTTTATCTCATTTGTAATGTGGGGGATCACCTGCACCGTGCCGCCGAGATAGTCCCCGCGGCGTTCCTTGTTGAGTACGGTCCAGTATATCTTACCGGTAGTAACGTTTGAATTTACCGACAGGTTTTCGTCTATAAAACGCTCGTAGTGACCGAGGTCAAGGTCTGTCTCCGCGCCGTCGTCGGTGACAAATACCTCGCCGTGCTGATAGGGGGACATGGTACCCGGGTCAACGTTTATGTAGGGGTCGAACTTCTGGATAGTGACCCTGTAGCCCCGCGCCTTCAGCAGACGTCCCAGAGAAGCGGCGGTAATGCCTTTTCCGAGACCAGAAACGACTCCGCCCGTTACAAAAATATACTTTACCGGCATAATAACGATCCTCCATTAAGGTTGAGTTGAATAATTGCAATATTAAGTTAATTGTACCATTTTTCAGCAAAAAATGCAAGCATAATTTCGTATTTTTATTATTTCGGCACTTTCAACAAACGCGTGCTTCTTCAAATCGCTGTGGACTCGTAAATATCGGGCGGGCGCGCCGTGCATATTGTGAATACCGGGAGATTTGCTGTTTTTAAAAATATTCCCATGTGTATATTATTTAAGTATTATACAAATTAAAATGATATACGAGATAAAAAATAGGTGAATAAAAATGTAAGAATACTCTTGAAATTTTAAAAAAAATGGTGTATAATATTTTTATATTATTGTATCTTCTTTATACTATATAAAATTGTTAGGAGTTGTATTGGAATGAGACTTGTTACCCGTTCGGATTTTGACGGACTTGCCTGCGGCGCACTGCTTAAAGACGTGGGAATAATAGACCACTGGAAATTTGCTCACCCAAAGGACTTGCAGGACGGTCTTATCGAGATCACCGAGGACGACTGCCTCGCCAACGTTCCCTTTGTTGAGGGCTGCGGACTCTGGTTCGATCACCATTCCAGCGAATTTGAGAGAAATCAGCTTGAGGGCAAATATAAGGGTGAAAGCCGTATCGCTCCCTCCTGTGCAAGAATTATCTATGATTATTACGGCGGAGAGGAACGCTTCGGTCACTACGACGACATGATGATCGCCGTTGACAAGGTGGACAGCGGAAATCTTACCAGAGACGAAATACTTAATCCTACGGGCTGGATACTTGTTGGTTTCCTTATGGATCCGAGAACGGGTCTGGGACGGTGGAGGAATTTTACCATTTCTAACTATCAGCTCATGGAAAAGCTTATCGACTGCTGCCGCACTATGAATACGGACGAGATACTGGCTATGCCCGACGTTAAGGAACGTATCGACGTTTACTTCGAGCAGGCGGAAAAATTCAAGGAAATGGTAAAGGCTCATACCCGCGTGGAAAAGGATGTTATCATCAGCGATCTCCGCGGCGTTGATCCTATCTATTCGGGTAACCGCTTCCTCATTTACAGCCTGTACCCCGACCAGAACATATCCGCATGGATTGTAAACGGCAAGGGCGGCAAGGGCTGCAGTGCGGCTGTGGGGTACTCCATACTCAACCGCACCTCAAATGTTAACGTGGGCAGGCTTATGCTCAAATACGGCGGTGGCGGACACAAGGCTGTAGGTACCTGTCAGTTCACCGATGAGAACATGGAGACTGATCTGCCGAAAATGCTTGACGAGCTTATTAATTACAAAGAGTAAAATTACATACAAAATATACAAAAAGCTTTCGGAGAATTTTCCGAAAGCTTTTTTCGCTGTTTAATTTCCTGCGGGACTTTGACTGCTTGCCGAAGCCTTTTTCTGGTTCCTGTAGTGAGACAGTACGATGTAGTAAAGCGGTATGGTAAGTCCTATAGGAGCCCACATGAACGCAAACCATTTTTCGCCTGCCCGGTACCACATCTCGGAAAGCAGGATACCCATGCCGATATAAACTATGACGCAAAGAACGGGATAGCAGAATATAAGCGGATTGCGCTTTTTAATCGCCGGGTATATCGTGTAGTACAGCGGAATAGTCAGGAAAAGCAGCCACATAAGTGAGTACCATGCTTCCGCAGCGCCGCGCCAGAGATGATCCAGAAATCCGCCTATGGTGAAGTACACAAACGCGCATAAAACAGGATAGCAGAATATCATGGGATTGCGTTTTCTTAAAGCCTCTTTGCCCGTATAGTAAAGGGGTATGAGCAGGAAAACCGTCCAGCCCGGGTGCGCGAGACCGATGGTACACGTAAGGAAAAAGAAGCCTGTAATAAATATCGGCAGAGTTTTATCAAGCAGTGTCATTTTTCTGCCGCTTCCGGAAGCTTTTTTGTTTTTTGTGGATTTATCTGCGCTTTGGCTGCCGGTATTGCTATAGCTATAATTATAGTTGTACTTATTGTCCTTTTCGTCCATTTTCTTTTCAAGCTTGTCAATGGATCTTTCTATAGCGCGTCCGGCCTTATCAATGCCCTTGTTAAGTCCGTCGCAGAAGTCCTCAACGCTGGTTTCCCAGTCCTTGCCGTTTGTCGAACCGGCTTTTTTCAGACCGTCTCCGATTTTTTTACCTGCGGAATTTAATATGTCCCCGATAGCAAGCCCAGCTTTTTCAACGGTGTCGCCGAAGCCGCCCGAAGCTTTTTGTTCGTCCTCCTCTATGTCCGCTCCGAAAGGAGAGCCTTGTGGGATGGACGTGCTTTCCTGTGCAGCGGCGCCGGGATAAATTTCCTGTTCGGTATAGTTTTCGGGTACGGCTTCTCTTATGGGTTCGCTTTTATGACCGTAATCGTCCTTTTTGAGAGATATTCCCGAACTCACCGCTTGGGTGCCGACGCCGCTGTCCGTATTCAGCAGCTCGTCAATGGAAATTCCGTACAGCTTTGCAAGCAGGATAAGGTTTTCCGTATCGGGTGAAGCCTCCGCCCGTTCCCACTTTGATACCGCCTGCCGTGATACGCCCATTTTTGCCGCGAGCTCTTCCTGCGAAAGATTATTTTTATTTCTCATCTGACGAAGCCTGTTTGCGATCTCAATATTCATAGTATCATCCTTTCTTTGGCTTGGTTTATCTTATGGCAATATTATATCACATATATTATTATAATGCAAGCGATTTTTGGTTGCATTTCAAAAAAATTTTTTTGCAACCGATAGTTGCGGAAAAGCCGCACAAGTCTGTGCGGCAAGTCGCATATAGTTTTCCGTAATTTACAGCTTTATGACCTTTAATTCAGTATTTTCCACTGCCTTTGCGATAAGAGGCTCAAAATTGTAGGAATTCTGAGCTTTTTCCACGTCCGCAGGGATCGGTCTTGTTTTTGGGTGCTTGGGGGTAAATACAGTACAGCAGTCCTCGTAAGGCTCTATGGAAATATCAAATGTGTCGATCTTTCGGGCAATTTCAACTATTTCGGTCTTGTCCATACCGATGACAGGACGGAGCACAGGCATTCTGCAAGCTGCGTCGGTGCAGACTATGGCTCCCATGGTCTGGCTTGCGACCTGTCCTACGCTTTCGCCGGTTACAAGAGCCTGAATGTCCTTTTCTTCGGCTATCCTTTGAGCAATCTCCATCATCAGGCGGCGCATTATAATAGTAAACAGCTCCTCGGGACAGTCATCCCGCAGCGCCTCCTGTATTTCGGTAAAAGGTACGCAGTAAAACGCTATATCTCCGCACCAGGGCGCAAGCTTTTCGCAGAGCCTTTCCACTTTCAGGCGCGCCCTTTCCGACGTATAGGGAGGAGATACATAGTGTATAGCCGAAAGCCTTACACCTCTTTTTGCCATCATATAAGCGGCAACGGGACTGTCAATTCCGCCGGACAAAAGCAGCATTGCCGAACCGGACGTTCCGACCGGGATACCCCCCGCCCCCTTGATGTTTCCGGAATGTATATAGGCGCCGTTGTCACGTATTTCGACGGTAACGGTCATCTGGGGATTTTTCACGTCTACGGAAAGGTGAGGGTAGGCTTCGAGGATACGTCCGCCAAGCTCCATACATATTTCGGGGGATTTCATTGGGAACTTTTTGTCCGACCGTTTCGCCTCCACTTTGAAAGTCCGGGACAGCTCCGCGGTCTCGCGGATATGGTTTACCGTCTCACGGCAGATGATCTCAAAGTCCTTTTCAACAACTAAAGCCCGACACAGAGCGGCTGCCCCGAATACCTTTGAGCCTCGGCTTACGGCTTCGTCCAGGTCGATGTCCCCGGACAGCGGTTCGGCGCAGATAGTTGACTGGGACTTTGTATAGCTGAACTTTCCCAGCGGATTGAGGCGGTGCTTGAGGTTCCTGATAAAGGCGTCTTCAAAGCTTCGTTTGTTGAGCCCCTTGAGAGCGATCTCGCCCTCCTTGAATATAATAAGTTCTTTCATTTCGGAAATTCCTTTCAGCGTTTTGAGTACCGATGCGTTTTTACATTTTGTATCAAATTATTTTAGCATATTCCGCGTGTTTTGTCAAATCGCCGACAGTTCCGGCTATAGTATTGTCTTATAAATATTGTAAGGATACCCCCCGGTACGGCGGTTGGAAAGTGTTTGACAATTACGGCGGGATATGCTATACTTCCCATAAGGTATGCCGAGAACGGCGGTTTGCTGCCGACCGGTGTAAATAATAGGATTTGTCAGTATAAAAATAGGATAAATCATTGAACAATAACGGCAAAGTGATAAAATATATCACAGAAATATACGGAAACCAAAATTGTCAAAAAGGAGAATTTTTATGCGGTACAAAAACCCGGTGCTCAAAGGCTTTTATCCCGACCCCAGCGTGTGCGCCGCAAACGGAAAATACTACATGGTGTGCAGTTCATTTCAGTATTTTCCCGGCGTGCCCGTTTTCGAGAGCGCAGACCTTGTCAACTGGAAGCAGATAGGTTGCGCGCTGACAAGGAAATCCCAGGTAGCTCTTGAAAAAATAAACAGCTCGGGAGGCGTTTTCGCTCCAACTATCCGGTACAACAACGGCAGGTTCTATATGGTGACTACCAACGATACCACTCATAAGAACTTTTACGTCTGGACGGACGACATTTACGGCGAATGGTCGGAGCCCGTGGAGGTTGAACGTGACGGCATAGACCCCTCCCTGCTGTTTGACGGGGACAAGGTTTACTTCCTCAGCAACGGCACCGATGATTACGGCGAGGGCGGAGTCGTCCAGTGCGAAATAAATATTGAAACCGGCGAAAAGCTGTCCCATGCAAAATGTATCTGGAAAGGCAGCGGCGGACGTTTCCTTGAAAGTCCCCATATGTACAAAATCGGCAATTACTACTATCTTATGGCTGCCGAGGGCGGTACGGAATACGGTCACATGATCACATACGCCCGCTCTGATTCGCCCTGGGGTACCTTCGAGAATTACCCCGCGAACCCCGTTCTCACCAATCGCAACAAGGCTCCCTGTATAATTCAGGGAATAGGTCACGGCGACCTGATACAAGATCCGAACGGAGAGTGGCACATAGTGTCCCTGGGTTTCCGTCAGTCGCATATGTGGATGCCATACCACCACTTGGGCAGAGAGGTTTTCCTCACGCCCGTAAAGTTCGGCGCGGACGGCTGGTTCACCGCCGGCACGGACGGCACCACAGAAGATACCTATGAAATAGCGGGAGATTTCGAGCAGACCGAGAAAAAGCGGTACACCTTTGAAAATACCGACTGGGCTATAGACTGGCGTTTTCTCCGTCACCCCCATGAGGAGAACTACACGCTGACCGCTGACAAGGCTGTGCTGCGGGGTACCGCTGTTACGCTGGACGAGGTGGATTCCCCCACGTTTGTGGGCATACACCAAAGGGATTTCCGGTTTGAGCTGAGGACGGCTGTTTCGGTAAGCGGCGAAAACGGCTGCGGCGGCGTGACCGCCTACATGACGGAGCTTGAGCATTATGATATCGCGGTACGTAAAAACGGTTCGGGATATGAAGCCGTTCTCAAGCTTAATATCGGCGGCATAAAGCACGAGCAGACGGTTGTTCCGCTGACTTCCGGCGACGCGGAAATAATTATCCGCGCCGATAATTTCCAGTACAATTTTTATGTTTCCCAGAACGGTAAAGAAGAGTATCTCGGCTGCGGCAGCACAAAATATCTGTCCAGCGAGGTTGCGGGAGGCTTTACGGGAGTTGTTCTCGGACTGTATGCAGTGGGAAACGTTACCGCCGAATTTACGGACTTTGAGATAAATTACAGCGAGGAATAATTTTGCTTAATATACAGAAAGGAATGATATTATGAATCTATCAAAAGCCCCAATGGGGTGGAACAGCTGGGACTGCTACGGCGCGTCCGTTGACGAGGAGACCGTCCGCAAAAATGCAGACTTTATGGCAAAGCATTTGAAGCAGTACGGCTGGGAGTACATTGTTGTGGACATTCAGTGGAGCGCGCCCAACGCGTCAAGCCATGAGTACGAACCTTTTGCCGACTTGTGCATGGACGAGTTTTCGCGGCTTGTCCCCGCAGAGAAACGCTTTCCCTCGGCGGCTGGAGGAAAGGGCTTCGCGCCTCTTGCGGAGTACGTTCATTCTCTCGGTCTCAAGTTTGGCATACATATTATGAGGGGTATTCCGAGACAGGCGGTACACAAAAATACTCCCATAAAGGGCACGGACAGGACAGCCCGTCAGATAGCAAAAACAAGCAGTATCTGCGAATGGAACACCGATATGTACGGTGTAGACCCGTCCAAGGAGGGTGCAAGGGAGTACTACGACAGCCTTTTCGAGCTTTACGCTTCATGGGGCGTGGACTTTATCAAGGTGGACGACATCTGCCGTGAAATGCCTCACGAGGAGACAGAGCTTGTCATGCTAAGCGAGTCCCTGAAAGGCTGCGGACGGGAAATGGTACTAAGCCTTTCGCCGGGACCCGCGCTTCTGGAAAAGGCGGAGCTTTACAAGCAGACTTCAAATATGTGGCGCATTACCGACGATTTCTGGGACAAGTGGGAGCTGCTATACAGTATGTTCGAGCGTGCGGAAAAGTGGTGCACACACACAGGCGCGGGACATTTCCCTGACGCGGATATGCTTCCCGTCGGGCCTATTTTGCAGGATTACGGCAAGGAGAACCGCACCAAGTTCACCGAAAACGAGCAGGTAACCATGCTGACACTTTGGAGCATTTTCCGTTCCCCTCTTATGATAGGCGGCGAAATGACGGGCTTTGACGATTTTACGATGAAGCTGCTCACCAACGAAGCCGTGCTGAAAATGCACAGCAGCGCCCGCCACTCTCATCAGGTGTGGAGGAAAACTGTAAACGGAAACGAGTTTATTCTCTGGACGGCAGCCGACTGTGAGGGAGGGTACTATTCCGCGGCCTTTAACGCAGGGGATACCGACGGAACCGTTGATATCCCGCTGACCGATCTGGAGCTTTACGGAAACGTCAAAGTCTGCGAGCTGTGGAGCGGCGAAAGCTTTGAGGCGGACGGCATAATTTCCGTCAAGATAGGCAGCCACGGCGCAAAGGCGTTCAAAATATCCGAAAGTTGATAAAATGTTGATAATTTCGGGGCAAACTTAATAACGGACAAAACGTGCGGTCTGAAACTAAAGGTTTTATCCGCACGTTAATTTTTGCGAAGGGAGCTTTTGCCGTGTACCGTATACTTATTGCCGACGACGAGCCGGACATTGTCGCTATGCTCAGGGATTATTTTGAAATGAACGGCTATGAAATAACCGCAGCCTATAACGGAAAGGAAGCGATAGCAGCGGCGGGGAAAAATCCCGATATAATCCTGCTGGACGTAAATATGCCCGATTCCGACGGGCTGACGGTATGCCGTACCGTTCGGGAGTACGTTTCCTGCCCAATAATTTTCCTGACCGCCCGTATCGAGGACAGCGACAAGATCGCGGGCTTTGCGGCGGGCGGGGACGATTACGTTATAAAGCCCTTTTCCATAGAGGAACTTGGCGCGCGGGTCGCCGCCCATATCAGGCGCGAACGGCGATCCGCTTCCGACAGTTCTGTGAATGTCCGCTTTTTCGGAAGCCTTGCGGTGGACTATTCCGCAAAGACCGTTACCGCAGGGGGACAGCCGATAGAGTTCCCGAAAAAGGAATTTGAGATAATCGAGCTTCTGTCGGTGAACGCGGGTCAGGTATTCGACAAGGAACGCATCTACGAGCGGATATGGGGCTACGACGCGGAGGGCGACAGTTCCGTGGTCGCAGAGCATATCAGGAGGATACGGACAAAGCTTGCCGCCGTTAATGAGTCCCGTATCGAGACCGTGTGGGGAATGGGATACAAATGGATAAAATGAAAAAGGCTTCCCGCGGAAGCTTTGGAAAAAACAGATATTTCTCGCTGAAATGGAGCTTCTTTTTATATCTGCCCGTATGCGCGGCGATATCCTTTGCGGGAATGTTCGGCATAGGCATGGGAACAAATTATTTGCAGGACTGGTACAGAGCGAAGTATACCTACGTGGACGGCGGCGACGGCACAAAGCTGGAAATCTATATTGACGCGGACGGCGTAACTCATGAGGTATATTCCACAAAAATAACGTTTGTCGATCAGACGCACCAAAATGTCTATTTTTTGATAAGCAACGCGCAGGTGATTTTGATACCGCTGTGGGTGTTTTTCAGCATCGGACTGTGCGGCGCGGTCTTTTACGGCAGGGAGCTGAAGAAGCCTATTTCTATACTGAGAAACGCCTCAAAGAGAATATCGGAAAACGATCTGGACTTTGAGATATGGTACGAAAAAAAGAACGAACTGGGCGACCTCTGCGCTGCGTTTGAAGAAATGCGTTCCGCGCTGTATGAAAACAACCGCGAAATGTGGCGTTCCCTTGAGGAGCGGAAGAGGCTCAATTCGGCGTTCTCCCACGATCTGCGGACTCCCCTAACTGTGCTCAAGGGATATACGGACTATCTGGAAAAATACGTCCCCGAGGGCAGGATCGGCAGGGAAAAAATGCTGTCGGTAATATCCAGCATGAGCGGTCAGGTATCGCGGCTGGAGCGTTACGCCGCCACTATGAACAGTATCCAGAAGCTGGAGGATATAGCTCCGGAGCCATGCGAAATACCCGCGGAGGAGCTGAAAGAAAATCTTGAGACCGCGGGAAGCATTATCTGCGGAAGTCATGGAGGCAGGGAATTTTCCCTTGACTTCAGGTGCGGAAAGCAGACGCTGTTTGTTGACGCGGGACTTATAGTCAGGGTGTACGAGAATCTTGTATCAAACGCGGCGCGGTACGCCGAAGCAAGGGTCACGGCGGTCTGCACGGTTTATGAGGATATGCTTTCTCTTTCCGTGAGCGACGACGGCAGGGGCTTTTCCCCCGAAGCGCTGAAACAGGGAACAAAGCCGTTTTTCCGCGGGGAAAAGGACAGCTCCGAGCATTTCGGTCTGGGACTGTACATTTGCAGAGTAATATGCGGTAAGTGCGGCGGAAGCCTTACTCTGTCCAACATAGGCGGCGGAAACGTCACGGCGGAATTTTCCCTGAAAAAATAGATAAAAAGTTGAGAAGTGCGTTTTATGATAGTACCGTAGAGATTTTACGGTACTTTTTATTTGCTGCGGTTTACCGTGCCGGAAACAGTCTCTTATATAATTTTTTGAAGGGAAGACCCAAATGGACGTTATTGAAATCAAAAACGTAAACAAGTTTTACGGAAAAAAACAGGCTCTGAAAAACGTCAGCCTGACAATAAACCGGGGAATGTTCGGTCTGCTGGGACGGAACGGCGCGGGCAAGACCACCCTCATGAAGACCCTCGCCGCCCTGCACAAAAAGCGGGACGGCTCAATATCCGTGTGCGGGATACCTATTGAAAACGCAAAGGAAATACGCGCCGTTACCGGATATCTCCCGCAGGACTTTGCAATGTACGGCGGCATGACCGTTTACGAGGCTCTGGACTATCTGGGAGCGCTTTCGGGAATGCCCAAGGTTTTGCGGAAAGAACGCATTGACGTTCTCCTGAAAAGAGTAAATCTTTACGATCAGAGGGGCGTTAAGGTAAAGGCTCTGTCCGGAGGAATGAACCGCCGCATGGGCATAGCTCAGGCGCTCCTGCACGACCCGAGGGTGCTTATCGTCGATGAACCCACGGCGGGTCTCGACCCGGAGGAAAGGATACGCTTCCGCAATCTTTTGTGCGAGGTAGCGGAGGACAGGATAGTTATTCTTTCAACTCACATTGTTGGGGACATAGAAGCCGCCTGCGAGGATATCGCAATTATGAACGGCGGGGAGATACTCTGGAAAGGGACCGTGTCCGAGCTGATAAGGAATGCGGAGGGAAAGGTGTTTTCCGTCCGCGTGCAGAAAAAATTCCTGCCCCAGATAAAAAGCGGACATATTGTTACGGGAATGCTTATGCAGGGGGACTATACAACGGTGAGAATGGTATCCGATACCGCGCCGGACATTGAAAATATTTTCCCTGTTGAGCCCAACTGCGAGGACGCCTATATCTGGTGCCTGTACTCCAACGGCTGTGAAGTTGGAGAGTCTAATGGCTGCGGCGTGTACGGCTCCGAGGATGTTTACGGAAGCGCGGGAGGTGAGTCCTGATGTTTTTCAAGGAATGCAAAAAAGCCGTCTTTTCTCTTACGTTCCTGCTGTATGTTTTTGTGGTTTTCGCAATGTACCTGACCCAGTTCGGTAACGACGCTTCAAGCGCGGTTTCCGCGCCGTCGCCGGATTCGGGAGATTACGGCTTTACAGCGACGCCTATACCCGAGACCCTTATGCCGAACGCCGCGGAGGGGCTTGTGGACGAATATCTTGCGGGAGAGTTCACCACCTACCCCACGGGCTTTTACAAAAAGGTGAAGCTCACCGAAAAGAAAAAGACCGCTCTCGCCGCGGTAATAACCGAGCTTACGGGACTTACCGCCGAGGAGCTTGACGGCTTTGACAGCTATGAGCCGGAGGGCTTTAACTATACCGCTGACGAAAACGGAGATATCGTACTCAGCTATCACGAAAGAGTCCTGCCGGAAATACGCGTATCCGAGAGCCTGACCTACGAACGCTTTGAGGAGCTTATGGAGGAAGCGGACAAAATAATCGGCGGCGGTTCCTATTACAGCAAAAAGGGCATTTCAAGGTACTACTCAATGGTACCCAAGACCTATGAGCAGGCTCTCGCCGAATACGAGCGCCTGATAAACGACGAAAAGATAACCGGAGCCTACGCGCGGCTTTTCTGCGACTATTCGGGTATAGACCTTGCGGTAATGCCCGTTTTCGTCGCGGCGGCTCTTGTCAGTCTTGACAGAAAATACCGAGTGAGCGGCCTTATCTATTCGCGGAAAATATCCTCGGCAAGGCTGGTGTTTACCAGATTTGCCGCTCTTGTGACGGTACTGCTCATCCCCGCAGCGATAACTGCCGTAATGGCAAACGTTTCAGTTTCGTCCCGCTATCCCGGATATTCCGTGGATATGCTTGCTATACCGAAGCTCGCGGCGGTATGGCTAATACCGAACATACTTACCGCGGCAGCCGTGGGAATGTTCGTTACGGAGCTTTCCTCGCCTATACTTGCGGTATTTGTCCAGGGCGCATGGTGGATAGCAAGCGTAATGTCCGCCGATGGACTGACCGGAGAGATACGTCCGTTCACGCTTGTCTGCCGCCACAACTCCCTTTACAAATACGAAGCGTTTGCAAATACGCTTCCGCAGTTTATCTTCAACAGAGTATTCTATACCGTGCTGCCGCTGGTTCTTGTCGGTCTGACGGCTGCGCTGTACGAACTGAAAAGGAGGGGGATTTGGAATGGACTTTTCTCAGGCGGGAAAAATATTTTCCGTAAATCTGCGGTATAATTTTATCCAGCATTTTGCGATAGCATGCATAGTCGCTCTTGCTGTTCCCATGATATTCAGCATAAGCTCCCTTACTGAGCGGGGAGCGGCTCAGCCTTTGGAGTACCTGCTTCCTTTTTCGGGAATGTTCCTCCTTACGCCTGTTTTTTACCCCGAGCAGAATGAAAATATCCGCGACCTGATACGCTCCAAGCGGACGGGATACTTGTCAGTCTGCCTTGTGAGGGTGATATACTCCGCGGCAGCCCTTGCCGCCGTGGTGGGAACGGTGGTTCTGGCAATGAGATTCTGCGAAAGCGCGGTAACATGGCGGCATTTTGTCGGCGCGTATGCCTCCGCGCTTCTTCTGGGCAGCATGGGAATGTTTTTCGCGGGCGCGAGCGGGAACGTTACCGCGGGCTATATGGCGGCTGTTATATACTATCTGGCGGGTTATGCCATGAAAGACCGTCTTGGTGCGGCAAGCGTTTTTTCCATGACATTGGGAATGGATTTTTCCTATAAATACGGAAGCCTTGCAATCGCCGCCGCTTTGACCGCCGCAGGGTTTTCGGCGGTGCACGTCAGAAACAGCAGGTAAAAACCGTACAAATTTTTCATTTTTCGGAAATAGAGAGCGTATTTCCGGCATAAGCTTTAACGGCGCGCCTTTCCGTATCGGAGCAGGTACGCCGTTAAAGCCTTATTTATACTTTATTAGTTGTATATTAGTGTAAAAGCTTTTATTTATGAGGGGGAAAACTGCGTGGCATTTCCGAAATTTTTTATTTACAGCAGAAAATCGGTCTTTACGGGAAAAGGCGAAAGCGTGGAAAACCAGATAGAAATGTGCAGACGATACATTTTTTCAAAGTTTCCGGCCGATAGTATTTCCGGCTGTGATATCGCCGTTTACGAGGACGAGGGCTTTTCCGCCAAAAACACCGACAGACCCCGCTTCCGTCAGATGCTTGCGGACATGAGACGGTGCAGACCCGATTACCTTATTTGCTACAGACTTGACCGCATAAGCAGAAATGTCAGCGATTTTTCCGCGCTTATCGAGGAACTGAACGAAAGGGGGATTTCGTTCATCTGCATCAAAGAGGAGTTTGACACCTCAAAGCCAATGGGAAAAGCCATGATGTATATAGCTTCGGTCTTTGCCCAGCTTGAGAGGGAGACGATTGCGGAGCGCGTACGCGACAATATGCTCATGCTTGCCAGAACAGGCCGCTGGCTCGGCGGGACGACGCCTTTCGGCTACCGTTCCGAAAAGATCAGTGAAATAATCATAGACGGAAAGGTGAGAACCGCCTGCAAGCTTAAGGAAATTCCCGGGGAACTGGGAACCGTTGGTATTATCTTTGATAAATTTCTTGAACTGAAAAGCGTTTCCGGCGTAAGCAAATACCTGATAAGCAGGAATATTAAATCGCGTAACGGAACTTTTTTTTCCCTGCCGGGGATTAAGGATATCCTGCAAAACCCTGCTTACTGCGCCGCGGACAGGGACGCGTTCCGGTACTTCACGTCCGTGAGCGCCGATGTTTGCTTTGAGGAAAGTAATTGCTCCGAAAGGTTCGGACTCTTGGCCTACAACAAACGGGACTATAAAAAAAAGAACGCTCCCCGTCGGAGCGCCGATCAGTGGATAATCGCCATAGGAAAGCACAGCGGACTGATTCCGGGTCGGAAGTGGTCGTCGGTGCAGAAGATCATCGGGGACAATATTCCCACGGGTAAAAAGCCCGCTAAAATGCACAACGGTTATTCCTTGCTTTCGGGACTCATTGTTTGTACTAAATGCGGCAGGCGTATGTTTGCAAAGCCCCGTTCAGCCGGCGGTTCCGATGAACGTCCATTTGATTATATCTGTGAAAGCAAGCTAAGGGGAGGGACAAAGCTTTGTAATTGTCCCAACCTTACGGGAAAACGTACAGACGAGCTTGTGTGTAGCAGCGTGTCGGAGTACATAAAAGAGAGCTCCAATATATTCGCTCTCCTTGAAAAGCTTGGGCGGGAAATACGGAATACGGAAAAGGAAAGTCCTGCGGCTGCTGCCGAGGCGGCTATCAAGAAGCTGTCCGACGAGGCGGACAATCTTATACGCGCTTTGTCGCAGGGGAACCTCAGTTCAGCGTTCGTACAAAAGGTAAACGCCCGTATGACCGAGCTTGACGGCGAGATAAAAAGACTTGAAGCGGAAAAAATCAGTCTTGACGCTGAGGAAATATCTGCGCGTGAAGACTGCGCCGGATCTATTGCCGCGGAACTGTCCGATCTGCAAAAAAGTTTTTTGGATCCGAACGGTTTTTCGTTATACGAAAAGCGCTCTGTCGTCAGACTGCTTGTAAAAAAAATATTCTGGGACGGCGAAGAGCTTCATATCCTTATCGGCGCAGGCGGGAAATAAGCTCCCGCTTTTTTGTCGGCAAATTGCCCTTTGGACGGTTGTGCATTTCCTACGCTTATTGCAATTATTACCATGTTCATGACGGCGGGAGCGGCAGGCTTGGGCGGAAGTCTTGCTTCGGTAGTCATACTGACAGCAGCGGTGATACTGGGTGTGGCGCTGACCCTGCTTATGTCGCGGCTGCTTTCGGCTACGGTTTTGAAAGGAGTACCATCGTCGTTTGCTCTGGAGCTTCCGCCGTACCGCAGACCGCAGATCGGCAAGGTCATAGTCCGCTCCGTTTTTGACAGAACAATATTTGTGCTCGGCAGGGCGGTGGCTGTTGCCGCTCCCGCAGGACTTGTCATATGGCTTCTCGGGGCTGTAAAGGCAGGGGACTCTTCTCTGCTGATCCTGCTTGCGGATATTCTCGATCCGTTCGCTCGTTTTATCGGTCTTGACGGTGTAATACTTTTGGCGTTTATTTTGGGATTTCCCGCAAATGAGATAGTGGTGCCGATAATGCTTATGGCGTACCTTTCGACGGGAAAAATTGTAGAGTACGAGAATCTGGGTCAGCTCAAGGAGCTTCTTACTGCGAACGGCTGGACTCTTACGACCGCGGTATGCACTGTAATTTTCATGCTGTTTCACTTTCCGTGTTCTACAACCTGCATTACCGTAAAAAAGGAAACCGGAAGTCTCAAATGGACCGCAGCTGCGTTTCTGCTTCCCACGGCTGTAGGGATAATTCTTTGTGCTGTCACGGCGAACCTTATGAGATTTTTGCAGCACATTTTTTGATAAACTGCGCCGCACTTAAAAAATGCGGCGCAGTTTTTGTGCAAATTGCACTTTTTTTAGTAAATTTATATAAAAAATTTGACATTTACAATAAATTATGGTATAATAGCACCGTATCAGCATGACGGATAAAAACGCTGCAAATTATATATTCTATCCTTTGAAAAAGGAGCATTTTATAATGTACATAGACTTTCATACCCATGCTTTTGCGGATCCTATAGCCGGAAAAGCAATATCAAAGCTGGAGAATACCCTTGTGGAATCGGGCTGCGGCGCGGACGTTCCCGCCGCAACGCGCGGAACTGTGGGCGAACTGATTGAAAAGCTTCCCCAATGGGAGATTGACAAAGCGGTCATTCTGCCTATTGCGACAAAGCCCTCTCAGCAGACTACTATAAACAATTGGGCAAAGGACGTTCAAACGGCTTACAGCGGCACCTTGTACTGCTTCGGCTCCGTTCACCCCGACGCGGAGGACGCATTTCCCGAGCTTGAACGGATAAAGGCTCTGGGACTTCACGGAGTCAAGCTCCACCCGGATTATCAGGGCTTTTTTGCCAGTGAGGAGCGGCTATTCCCGCTGTACCGCAAATGCGCGGAGCTGGGTCTGCCGGTAGTTCTTCATGCCGGATTGGACGCGGCGTCCCTTGACTGTATCCACTGCACGCCGCAGATGAGCGCAGCTGTGATTGACGCTGTTCCGGAATTGACTCTTATATTGGCTCATCTTGGCGGTAACGGAATATGGGACGACGTGGAAAAGTATTTAGTTGGCAGGAACGTTTATCTCGATACGGCGTATATTGAAGGTAATATTTCAGATGAACAGGCTCTGAGGATATTCAGAAGTCACGGCTCTGACAGGATACTGTTTGCCTCAGACTGTCCTTGGCATCCGTCCTGCCGTGAAAGAAGAATGCTGGAAAGGCTTCCCCTTTCGGATAAAGAGCGTGAGCTGATATCCCATGTCAACGCGGAAAAGCTTTTAAACATTTGTTAATTGTTTCACAATACTTTTTTGCCTTGATTTGGACATTTTCATTAATACAGCATATGAGATAATGTGATTTTTTTGTGAAAATGTGCATATATTCTTTGCGGATTTGTTAAAAATAACATATTGCCAAATTTATAATAAAATGTTATAATATTTAAAGTATCGTGGGCATTTTTTGTGCGAACCTTTTTTAAACGTTTTCCTTTACGGCGGGAGCCTCGGATATCAGGGCAAATGCGTTCGGCTCTGAGACCGGTCGGACAGCGCAAGGACGGCGGCATAAATCTGCCTGAAGATAATTTTATCCATATCGGAGGTGTCAACCAATTTATGAAGACATTTGTCTATACGGCTACAGACGTTCAGGGCAATACAGTCAAAAATGCCAGAATGGTCGCTGAAGATGTAAATGATTTTCTTGAAAAGATCCATGAAAAGGGACTTTTCTGCTCAAGCTACAAGGAAGCAAGCGAAAAGGGAGCCAAAACTCTTCATAAGTTTACAACCGGCGAGCTGGCATACAACTGCCGTCAGCTCAGCGCAATGCTCACGTCGGGTCTGACCCTTGTAAGAGCTCTTGATATCCTTTATAAGGAACAGGAAAAGGACAATACCAAGCAGCTTTTCAGAGAGGTCTACGAAGAAGTTCAGAAGGGTTCGTCCTTTTCGGACGCGCTGAAGATGCAGCAGGGCGCATTCCCGTCTTTCATGGTATCAATGATACAGGCCGGTGAGTCCTCCGGTTCGCTTGATGTTATCATTCGGCGTCTTGAGGAGTACTATGACAAGCAGAACAAGCTGAACAATAAGATCCGAGGCGCGCTGATGTATCCTATTATCCTCGCGGTGCTCTGTGTTGCTATTGTAATTGCTCTGTTTACGTTCATCATGCCTACGTTTAAGGATCTGCTTACGGAAAAGGATATGAAGGGTCTGACCGGAGCGCTGTTCGCATTTTCCGACAGCCTTACCGGATACTGGTACATATACTTGGGCGTTGTTTTGGCGCTGGTGTTTATAATCAAATATTCTCTGAAGATCCCTGACGTGCGGTATAAATTCGACAAAATGCTGTGTAAGATGCCTAAAATCGGAAGACTGATCGTAAAGGTCTATACGGGACGTTTTGCAAGAACGCTGTCTTCGCTGTATTCGTCCGGTATCCCAATGGTAGAGGCGCTGGAACGTTCGGCAGCCATACTTAATAACAGCTTTATCGAAAAGGCGTTCGTTGCTGTAGTAGACGAGGTAAAACAAGGAGAACAGCTTTCCGTTTCCATACAGAGAACCGGTATTTTTGAGTCGATGTTTTGTTCGATCATCTATGTCGGTGAAGAGGCCGGCGCGCTTGATACGATCCTTGAGAAATCCGCGTCTTTCTATGAGGACGAGTCGGACTCCGCTATCCAGCGTATCGTTGGAATGATCGAGCCTATCATGATCATCATAATGGGTATTGCGATCGGCTTTGTTATTGCAGGTATCCTTCCCGCGATCTACAACTCTATGGAAAATATCCAGTAAGCGGTCAAAACACAAGAACAGGGAACTGTTCATCAAATATTAATAAAAAATTTGTGAGGTGACGAGTATGCTTTCATTTGATATTACAGACAGACACGTCCGCATTATACGCGGTACCGAGGCTCACGGCAAAATAAAGGTAGCCGACGCTTCCACTATCGACATAAGCGAAGGTCTGATTGTTAATGGTCATATTAAAGATATACCCAAAATGGCGACGATGATCAACGACGAGCTCAAAGCCAAAAGAATGGCTGACAAGGAAGCTGTTATCAGCATTTCCTCGAATCTTATCATATTCAAGGAGATACATATTCCCAAAGCAAAGGGTGCTCAGCTTCTGACCATGGTGCAGAATCAGATGCAGCATCAGATGGGAATTGCCGAGGACTATTCCATATCCTATACCATTGCCGGAGAGGTCGAAGAGGAAGGCGTTCAGGCAATGAAAGTTCTTGCAACGGCGTGTCCTTTTGAAGTGGTTGACTGCTTCAGAAAGGTATTTTCCATGCTGGGCATCAGTCTGCGTTCTGTTGTGGTTGCCTGCAATTCCATTTCGAGGATCATCCTGGGCGATCCGAAAGCCAAGGCGAAAATGCCGATGCTGCTTGTTCAGATCGACCCTAACTTCGTAAGCCTTAATCTGTATGAAAACAACCAGCTTACATTCTCGCGTTTCGCTTCCATTGATCCGGAGGACTATGACAATTCCGAGGATTACATCTACGAGGCGGTAAATGAGAATATTTTCAGAATGTTCCAGTTCCAGAAGTCCAGAAGCGGTGACAATCCGATACAGAACGTTGTATTCTACGGCGATACATCCGAATATATCCGCCTTACCAACGCGCTGGAGCAGATGGACATATCCACAAGCTTGCTTGGGGTTCCGAGCAATATCGGCGGCTATGAGAATTTTGAGTTCCAGGCATATGCGAACGCTATCGGAGCTATGTTCCGCGGCAATAAGGATACCGAGCGTATCAACCTTATTGAGGTGGACGCCGCTTCGGGACGTACAAGCGCGGGCGCGAAGTTCGCTCTTGCCGTGTTCGGCTCGATAGCCATTTCAGCGGCTGTGGTCGGAGCAGTTTGGCTTGCAGCAAATATTCAGGAAAACGGATTTGTCAGCGATACTGCCGAGATACAGGAGTACCTGGATTCGCCCGAAGTGGCGGCTCAGATAGCGGCGGTTGATACTGCACAGTCAAAGCTTGACAGAGTAAACCGCGTTAAGGCATATGTTGATGTTGCATATGATAATTATGGATCGCTTCCGATGATTACCACAGATGTTGTCAATGACATTGAAGCTAATTTTAACGGCACCGGTGTTGACTGGACCACTATAAACTACGGAAACGGATATTTCACGGTAGAGTGTACGGCAAGAAAAAATGACGAGCCTTCAAAGGTTGTGGGCAATTTCTTTGAGCAGGACATTTTCGAAAATGTTACATACAACGGTTTCAGTCAGGCTGACGACGAAGAATCCGGAAACTCGGGATATAGTTTTACGTTGTCGTTCTCAATTCGTCCGGTTGAGCCGGAGCCAGAGGAAGAAGCGGCGGAACAGCCTGCTGAAGCCAACTGATGCATAGAAAGTGTAGGTGATTATAAATGAATTTAAAGCTTTCATACAGAGATAAAGTTATCTTTATCGTTGTAATGGTGATTCTGGTTCTTGTTGCGGGATTTTTCATCTTTATCAGACCTAAGTTTGAAAAGGTTGAGATCGCCAAGAACAATCTTGCTGCAAAGCAGCAGGAAAAAATTGATATTGACGCAAAGATAGGAACGCTTTCCGATATAGTTGACACGATGAAAGCAACTGCCGAGGAAATCGGAGAAAAGCAGGAGATATTCCTTGACGAGGCTCATCCGTATATTAATGAGACTTATATCAGGGAACTTCTTTCGGGTCTTAACGTTGATATAACCAGTATGAACACTACATACACTACTGCAGGCGCGATAAACAGGTACACTGTTAATAAACAGCATTACCTTGCGTATGAAAATAAGATCAATGCCGACCTTTACAATGAGCTTCCTCAGGAAGTATATGACGTTTATAACGGGGTCGCTCCTCAGGCGTATCCCAATACAATAATCGGTATTACAAACATGACGGTGTCGGTGGATCTTGGAAACAATAACAGAAAGGTATACGACATAATGGACAGACTTGCCGAAGACGAAAAGACAATAATCCTTAATTCCTTGAATACGGAGAGCGAACCGAAGGAAAATGAAAACACGGCGCAGCTCAACCTTACTATGTATTCTATTTTCCCGCTTAATGTTGAAGAGGTTTTAAAGGAGACCGATGAGGTAAAGCCGTTGGAGCCGGCAGTTGAGGAAACTGCTGAACCGGCTGCCTAAATGGTATGCTGCGGCAAACCGATAAATCTTAGGGTTTATCGGTTTTAGCCGATTAATAAAGTATTTTGAGAGACAAAATCTGAGAGAAAGGGTGGTTGACAATGAAAGGCAAACGGCTAAAAAGTCTTGGCGGTACGGTGCTTATCATGGTGCTTACCGTTATGCTTGTACTGATCATCATGCTTATGGCGACCTTAACGGTAGTTACCACAGCAAGCCAGCGAATCTATACAAAGTATGAAGAACAGCAGGCTTACTATACAGCTCGTTCTGCTCTTGATGTGTTTACGAAGATGCTTAACGACAGCACATACGGCAATACTGTCAGTGGAACGTTTGAGACTCAGGGCTATCATATTCAGAAAAGCCTGTATGACATAAAAGCGCAAAGCGATCCTACCGGCACAAATCCGGTTAAAAATACGAATCCGTATGCAGGCGCAATCAACGTTATGGCGTCGCAGCCGTACATAGAGTATGAAGCGTCGCTTCCGGATCTTAACAAAGGTACGGATAAATACGGCAAGTTCGACGACGGCACACTCAAGATAAAGGTCGAGGTTCTTGACCGCACCTTAAACTGCGGAAGCGACGGAACCCCTGCTACGGGAAAAAGAACCAAGGACGCTATGAAGCTTAAGATCACAGCCACAACGTCCTTTGAGGGAATTGAAAGCTCGGCGGCTATGACGCTCAGCACAAAAGCACCTGCCGCGACTACGGCTGACCGTGCAGTAACGGTAACAGGCGGCGGTATTATGAATTTCAACAATACATCTATTTTGGGTGGAATTGTTGCGCCGGTTAATGCGTCAATGGGTAACGATCCATGCGTTTGGGGCAACGTATTTATCGGTGACGGATTTAGTTCTGCCGTATCACTTCATACTACCGTTACAGAAGGTGAATGGGTATATGTACGGGGACATGAAACGTCTCCTACTACAAGAGATGACATAATATGGAATAACAGTGGAATGGATATTTCTGGAATAAACAACACGTTGGATGACGCAAAAATGCCTAATTTTTTCATGGATGGAAATGTTAAATTGGGCACCGGAACTACTTTTGGAGCTACCGGAAAAGAAGTTAGAACTATTATTAACGGAGATTTGATCTATACGCAGGCGGCAGGTCATACTTTTAACGGAGATCTTTATGTAATAGGCAATTTAACTGTTGCAAGTTCACAGCAGTTGACCGTCAACGGAAATTTGTATGTCGAGGGTAACTGTGACTGGAGCGGCGGAGGAACGATTAATGTTACAGGTAATATGTGCGTAGCAGGAACGGTGACTCCTTTTCGAAGTGGTACCCCGCCAGTTGTCAATAATCTAACAGTCGGTTCTAATACAGGTAATGCTGCTATGTCTGCTATTGGTTCTACGATTCCGATTACAATAACAGGCATAAAATATGGCACTAAAACCGATGCCCAAGTGACAGCGGAACTTAATACTAACAACGGAGACGTGGTAATTGACTGGGGCGGCAAGATATTTAATATGTCCTCCGAGCAGAAGCTGTATAGACAGTATCACTGGTACTCGGATATATCCGACGGAACAATAACGGCTTCAGAATATGCTTTTCTCAGCAGCGACGATCTTGAAAAGCTTATGGATCAAAGCGATCCTAATTTCGAATATCCTACCGACTTTAAACGTGTTCACGAATATGTGGATGCTTCGGGCGGAGGAAGCGCTTTTGGTGCGCCTGTATCGTTAACTCCGGGCGGTTCGATCAATTCTCCGGGAAAGTATGTTTTTGATCCAAGCTTGGTGAGCCCATTTAACAATGGCGTATTCACAATAGATGCCGGCGGTGAAGTTGAAATTTATCTTAAGCCGGGAAGCTACAATCTCAACGGCGGTAAAATTCTTGTTAAAAACGGAACAACTGTAAAATTCTACGGAGTCGGTAATTATTCGTTCTCAAAAATGCCGATTGTAACGGAAGAGTACGAAAATGCCAGTTCCACTGCTCCCCTGTATGTTGGAACATACGGCAGCGACGGTACTTCAAGCACCTTGATGAGTATGCCTATTTCTTATTATTTTGAAGGAAACAGCGAAATTTGGTTTGATACGGATACGCTTTTTGTTGGGCATGTTTACATACCGAGGGGAACGGTTAGGAATACTGGTTCAGCAGGCAAAGATGTGTCGTCACTTTTGAGGTACAACAACGTTGATTTCATGACTAACGGCGGAAGAAGTTCGCGCTTCTCCATACTTGGTTCAGTAATATGTTCAGGTTATGACAGCAGCTCCAGCCAGTGCGGCGGCGTTGCTTTTGTTAAGGCAAGCGCAGAAGTATCAACACCCGGTCTTCCCTGCCTGCAATTCAATGCTTCACAGTATACAAGACAATAGGAGGCGAGGATATGAAAAGAAAACTAAAGGGCTTTACGCTTATTGAGTGTCTTGTGGCCATGGCGATCCTCGGAGTGGCTTCGGTAACTATGGCTCAGATATATGCGAGCGTTTCTAAGATGAACCTTAAAAATCATCAGAATAACACGAGCATATCAAATCAGGAGCAGTTCATAGAGACGGAACTGAAGAATAACGGCGCGGTGGAAATCAAGTACAGCCAGCCGATTCCCGCGACGAATCCGCCCCCCCCCAGCGGTGACAACGAAGCGACTAAATCTTATATAGAGATCGAGGATTCAAGCGGAAACACATTCAGCTATCCGGTAGATATCTATGTTTTAAGAAGTCGTGACGGAAGTGACAGGGGCAGCGACCAGGTCGGTTACAATGGACCTACTGAAACAAAGACTTATCTTAAGTACAGATATTTTCTGGCGCACTCGAACCCATGACGAGGAGGGCTGCAATTATGAAAAAAATATTAAAAGGCTTTACTCTTATTGAGCTTATCATAGTTATGGCGATCCTTACGATACTCATGGCTGCCATAATGCAGATGTTCAAGCCCATCAGAGAAACATATGTGGATTCTACGCTGTATGAGAATCAGAGGACGGCTCAAAGCGGTATTATCCAGTATATCAACGAATCGCTGCGTTATGCGACCGATGTGGGTATTTACAATATTGAGGACGTCACTGACATCACCGGTGCTGTAGAAGAATTTGCAAAGGCTTATTGTAACAAAAATCCATCAGCCAACCAAACAACTGTTGAGGAGAACGCAGAGGTAATTATAATTGACAATACGAATGGGGCATATGCTTTTAACGGCGATACCTATACCGGCAGACTTCTTCGCAGAAAGGCTTCGACCATAGGAACTTCTACTATTAACGAAAATGTGGGAACGGGTTCAACAGCCGGCTGCCGTATTGCGTTGGGTCCTGCCTACTATGGGAACAACAATTACGCAATCAAAATTTCAAAGCCGACAGATATACCTAAGCATGTAGCTGTTCCGCCGGCAAGCTTGACTGCGCAGCAAACAGCGGAGAATAACGCGGCTGATCTTGAATGGTCAGCTAATGAGGGAATAAAAGTAACTGTAGCCTCTACATCTTCATATGGTTATAGGCAATTGCAGAATAATGAAAGCTTTGTTGATGCATCAAATAAATTTAATAATAAGCTGATCCACACAGAGGGTTTGGTGGTTTGTCCTAACCTCAGCAAGCTTGGGGGATTATTTGACGTTCATGACGACACTGACAGAGCCGCTATTGCAGCCGCTCTTGCCGCTGGTTCAGGCGGCGGTGGTGGTGGAGGCGGCGGAGGCGGAGGAACCCCTCCTCCTACTCCCGTTCCCGGAGGTTCACCGTCCAGCAACGGAAATTCAGTTTCTATCAACAGTATTACAAGCGATGATACTGTTGGTCCTTATGTCGGAGGCGGTGCTCCCGGTGCCCCGGGCGGTGCTCCGGGCGGCGCTCCGGGCGGCGCTCCGGGCGGCGCTCCGGGCGGTTACTCGGATTCTGCCAAATACAATGAAACAACAGCCAGCTCTATTAACACCAAAGTCTATATCGTATTTCTGACACAGTGATAAAAAACAGGGCGCTGTCCCTGCTGCTATACTGCGGCCAAGGAATGCGCCCTTAAGCTGAAAACTTTTTTTACATCGGCGGTATCTGCGGCACGGTAAGGAAGTCGATGTACATATCCATTAGTTCCGTGCCGCAAAACGAAGCGAATACAAGTCCGGCAGTGAGAAACGGGCCGAAAGCAAATGCTTTTACCGACTCGCTGTCGGAGCGTGACGCTTTGATTTTAAGCGCTAAGGCATAAACCGCGCCGATGATTATGGCGGCAAATGCGGCAACAACAGCCGCTTTCCAGCCGAACATCAAGCCTCCTGCTGCCATTAGTATAACGTCCCCCATTCCAAAGCCGTATACGGGACCCGTTTCCTCTATACTTTCAAGACGCTTGTCGAGTTCTTTCTGAAGCTTTGAATGCTCCTTGTCGGTTTCCGGCATATTCTTCAGACGTTTTCTGATTTTTCTTGCAGATTTGCAGTCGTCGCTTATTATAAAGCTATAGATAAGCGGAGTGAGCACAAACCCGAATACCAGAAAAGGAACGCTTACGGCGAACATTCCGATAAGTCCGTCTGTGGCAGTAATGCCGCAGCCCCTTACATTCGCA
Organism: uncultured Oscillospiraceae bacterium; assembly: GCA_910584715.1. Lineage (GTDB taxonomy): Bacteria > Bacillota > Clostridia > Oscillospirales > Ruminococcaceae > RGIG8773. The sequence goes on from CAJUAN010000013.1 coordinate 33,849, forward strand.
GGGAAAACAGTGGTGAGTATCCTTGTAAGAGCGGCAATTACAGCAAGATACATCAGTACGCCGACGGTCATTTGCTGAGTGTCGTAGTCCTCAAAGCCTATAACGATAAGTCCGGAGATAAAAAGGCACAGCAGAGCGGGGTACAGGAGACCGTCCGTAATAACGTCGAACCTTAAAAAGGTCAGCACAAAAAGTATTCCTGTAAGGCTTTCCACAAGGATGTACCTGCCGGATATCTTTGAACCGCAGGCACGGCACTTTCCTCTTAGGAACAGCCAGCTGAAAACGGGGATCAGGTCATACCACTTTATCGGGGTTCCGCAGGTCATGCAGTGAGAATTCTTTTTTGTAAGCGATTCACCAACGGGAAGACGATAGATACAAACGTTGAGAAAGCTTCCTATAGCAATCCCGAAAAGGAATACCATGATATATATTCCTATGTAGTAACCGGTCAGTCCTTCTTCAAAAGACGTAAACATAAGTCTGACTCCTTTACAGTAAATTTGAAAATCCGATATTTATATCTTAACATATATTTTTGAAAAATTCAACCCCTGAACGGAAAGCGTCTGCGCCGTCTTGTTTTTGAATGTGTATGTGCGCAGGAACTTATCTCTATAGGTGTTTACGTCTTAAGACGTTTTCATATCACTATATTTAAATTCTTAACCGGATTTTGCCGCGGAAAAATCCCTTGTAAAAAACAATCTGCGGAGAAATGAGGCATTTAGCAATGAAAAATATTCCTATTGGTCAGTATATGGTCAACGAGGGCATTATTACAGAAGAACAGCTCCAAAACGTTCTTGATAAAAAGAAGGAGGAAAATACCCCGGGCAAATATTTCGGAGACTACGTTATTGAGCTCGGATATGTTACCGATATCCAGTTCGGTCAGGTTCTTGCAAAGAAGCTTAATGTTCCTTTTATCGATCTTAACGACCCGGAAGTATCCGTCAACACCGAAGCGGTCAAAAAAATACCCGAAGCTCTTGCTAAGAAGCATACCATTATCGCAATAAAGATTACCGGAAAAAGGCTTACAGTAGCCACAAACGATCCCGTAAACTTCTATATTTTTGAGGACATAAAGGTAACGACCGGTATGGACGTTGTTCCGGTTCTTTCCACAAAGACCGGAATCGTCAAGGCTATCGGAAAATATTACTCAAGCCAGAATACTTCGTCTCTGCTGGAAAGCGTTGAAAACCAGTTCGGCGACGAGGATGCGTTCGGTATTGACGAAGAGTCCGCAGAGCGTATAGACAGTGCGCCTATAGTTAAGCTGGCGACTACTATAGTTGAGAACTCGTTCCGTGCGGACGCGACGGATATCCATATTGAACCGTTCAAAACCTTTACAAGAATACGTATCCGTGTAAACGGCGACCTTATTGAGCTGATGAATATTTCCAACGTAGTACATAATTCCCTTGTCACACGTCTTAAGATCATCAGCGGCATGAACATTGCCGAGAAGCGTATACCTCAGGACGGCCGTTTTACTCAGATCGTTGACGGAACTACGCTTGACGTCCGTGTTTCCAACCTGCCTACTGTAAACGGCGAAAAGGTCGTTATCCGTATCCTGTCAACAGGCGACGTTGGCGTAAGAAAGATAACCGATCTTGGCATGACTGCCTATAACTATGAAAGATTCGCTTCTATACTTAAAGTTCCCCAGGGCGTTGTTCTCGTTACCGGACCTACCGGTTCCGGTAAGACGACCACGCTGTACGCCGCTTTGGGTGAGATCGCAAAGCCAAACGTAAACGTTATTACCGTTGAGGATCCTGTGGAAAAGAACATCGAGGGTATCAACCAGTGTCAGGTAAACGCAAAAGCCGGTATGACCTTTGCCGCGGCTCTCCGTTCTATCCTCCGTCAGGACCCCGATATTGTTATGATCGGTGAAATGCGTGACCAGGAGACTGCCGAGATCGCTATCCGTGCCGCTATCACGGGTCACTTGGTTCTTTCGACTCTGCATACAAACGACGCCGCTTCGACAATTACACGTCTTGTTGATATGGGTGTTGCGCCTTACATGGTAGCTACCTCCCTTATCGGTATCGTTGCTCAGCGTCTTGTTAAAAAGATATGCATGGACTGCCGTACCCCGAGGATATCCACCGACGAGGAGGATCGCTTAATGGGTATTTCAGAGCATATAACCGTGTACGACCACATGGGATGCCCCAAGTGCAACAATACAGGCTATACCGGACGTACAGCTATCCATGAGATATTGCTCTGTACCCCTGAAATGAGCGCTCTTGTAGCCAACGGAGGAAAGGTTGACGCTATTTCAAAGCTTGCAAGAGAGCAGGGTACAAAGCTACTCAGAGACAATGTTTCAGAGCTTGTTCAGGAGGGCAGAACCACTATGGACGAACTCGTAAGAGTTACATATGCGGTTTAGTGCAGTGCACCGAAGGCGGCACCTGCGTATTACATTATATTTTTACCTCTAAGGGCGGACGCCCCTAAAAATATTCCCCGAAAGGAAGCGTACTAATGGACATCGAAAAAAAACCACAGGAAAAAATTGTTATCAGCATTGACAAAATTCTCGACGAGGCGAGAGTTCTCGGCTGCTCGGACGTTCACTTCACCACGAAGATATCGCCCGTAGTAAGACTTCACGGCTCTCTCCGCAAGCTCAGTTCCTACCCTGAAATGACAGAGGCCGCTATTATGAAGATATGCGAGCAGATGACGGGCGGACGTAATCTGGAAAACATCAAGAACAAAGTTGATGCCGACTTTTCCTATGTTACCAGACGGGGTTACCGCCACAGAGTAAACGTTTATCATCAGCGCGGAAACACTGCTATCGCTATCCGTCTGCTGAGAAATGACATACCCACCTTTGAGGATCTTGATCTGCCGCCTATTCTCGGCGAGTTCTCCCTCAGACCGAGAGGTCTTATACTTGTAACGGGACCTACGGGTTCAGGTAAATCCACCACCCTTGCGGCTATGATAGACTACGTTAACGTCAACCGTTCAGCCCATATCATTACCGTTGAGGATCCTATCGAGTACGTTCACGAACACAAGCGCTGCATGATAAACCAGAGAGAGGTCGGCGACGATGTTGAATCCTTCGCCATGTCCCTGAGAGCGGCTCTCCGTGAGGACCCGGACGTTATCCTCGTGGGAGAGATGCGTGATTTCGAGACGATCAACGCGGCTGTAACCGCTGCCGAGACCGGACACCTTGTAATGTCCACTTTGCATACGACCTGTGCGTCCGATACTATCAACCGTATTATCGACGTTTTCCCCTCGCACCAGCAGTCCCAGATACGTACACAGCTTGCAACGGTTCTGGTGGGAATCATCGCTCAGACTCTTATCCCGAAGGCTGACGGAACGGGACGTATTGCCGCTCTGGAGATATTGAATGCTACCGACGCTATTAAAGCGATGATCCGCGACAATAAGGTTCACCTTATTCAGACGGCTATTCAGACCGGTAAAAAAGAGGGTATGGTTTGTCTCGATCAGGAGCTTGCACGTCTTGTCAAGGAGGGTGTTATTACTGAAATGCACGCTCGTGAAAAGTCCCTTGATATCAATGAGCTGGAACGTTATCTCAAGGCTTCTGCAAGGTAATATTGCTAAAATGTGCAAATGAATGTTGAAAATGATTATGCACATTAACTACATTCGCTGTTTTGTACATATTTTGGTTAAAAAATTGACTGATTTGACAAATTCACAAAATCAGAGGGAAAAATATCATTTTTCTATTGACAAATAAGCTTTCGTACTATATAATGATTGTAGTAAGGAACAACCATTAGTGTATGTGGCTGATACTTATGGGAGGTGAGTCCGACGGGCAGTGTAAAATGTTCGGGAAAGCTCCGCGGCTTTACTTTGATAGAGCTTATTATTGTTATGGCGATTATTGCCATTCTTGCAGGTATTATGTCGATTGCTATCAGCGGATTTGTGCGTGATGCGAGAATTGAGACTGATCAGAATGCGGCTCAGCAAGCTTATATGGGCTTTCAGAATATGCTTACCAGATGTGAGATTATGCAGGATAGAGAGTGCTTTGATGCTGATGCTTTGGCTGGTCATACCACATACAGCAGTAATGCGCTTACATATTGTGAGATAAAGTTTACGGTTTCCGAGGCGGATATACCGGGAGATATTGAGGTTATATCTACATATGGAACTGCCGGAAGTTACACGGTTACGTTGTCCTCTGGCGACACGGGCTATACTTCAATCAAGAAAACTATCGGCGAAAATCTTTCGTTTTCTACAGAAGGCACTGTTAAGATATATGCTGATCTCGAAAATTATATTGTTGATTCCGCGTGCTATTTAGAAACTACCGATGAAACTTTGGCAGACACTCAAATTGCCTTGCTGACGGAGTTTGGAACAACAAATAAGTACAGAACCATTGAGAATATCGGAAAGCACAAGGCTTTAATTAAAAATAAAGGCGTGTATCTTGGTGCGTATCCATATTCTGACGCTTTTTCGTAATGTTTTTATTTCATGGAAAAGTGCTTCGTGAAAGCGACGCTTTTTAATAAAAAATATTTTAAATTTTAAGAAGGAGGAATTTCCTATGAGAAATTCAAAGGTTAAGGGCTTTACACTTATTGAGCTCATCGTTGTAATTGCAATCATCGGCGTTCTTGCTGCTATCCTCGTACCCTCTATGCTCGGTTACGTTAGAAACGCAAGAATCTCTCAGGCAAATGCAAATGCTAAGCAGGTTCACACTGCTGTTTCTTCCGCGCTGACTCAGCTCGGTATCAGCAATTATGCTTTTGGTACTACTCCTACTACTCCTGCTACTGGCGATCCTGCTGTTCAAGTTGAACTTGATGGTTCCCAAATTAAGTGTACATTTACTAATTGTAATGATCCCGGTAGCGATAGTATGGATTTGATTTCTTACCTTGGTGAGAACTTCAAGGGCATTGGAAAAGCTTACTTTAATAAAGCTACATATTCCGTATATGCTGCAGCTTGGGCAAATAACACAACGGATCTTGGTAAGGCAGGAGATAACAAGGAGGCTTATGTAAATAAGACCGAGCAGCAGCAGAAGGCTGACGCTAAGAATGGAAACATCTACGGTATCTTCCCTGCTCCTACACTCAGCTAATTGGTTTAAGCCTTTTAACATTTGAACAAAAGCGTCGGTTTTGCCGACGCTTTTTGTATAAGGAAATATTTATGAAGAATTTAATTGATAAAAAAAACGCTGTAACGGTTTCGATTGTTTTTGTTGTTATTCTGGCTGCAATGCTGTTTATGATTCCAATACAGCGTCAAAATGAATTTCGTGCCAAATGGGGTAAGCTTGCAGAGCTTGCACAGACTGACGAGAGAGCCAAATTTATTACCGAGAATGAGGATTTATATTCTGAAAGAATTTTGCAGTTCTTTTACGAAACTCCTGACCAGTTGGATTTTGTTTATAACTACGCTTTTCATAAGAATGATAATCTTACAATGTCTTTTACTGACGAGGAGCTGAACAGCAAAACAGTTCCCGCACTCTATATGGACGATTACAGATGGTGCTACCAGCCTATGGGCAACGCGTACATAAGGCAAAACGGCTGCGCAACGCTTTCGCTGACAATGGCGTATCTTTACCTTACCGGGGACGGCGATGTTAATCCCCATAGCGTCGTGCTGGCAGCCGAAGCTATAGGTGCCGTGGGTCCTATAGGCGGCATTGACGGCGAAAAGGTAGACGAACTGTGCCTTGAGCTTGGTCTAAGATCAAAGACTTATTCATTTTGCAGTGGTCGTGAAAAAACATCTCATGCCGATGTTGTGCTGTTAAAAGAAATAATTGACAGCGGCGACGTTCTTATGGCAATAATGATAGGCGATACTTTTGGAGATCATGCGATCATTATAACGGGTTACGACGGAAATGATTTTACTATAAACGATCCTGCAAGCCGCGAAAAAACTGCGAAAAAATGGTCATTTGAGGAGCTTGAAGCAGACATGTTTTATGTTTACGATATTAGCAAAAAATAAATGAAAAGTTAAAAAAATATATGCAAATTGCCCTGCACTTTAAAGTATAATTATTAGTGAAGAAATACTGTGATAATTTTATTTTGGGGGTGTTTTTATGAAAAGGCTTAAAGGCTTTACGCTTATTGAGCTGATAGTGGTTATAGCGATAATAGGAGTTCTTGCAGCTATTCTTATTCCGAGTCTTATGGGGTATATAAAGCATTCGAAGGCTACAAGGCTTAATTCCAATGCCAGAAGCATTTACAGCGCTGCCCAGCTTGCCATAACCGATGTAAATTCTGCAATGGGATCAATTGTTCCTAATGGCATTTATACAGGAGCATATGATGGAATAGGTCATCCAGACGGCGGCGGAAATGATTGTATTCTAACAACATACCTCGGCGAAGAATTTGACGGACATTTCCTTTTTGTAACAAATTCTGAGGGAACCGGTTGTATATATGCCCTGTGGAGCGAACAGCCTATTTCAGCTTCAGCGGCGGCTCAATTGACATTGGAGGATGTAAAAGATTCGGTGAGTACTTCAATGCCGGTAGGTTGTCACCCTATTAAAGTGGTTTCATAACAAAAACGCTGTACTTTAGTAAACCGAACCAATTTGCACGAACAATACAAAAAGGGATATGTCTAAATAAATTAAACACAGAACTGACTCCGAAACTCAATCGGAGTCAGTTTAGTTTTAAGTTGAATGCGACGATGATTGTAGAAATAAATATAATTATCAATAAGTTTGTTTTTCAGACACAATATTTCCGACCGCGTCGGTTATAAACGTATGAAAGCTGTTCGGCGGGGAACAGATGAAAAGTTGTAGCCTTCAAAAAAACTTTGTATAATTGTTCGCTGTGGCATATCAACACCAATTATATAATATACTGTCATAAAATATAAAATTATGACGCTTATCTTGGATATGTTGGTGTTATTTATTCCGGCAGGCATATTCTAAATGCCCGTGATAAAAGCGATACTTTTACTGTTGAAAGTATAAATTCTGATTTATGGCATTATATTCCTATTTTGCGTCGCGGCTGTCGTTGTTTTCCAAGAAAGCTTGAAACGCTTCTCGTTTTTCGGATTTTTATAATATGCGCTGTGTGGTCATACCTTTATGAAAAATATACTTTACAAAATAATTTTTTTGGTATATAATAATATCGTATATTGCTGTATTAAAAACTTATTCTAAAAAGGAATGATTAAATTTATGAGATTAAAAAAGATTATTTTTGCGCTGACTGCCGCAGCATTATCCGCTGCAATTTTTTCAGGCTGCAAGGGTACTCCCGACAGCGGCAGCACCGCTGTTACCGACGGGGACGGAAATGTTGACTCAAGCACGGTTCAGTGGCTCCCCGATGTGGAAATACACAACTTCAATATGCCAGAACCTGGCGAAAAGATCGCGGTAATAACCGTCAAGGACATGGGCGAGATAAAGATAAAGCTTTTCCCTGAGGACGCTCCCAAGGGCGTGGAAAACTTTATCGGACTTGCGGAAATGGGATACTACGACGAACTGATCTTCCACAGGGTTATCCCTAACTTCATGAACCAGGGCGGAGACCCCAAGGGCAACGGCACCGGCGGCAAATCTATCTGGGGCGAAAAATTTGAAGGCGGTACTTCCGAAAATCTGTACCACTTTACCGGCGCGGTAGCTTACGCAAATTCGGGCGCTACAAGCACCAACGGAAGCCAGTTCTATATCGTGAACACTCCCGACGGCTATATGCAGAACACCTGCGAGGAGCTTTACGCTGCCGATTCGACCCAGTACAACTGGCCCGCCAACGTTGCGGCGAAATACAATGAGGTAGGCGGAGTTCCTTTTCTTGACGGCGGCTACACCGTATTCGGACAGGTATTCGAGGGCATGGACGTTGTACGCAAGATAGCCGAAGTAGAGACAAATCCCGAAAATGATAAACCTCTTACACAAGTTATGATGGAAAGCGTACGCATCGAGGAATATCAGGGCTGACCGAAAAAATAAAGAGGGTATCCGTCCTTTTACAGCAATTCCACTTTGGAAACGTAAACAAAATTCCGCGCCAAAATCCATATATGCAATATTTAGGCTTGAATTTTGTACGTTTCCTGCGTGGAATTACTGTAGGCGGATACCTAAATATGAAAAAAGGAATGTTTGAAATGTCTATCAGAGTTGGTATGGTTTCATTGGGCTGCACAAAAAATCAGGTTGACGCTGAAAGAATGCTTTACGATATACGGGAGGCGGGCTATCAGCTTGTCAGCGACGCCGCGCTGGCGGATATCGCGGTCATAAACACCTGCGGTTTTATCGAGTCCGCAAAGCAGGAGGCTATCGACACTATTTTGGAGTTCGCAACGCTGAAAAAAGAGGGGCGCATTAAAAAGATCGTCATCACAGGCTGCCTTGCCGAGCGTTACCGCGAGGAAGTCTCCGAGCTAATCCCCGAAGCGGACGCGGTCGTCGGAATAGGCTGCAACAGCGACATAGTTTCGATACTTGAAAAAATCATGGCGGACGAGCGCATACAGGCTTTCGGGGACAAGGAAAACCTTGCTCTTACAGGGGACAGGGTGCAGACCACGCTTTCGTTTTCCTCGTACCTTAAGATCGCCGAGGGCTGCGACAACCACTGCTCCTACTGCGCTATACCCTACATACGCGGACGCTTCCGCAGCGTTCCCATGGACGAGCTTATCGAGGAGGCCAAGCGTCTTGTCAGCAACGGTGTAAGAGAGCTGAACGTCATTGCTCAGGACACAACCCGCTACGGCGTCGACCTGTACGGCAGGCTTATGCTCCCCGAGCTGCTGACGGAGCTTTGCAAAATCGAGCAGCTCAAATGGATACGCGTTCTGTACTGCTACCCCGAGCGGGTTACCGACGAGCTTCTGGATGTTATGGCGCGGGAGGAAAAAATAGTCAAGTACATGGATCTGCCTATCCAGCACTGCGACGGGGAAATTCTAAAGCGTATGAACAGAGCGGGAGACGAAAAGACCCTGAGGGAACTTATAAAAAAAATACGGACTAAAGTCCCGGGCATAACCCTGCGGACTACCCTTATCACCGGTTTTCCGGGAGAGACAGAGGAACAGTTCGGAAAGCTTGCGGAGTTTGTCCGCGACATGAAGTTCGACCGTCTCGGCTGCTTCGCCTATTCCGCGGAGGAAAAGACTCCCGCGGCGGATATGGACGGTCAGCTTGACGAGGACGTAAAACAGCGCCGCGCTGATGTTATCATGGAGCAGCAGATGATCATTGCCGTCAAGAAAAACAAGGAGCTTGTGGGAAGTACGCTTGAAATAGTCATAGAGGGCTTTGACCGTTACGGCGAATGTTATTTCGGACGAAGCGCAGCCGATGCTCCCGAAATCGACGGAAAGATATTTTTCACTTCTCCCGACAAACGGCAGATACCGGGAAAATTCGTTAAAGTCAAGATCACTGATATGCTTGACTACGACCTGATTGGAGAAATAGCAGATGAATTTGCCAAATAAGCTTACCCTGTTAAGGGTGATACTCGTACCGTTCTACGTGTTTTTTATGCTGACGGATATCGTTCCCTACAGCCCGGTTATCGCGCTTGCTATATTCGCGGCTGCCTCCGCCACCGACGCGCTGGACGGGCACATCGCCCGCAGCAGAAATCTTGTCACCACATTCGGAAAATTTCTCGACCCTCTTGCGGACAAGGTGCTTGTGGTATCCGCGCTTATGTGCATGGTGGAGCGTGGCGTTATAGGAGCCGTTCCGGTAATAATAATCGTTGCGAGGGAATTTATGGTATCGGGTCTGCGGCTCGTTACCGCGAACGAGGGCGTAGTCGTTGCCGCGGGTATATGGGGAAAGCTGAAGACCGCGTTTACAATGGTCGCCCAGGTCGTAATCATGCTGGGAATGTGCTTTTCCTTTGAGGGACAAACCGCGGAAACTGCGGCTGTTGTGTACCAAATATTAATTTGGACAGCAACTGCCCTTACGGTCATATCGGGAGCCGTGTATCTGAAAGGCTATTGGAAATATATTGATTCGTCCAAATAAACGATAAAACCGTACGGACTGTCTGATTATACTAATAACCAATTAAAAACTATACAAAAAATCGAGCATAATCTTGCATATATGGATTATGTGAAGATTTTTTGTCTATAGTTTTATTGGTTATTAGGATTAGGGCAGTCCGTACGGTTTTTACTGTTCGGCTTTATCGCTTACTGTCATGAGATAAAAAAACGCGTTTATCGCCAAGGCTCCCGCCCAGGCGGCGCATTCGGCGTATGCAGCCGCTTTGAAGCCTATCAGCGGCAGTCCGAACATTATCGCGGGAATCCTTAACAGCATTTCCGCAATTCCCGAGCACATGGGTACGAGCGGTTTTCCTAAAGCCTGAACGGTATTTCGGAAAACAAACAGCAGGTTAAGCAGGACAAGAAAAAATGCGAATCTTTTCAGGAACATGACCGTACAGGCTACAGCCTCGTCTCCGCTAAGCATAAGACGCGCAAGCTGCTCCGGAAACGCGAAAAGCGCTGCTCCGAGCAAAAGCGCGGAAACGGCGGCTATCAGGCAGCTTATTTTTGTTCCCTTCCGTATTCTTATCAGATTGCCCGCGCCGCAGTTCTGCCCGGTAAAGGCAGCTGATGTGAAGCCTGCCGTGATACCCGGAAGCATGAACAGGTTCAGATATTTGCTGCAAACGGAATACGCCGATGTATAGGCGGCTCCGAAGCCATTGATACAGCCCTGCACAAATATGCACCCAACCGACGTGACTGAATTCATACACGCCATGGGTATCCCGTTTTTCAAAAGGCTTTTTGCGGACGCGCCATTCAGCGATAGATCGTCCCTGCTCAACCCTCTCAAGCTGACGGTCTTGTTTTTCGCCAGCCTGTAAACGCATATAAGTCCCGAAACAAGCTGTGAAAACACGGTTGCAAAGGCGGGACCGCTCACTCCGGTTTTAAGAACGTACACGAAAAGCAAGTCCAGAACAATGTTCACTAACGAGGATATGCATATCGCCGTGAACGGTGTGCGGCTGTCCCCGACCGCCCGCAGAAGAGCGGAGCAAAGATTATAGAACACCGTAGCGAACAGTCCGCCGAAGATTATGTAACCGTAAACAAGACTGTCTCGCATGATCGCATCGGAGGTTCTCATCATACGCATAACGGGATATAGCAGCGCAGAGCCTGCGGCTGTGAGTAATGCCGTAACGATCACCGCGAGAATTACCGCGTTTCCGAAAGCTTTCCTTAGGGCGGGCATATTCCCGGAGCCGAAAGCGTGGGAAAAATTTACGGAGAAGCCGTTCATTATACCCATGGAAAAGCCCGTGACGAAAAACGAAAAGGTCCCGAAGTTCCCAACGGCGGCAAGAGCGTCGTCGCCCAAGCCTCTGCCGATTATCACCGTGTCCGCAAACGTATACGCCTGCTGGAGCGTATTGGTAAGAAGCAGGGGAAAAAAGAACAGAAGCAGATTTTTTGTTATGCTCCCCTTTGTAAAATCAATACTCGTCATTTTGCCGCCCTCCCAACGCTTTTAACAAGCTTTACTTTAACATTATCCGCGGCAAATTTATATCAAAAGTATTGCTTTTATATACAAAACTTGATATAATTGATATATAGCATAGGTACACGGTTTTACGGAGGTCTACATGAAAATCAGGCATGAGCTGAACGCTGCGCTTTTTGACCAGAAAACAAATGATTACCAAAGAATGCCGTATCATGCCGAGGAGTACGAATTTGAAGCGGTCGCAAAGGGAAACGCGGAGGAGGTCAGAAGACAGCTTGAAACGGGAGAAATTGATTTCATAAACAGCAAAAGAACGCTGTCGGACAACCCCTTGCAGAACATGAAGCTGCACTTTGCGGTATCGGCGACGGCGATAGCAAACGCCTGCATAAAAGAGGAAATGGGGCACGACGAGGCGTACACCATTGCTGACATATATTGCAGAAAGGCGGACAAATGCCGAAGTCCGTCGGCTGTACGCCTGACCTTCGAGGAGCTGTGCATGGACTGCGCCGAGCGAATGAGTGAAATACGGAAGAACGACGTGATATCCCTGCACGTAAGGAAATGCATCGACCGCATATACGAGGATCTGCACGCCGACCTGACTATAGAGGCTCTCGCGGAGACGGCGGGGCTAAATCCCACGTATCTCGCAAGGCTGTTCAAGCAGGAAACGGGGCTTACCGTAAAAGAATATGTGACCTCCGCGAAAATGGACACCGCCCAAAACCTGTTGAAGTACAGCGACCTGCCTTACGCCGACATCGCGGTCTGTCTCGGGTATTCGTCCCAAAGCGCGTTCATATACGCTTTCAGGCGGTTTACCGGAACCACTCCCGGCAGATACAGAAAGCTTTACTATGTCGTCAGGACGGGCGATTAAAGCTTTGATTCATTTACCGAACCATATAAGAAGCCTCCGGCAGATAAGACCTGACGGAGGCTGTAAATTTAATATTATTTGCCTGATATCGCTCTGACCCCGATAAGCTCGATATCTCTGCTCATGCTGTCGGGAGCGGGTGTGAACTCCTCGGAGTAATCCGTGGAAAGATACTTCTTGTTGTCGTCCGCAAAGACCGTGGCGACCGCCGCGCCGTCCCAGAGACGGTTCCCCGCGATCACCGCCCCAAGAAGATTGGCTCCCGAGGATATGCCCACGCCTATGCCGAACTCGCGGGACAGCCTCTGCGCCATGATTATGGAGTCGATATCGTCCACGGACACCACCTCGCCGCACTCGTCAAGCTTCAGGATAGATGGGATAAACTCGTCGGAAATGCCCTGTATACGGTGATTTCCCACCTTATAGCCCGTGGAAAGGGTAGGGGAGTTAAGGGGCTCAAGGGGGTACATTTCGCATTGGGGATTTTCCTGTCTGAGCCGCCTGCCCACGCCCATTACCGTACCGCCCGTGCCCACTCCCGCGACAAAAGCGTCGGCTTTGCGCCCTATTGAGGCAAGCTGACGGACTATCTCCTCGCCCGTGGAAACGAAATGGGCTTCGCAGTTGTCCTCGTTGGAAAACTGTCCCGGCAGGAAAACTCCGCCCTTTGCCGCAAGCTCCTCGGTCATTTTTATCGAACCGAGAAATCCGCCTTCCTCACGGGAAACAAGCCTGACCTCCGCGCCGAAGCTTTTCATCAGATTTATGCGCTCGCGGCTCATCCAGTCTGGCATGAAGATAACGGCCTTGTGTCCCAGATAGCTGCTCATGGCGGAAAAGGCTATGCCCGTGTTTCCGCTTGTGGCTTCGGCTACAACGTCTCCCGCTTTAAGCGTGCCCTCCCGGTACGCCTTTTTCATTATGTGAAAAGCCACTCTGTCCTTGATACTTCCGGTAAGATTGAGGTACTCCGCCTTTGCGTAGACCTTGCGGGGTCTGCCCCTATAGGCGAGAGAAATTTCCAGCAGAGGCGTACGTCCTATCATATTTTCAATGCAGTCAAATTTTTTCATTAATGCGTCGGTCATAACAAAACTCCTTAAAATACGGGAAGCCGAAAACGCGCCGTTCCCATAAAATACAACTACAGTATTATACTATTCTTTCAAATCAAAATCAACACAATTTTCTGAAAATTATGTAACGTCCGTGACAAGTCCGTTTATGGAAATGCTCGGGTCGTCAAGGTCGATAACAAGGCACCGCCTGCCGCCAATAACGCTTGTGCGTACCTTTTCGGCCGCGTCTCTGCTGATGTTTATCGTTATCTCGGGAGTTGCGAGCACCATTTTGTTCTCCACCAGATTTTCCGCTGTAAGACCGTCCGCTTCGCCAACCTTTTCCTTGAAAACGGCGGGGAGAGCGTCCAGCTTTTCGCTGCTGACTCCCGCGTCGAAAAGTATGCCGTGGAGCTTGTTATCGTCGATAAGAGGCATTTCGGTCTCGTTTTTGGCGTTTGTAACGATGTCCCGCAGAGCCTCGTTGACCTGGGTAATGACAGTGTAGCTCAGTTCGTCCCCAACCACGTCGGTAAGCACCTGCTGAAAGGTCTCCTTTTCGCTTTGGCAGGTCATGACGAAGTTGCAGCCCAGAACGTCCTCAACCACGGAAATGTTGGGCTTCTTTGGGGTTTTAGTGTAGTACATAACCCTGTTCACGTCGGGACTTCTGTCGCTGAAAACAGGGAAGAAAAAGCCGTCCGTAGGCGTGCGGCTGATGATAAGGTCGGTGTTGGCTTTCTTGACAATGGAGGAGTTCTCCCTGTCAAACATCAGACCGTCGTCTCCGGTATTTACGGGACATACTGCCGCTGCAATAAAGTTATATTCCTCCGCCGCGTCGTCGTAACTTTCATCGTTCCTGTCCTTTGTCATAACGCTGTAGGAGCAGTACCCGATAATAACGGTGTACGCCATTTCGTATTCCATATTGTTTACTATCCTTGCCAGCAGCTTGTCGCAGGATACCTCGTCCTCCAGCTTGCCCCTGACGGCGGCGTAAAGGTCGCTCTGCGCTCCGTCCTCGGCGTACTCCTCGTTGGGAAAGCCGTACTCAGTCAGATTTTTGCCCAGACGTCCCCCCAGTATCTTTTTCAGGGACTCCAGCATGACCGCGCCCTCGTCCTCGGGGATAAGGGAATACAGTCTGTTATCCTTGCAGAGGATATTTTTCTGCGGGTCAACATAGGCTGTCAGAATATGGTTAAGGGTAAAAAAACCGCTGCTGTCGGTAAAATTTTTCTTGATCTCCGCAACTTCCTTTTTGTTCATGGCATTGCCGCTCCTTTTTGTTTTTTGTATAAACAAGTATACCACTAAAACAGGTGTTCGTCAAGATTTTTGCCGCAATACTTTGTATAGCGTCATTTTTTGCGGGAAGCTTTATCTGTTTTTCCCAACTTCAAAAGCTTCCCGCACGATAGTTATTCTTCAGCGACCGGCAGCGTAACCGTAAAAACGCTTCCCTTTCCCGCCTCGCTTGAAATGGTTATATCTCCTCCGTGAAGCTCGGCTATCCTTTTAGCGATAGCAAGTCCAAGTCCGGTTCCGCAGGAGCTTCGGGAGCTGTCCGTCTTATAGAACCTTCGGAAAACGCTGTCCGCTTCCTCCTGCGTCATGCCTCTGCCGCTGTCGCTTACCGCGGCGGTAACACAGGAATTGTCCGCTGTCAGCGTTACTCCTATCTTTCCGCCGTTATCCGTATACCTTACCGCGTTGGATATCAGATTCACCCACAGCTGATAGAGCAGGGCTTCGTCCCCCGAAAAAGCGACCTCCTCCATATCAATGTCAAGATCAAGATTTTTATCCTCCCAGCTCTGCTGCAAAAGTATTATAACGGAGCGTATCTGTTCGTCCAGAGAAAAACTTTTGCGCTCCGGAGGAAGCCCTCTGTTCTCAAGCTCCGAAAGCTTCAGCATATCCGACGAGAGCCGTGAAAGCCGTTCGCTTTCTGCAATTATGATATCAGCGTATTCTTCCCTTTGCGCAGGAGTTATGTCCCCCCGTTTCAAAAGCTTTGCGTAACCCTTCAGGGACATTATCGGCGTGTTGAATTCATGGGAAACATTGCTGATAAACTCCTTGTGGAGGTACTCGTTTGCGGAAAGCCCCCGCACCATGCCGTTAAAATTTTCCGTCAGTTCTCGGATCTCGCCGCCGCCCTTGGGGGTAAGCTGTACGGAAAAGTCCCCCTCCGCAACTTTTTTTGAGGCGTTGGAAATACGCTTTATAGGCTTTGCAACCGTTACCGAAGCAAGTATTATCAGAGCCGTTCCGAAAGCAAGGGGGACAGCCACAAAAAATATCTGCATACCTCTGAAATCCGCAATGGGACCCTTGCGTCTGTCGGGGCGGACGAGTACCCATTTATCTCCCGCAGAGACCAACGCAAACATCTCACGGCCGTCACCGCTGTCCCTGCCGTATCTTTCAGGCATTTTGGACAGTATCTCCCCGCGGCTCAAAAGCTCCGCGTCCATTGGTGAAAGGGGGAAGTCCAGCTCCTCCAAGCTGTTCAGCACGGTTATTTCGGTGCCTTCCTTTGCGAAAAATGATATGGCTTCCTCCGCTGTTATTCCGCGGTTTTCGGTAAGGGCTTTTATGCTCCGCGCGGTCTCCGTCACGGAGAAATGAACGTCCCGACGTATCTCGGGAGCCTTTGCCGCCCCGAATCCAATCGCTGGTATCATCAGGGACAGAGCAAAGGTCCCTATAAATACCAAAAGAAATCTCATGTAGATCGAACCGAAAAATTTACCGAACTTTGATCTCATACCGTACTGTCCTTTCCAAAGAAATGCAGGGGAGCGTCAAAACGCTCTCCGGAAAAACCGTATCGCAAAACCCGATTTAAGTTGCGGAGTTTGCATCGTTTTTGACCGCTTTGTATCCCAGTCCCTTTACGGTAACTATCTCAAAGTCGGTGCAGCCGCCGAATTTTTCCCGGAGCCGCCTGATGTGAACGTCAACCGTCCTCTGGTCGCTTTCGCTGTCGTAGCCCCATATTTCGTCCATTAGCTGCGTTCTGGTAAAGATACGGTTCGGCTGTGACAGAAGCTTGAACAGTATCAGAAATTCCTTGTTTGTGAGCTGTATTTCCTCGCCGCCGCAGGCAGCAGAGTAATTTTCGTAATCCAAAACAGTACTGCCCGCCGCAAGCTTTTTTTCGCTGACCGCTTTTGCCCGCCTCAGCAAAGCCGCTGCCCGGAGCAGCATTTCCTCCATATCGAAGGGCTTGACCAGATAGTCGTCAGCGCCGCAGCCGAAGCCTGCTTTTTTATCCTCCATAGCTCCACGCGCGGTTATCATCAGCACGGGAGTATCGCAGCCCGCGTCCCTAAGCTCGCGGACAAGCTCAAAGCCGTCAGTGCGCGGCATCATGATGTCGGTGATAAGCAGGTCTATATGACTTTGGCCGAATCGATCGAGAGCTTCCGTGCCGTCGGTGCATTCAATAACGGAATAGCCGTCACGAACAAGATATTCCGCTATCAGCCGCCTTATGTTTTTGTCGTCCTCGCAGACCAGTACGCTGAACATTCCGCCGCCTCCTATCCGTCTGTATTCTGCTTGTAAACCATTATACCATACAGGACCGGTTTTGGCAACGTCTGCATAAAAAATACGGACGCTATACACGATAACGTCCGTATGATAAAAGGAGTGTCGCTTACTTTTTCTCGACCGATATCCAAATCTCGCCCTTGTAGGAATCCGTAGGGTAAACCTCCAGATCAAAGTTTCCCGCGGGCTTATAGGGCGATGAGGGGAAAAATTCCGCGAACACCCTATGCCATGCTTGCTGGATAGACTCCGGACTCAGGCTGTCGATCTTAAAGACCGCCCATTCAGCCGCGGGAACGTCAACGGTCTTGTAACCGTCCGGTATATCCCCGCCTGCGTATTCCGCTCCGATAAGGTAGGGGAAATCCTTTACCACGGTGGAATCCTCCATGCACATTCCCACAACGCAGCCGCCCAGAACGCCGTCCTTTTTGCAGCTTTCGGAGAGGTACTTCACCGTTCCGTCGCAGTGACACTGAGTCCAGAACGCGGGGATATCATTCCTGCCCTGAACGTCCTCGATCTTCTCGAAGCGCTGCTCTTTTGCAATAATTTTAAACGATTCTTTTTTCATGATATTGTAGTCCATAGAACTACCGCCTTTCACAGATATTGACACGGAGAGCCTTGCAAAGGACCTGACGGACGCGCCGTTTTTTCTGACGTCGCTGGGGGTGATGCCGTGGAACCGCGCAAAGGCTCTCGTAAAGCCCTCGGGAGAATCATAGCCGTATTTCAGAGCAATGTCGATAATTTTTTCGTCTGTGGAAAGCAGCTCGCTGCCGGCAAGAGCAAGCCTGCGGTTACGGATATATTCTCCCACGGTAAAGCCGCATAGTATGGAAAAAATCTTCTGAAAATAAAAGCTTGATATGTTCATTTCCCGCGCTATGCGTTCGCAGTCCGTCGGCTCCAAGATGTGCTCCTCAATATAGTCAACGGCTTGCTGAAAGCTTTTCACCCAATCCATTTGACCGGCCTCCTTGTCTGTTTACATCATATCATATCCTGAGGCGGTCTTCTTGACTTGTTCTGCACAGTTTGGTCGGGTACAGCCGTACAGTGCGGTAAATTTTTGACGCCTTTAGGTTCGCGTATATGATTATATCATTAAATACCGTTTGCGTCAACAGTGCAAAATCTGCTCCGAACCGCTGCATTTGACACTTGCAAAATCATGCGGAACGTGATATAATATCTACATAATTAAATTATCGTAAGGAGCTGTCAGAAATGTGTTCCGATAAAAATATACATATTGCCGTGAGAAAGCTTGTTTGCTATGGACTGGAAAAAAGTCTCATATCCGCTGAGGACAGGATATACGCCGCAAACGCCGTTTGTGAGGTCATGGGTATTGAGGATTACGACCCTCCCGCCGAAAACTTTACGGGAGTGGAGCTTGAACCGGTTCTCCGCGAACTGCTTGATTATGCCGTCGAAAAAGGTCTTGCCGAGGACGGTTCTGTCAGCCGCGACCTGTTTGACACCAAAATAATGGGCTGTCTTACGCCCCGTCCCTCCGAAGTAATTGAAAAATTCCGCAGGCTTTACAGGGAAAAGTCCCCCGAAGCCGCTACGGATTACTACTACAAGCTGAGCGGGGACTCCAACTATATCCGTCGTGACAGGATCGCCAAGGACATGAAATGGACTGCGCAGACCGAGTACGGAAGCTTAGAGATAACTGTAAATCTTTCCAAGCCCGAAAAGGATCCCAAGGCCATTGCCGCCGCGTTAAAGGCAAAGCCGAGCGGGTACCCTAAATGTTTGCTCTGCGAGGAAAACGTGGGCTATGCGGGACGGATAAATCACCCTGCACGCCAGAACCACAGGATAATCCCCGTGAAGATCAACGGAGAACGCTGGTGTCTTCAATATTCGCCCTATGTGTACTACAATGAGCACTGTATACTCCTTAACAGCGTCCACACGCCTATGAAAATAGACCGTGCCGCTTTCGGAAAGCTGTTTGATTTTGTAGAGCAGTTCCCGCATTATTTCATCGGTTCAAATGCCGATCTCCCCATAGTGGGCGGCTCTATCCTTACTCATGAGCATTTCCAGGGGGGACACCACGATTTTGCCATGGCTTCCGCTCCCATTGAGGAAACCTACGCTGTCCAGGGATTCGAGGACGTTGACATCGGCAGGGTAAAATGGCCCATGTCCGTACTGAGGCTTCGCTGTACCGACTATGAGCGGCTTGTGGAGCTGGGGGACAAGATACTGACAAAGTGGAGAAGCTATACCGACGAAAGCGCGTTCATTTTTGCGGAGACCGACGGGGTTCCCCACAACACGATAACTCCCATTGCCCGCAAGAACGGAAACGCCTACGAGCTTGATCTGGTGCTGAGAAACAACATCACCACGGAGGAATGTCCTCTGGGATATTTCCACCCACACAGCGAGCTGCACCATATCAAAAAGGAAAACATCGGTTTGATAGAGGTCATGGGACTTGCTGTTCTTCCCGCCCGCCTAAAGGACGAAATGGAGGCTCTTGCGGATACTTTGATAAACAAGGGCGTGAACGCGGTGCGTCTTGATCCCGAGCTTGAAAAGCACGCTGACTGGGCGGAGGAATTTGCGGCGCACAGAGACATTACTCCCGAGAACGTGAACAACGTTATCAAGGACGAGATAGGAAAGGTGTTCATGAAGGTGCTGGAGCACGCGGGAGTCTACAAGAGAAACGCAAAGGGAGCAGCCGCTTTCGGGCGGTTCGTATCAACAATATAGAGCATAAAGCAAATATTTATAATTCTTTGAAAGAGGCAGGACTTGATTTCTGCCTCTTTTTTGCACGAAATAGGTTCTTCATTCATACAATATAGAAATTAGCACTCAATATAGATGAGTGCTAATTTTCATTATCTTTTCACAAAGCCCTGATATTTTCGTCATATAGAAGCAGTATTCTATAGTTGTTGAAAGAAAAAGAAAGGGCGTGGTACCAATGAACTGCCGATATGCCGGGAATATTTACAGCAAAAAAATAAATAATTTTATAGGGGACAGATGAACGGGCGGCGAAAGGCTTTTTGTTACCGCTTATGTATTCTGTTACGATCTATAACCTCTGATTTTTGAAAGGAGTAATTTATATGTTTGGACTTACACCGTTTGAGAGAAAGAGTTACGACCTGTTCAACGCTTTCCATGATTTTGAAAAGGATTTTTTCGGAAACGAGACTTCCTTTAATTCCTGCAAAACCGACGTAAAGGACGAGGGTGACAAATACGTCCTTGAAGCTGAGCTGCCGGGATTCGACAAGCAGGACATAAGCCTGGATATCGACGGAGGCTTCCTTACCCTGACCGCCGAGCACAGCTCCGAAAAGGATGACAAGGACAGCGGGGGCAGATATATCCGCCGCGAACGCTCCT
The DNA here is from genome assembly GCA_910584715.1 of uncultured Oscillospiraceae bacterium. Taxonomy (GTDB): domain Bacteria; phylum Bacillota; class Clostridia; order Oscillospirales; family Ruminococcaceae; genus RGIG8773. The sequence goes on from CAJUAN010000013.1 coordinate 54,334, forward strand.
ACGGTTCGTACCGCAGAAGCTTCGATATTTCAAATGTCAATGCCGACAGGATAGACGCGGAGTACAAAAACGGCGTTCTGACCGTTGCTCTTCCCAAAAAGGAGATCGCGCCGCCCGAAACTAAACGTCTTGAAATAAGATAACGGCAAAAATTTGAAGTATCCCCGTCCGGATAACGCTTCGGACGGGGATACTTCATTTTGTTGTACGGTGCGGAGTTACGCAGAATCTACAATTTACATGCGGGGCTGTTAATAAAATTTGTGCTGTTTTTATTTGCGAAAACCCACTGAAATATTGTATAATAATAATAATAGAAGAAACCAAACGCGACCGGAAAGGAACTTTAAATCTTGATTACCGATCTTACCAAAGGCAAACCCTCGTCGCTGATATGGCGGTTCACGCTGCCAATGCTTATCAGCATTATTTTTCAGCAGATGTACAATATCTGCGACAGTGTTATAGCGGGAAATTTTGTTGGCTCCGCGCCCATTGACGGCGAGCTTGCTCTTGCCGCCGTGGGAGCCTCCTATCCTGTGACGATGCTGTTTATCCAGATAGCCAACGGCATAAACGGAGGCTGCGCCGTGGTCATATCCCAGCTTTTCGGGGCGAAGGAGCACGTCCGCATGAAAACGGCTGTGTCCACATCAATGATAACAACTCTCGCTTTGGCGGCTGTTCTGACATTGGGGGGACTTATATTCTGCGACCCGATAATGACCGCGCTGAACACTCCCGCAAACATATTTGCCGATTCAGCCTTGTACCTGCGGATATACATAGCGGGGCTGCCTTTTCTCTTTATGTACAACGTCTGCACGGGAATTTTCACGGCTTTGGGAGATTCCAAGACCCCGCTTATCTTTCTTATCGCCTCGTCTGTGGGAAATATTATTCTCGACCTGATAATGGTGATACCCATGCAAATGGGCGTTGCGGGCGTTGCCTGGGCTACCTTTATAGCGCAGGGAGTATCCGCTGTGCTTGCCGCGGTATCGCTTTTCGCCCGTATCGGAAGAATAAAAACAGTACACAAAAGTCCACTGTTTTCGCCCCATATGCTCGGCACTATAAGCCGCATAGCTATACCCACAATATGCCAGCAAAGCTTTGTATCGGTGGGGAACCTGCTTATCCAGGGGCTGGTAAACGGCATGGATTCGGCAGTTATCGCGGGGTACTCCTCGGCGATAAAGCTGAACACCTTTGCGGTAAACGCTATGGCGTGCATTTCCAACGGAATAAGCTCCTTTACGGCGCAGAATATCGGCGCGGGAAAACACGAGCGCGTTCCGCAGGGCTACAAAGCGGGACTGGTCTTTACGGCGGTTTGCGTAGTGCCGTTTTTGGTGTGCTACCTGTGTTTCAGCGAAGCAATGATAGGTATATTCTTTTCTGAGCCGTCAGATGAAGCTCTCAGGATAGGCGTTTCGTTCCTGCGCGCTGCATCTCCGTTCTACGCTGTTCTCGGCGTAAAACTGCTTTCCGACGGAGTTTTAAAGGGCGCGGGAGCTATGAAGTCCTTTATGGCCGCCACGTTCAGCGACCTGCTGCTGAGAGTAGTATTGTCCTATCTGCTGGTACCCGAAACAATAGCGGGAGTTATCCCCGCCGCGGGCATGGGTTTTGACGGATTTTTGTGGGCATGGCCCATAGGCTGGGGATTGTCAGCGTTGATGTCCTTGTGGTTCTACCTAAGGGGCAACTGGCGCAGCACGGCGTTTGCAAGCTCCCTGAGCAAAATAGTCAGGCAATAAATATTACAGCAATTCCACGAAGAAAATGTACAAAAAATCAAGCAAAAACTTGCATATACGGTTTTTGTGTAGATTCTTTGTTTACATTTTCAAAGCGGAATTGTTGTAGGCATATAGGCATACCGGTTTAAAGGAGGTCAAAAATGCATACCGATACAAATAAAAACGCGGAAACTCACGCGCTTATCATTGACGCGCACGCCCATATCTTTCCAAATAAGATCGCGGAAAAAGCCGTGGCGGGAATAGGCAGCTTTTATAACGGACTTGAAATGCACTGCGCGGGTACTGCCGAAGACCTGATACGTTCCGGCGCGGAGACGGGGATAACGAGATTTATTGTGCAGTCCGTTGCTACCGTTCCCGAGCAGGTGGAAAGCATTAACAATTTTATTTCCCGCGCCGTGAAGAAGTACCCCGATAATTTTATCGGCTTTGCGGCAATGCACCCTGACTATCCCGATATTGAAAAGGAAACGGACAGGGCTGTCTCGCTCGGACTCAGAGGTATAAAGCTTCACCCCGATTTCCAGCGGTTATGCATCGACGACACGAAAGCCATGAAAATTTACGAGGCTGCCGAGGGAAGGCTGCCCGTTCTTATCCACACGGGCGACAGACGTTATCAATGGTCGAAGCCCGCAAGGCTTGCCAAGGTGTTAGAGACGTTCCCGAAGCTTGACGTTATCGCGGCGCACTTCGGCGGCTGGTCAGAATGGGATTCCGCAGTATCCGTCCTCGGCGGACAAAAGTACGGCAATCTCTGGACGGATTGTTCAAGCTCGCTGTACGCCATGTCACCCGAACGCGCAAAGCAGATCATAGAATCATACGGCGCGGACAGGGTGCTGTTTGGCACGGATTATCCCATGTGGAAAGCCGCCGAGGAACTGAGACGGTTCTCCGCGATACCCCTTACCGATCGGGAGCGTGAAATGATACTTCACGAAAATGCGGAAAATCTTCTTAAACTGTAGTTTTTTAATACCGGTTTTGTACGTTTGAATGCGGGTGGCCATCAGTCTTTCCCGCTTCAAACGTTTTTTTATAATAAAGATGTTCCGGATTTAGCAATTTTACCAGTTTTAGTTTACATAATATACATATATGTACAAAAATTATTAATGCGATTGACACTTCGTGCAGGAATGTGCTATAATTAAAGTGTATATTTGGCGGCTTTCCGATCGCAGTACATACGCTTCCAGAGAGGCAACGCCGCATGAATATGAAGCACGCTCCGGATTATGAATTTTTCACACGTTTTGTGTTCACATAAATTTAATTTAGGAGGATTTATATGGAACAGGCACTGAATTACGGAAGCTACTCCGCCTATAAGCAAACTGTTTCCGAGCTTACGGAAAGTCTTATCCAGCTGAAGGAGTACAGCGAGGACGTGGGACTTACCCATACCGCGAAATCTATCGGCGATACAGTGGAAAAGGTCGCCAACGAGCATTTCGAGGTCGCTATTGTCGGCGAGTTCAAAAGGGGAAAAAGCACGCTTATAAACGCTCTGCTTGGTCAGGAGGTTCTGCCTGCGGACGTTCTCCCCGCAACCGCTACCCTTAACAGAGTTACCTACAGTGAGACCCCTTACGTTATGGTGGAATACAAGGACGGCGGCACCGAACGGGTAGACATAAACAAGCTTGCCGACTATGTTACAAAGCTTTCCTATGAATCCGAGCTGAAAGCCGAGACCGTCAAGCAGGCTACGGTGTACTACGACACTCAGTTCTGCCGCAACAATGTGGACATCATCGACACTCCGGGTCTCAACGACGACGAGCAGATGACCAACGTTACTCTGTCCATACTTCCCGAGATCGACGCGGCGGTATTCGTTATCAGCGCAAATTCGCCGTTTTCACAGTTTGAAAAGGAATTCCTCGAAAAGAAAATGCTTTCCAGCGATATGGGACGTATCATCTTCGCGGTAAACTGCTTCGGCACTTTCTCAAAGGAGGACGAGGACAGAATAGTCGAGACCGTTGAAAAGCGCATAGGCAGCTACGTTATGGAAAAGGCAAAAGCCGTTATGGGCGAGGACTCCAAGGAATTTGCCGTCTACAAGCGTAAGATCGGCAAGCCCAAGGTTATAGGAGTGTACGCCAAAAAAGCCCTCATGGCCAAGGAGTCCGGCGACGCGGCTATGCTGGAGGAGAGCAATTTCCCAACCTTTGAAAGGGTTCTGGAGACTATGCTCACCCAGGAGAGGGGCGTTATCACTCTCCAGATACTGGCAAACAAGATAATCAGCTCAGGCTCCGAGCTTATTAATTCCATTATTATCCGAGAAAACTCCCTTATGATGGAAACCGACGAGTTCATGGACAAATACACCGCCGCTATCGAGGAGATAGACGATATACGTACCAAGAAGAGAGAGGAATTTGTCCGCATAAACGATGCTGCAAACAAGGTATTCCAGGGCTTGCAGCCTATTCTGGACAGTTACTGGGTACAGATCGAGGAGACCGCCATGAAGGTTATCGACGCGTACCCCATGAGCGCCGAGGATCTTAAAAAGGATAAGCTGAAGATCGTGTACTCCAAGCTGACCGAAAGGATAAAGGAAAACATCGAGAACAAGGCACAGCTCATCTGTGAACAGATACAGAATGAGATAAACATCGCTCTCAGCGACGAGGCTGAGCGTTTGCAGTCATTTGAGGACGAGTTCTTCGCCTCTGTTGCGCGCATACAGGAAATGTTCTCCGTGCCGCAGAAGCGGTCGAGAAACGGCGGCGTGGTGGATCAGATCATCGGCGTTTCTATCGGTACGGTAGGTGCGGGAGGTCTGTTCATAGGTCTGCGGGAGGCAGGCATAAAGGGCGCGCTTCTGGGCGGAGCGGCAGGCTTTGCGGGCTTCTACGCTACGTTCTACGCGGCGTTCTCCCTGGCGACGGTGCTGGGTATCGCGGCGGGTCCCGTAGTTCTCTGTATAGCCGCCGTGGCAGGACTTGCGGGTACGTTTACGGGTAAATTTTCCGTTGATAAGCTTCTCGTTCAGGAAAGAATAGACAAGTACAAGGCAAGCTTCAAGCAGTCAGTAAAGAAACAGTTCCATGAGATGAAGATACACTCCGACTTCTCGGAGACTGTCCGCAGACAGGTTTTCGCGTCCTTCCAGGGGCTCAAGTCCAAGATCGAGGAGGAGACCGAGATCATACTTCTCGACACCCAGAAAACCCTCGACAACCTCAATCAGCTCAAAATGGAAAAGAAAAATATGTCTGACAACGAAAAGGAAAAGCTCCGCAATATCGCAGAGTACACAGGAGAGCTGCTGGCGGAAACATACAACTTGCACAAGGCTCTCACCGACAGCATGGAATAATAGGCTGTTCATACATATTTATCAAGGAGGTTTTCCGAAATGTTCGGTACAGATACTGCGGCGGACTACAACCCGCTGATGGATATAGACACAAGCTTTGCGGCGTATCTTAACGCCCGCACCCGCTCCTATAAGGATCATATTGTGGGCGGTATGATGGACTACGCTTTTGACGCGGATTTCTCGGTAAAACAGAAGATAACCGCTTTTTCGGGCTGGTCAAAGGTTTACAAGAATCTTACGGGACGGGATATCCCCAACAAGGTGAAAAGGATATTCCAGTCCACGGACATTGCAGGTTCGATGAAATACGCGGAGCTGTACAATGCTGTGAATGTATGCGCCGAAAGGTTACAGATAAGCGTTCCCACTGTATATGTCAGAAACGCTCCGTCAAAATATGAGATATATTCGGTAGCCGCCGAGGGCGTCGAACCCTTTATCGTGGCTACTTCGGGACTGGCGGAGGTATGCTCGAAAGAAGAGCTTCGTTTCCTGATAGGCTGCGAATGCGGTCATATCCAGAACAATCACTGCATTTTCAATATGGCGGCTCCCTACTTCGGCATAAGCTTTTCCGACGAGCAGGAGGAGCCTAAGCCATCGGAATCGGACAGCTCCGCAATGCAGATAGCAAGCACCATTTCCGAATGGCTTACCCTTTCTGACGTTACCAGCGACCGTGCGGGTATAATATGCCTCAGCGATCCGCAGGAGTACCCGATGATAATGACGGGTATCCACAGCAAGGGAATATTCTCTCACTACCCAAAGGAATGCCTTGCTCTCGAGGAGCTTATGAAGCAGTACGAGACGCTGCATATAACCCCTGCAAGAAGCATAGTTATCCCGCCTGAATGCAACGCTGTGGACAAAAGGATACTGGCGGGGCTGGAGTTCCTGAACTGCGAAATACTTTACAACTGGCGCGGCGACCTCAGCAAGGAGGATATCCACACAGTAAACAAGCAGGCTCTTGAAATAAGGTGCGAGATAATCCTCGGAGCTGCAAAGGAGGGTATGTAATATGTCCGAAATTACCGAAACTATAAACGTTCAGACAGCGCCGGGATACGCTTCCGCGGAGCCTGATATCGAAACCGTTCAGAGCAAGCTTAAAGGACTGCTGGGAAACAAGCCGCTGTGCACTATTTTGGGCGACGAGTTCACCGAGCATCTCCGCGACTGGGACGCCGCAATTACAAAACGCCGCACGGAGCCGTTCTCCCTTGTTGTCCTCGGAGACTTCAAGCGCGGCAAGAGCACCATTATCAACGCGATACTGGGAAAATCCATTGCGCCGGTAAACGTTGCTCCCGAGACCTTTACGATAAATTCCATAAGCTACAGCGAGACCCCAAAAGCGGAGGCTGTGCTGAAAAACGGTCAGAGAATAAGCCTTACCGCCGACGATCTTGTGCGGGAAAAGCTGGAGAAGCTTATGAGGGCTTTCCCCGAGACTCTTGAATATATCGACATACGTGACGACGCGGAGCTGCTGAAGGAAATAAGAATAGTGGACACGCCGGGTCTGAGCGACCTTGACTGTCTCGACAAGCAGGTGCAGGACTATCTTGTGAACGCTGACGCGGTCATCTATGTGGCGAGCGCGCTGTCTCCCTTTTCGGAGTCGGAGCAGTTCTTTCTGGCGAGCCATATCCGTCCGCTCAGCTTCAACAAGCTTTACGTTCTCGTAAATATGATAGACGCCATGAACACTCAGGAGGACATTGAAAAGATAATCAGCCGCGTAAGCGAACGGTGCGAGGCTATAATGCCCAACGCTTTTGTTTACGGGGTAAGCGGTATTGACGAGTACCGCCGGAAGATAGGTTTGAACCGCCCCGACATAAAGGGCTTTCAGGAGTTTTACGAGAACGAGTTCCTGAAATTTGAGATGTCCCTGAAAAGAGAAATTATTTTGCAAAAAGATATTATACGCACCCAGCGCGTACTGACAATGCTGAACCTTATGATAAAGGACACTGCCGCGCGTATCAGAATGATATACGAAATGATGGCTATGGACAGGAAAAAACTGGACGATATCTCCCAGAGCATTGAGCGGGAGTGCTCCACCCTTGCAAGCGCGCTGGAGAGCAAAAAGCCCAAGATACGCCTGAGCATTACCGAAATGCAGCAGGAGGCGGAGCAGTGGATGTACGGCTTCTTTTCAAAGCTGAGAGAGGATATTCTGGAGAGCAGGACTTCCGTTCCTCCGGAGGATATCGAAAAGCATTTCTATTCGTTCCTTGTTGACAAGGTAGGCGAGGCTTACAGAAAATGTCTTGATATCCACCGACAGAGGCTCAACATGGTAATTGCCCAGTTGGGCGCGGAGCTTTCCAAAAAGCTCGGTATAAACGGCATTTCCGGCGACGCGGAGGTTTCCGTCAAGGATTCAATGGACGATCTGAATATGCTGGTGTCCAAGTCGGTCATGTCGGCGGCTTCTTCCGGAAACGGTGATACTTTCCCGTCGGGCGCTATGTCCTCGTTCAGGAATATTCTCCGCAGGAAGCGCACTACCGACGTTATTGACACCGCTTTGGAAAATTACGACGATATACGCAACAGCACCGTCAAGGACTTGAACGCAGCCTATAAGGCAATGGAGGAAAACGCTCTGGGTCAGCTCGATTCCCTGTACCAGACCCAGGTGGACGTGAGCAGGAACACTCTCAGCCACGCTATGGAGATGTCCTCCGGCACAAGCAGCGCCTCTGTGAGAAAGTATTTGGAGGAAGCAGCCGTGGTGCTGAAAAGTGCGGCGGAGGTTCTTTCACAGTATGCGGTTTGAGCTGTTTGAACGGGAAAATAATTTTTATCCGTTGATTGCTGTTTTTTGATTTTCTTACTTGACATATTATACGATGTATAGTATAATTACTGTATCGGACGCATTCCGAACAACAGATATTTCCGAAAGGCTTTCGCTTTATGATTTTTGAGGGATTTTCCACGGAAAATAAAAAACTGGTGCAGACGGTAACAACAACGTCGGGTACCTTTAACAAGGATATTTTCGAGACCCATTCCCAGAGGCTGCTGTCGCGGGGCGGGCATTTCACCCCCGAACAGCTTATCCCCGTTTACTTTGCCGCGCTTTTGGGCGTGCCCGCGGGGGAGGACGAAAAGGCGGATTTCCACAATATGCTTTATAATCTCAGGGAGGAGCTTATAAAATGTCCCAAGCTGCTGTTTTACAGCGAGTACGAGCTCAAGCCCCCCACGCCCGACGAGCTGTCGGTTTTCGACGGGATAAGCATTGTGGATGGTCAGAGCCTTGATACTCTCTCTGAAGACCTGGCGGCGGCGGTGAACATTCATGGCGACGAGGTTAGAACCAAGCTTGCGCGGGAGACTCTCCCGCTCTTTATGAAGGGCATGAGCGGCAGGGTCGCTTTGTCCGCGGTACAGACCCTGATAGTCTGGATGAACCGCTGCCTCGGATCGGAGGCTTTCCGCCGCGACCACACTGAAATACCGGTGCTGATATACTACGGAAACATAACCGCCGCCGAGACCGCTTTTCTGCATTTCATGTCCCGTCTGGGAATAGACGTGCTCTATATTTGCAGCAATCTTTCGGGACTGGTGCAGCTTAAACAGAACAACCTTGAGGGACGTATGCAGATATTTGAGCTGCCCTGCTCCGTTCCGGTCACGCCCTACCCCGACAGACCTGTGAGGACAAAGCTTGCCACCGCAGCCTACAACGCCTCAAAGGAACTTAATAATATTCTATACAACAACGACACGTTTTTCAGGGACTTCCAGTTTTCGGATATGCAGTCCCTTACACTGAAAACCACCTGCGACGAGATCGACGTTTTATGGCATCAGCCCGCCAAGTACCGCACGGGATTTGCGGCGAACGGTTCAAAGGTAACGGTACCCAACATCTTCGCGAAAATAAGCGGAGTCAAAAACGGCGACCTAAACGCCTACTGGGACAGCGTGAGGTGGAAGCTGTCACCTAACACAAGGGTAATAATCAAGTCGCCGAGCTACAAAAAATTCGGCGAGACAAAACTGGATATCTACAGACCCTACTACACGGGCGAACAGATAATGACGGAGCAGCTCAAAAATTCTCCGCTCAATAAGTACGGATATCTGTCCGACAGCCTGCAAAGACTTATATTCAGCAAAATGCAGGAGGCTGTGGACGCGGGTCTGCTGAAAATAGACAGGAACGAGCTTTTGCCACTGATCATATATGTGGGTACCAACCTTGACAGGGAGATACTGAAGCTTCTGCAAAAATACGATTTCACCAAGGACATACCGAAGCTTATTGTCATAGACGTTATCGAGGACACGTTCAGCAAGATCGAATGCATTCAGCTCGTGCTGTTCAATCTTCTCGGGTTTGATATACTGATCTGCACTCCCACGGGGTACAGGAACATCGAGACCTTTGTCGGCGACGCGGCGTTCGAGACCCATACCATGAACGAGTTCGAGTATAATGTGCACATACCTAAGCTGAAGATACCCGATTCGATTCCGGAACCGAGCGGCGGAGGATTGTTCGGAAAACTTTTTAAGAAAGGAAGAAAATAACAATGGCGCTTAAATTCACACCTTCCACGGAAGCACAGGCAGCTAAGGCGGGGGCGGTCACAACCGATGTTACCGTAACTGCGGCTCCTCTCAACATTCAGACGGATGTTCCACAGGAATTTTCAATTACTGCGAAAGCCGACGAGCTTAAGCAGGAGCTTGTCAAGAACGAGGAGGTCGACAAACTTGTCAGCACTATCAATATCAACGACGTTAACTCTATCGTAAAGTTCGGCAACGAGGTGGCAATGGAGATATCCAAGGCGTCCGACCAGGTGCTGAACTCCATGAACATGGATCAGATAAACGATTCCGGAGAGCTGCTCCAGCACCTTTCCGCGGTAATGGATCAGTTTGACGCGAAGGAGCTTACCGAAGAGCCTAAAAAGGGCGTGTTCGCAAACCTCAGAAAGCAGGTAGACAAGCTGCTTGCCAAGTACCACACAATGGGCGACGATGTGGACAAGATATATGTCCAGCTTCGTCAGTACGAGACCGAAATCGAAGCCTCCAACGTGAAGCTGGAGACCATGTTCAACGCGAACATTCAATATTACAAGGATCTGCTGCTCTATATAATGGCGGGCGAGCAGGCTTGCGTGGAACTTGACCAGTATATTGCCGATTACCGCAAGAAGCTTGAAGCGGAGCCTGATTCCGGCGCGGTGGCAATGGATCTCCAGACCCTTGAGCAGACGAGACAGGTCTTTGAGCAGAGGGTCATGGATCTGAAGATCGCGGAAAACGTTGCAATGCAGACGGTGCCCATGCTGAAAGCTATGCAGTTCTCCAACCTGAACCTTATAAGAAAGATAAATTCGGCGTTTATCATTACCATGCCCGTATTCAAGCAGGCTCTGGCTCAGGCGGTCATGCTGAAAAGACAGCGCGTCCAGGCTGAGGCAATGCAGGCTCTGGACGAAAAGACTAACGAGCTGCTTATAAAGAACGCTCAGAATACCGTCGCCCAGACCAAGCTGACCACTCAGCTCGCTTCGGGAAGCTCCATTAAGGTGGAAACTCTTGAGGAAACCTGGAAAACCATTGTTGACGGTATCGACGAGACCAGAAAAATTCAGGATGCGGCAAAGCAGCAGCGCAAGGACGATTCAGTGCGCTTGCAGAAGCTTAAAGAGGAGTACCGTGCCAAGATGAGCGAGAGCAAGTAAATACAGCTAAAGCGAAAAACCGGCAATGCAATAGTGCGTTGCCGGTTTTTATATAAATACATTTATTCAAAAACGCAGAATACAAAATAGGGACAGCATAAAGGCGGCAATTACGCAGCCTTTATCTTTTTGTCATAGTTCTTGAGACCTCACCAAATTTTGTGTAAAAAAGGAATAAAGCACTTCCGATCAGTCAAG
>CAJUAN010000014.1 GCA_910584715.1 uncultured Oscillospiraceae bacterium
TAATCTTTGGCAGGGTAATGTCATTTGTGAGTTAAACAAAAATTTTCCCTTTCTATAGCCACCCTTACTTTTACCAAATTGTAATTTGTATTTTGACCAAAAATGTGCTATACTGTTATTATATAGTGCTTACAAAAAATTGAGAGGTAACGTTATGACAGACCAGGAAATAAAAACAAAGATCATTCCCATGGCAAAGGGGATTACCGAAGAAGTTAAAAAAGCCGTTATCGGCAAGGACGAGATCGTCATAAAAACCCTGCTTGCCATAATCGCGGGGGGACATATTCTGCTTGACGATATCCCAGGCGTGGGAAAGACCACCCTTGCCCTTGCTTTTTCAAAGGCGATGTCCCTTGACTACAAGCGTATGCAGTTTACTCCCGACGTGCTTCCCGCCGACGTTACGGGCTTTACCGTCTATAACAAGCGCACCGATAGTTTTGATTACAAACCCGGCGCGGCTTTGTGCAGTCTTTTCCTTGCGGACGAGATAAACCGTACTTCCAGCAAGACCCAGAGCGCCCTCCTTGAAGCTATGGAGGAAGGCTCCGTCACCGTGGACGGCTGCACTCACCCGCTTCCCAAGCCGTTCATCGTTATAGCCACCCAGAACCCCATAGGTTCGGTGGGTACCCAGATGCTGCCCGAATCACAGCTGGACAGATTCATAGTCAGGCTTACAATGGGGTACCCCGACCTTGACAGCGAGATAGCCATACTGAAATCAAAAGGAACGGCAAGGTCGGCGGACTCTATTTCTCCCGCTGCAAACGCCGACGACGTACTTATGCTGATAAGCGCCGCCGAAGAGGTCTTCATAGACGACCGGGTGTATAAATACCTCGCCTCCATTGCGGCGGCTACGCGTACCCACCCGCAGGTAAAGCTGGGACTGAGTCCCCGCGGAACGGTGGCTCTCACATCAATGGCAAGAGCCGCCGCCCTTATGCGCGGACGCGGATACGTTATTCCCGACGACGTGAAATATATCCTCGGGGACGTTGCGGAGCACCGCATTATCCTCAGCGCAAAGGCAAAGGCGGCGGGCGTTACGGTAGCGGACGTTCTGCGCGACATAAGCGCGCGTACCCCCGCTCCGTCCATACGATAGAGGAAAGGGATAGGAATGAAGTTTGTTTATTTTTTGATAACCCTCTGCTCGGCTGTATTCTATGTGCTCTATAAGGGAGACCTTTCGTTCTATCTGCTGGCGTTCCTGCTGGCAATGCCGGTTGTTCTGTACGCGGCACTCGTGATAGGCGCGGCGTTCCTTAAAATAAAGGTGTACTGCGATTCCCCCGTAACGGAGCGGGGGAAAGCGGCCGCGATAAGGATAAGCCTCTATAACCGTTCTTTTCTGCCTGTTTCCTCTTGTGCGGTAAAAATACGTTATACGGTGTCCGCGCCCTTTGAGGAGGAGCTTCCATTTGTGCATACGGCTTCCGTTCCCCTCGGAGGGCGGACAAGCGAAACGGTGTCGCTTAATTTTCTCCCGAAGCACTGCGGAGCAGTTTCGGTGACGGTCAGGAGCGTCCGTCTGCGCGACCTTATGGGGATAACCTCGGTGCGGAAAAAGGTCGGCTTCAGCACGCTTATAACTGTTCTCCCCGCCATACTTCCGGTCTCGCATTCTATAGAGAGCAATTACGTCTACAGCGCGGAGAGCAGCGTTTTCTCACGGGAAAAGCCAGGGGACGACCCGTCGGAAATTTTCATGCTGAGGGAGTACCGCGACGGCGACAGGCATAATCTTATCCATTGGAAGCTCAGCGGCAGAAGCGATAATTTTATCGTCAGGGAGCTTTCAAAGCCTGTGGGCAGCAGGATACTGATAATGGCGGACACGGGAAGCTGCCGTTCCGCGGAGGGTGCGGACAGAGTTCTCGAAGCCGCCGCCTCGCTGTCATGCTCCCTTGCCGAAAGCGGCGCGGCTCACACATTTGCCGTGCCGTGCAGCGGCTACAGTCTGCGTGCTTCGGAGATCGCGGATACCGACTCGCTCTATGCCGAGCTTGCCGGGGTATGCCGCGGTATAAGGGAGCTTGAATACGGTAGCAGTATTGCCTATGTTACGGAAATATCCGACAGCGTTTATGTTGCGAACGGAGGCTTTTCAAGGGTGATAGCCGTTTCCGAGCAGGACGGCGGCGCCTATGCGGACGAGCTTTCCTCCATATGCGGGGAAGCGCGGCTGACGGTAATATGCACGGCTCCGCAGGCGTATATGAATACGCAGACGGATATGAATACGCAGGCAGATACGGACGCGGCTGCCGACAGCGGCAGAGATGTCTCATCGGTGGAATTCATCTACGCCGACGCGGAAAAGCTAAGCTCCGAAAATTTCGGATATTTTGAAAAAGCGGATATCCCCCGCGAGGGGTAACTTCCGCGAAAAAAACAGGGAAGGAGAATGTAAATGAACCGGCAGCACAGCCCCTCCGCGTCTGTTTCGGCAAGCATACTTGCGGACAAAAAGCGCGGCGGTTCAAAGCTTTCGTTGGCTGCGGACTTTGCTCCGCTTGCCGTAAAGCTTCTTATAGCTTCCTGCGGCTGCATAGGTACGGCGGCAGCTTTCCTGACCTGCGTAGATGTAGGGATAAGCGCGGCGTATGCGTTTTGGGCTGTTCCCATGTGTCTCATTTTTACGTTTATTTTCAGTCTCCGTGAGAAATGGTTCCGTCGTGCGGGAGCTGTAGTAATACTTGCGCTGACAGTGCCTGTCTTTATAAACAGATATGAAATATGCGCCGGATTCGCAAATACCCTTAACTGCTTTCTCTCTACTATCCGTGAGGAGTACCGCGGCGAGCCTTTTATAGAGCTTCTCGAACCCGAGCTTGCTTTCAGCCATACGCGGACGTTTATTTTTTTCTGGGAGTACATCATGTGCGCGTTCGCCTGTCACGCGGCGGTGAGAGGCAACTCCGCGTCGGGAGTATGCTGCTCCACCTGTATCCCTGTTTTCTCCGTTCTCATGTTCGGGCTTGAACCGAACCTTGCGGCATTTTTTGCCGTAGTGGTGTGCTGGGCTGCAATGTTTGCAATCGAGTCCAACGCGGCGGAAAATATCTCCGACTCACGCTGCAAAAAATATTCCTCACACTGCGGATTCTATACGGCGGCGATCTCGGTGCTGTGCATTGCGGCGGTGCTCGCGGCGTCACGTATGTTCGGCTATGAGCGTCCCGAAAAGCTGAATATCATGTACGACGAAGCCGTGGACTATTTCAGCGGCGGCGGAGTAAAGCAGGTCATAGACGATATAGTTACCATTGCCACAAGAAATATTGGCCCCACAGGAGCGATAAACCACGGCAAGCTTGGAGAGTTCGACGAGATATCTTTCGACGGAAAGACTGTTCTGGAGGTGACTATCCCCAAGTCGGAGGACACGGTTTATCTGCGCGGCTTTGTAGGCTCCGTCTACACCGGCAGAAGCTGGGAGCAGCTCCCCGCCGCAAAGCTTAAAGAGCTTGAACAGATAACCTCTTCATTTGACAACGAGGGACTTTCCCCTTTGCTTCTGGACGGCTACAATCTTAAGTACACCCCTGCCGAAATGCCGCGGCACAGTTTTTCCGTAAAGAATATCGCCGCAAATACCAACTATCTTTATATGCCCTACAATCTTGTTCCCGAAAGCGTTTCAATGTACAAAATAAATGCGGGCAGCGGCTTCGGCGGTTCCGCAAAATCGTATCTCGGTCAGTTCTACGAACCTAAAAATTACAATGGGTACCGCAATATCTTCCGCAAAAAATGGTCCACGCCGTCGGCGCTTTCCTCGGACGAAGCGGCGTACAGAAGCTTTGTTTACAGTAATTACCTTGACCTTCCCGAAAGCTTTTCTCCCGAGACGATCTTCGACGAAAGCTATTACCGGTACATTACCGCGGAGGAAAGCATTACGGGAAAAAGCACTCTCGACGAAATGACCGTGCTGAACCGTAAAATATACTTTATTAAAAAATGGCTCAGGGACAACTGCGAATACAGTCTGAGCACGGAAAAGCTGCCTGCGGGAAAGGATTTCGTGGATAACTTTCTTGAGAACCGCGAGGGAAGCTGCTCGCATTTTGCTTCGGCTGCGATAATAATGTGCCGTTATGCGGGAATTCCCGCCAGATACGCCGAGGGCTACATTATAAAGCCCAAGGATTTTCCGGGGGACGTCTCCGTCGGCAGCTCCGCGGTTGTTGACGTTACAGACCTACGGGGTCACGCGTGGGCGGAAATTTATCTTGACGGCTTCGGCTGGTACCCAGTTGAGTTTACTTCCGGATACGGAAATATCCGCACCGCTGTTCCCACCGAAACGACGGTCTCAGAGACCGAGACGGAGACCGAGCTGACAGAGGAAAGCGAAGAGATAACGGAAAGCGAATTCCCCGGCGATCAGAGCGAAGCGGTACAGGAAGGAACAGAGCAGCCCGAAGCGGCGGAGGCTTCTCAGCCGCAGGAAACAACGGCGGCGCAGGATCAGAACGCGGAAACCGACGTTTCCGCCGAAACCGCGCAGACTGCCGACGTTTCGGACGCGGCTTCCCCCGAAGTAAAAAAGCCTACGGTCGGCTTCGGGGTTTTCGGTATAAAGGGCGGCGAGCAGGTGGACGTTTTGTACGACCTGACATGGCTCGTGGTACTTGCGGCTGTGCTTGTCATTGTTCCTGCGGCGCTTATTATCCGCAGGAACGCCGCCGTGGCAAAAAGGCGCAGAACGGCTCTGCGGAGCGCGAAAGCCTCCGCTATGGACGACTACAAACGCTTTGAAAAGCTGCTGAAATTAATGGAAATGCCCGAGCAGGGCGCCATGAGCTGGGAGGACTACGCAAAAACGCTTTCGGAACGTTCGGCGCTTCTTTCGGACGGCAGCGCGGAATTTATTATCGGCTGCGCTCTCAAAGCCTCGTTCGGAGGAGACAGCCTGACCCGCAGCGAAGCCAACGAAATGAGGCTTGCAGTTAACAGTATGGCTAAGCGTTTCTGTACAAAGCTTTCACGGTTCGGAAGGTTCAAGCTGAAATTTGTTTACTGTATACTATAAACGCAAACGCGCTGTCATACTGTCATACGGTATGCAGCGCGTTTTACGGCAGCATAAAGTGATCCGCATGATTTTTCCGGAAAAGGTATTGACAAGCTAATTCTATTGTGATAGAATATATTTATACTATTGCAGTAGAGTACATTAACCGAAAGGAAACCTTCAAATGAAAAAGCATATCAAAAAAATCCTTGCTGCGGGACTTGCGGCAGCGTTATCGCTGTCCCTTGCGGCGTGCGGAAAGGACGACGGCGGAAACGGCGACGCTCAAACCGCTTCTCAGGAATACGCTTACCGTGCGGAAAGCGCGGAGTATTCCGGCGCGGTAATCGGAGACTATGATTCATTTTCATACTATGGAGACAAAATTTATTTCTTGTCAAAAAAATATCCCGATGAATCGGGAAACGGAGTTGACGCGTATCTGAATATTGTCGGCACGGACGGAAGCGGCTTTAAATCAGTGCAGCTCTGCTCCTGCGCGGACAAAGCCGACGTGTTCCAGCCGATATTCGCTCCCGACGGAAACGGTTATTGTGTCTATATGAGAGAAACGGAGGAAAAAACAGAGTATCTTCTGAAAACCATTGACGAAAACGGCACGGAAATAAATTCTGTGGACTTCACCGAGGCTGCGGAGTATTTCCTCAATGGTCTGTACGTATGGGGCTTCGGCATGGACGGCAGCGGTAACTTTTACGTTACCGATTACAATAACGTAATGGTGTTTGACAAGGACGGTACCTACAAGGGCTTCATAGAGACCGAAAACGGCATTGAGAAATTTGTTACCGATAAGAACGGAGACGTTTATATCTGGCAGTGGACGGGAAACGGGTACGGGCTTTTCAAGATTGATATTCCGGAGGGCACGTCGGAGGAAAAGCCCCAAGCCGTTACCATGCCTTTCGAGGGCTACAACAATCATATTATCAGCGGAAACGGTGTGGATACGGACTTTTACGTGTACGACAACGAGTCCCTCTACAGCTGGAATATCGGCGGGGAACCCCAAAAGCTTCTCGACTGGGTAAAGGCGGGCGTGAGCGTTATTGAAGTAAGCGACGTATTTTACGCGGGGAACGATACCTTTGTCTGCGCGGGAAAAAGCTTTCCCCACAAGTACCCGAAGTTTTCAAAGCTTACAAAGCAGCTTGTCTCAACGGGTGGCAGAAAGGAAATTATCCTTGCAGGTACGGAGTACAGCATTTCAAGCTATATAAAAAATCAGGTCGTGAAATTCAACGCCGCAAACGACAAATATTTTGTGACCGTCAAGGAGTACAAGGACGAAAACATAAACCAGCTCAATCTTGACTTAACGGGCGGAAACATACCGGATATTCTTATAACAGATTCCTACACCCCTACCGAAACTTATATTGCCAAAGGTGTTTTCGCCGATCTGTACGAATTTATCGACAGTGACGGCGAGCTGAAGCGGGAGGATTTCGTCCCCAATCTGCTGACCTCGTTTGAAACGGACGGAAAGCTTTACCGTTTCACCGACTGCTTTACGGTCTACACGGTAATCGGCAAGACCTCCATATTCGGCGACGATATGGGTATCACCGTTGAACGTCTGAACGAGATAGCCGCTTCAAGACCTCCCGAGACGGAGCTGTTCGCGGGCTTCACCAAAACGGATATCCTGCAATACGCAATGGAAATGTCCGGCAGCGAGTTTATTGACTTCAAAAACGGCAAATGCGATTTCAATTCCGAAGACTTTATAAAAATGCTTGAATTCGCAAACGGCTACCTTAACGATATAGACTTTGCGACCTATTTCGACGACGCTTTCTGGGGTCGTTTTGAAACCATGTTCTCCGACGAGAGCGCTCTGCTCATGGTCTGCTATCTGACGGATTATGCGGACGTTTACCGTTTTGAACACACTAACTTTGACGATCCGGTGACTGCCGTGGGTTTCCCCTGCAAGGACAGGACAGGCACGTCCTTTGTAGTTGATTCGGGCTTCTCTATAGCGGAAAAATCCCCCAACAAGGAGGGCGCATGGGAATTTGTCAGAACCATGCTGCTCCCCGAATATCAGGACTGCGCCGATAAGTTCCCCGTGAGGAAGGATTCTCTTGACAAGTATGCCGCTGCTGCCATGAAGTACGATTCCGACCGTATGAACAATGCAATAGTTATGATGGGCGGCATGGCGCTTTCCTCCTCTGTACACGGTTCGCAGATAGGCGAACCCAAGCAGGAGGACGTTGACCGCATGAACGAGATAATTGCTTCCGCGAACGGTATCATGTCCTATAACAGCAGCGTGCTGGAAATTATCACTGAGGAGGCAGGCTCTTATTTCAGCGGCTCCAAGTCTCCCGAGGACGCTGCCGCGCTGATACAGACGAGAGTACAGCTTTATCTTGACGAGAACGCATAAATATTATTATTCGGGACGTTTCCGCAAAAAATCTGCGGAAACGTCCCGATTTTTTATTTATTGATCCGGAATTAATTTTCACGGACGCGCGTTTTTAACGTTTTAGGGATTGATAACGCCATGAACAATCAACGAAAGCCGCCAAGCCCGTATTTACGGCAAAACTCCTCAATATCGGCGTTGGTTCTGACAAGCTCGGCGAAATGCAGCTTTTTGTCCGCCGCGCTGTAAAACCCGATAGTTTTCTCGCCGGTGCATATGCTTGATTCGATCTTGATATCTTCCGCCGTAAACCCGTCCGGGATCGGCAGTATCTTCTTTTTCACATTAAACAAGTCCTTTCAGTACTATATTGTTTCGATGTTTTTTCGGGAACTAAACTCCTCTTTCAGTACCGCGTAAAAGCTTATGTCGAGAAGCTCTCCCGACGTTGCGCGGAAAAACTGCCGCAAGGTTCCCTCATAGGTCAGACCGCATTTCTGCATTACCCGTCCCGAAGCGGGATTTTCCACCGCGTGAGCTGCCGTTATGCGGTTGAAGCCGACATCAAAAAGATATGGAATTACCGCAGAAAAAGCTTCGGTCATAATTCCGTTTCCCCACCAGTTCTTTCCGATACAGTAACCTATCTCCGCCGCGTCGATATTATCATGTATACGGACAACGCTTATGCCGCCTATGGGTTCGCTGATGTCTTTCAGGACTATCGCCCAGTTATAGCAGGAATTTTCGTTGTATTCGGCGACCCACATATTTACTATGCATTCGCTGTCCGAAACGCTTCTGTGAGCGTTCCATGTCAGAAATTTTGTGACCTCTCTGTCTCCCGCCCAATTTTTGAACATGAATGGAGCGTCCCCGCTCCTGAACGGACGGAGGATCAGCCTGTCTGTCTCAATGATTTTTGTGCCTTTATGATTTAACATTGTTTATCAGTCCTTTGTAATAAAGTGTTTATCGGAAGATGTAACTATACCCAAGTGGACTGCAAAGCATTGCAATATGTAAAAATTTTAGGTAAATTACAATTAGTATTATATCCTCGCAGCCATAGGCGTATAGAGAATGCCGTCGGTCAAAAGCTGCATATCCGTTTTGCGGAAGCCCATGGCATGGTAAAAGGGTATACCACAGTCGCTTGCGTTTACCGTTATCCTTTTTGTACCGTGAGCCATAGCTTCGGCTTTTGCCGCGGCGTAGAGCATTCGCCCTATCCCCTGACGGTGAAAATCGGAGCGTACGAACGCAAGGCTGATGTGCGCGCAGTCCCGCAGAGCAATCATACCCGCAAGCTCCTTCCCTCGGTAACAGCCCCATACCGTGAAGCTGCCGTCCTCAAACATTTCTCTTAGCCGTTTTCCCCATATGAACGACAGGAAGCTTTCCGTGCCCCGCTTGGTAAAGGTGGGAGCCTCAAACTGCATGAATACGTTTTCCGCAAGTCTTAAAGCGTCCTGAAGCTCGTCATCGGAAGTAATTCTTTTTACGGTAATATCATTTTCGGTACGTACTTTATTGGCTCTTACTGTCACTGATACCGTCCCTTTCTCATAAATTCGCATAAAATAAAAAGCGGCTTAAAGACGACGCTTTAAGCCGCACTATACACAATACGCAAGATCCGCATACAAGAAACCGTTCTCAGCGTCCGGAGCGTTTTGGGTACAGCAGCCTAAAGCCATGGTACATCACGTACATGACCTTGTTGCCCATTGCTGTATTCGCTCTGTATGCTTTAGAAGCGGAAGCTCTCATTTCGAGAAGTCCTTTCAATGTTTTTTGTAAGTATACACCATGTTACTGCGTTTGTCAATAGAAAACCGAAAAATAATAAATAAATTTAAGGGTATCAGTGATTTACCGAAAAACTGAAATTTCCCGCGTCATCAACGGTAAGCTTTATAGTTTTGATATATTTATTATAAAAGTTGGTTATCTCGTTTTCGTCCGCCTCAATGCGGGCGCGTTCAAACAGCATTTTTGCAAGCTCCTTTCCGTTGTAGCTTAACAGGTCGGGCAGCAGCGCGTTCAGTTCGCTTAACAGCACCGCCCGCTTGAGTTCCTCTATGTTTCCGGTGCAGAAATCGTCCAGCGAACAGTAATAGGTACCGTTAGCGTCAAGGGTATCCCGTATGGCGTGGCCGCATTTTGAGTACTCTATAACAACCAAAAACTCCGCTTCGGGGAGGGACGATATAAGCGCCCAGTAGTCCGAATCACTGGACAGGAGTATAAACGAGGAAACGTCGTTCTTGTAAAATTCCCTGCAAATTCCCGTAGCCATTCTCATATCCACTATAGACTTGTGGTCAACAACTCTCTGCACTTCTATATGCTCCACTGGTATCCCGATAAATTTTTCAAGGTAATCCCAGCCGTTGTTGGTGTTCCTGTCGTCATACAGGATTATTTTTTCAATTTTTTCTATCTCGTCCCTGTTGAGATTTTTAAGCATTCCGTAGAGCTTATAGACGTCGGAATTTTCACAGTCCACCGCCAGCACCGTCTTGAAGCTGTTGTCGATAAAGCTGTAAATATTATTTTTAACGTCGTCCACAGCGTTTTTGTATTTGCTTTTGTCGCCGAAGTAGTCATTATTCATCTGGTACAGAATTTCAAGAAATTTACCGTCGGTATAAAGCAAATTACCGTAATCCTTCGGCTTCCAGTGTATATAGACCTGGAAAGGATAGTTGTCAATATGCTCCATATATTTTGCAAATTCAAATTTCTGTACGCTTTCGTTTGTAAACTTCGGGATAACAAAAAGGTCTTTTATGTAATCCCAAACGATCCAGTCGGGGAAAAGCTCGCGGCACTTGTCGATGTTGTCCCGGATAAGAGTGTTAAAGTGCAAAGAATAATCCGAGGCGCGTTTGTTAGCGAGAAGTATGGTATAGCCCCACTTTTCAAGCTGCCTGATATTTTCCGCGTCGTACCACTCAATGCGGTCTATATTCTTGAAGTCGTACATTATTGCCGCGTCGGTTTTTTTGAATCTTTGCATAAGAGTAGTCCTGAGCTTGCAAAGGTACCTTATTGCCGTGGCGTCCGTATTGCTTTCAAGGTCTGTCAGCAATTCGGAATATTCGTTTCCGTAGGTCGATATCCATGCGCTTTTCCTTACGCCGATAAGATATGCGAGCGTCGCTACGATATTTCTTGTATCCGTTCTCATAAAAATACATTCATCCTTTTCATTTTTGCCCAATACTCCAATTATACAATATATATTATAGCATAAAACGTCGAAAAAATCAAGATAAAGTATGTTTTGGAATTTGTCCGTTTTATTACAAGTATGCAAACGGCTTTTGTCCTGCCGCGTGAAACAGAAACTTTACCGCCCGACTATGACAAAATCCGCACCCTGACGGGCGTAAAATATACACTATAAACACATCGTAAGGAAGTGAAAATATGCCCGTTATTATAGAAACAGAGGAGAACACCGTTATTGCCAGGCTTTCGGGCGAGGTTGACCACCATACCGCCAAGGCCATACGCGAGGATATAGATCTCGCCATAGACAGACACCACCCAAAGCAGCTCATACTTGACTTCGACGGCGTTACCTTTATGGACAGCTCTGGTATCGGTCTTGTTATGGGACGGTACAAAATAGTTAAGCCCTACGGCGGCAGCGTTATCATAGAAAACACCGGAAATCAGATAAAAAAGGTCATGCGTCTTGCGGGACTGGACAGGCTTGCCGTTATCAGATAGCAAAACCGAAAGGACTGTGAAAAAATGAAAATTCTTAACGAAATAAAATTTACTGTTCCCGCGGACAGCCGCAACGAGGGACTTTCGCGCGTAGTCGTCTCGGCGTTCGCGGCGCAGCTCGATCCGTCGGTGAGCGAAGTCGGGGAGATAAAGACCGCCGTTTCCGAGGCTGTGACCAACTGTATCGTTCACGCCTACAGGGGAATGTCCTCCGACAAAAGCAGGATAGAAATAACAGCCCGCGCCCTTGAGGACAATACGCTTTATATAAAGATACGGGACAGCGGCTGCGGCATTGCCGACGTTAAAAAAGCCATGGAACCAATGTACACCTCCGCACCCGAGGAGGAACGGGCGGGACTTGGCTTCGCGGTAATGGAAAGCTTTATGGATTCAGTCGCTGTCAGGAGTACTCCCGGCAAGGGCACAACGGTCATCATGAATCGGAAAATACTTTCTGATAAAAGCGATACATAAGCCGTACAGCTTGTACAGCCAAATTAAACAGAAAGGAAAAAACCGCCGTGAATACTCTGAAGGACAACAGTCTTGCCGAAGAAAATCTTGGGCTTGTTCACCTATGCGCGAACCGCTTCAGGGGCAAGGGGATAGAGTACGACGACCTTTACGGCGCGGGCTGCGTGGGGCTGGTAAAAGCCGCCTCCGCTTTCGACAGGGACAGGGGAGTCAAGTTCTCCACCTACGCCGTACCGGTCATACTCGGGGAAATAAAGCGGCTGTTCCGCGACGGTGGTTCGGTAAAGGTAAGCCGTTCGGTGCGGGAGCTGGGCATGAGGATATCCCGCGCGCGGGAGCAGTTCGCACTTCTGCACGGCAGGGAGCCTACCGTTTCCGAGCTTGCCGAGCTGACGGATTCCTCTCCCGAGGACGTTGCGGAAGCCATTGCGGTAAACCTGCCCGCCGTTTCGCTTACGGCGGATCCCGAAAGCGGAAACGAGGGACAGATAGACGTTGCCGAGCCTTCTCCCGACGCGGAGCTTGTGGATATACTTTCCTTGAGGCAGGCTCTCGGCGCTCTCGACGAGACCGACCGCCGCCTGATATACTGCCGCTACTTCAAGGACATGACCCAGACCCGCACCGCCGAGGTTCTGGGAATGTCCCAGGTGCAGGTATCGCGCCGAGAAAAAAAGCTTCTCATGATACTGAGAGGGAACCTGTTGGAATAAAATACGGAGGACTTTCCGGCGTTCAAGCCGCCGGTCTGTTCTCCGTTTTGATTTTTTATACGCTTTTTAAACGGCGGTCATTATCAGAATTTTCCCCCGCCTCCGCCGTGGGTGCTTCCGCTTGAGCTTCTGTGGGTGCTGCTTCCGCCGCCTCCGGAGCTTGACTCTATCTTGGTGCGGGTAACGTTATTATAGAGGAAAATGTCCCTTGAATTGGTTACCCTCATGCTTCCGTTTTTGATGTACACCCGGGCGGCTGTCTGCTTTACGGCGGTTTTAAGCTGTCCTTTCATGCATAGGCAGACTATCAGCGCGGCTATCAGACCTATCGCAAGCGATATCATAAATATTTTGCCGTAGTCCTTCGGCTTATTTCCGACGTCGTAAGCCTTTCCGCTGCTCTCGTATTTTTCTATGTAGGAATCCGCCTGATCCGCAAATTCCTCGAAAGCTCTGTAGTAATCCCCGTCGCCGAGATGACCCGCGACCTTGTCCCCTATTCGGGATATGCCGTAGTCCGTAAAAGCCCGTATGCCTTTTCCCTTTGTGGAAATGTGCCAGTTTCTGCCGCCCATGTCAACCAGCAGCAGAAGCCCGCTTCCTTGGCTGTCGTAGCCGTAATCATTATAGTCGTAGTAATCGTCCGCGTAGGCTTCGGGGGAGCTTCCGTCCGTGCCGTTTGTTGTCACCACAACGATATCGTAACCGAAATCATGCTTTTCGATCACGTCCTTTATATACCGTTCAAGGGACTGCTCCTCGCTGTCGGTGAGCAGCTCCGCTCCGTCAACGACCTTGTCGGAATTTTCCGCGTACACGCTATGCGCCGGAAAGGTACACACAACAGCCGCCGCAAGAACCGCGGCAATTTTTTTAAGTAAATTCATATGAAAACCTCCGCAGATGATTCAGACTATCGCCTGAATGATAAACGCGAGAGCGGTTACTCCCGCGGCGACCGCGGCAAACAGCCCCCAGAACTTTCCCATATCCGTGGGAAGATTTCCCACAAACTTGCCTGTCTGACCGTTCATGGCGAAGCGGTAGACCTTGCCCTTGTAGGTGGTGTTGAGCATCCACACGGGAAGCAGCGCATAGCGTATTTTTCCGCTTCTCAGCCGTATATCCGCCTTTTCGGGAATGACCGTTGCATACCCCATGACAGTATTCCGAAATTCCTGCTGGGTGCTGTTCCTTATCCGCTCGTTGGCGCGGCTGCGGCTCTGCTCGGCGCTCACGTCGTATTTGTCAGCCATATAGCCCGCAAGGTACGCCGCGTCAAAGCTTACGCAGCCGCTGTAATTGTATGGCTCTATCGCCTCGGAAAGCTCGTCGGGCATTTTTTCGGAGCCGTCCACGGGAACCTTTTCAAACTCTATCGAGCCGTCCCTAACTATCAGGTAGTGGGAAGTCTCGGTGTAGCGGTAATCTCCCGAACGCCAGCTTCTTACCCTTGTGGCGCGGTAACGTATATTCGCATCAGCGTCGCAGTCGAACAGCCAGAACGGTACGTAAACGCCCTTTATCTCGTCGATGCGGTGCTCGTCCTTAAAGCTTTTAGGCAGCAGGAATTTACCCTTGAGGTAGTTCGACAGCGCGTTTTTGGCTGCCTCCTTGTCTATCTTGAATGGTATTATCATATCGGGCTTGAGGCCGCCCGTAAGCTGTCCCGTCATAACAATTGGGCTGTCGCAGTAGGGACAGGCTGACGCCGCCGTGGTGTCGTCGGCGACTATCTGCCCGCCGCAGCTTTTGCAGCTGTAGACCTTCATTCCCGAGGCTTCCTCCGCTCCCCATTCGGAAGAGGGGCAGTCCCAGTCAAGACTGTCTCCCGCGCTTTGGGAGGCTTCCGTAAATTCTTTCAGAGCCTCTATCTCAAACTCGGTATCGCAGTATGGACACTTCATTTTCTGGGAATTGCTGTTGAACTCGATAGCCCCGCCGCAGCACGGGCATTTGTATTCAATAAGTGCAGACATATGGTTCACCTTTCGGACGCGAAAACACAAACCGAAACAAGGGGACAGAAACCTATCCCCTTATTCTCTGTTTCCTGTTTTCTACTTGATATCGTTCTCGTCGAATTTGTCGCCGCATTCGGGACAGAATTTAGGCGGGTTTGCGGGGTCTTCGGGCTCCCAGCCGCACTTGTCGCAGCGGTAGAGGGGAGCCTCCGCGGGCTTGGGCTTTCCGCATTCGGCGCAGAATTTACCCTTGTTGACCGCGCCGCAGGAACAAGTCCAGCCGTCCGCAGGCTTAGGCTTGCCGCATTCCGAGCAGAATTTTGTTGTGTTCACCGTGCCGCAGGAGCAGGTCCAGCCGTTTGCGGCGGGAGCTTGCGCGGCTTGCTGAGCCTGTGCCGCCTGTTGCTGAGCCGCCATTCCAAAAAGCGACTGAGCGTTTATGCCTCCGGACTGCTGAGCCATACCCATGCCCATGAAGCCCGTCATAGCTCCCGCGCTGTTTTTCGCCGCCGACTGCATAGCCGCGCTCTGGGCTTCCACCATAGTTGCCGCCGCCATGGACGGATCGCGGTTAACGGCTCTGCGCTGGAGATCCTTTATCATCTTCTCGTCCTCGGGGGAACAGGTAACGGAGTTTACTCCGAACGAGGATATCTTAATTCCCCTAAGCTCCGTCCACTTTTTGGAGAGCACCTCGTTGAGAGCGTCCGCGATCTCCATGGTGTGACCGGGCAGCGCGCTGTAGCGGATACCCATATCGGATATTTTTGCAAACGCGGGCTGGAGCGCAGTCATAAGCTCGGTTTTGAGGGTGCTGTCTATCTCGCTTCTGCGGTACACGTCGCGGACGTTTCCGCAAACGTTGGAATAGAAAAGAAGCGGGTCGATGATACGGTAGGAGTACTCACCGTTGCAGCGAATGGAAACGTCGATATCCAGACCGATGTTCCTGTCAACCACCCTGAACGGAACAGGGTTAGGGGTACCGTATTTATTGCCTAAAATTTCCTTTGTATTGAAATAGTACACACGGGTGTCCGTCGAAGCCTGACCTCCGTGGGCGAAACGGTCGACGAGACTGCCAAAGGTCTCCTTGAGGCTTGTGCCAAGATCGCCCGCAAAAATGGAGGGTTCACCCGAAATATTAAAGGTGTACTCGCCCGGCTCCGCGCATACGTCGAGAATTTTTCCCTGCTCGACGATTATCATACATTGACCGTCCGCAACGGCAATGCCCGAGCCCTGTGTAATAACGTTATCGCTTCCGCTTGTGTTGGAGGATTTGCCGTTTATTTTTTTGCGTCCCTTCTGGACAAGAATGTCATTGCTCATCGCCTCGCAGTAAAAAAATTCTTTCCACTGATCTGCAAGAACGCCGCTTACGGAGCTGACTGCCGCTTTTATAAGACCCATATGTAACAACTTCCTTTCGTTTGGTTGGATTCAAGGGATAAACATGAATATATTATACAATATTTCAACGGGATTTTCAATAGTTTTGGTTAAAAAAACAAAACCGTAATAAAATAAAACGGCGTATTCCGTGAATGAATACGCCGCATAGTCCTTTGACCGGCTTTTTCTGCAGACGGATATCCTTCCGCGGCTAAATGCGGGAGGATCCTTTCTTAATTTTTTGCGCGGAGCGCATTCGCTACAGCAATAAGGCACACTCCGACGTCGGCGAATACCGCCGCCCACATCGTGGCAAGTCCCAGAGCCGAAAGGACAAGCACCGCCGCCTTTACTGCAAGGGAAAACGCTATATTCTGCACGGCGATAGCCTTTGTCTTTTTGGATATCCTTACAGCCTCGATAAGCTTGGAGGGCTCGTCGGTCATTATTACCGCGTCCGCAGCCTCTATTGCCGCGTCGGAGCCTATGCCTCCCATTGCCACACCGGCATCAGCACGCATTAGTACGGGAGCGTCGTTTATTCCGTCGCCGATGAAAATTGTTTTGTTTTTCTTCTTTTTGCGGGAATTTTTTTCGATTATAGTCTCAACGGCTTTTACCTTTCCGTCGGGAAGAAGCTCCGCGTGCCATTCGTCAAGACCCAGCTTTTTCGCTGTAACGTCCGCCGCGGTCTGCCTGTCTCCGGTAAGCATTACCGTTCTTATCCCCGCCTTTTTCAGCTCGGACACGGTCTTTGCCGCGTCCTCCTTTATTTTGTCGGAAATAACGATCGCACCCGCGTATGAACCGTTTTCCGCAACGAAAATTACCGTACCCGCAGATTCAACGTCGGGGACGCCTGCTATACCGTTTTCCTCCATAAGCTTTTTGTTTCCCGCAAGAATCGTTCTGCCGCCGCACACAGCTTTAACTCCTCGTCCCGCAAACTCCGTTATTTCCGCGTCGGCGGGCGTCCCCCCGAACCGTCTCATTACCGCCAGAGCCGCGGGGTGATTGGAAGCCTGCTCGGCAATTGCCGCAAGACCCAGAAGCTCGCTTTCAGAACGGTTTACGGGAATTATTTCAGTGATGTCAAAGGTTCCGTCGGTAAGGGTGCCCGTCTTGTCAAAAACCACCGTACCGCAGTCCGCAAGCTGCTCCATTGTTACGCCGCCCTTTATCAGTATCCCCTTTGCGGACGCGCCGCCGATACCGCCGAAAAAGCTGAGTGGTACCGATATCACCAGCGCGCAGGGACAGGATACTACCAGAAAGCTAAGCGCGCCGTAAATAAACCGCTGATCGTATCCTTTAAGCACAGTAGGAACTACGGCAAGCAACAGCGCGGCAATGACCACGCAGGGGGTGTACCACCTTGCAAAGCGGGTGATAAACTGCTCGGTTCTGGCTTTTTTTGCGGAGGCGTTTTCAACCAGTTCAAGGATTTTTGTTACCGTGGATTCGCCGAAAGGCTTTGTGACCTTGACCTCGATAAGTCCGCTCAGGTTAACGCAGCCGCTCATTACCTCGTCTCCCTCGGCAAGCCGCGCGGGAACGCTTTCTCCCGTAAGAGCTGAGGTGTCGGCGGTGGTGTTTCCCGAAACGATAACGCCGTCAAGGGGAATTTTTTCTCCCGCCTTGACAACTATTATTTCGCCCGTTTCAACGGTTTCGGGAGGTACCTGCTCAACGCCGTCTCCCCGCTTTACAGAGGCGATGTCGGGACGGATATCCATAAGGGCGGAAACGCTTTTCCGCGACCGTCTCACGGCGCAGCCCTGCAAGGTCTCGCCAAGCTGGTACAGTATCATTACCGCCACGCCCTCGGGGTACTCGCCGATAAAGAACGCGCCCAGCGAAGCAACAGCCATTAGAAAGCATTCGTCGAAGGGTCTGCCCCGGAGGATATTTTTCCCTGCGGTGATGAGCACGTCAAGACCTATTATAAAGTACGCCGCCAAAAATATCCAAAGTGCGCGGCTGCTGTCGCGGAAGATCAGTCCCGCAATAAAAACCGCAGCCGATACCGCGATCCGCACAGCCATTATTTTAACGTCGGAGCTGTCGTCCTCGTTTGCAGACGGCATTGACGCAGGGTTATCAAGAAGCATGACCTCAACGTCCGGCTCCATTGAGGCTGTTATCCTGCGGACTTCCCTGAGCACCGCTTCGCCGCTTTCGTCGGCGGCGGTAAGGGACAGCTTTTTCGCCATAAAGTTCATGTCAGCCTTTTTTACAAAAGGTATCCTTTCGGTCTCCGCGCGTATTTTTTCCGCGCAGTTGGGACAGTCCAGATTTTTCATATATAAAACCAATTCCATAATGATCCGCCCTTTTCAAAAGATGTTTAAAGGTTATATTTTTGTACCTTTATCACGCCGAATGCCACAGGTATCAGTCCGTTTATTTTCGTGACCTTTACCTTTCCGCAGCCGCAGCCTTTCAGCATTTTTTCGTAGCTTTCCGTCGTGTAGTACGAGAACGCCCTGTACCCCAAAAGCGTATAAAGCTTTACCAGCAGATTGCTGTTTTTAGCCATAAACGTGGGTACTATCACTCTGCCGCCATCTTTCGTCACGCGGCACAGCTCGCGGACGGCTTTTTCCGGCTCTTCAAGCAGATGCAGAACGTTGCCCGCTATTGAAACGCCGTATGTATTGTCCCCGTCGGGAAGATGAAGTATATCCCGCTCGCCGAAGGAAATATTTTTTATCCCCTTTTCGGCGCATTTTTTTCTTGCCATTTCAAGCATGGGCAGCGACATATCCGTACACAAAACGCTTTCCGCCTTTACCGCGGCGGCTATGGAAAGCTCCCCCGTTCCCGCGGCGCAGTCAAGAGCCTTTGCTCCCTCGGGGACGACCGCCGTTACCCCTTTAAGCATACCCCTGTATGCTTTGGGATTAAGGCTTTCGGCAATGTCGTACAGCCATGCCGTTTTATCCCAGAACGTCATACAAAACTTCCTTTCCGCAAAGCTACTCCATTATATGCTCGAACGCCTGATTGAAAATAGTTTGTATGTGTCCGTCCGCAAGGGAGTAAAACACTGTTTTGCCCTCGCGGCGGTACTTTACCAGACGCGCCTGCTTCAGCACCCGAAGCTGGTGGGATATGGCGGACTGCGTCATGTTCAGCACTCCCGCTATATCGCATACGCACATCTCGCTTTCAAAAAGGACGCAGATGATGCGCACTCTTGTGGAATCCCCGAAAACCTTGAAAAGTTCCGCAACGTCGTAGAGAAGCTCCTCGTCGGGCAGCTTTTCCGCTACCGCCTTTACAATGTCAGGATTGGAGGTCTCCGCTTCCT
Organism: uncultured Oscillospiraceae bacterium; assembly: GCA_910584715.1. Classification (GTDB taxonomy): domain Bacteria; phylum Bacillota; class Clostridia; order Oscillospirales; family Ruminococcaceae; genus RGIG8773. The sequence continues at coordinate 19,040 of CAJUAN010000014.1, forward strand.
CGGCGCCGTTATGACCTTGTGCCGCAAGTTCGGCATTTTCACAGCTGCCGCAGGTACAGGTCCCGGCAACATTTTTGTTTTCTTCCATTCGGTATCACCCTCCGTTAATATTATATGAATTATTGTTCATATGTATTATAAAACACTTGAACATATACTTATACAGACAAATAGTAAATAAAACATGTACGTTTTGTAAATTGCTGCAAAATGTCAAAATAAACAGGCAGGTAGCAAAATATTAACCAAATAGAAATAAATTTGTGCTAAACTGTAAAAAAGCATACTTCGGAGCGGAGGTGAGCCTGACAGTGAAAAAGAAAACCGAAAAGAACGCAAATGCCGCAGAGGATAAAAAGCTCCGCGGTCAGGAGACCGGAGAAGACCGTCTCAACTGGCGGTACCAGGACAAACAGTACAACGAAAGCTTTAAAAAATGGCGGAAACAGAAACAGGATTCCGTGGGGTTCTATTTCGTGGAAAAGCCGGACAGACTTACCTATCAGGACGGCGTGGGCTTTATCAACGATTACCCAGAATCTCATGAGGCAAAAACATTCCGCAGGGTGCTCAATATACTCGGTCTGGTACTTCTTTACCGTGTTATAGTTGATATCCTTTTCATATATTTTTTCCCTTTGATAATGGAAAAAATGGGAATGAACATTTACTACAGCTTTTTTTCCGGCGGACGCTACGGCAGCAGGACTCTCATAACTTTTTTGGACATATTCCAGCAGATACTCGGCAGGTTAGTGCCCACAGCTTTGCTTATCAGGCACCTTGAGATCCCCGCCTCGGTAATGCTCCCCACTAAGGTGACCAATAAGCCAATGTTTGAATTTTCGTTTTTCGCGGCTCTGTTCACGGCGGGAGTGTGCGCTGTTATGACGTTTTTTTACAACGGGATACTCGGCGTGTTCAGAATAGACGCAATGCCGTCGTATACCGTCAGCGCCGACTCGGACGGCATCGCCTATACGATTATCGTATGCGTTTTGGCGGTGCCGATAATAAGCGAGTTTTGTACTCACGGAGTAATACTTCAGCTGGTAAGGCAGTTCGGGGACGGAACGGCTATTTTTGTAACAAGTCTTATAATCGCCGCGTCTTCCTATGATATAGTCAGCTTTCCTTTTGTGGCGGCGACTTCTTTTGTGACGGGGTACTTCGTTATCCGCACGGGTTCGGTAATAACCGGCGTAATAATGCGCGTCATAACAAGAGCTTACGTATGCGTTCTTTGCTACATAAGCTTTTATGCCGACCCCGCATACAGCGCTGTTCTTATGCGCGCGTTTGTGTTTGTAACGATAATGATCGGACTTATAGCTTCGGTTTGGTTCCTCTACAACAAAAGCGACAGCTTCTCCATGAGGATAAAGCCCGGCTATATGTCTTTCGGCAGGAAGATACTTGAAGCGGCTACCTGTATACCTGTGGTGATATGGTTTGCGATGACTTTCCTTGTTACCGCGCTGAACATCAAATTTACTCATTAGGCGGTGGTACGGTTTGAACAGCGACGAATACTATATGGGCATTGCCGTCAGCCTTGCCGAAGAAGCCATGCTACGGGGAGAAGTCCCCGTGGGAGCGGTTGTGGTACGGCAGGACGGCTTTATTGCCGGCAGAGGAAGCAACCGCCGCCAGCAGGACAGAAACGCTCTCGCCCACGCGGAAATAATAGCAATAGACGAAGCGTGCAGGACTCTCGGCGGCTGGAGGCTTACGGAATGCACTTTGTACGTTACTCTTGAGCCATGCCTCATGTGCAGCGGAGCCATATTGAACAGCTGTCTGAAGCGCGTGGTTTTCGGCATGAGTGACGACAGGTCGGCAGGCTCTTTTACAAGTCTCAAAAGCGGTAAGCTTCTAAGTCGCACCGAGGTCACAGCAGGCGTTATGGAGCATGAATGCAGGCTGCTTTTCGAGGAATTTTTTAAAAAACTGAGGAGTGAACGAAAAATGTGCAGACTAAATTTTACCGAGGTAATGACCGACGCGCAGATCGAGGTTACGGCGGCTCTTGCGAACGAGATATGGCACGAGTTTTTCCCTGCGATACTGAGCGCGGAGCAGATAGACTATATGGTGGACAAATTCCAGTCTGCCGGAGCAATGAAAGAACAGATCGAATCCGAGGGATATAAGTATTTCCTATTGTTCAGAGGCAGAGAAAGGGTCGGCTACATTGCGGTGCGCCCGGACAGCGACGGACGGCTTTTTCTGTCAAAGCTGTACATTAAAAAGGAACACCGCGGAAAAGGGTACGCGACAGAGGTGTTTGAATTTCTGAAAAGATACTGCCGCGAAAACGGATTTGATTCCGTGTGGCTGACGGTCAATAAGCACAACAGCAGCGCGGTTTCCGTGTACGAAAAGCGCGGATTCAAAAAAATCGGCGAGGGCGTGACCGACATCGGAAACGGTTTTGTAATGGACGATTTTTACTTTCAGCTCGATATTGATCCCCGTTAAGGAAGGACTGAATATGTTGAAAAAAGTTTTAAAAGCCGCCGGCCGTGCGGCTGTTTTTGGGCGGCTGTGTACTGCGGGGACGCTTTTGGTTTTGTTTGCTGCGGCAGCGGAGCTGTTTGCAAAGCGCGTCCGTATACGCAGCGGAAAGTTCGGCGGGGACGTGTATGTCATCGGTAAAAAATCAAACCCTAAAGCAGTGTGCGTAACCAATATGTCCCCTGTAAAATATGCCATAAATGTTATAAAAAGGAATTTTTAATGGCTGTTTTCCTCAAAAAAGCAGTATAAAAAGCCCCAAAGTGTCGTTTACAAAAATTTAATATCCATCTATCGTGTAAACTCACCAACAAAGCAAAATATATGTCATAATATAATTATTAGATTATGTGCAATTGTATTTTTCTTGATTTTAGGAGGATTCAAATGAATCTTAGAATTCGTGATTTGCGCGAGGATAACGATCTGTATCAACGGCACATTGCCGAATATCTCGGCTGTAAGCAGCAGACCTATTCGAGATACGAAACGGGCGAGCTTGAACCGTCCCTGCCTGTTATGGCAAAGCTTGCGGCTTTTTATAAAACAAGCGTTGATTTTCTTATGGGGCTTACCGACGTAAGGGAACCCTATATTCCTGCCGAGCCTGACAGATACCTTGAAAACGACTGACGAACGGCTTAAGGGTAACGCTCCGTTAAAGTCCTGTGCGGTCATGCGCTTGCTTTTGTGCTTATGACAGGCAGTTATTATGTTTTTTCCTGTGTTTTTAACGGAGGAGCTGTATGACTAAAAACGAATATCTGGAATTCTGCGGTACTATTGCTGCGGCTGTTTCGGACATGCCATTTGAAAACGACGCGGAAAGCGTCGTTATTCGTCACCGCGACACGCATAAATGGTTTGCTATTGTTATGGAACTGAACGGAAAAACAATTGTAAATCTGAAATGCGAACCCGATGAAGCGGATTTTCTCAGAAGCGCATATGAGGGAGTGATCCCCGCGTACCATATGAACAAAACGCACTGGAACACCGTTTTTCTTGATTCCGACGTTCCGGAGGGCGAGATCGTGCGCATGACAATGAACAGCTTTAAACTGACAATGAAAAAAACGGCGCGCCGCCGATCCGGCGCACAGTCCGGCTGAATTGCGGGCAAGCGCCGGATCTCCTAAAATTATCCTTGCAAAATCCGACCGTATATGATATAATAATTATAATATCAATCAAAACGGAGGTTGTCAGTTTACTATGGAAATAAATTTTCATATTCCCGATTTTACCAATCATCTTTATCTTAATACTATCCTGATAAATTCCATTTCAAAATTTCCCGAATATTTTCACGACGGTCTGAGGATCGCTTCGGTTTTCGGCAATTTCGGCGGCTGCGTCTGGAACGGCGGACGCTTTCTCGGCGGAGTTACAGATATGGATTTTGTAAAGCACGTTGTAGAAGCTATCAACAGCAAAAATATCCCGCTGAGATTTACGCATACGAATCCCATGCTCGAGAAAAAGCATCTGGGAGACCCTGTGTGCAACCAAATAATGCGCGCGTGCAACAACGGCTTCAATGAGGCTATTGTTATGTCTCCTATCCTTGAGGAGTATATAAGGGAGAATTATCCGGATTATCCGATCACTTCGTCTACCTGCAAACAGATCGAGAATATTGACGGAGTTAAAGAAGAGCTGAAAAAAGACTACAAGTATGTGGTACTTGACTACAACTTCAACAACTGCTTTGATCAGCTTGAACAGATAGATGAAAAGGATCGTTCAAGATGCGAGGTGCTGGTGAACGCCTGCTGTACTCCCAAATGCAAGCGCAGAGGCGAGCATTACCGTTCTATCGGTTTGGATCAGATAGCGGAGTGGGAGCATAAAAAGGATATGCTGTCCAAAAAGCCGTTTGAATCCAAGGGATTTATCTGCGAATTCATGAACAACGGACCCTACGCTATAACAGATTATGTGACATATATTTCTCCGCAGGCTATTTTTGACAAGTATCTGCCAATGGGATTCAATAACTTTAAGATCGAGGGCAGAACGCTTCCGGATATTTGTCTGCTTGAATACTACATTATTTACATGGTCAAGCCCGAGTATCAGAACAAGATACGTCTCGATATGCTTTCGGCGCTTACAGGCAAACACAAATATTTTATGTGACAAGTTAAAATAATAAGGTACGGAAAGAATTTGTTCTTTCCGTACCGTTTTTTATACTGTATTGTGCGGTCAGTTTCCGGTTGCTATGTATGGACGCACAGCTCCCGCAAGGGAAGCTACAGGCATTGTCTGGAGCCATATGTGTCCAGGGCCGCTGACGCGTGTGTTGAAAAATCCCTCGCCGCCGAACAAAGCGTTTCCAACGCCTTTTACGGTTTCGATATCAATGGAGCAGGTCGCGTCCATCGCGGCAAGATAACCGGTGTCAACAAGAATTGATTCGTTTGAACCGAGGTCGTATTCGATAACGCTTCCGTCTATTTCGAGGAAAGCTATGCCTTGACCGCTCAGTTTCTGCATGATGAAGCCCTCGCCTCCGAAGAAGCCTGCGCCTATCTTTTTCTGAAAGAAAATGCTGAGCTCGACAGACGGGCTGGAAGCAAGGTAAGCGGATTTCTGAGCGACTATCGTTTTTGAGGGAGATATCTCCATGGGAATAATATTGCCCGGAACAGAGGAGGAGAACGCGATCTCGCCTATTCCGCCTACAGCCGTGTACTTGTTCTGAAAAATGGATTCGCCCGAAATAGCCCTTGAAAACATTTTGCCTATGCCGCCGCCTGCGTTTGTTGACATCTGCATATTGGGAGACATCCATGCCATTCCTCCGCGCTGACAGCATACTGTTTCGTTTGGTTCAAGTCTGCAAACCACCACTGGAAACGGCGTACCTTTGATCTCATACTGCATAGAAATTTACCCCTTTACAAAAATATACAATTACATTATACAGCATTATTTAGGTAAAGTCAATGCTTTGATTCGGTACGGTGCGGAAGCAATTTCAGTGATATAAATTTTGTTTAGCGTTGTACTTTTCGTTTGCTATGTCTTAATATTGTTTGATTTTAAATTATAGATAGAGCGGAAATCGGGGGTCAGGCACCAAAAAGGGAGAGGGGGGAGAAGGTCGGGACTAAAGGACGCTGGGCTCCCTCCTCCCAACGCTATTGGATAAATTTTTAGATATCCAAAATAAAACGCATAGCGTGAGCCTGGAGGGGGAAAGAGGCGAGGGGAAAAGGAGCGCGAGGGAAAACCCACACCATCTGTAAATTAAAATCAAACAATATCAAGACATAGCAAACGAAAAAGTACAAAGATAAACATAAATTTAAACAAATTTCCCGCCCCCCTTGAGGGGGCATGGCTTTTTGATAGTCTAAATATAATTACGCAGGGGGTGACTCAGGCGGCGTGGACTCCCCGCTAAACATAAATTTAAAATCACAACATACTTTCCACCCCTGCAACATGATCAAATATAATACTGAGCCTGTGCCTTGAACATCTCGGCGTACAGACCGTCCTTTAGGCGGAGCAGCTCGTCGTGGGTTCCGAACTCCTTTATCGTACCCTCCGAGAAAACCGCGATGTGATCGCAGAACTTGCAGCTTGAAAGCCTGTGGGAGATATAGACCGCCGTTTTGCCGCCTACAAGCTCGTCAAACTGCTTATAGATCTCGTACTCCGCAACGGGATCAAGTGCGGCTGTGGGTTCGTCCAGTATTACCACGGGAGCGTCCTTGTAAAGCGCGCGGGCAATGGCAAGCTTCTGCTGCTCGCCGCCGGAAAGCTCCACGCCCTCCTTGTCGAACATCTTGAACATCATGGTTTCCCTGCCCTTTGGCAGACTTTTTACTTTTTCCTCAAGACCTACCTTTTCAAGCAGGGAATCCACCACCTCCGGCGGCTCGGTACTGCCTAAAAAAACGTTTTCGTCCACGGAAAAAGCCAGTAGCTTGAAGTCCTGGAACACCACAGCGAACAGCTTCATGTAGTCCTCGTAGTCGTAGCTTTTGATATTCACGCCGTCAAGGAGTATCTCTCCGCTGTCGGCGTCGTACAGACGGCACAGAAGCTTGATAAAGGTAGTCTTGCCTGCGCCGTTAAGTCCCACAACGGAAAGCTTTTCGCCGCTGCGGAGAGTAATGGAAACGTTGTCCAGAACCTTTACCCCTGTGTTCGGATAGGAAAAGCTCACGTTCTTAAACTCAATGGTGTGGCCGCCTGCGGGGGTCTGTACCTTTCTGTCGCCCTTTTCCATATAAGGCGGGTACTCCATGAACTTTACAACCTCATAGGCGTAGCCGCTTGCCTTTTCTATCTCCTGAAATCCGAAAACGACTCCCTGAAGTCCGATGCCAAGCGTACCGGAAGCGGTCACAAGCTGGGAAAAAGTACCTATGGTTATCTTTCCTATTATTGCCAGAATGCCGAGGTACAGATATGTACCGAAATCCCTCGCAACGCTTACAACGGTGTCAAGCATATTATAGGGGAACTTTTTCCTGTACATCTTATCCCAGTAGGCGTTGAGCCGCTTTATCTGCTGGGACGCCTTTTCAAGCATCATTCCGCCCGCGCTGTAGAGACGCACGTCCTTGCCGCCGCGGTAGTCCTCCATTTCCCAGAGAATGTGCCCGAAAATGCGGTTTATTCCCGACAGCTCGGAGAATTCCTTAACGTCGATATCGTTCTTTTTCCTGTTGATGACCGCGCTCACGGCAAGCAGCGCTCCCACGGGAAGCAGGAGCAGCGGCGCGCTTGCTATCATAACGGCTGCCGCGCCGAAAATTTTCAGCCCGTTGGCTATGGTGCTGAAAAACGCCTTTGCGATATTGTGCACGCCGCCCGAATAATCCATTCCGTCCCGGGCTTTTCTTATCTGCTCAAGAGCCTCCTTGTTCTCGGTGAGGGCAAAGTCAAGCTCCATGCACCTGTGGGAAATATCCACGGCCGTTGCGTTGTAAAAGAAGTCCGCGTATTTTTCCAGATGAGTCGTCAGCGCGCTGTAGGAAGCGTTCAGGACAATGCTCACACCCACCATAAGCCCGCCGTAAATGCATATGAGCCTAACGTCCTTTACGGGAGCGATAAGAGCGTCCACCAGCAGCGGCATGAAAATGATATCCGACATAGGAGCCGCAGCCGTAAGCAGCACGTTTATTACCGACAGAATAAAATATCTCTTTGACTTCCTCCATGCGTCCGGGAAGAAATATTTAAGCACCGGAAGAACCTTGCTTTTTTCCTTTTTGTTTGATTTTTTATCAGCCATTTGTCTCGCCTCCCTCCGCAAACTCCGCATATTTGTTTAAAATAACGTCCTTGTCCTCAACGTAATACTGCGCCTGGACGCGGAACATTTCGGCGTACTCGCCGTCCAGAGCCATAAGCTCCTCGTGGGTGCCGGTTTCCACCATTTCTCCCTTGGAGAACATCGCCACCCTGTCGCAGAAGCGTGTTGAGGACAGCCTGTGGGAAATATAGACCGCCGTTTTTTTGCCTATCATGTTGTCGAAGCTCTGGTAAAGGCGGTACTCCGCCAGCGCGTCAAGAGCCGCCGTTGGCTCGTCAAGAACAATAATTTTCGACTCCTTGTAGAGCGCGCGGGCAAGCGCAAGCTTCTGCTTCTCGCCGCCGGAAAGGTCTATACCGTCGTCATATAAAACTTTCAGAAGCTCGGTGTCAACGCCCTTTTCAAGGGAATCTATTTTCTCTCCCAGACCTGCGCTGCGGAGGACGCTTTCAGCCCTGTCCTTATCGGTATTGAACGGTTCGCTCATTGAAACGTTCTCGCTCATGGGGAAAGCGAAAACCGTCACGTCCTGAAAGGCGGGGGCGAACATTTTGAAATATTCCGCTCTGTCAAAGCTGCGGATATCCGTGCCGTTAAGCAGGATACGCCCCTCGGTAACGTCGTAGAGCCGCAGCAGAAGCTTGATAAAGGTAGTCTTGCCCGCGCCGTTAAGTCCCACCACCGCAAGCTTTTCCCCGGGGGAAAGGGTGATGTTGATGTTTTTCAGCGCGTACTTTTCCTGTCCCTTGTAGCGGAAGGAAACGTTTTCAAAGGTGAACGTGTAGTCCTCCGCTTGAGGAATGGGTACGGTCTTTGCGGTATCGTCCCCTATAGGTATATCCATATAGCTGCGGAAATCATCGGTGTGTGCTGAACGTTCTTTAAGTCCCGATATGGCTATCAGAAGCTGGTTGACCGCTTCGGAGAAAGCCATTGCGCTTGCGAAATACAGCGTAAAGTTACCGATGGAAAGACCGCCTTTTATAACGCTCCATATCAGCCAGCCCACAACGATAATGTTGCGGACGAGGGCAACAGCATGGGCGAAAAGGGTGTTCCATACCCAATACTGACGGGATTTGCGCCAGTGTTCAAGCTCTTTGTCAAAGACCTTTTTCTGCCTTTCGGACAGAAAATTTTTCATGCCGAAAAGGCGTATGTCCTTTGCGTATGAAAAATCCTTTGTGACGTTTTCCATGTATTCAAGTTTGCGCCAGTGGGGCATCATGGCGTCCCACATTTCTTTTTTATCCTTTCTGCGGATATAGTCAAAAAACAGGAACGATATCACAGCCATTACGCCGACCACTAAAATTATCCAAGGGTTAAAGGTCGCCATGATCACGGTTGAGACTATCACCGACACAACGTAGGTCGCCATGGTCTGCATATAGGTCATCATGCCCTGAACGCCCTGCCAGTCGCCGCTTGTGGCTCGCTTTGCCTTTTGCAGACGGTCAAGCATTTCGGGGGTTTCCAGGGTCTCGTATTCCATGGAGAGAGTCTTGGCGATTCGCTCCTTTACAAGCATCATGCGTATGTAGGTAAAGCCCACGCCCAGCTTTTGGGCGGAAATGCTGTTCAGGCACAGGAAGAACAGCTCCACTAAAGCCGCGGCAGCCACAAGCGTTAAAAGCGGCTTTATGTCCTTGTCGGGAGAAACAGCCTGCTGTTCGATCATGTCGATAACAAGCTTTCCGATAAAGCTCCATATATAGGACATGGACGCGCTTGCTATTCCGCCTGTGATAAGCAGCAAAAATAAAGATTTCCGGTACTTCATGAACGCTTTCAGAATATATGCCACATTGCTGAAAACGCCGTAATCCCTGTGGAACTCGTCGGTGTTTTCCTCTTTTTTGGATTTGGTGAATATGCCCATATTGAGCCTCCTTTTCTTATAGTAATGTACAGTCTGTTCGGGAGACGGCTTTTACCGTCCCGCGGGGAGTATCACCCTTTACTGCCGTTTGCAGCGGCAAAGGGCCTGCTCCGAGTATTTTTAAAAGAATTCAGCATGATTTTTTTAATTACCCCCTCACAGCAATTTAAAGCGGAATTGCTGTATTTTGTCGCAGAGTTGTCCTGTTACAGGACAATATTTCTCCCAAAAAAGTATATCATAATAATTGTCCTATGTCAAGACAAATACTTCAAAGGAGAGTATAAAATGGCGAGAATAATCGACGGCGAGAGAAAAAACATGGTAGGAAAGAAGGTGCGGGAGTTCCGCATTGCCAGAAAAATGAGTCAGCAGCGGCTTTCCGACAAGCTGGAGACAATAGCAGTCTACATTTGCCGCGGCTCGGTTTCCCGTATCGAGGACGGCACGAGGACTGTATCCGATATCGAGCTTTACGGGCTGTCCAAGATTCTCGGCGTACCCGTGGGCGACTTTTTTGATGAATGAAGCAGCAAAATAAAAGCGCCCCTCCGGACAAACCCGAAAGAGCGCGCACATATCTCAGAAAAGCACTATAGCATTAAAATAGTCTTAACGAAGTGTGAACAGCTGCAAATCGGTTCTGTCTTTTGCGGATATTTCTGATTGTCATACTGTTCACCCCTTTCTTTGTAATAACTTTTTAAAGTTTAGCATATCTTTTAAAGCTTGTCAAGGGCTTTGTGTGATTTTGGAAACAATTTTTTATATATTTTCCCCGCGGTTTTCATACAGTTTTCACAAAGCGGGTGTATACTTTAGCCATAGTCAAAAACCAAAAACAAAATTTCATGTTCATAAAAATATTAGGTTTTTCCCGCACGGAAGCGGCTTAACTATAGGCGGTCCGGAAAAAATAACGTGCTGCTCAGATTTTGACTGTTTTTCTGCCGTCCCTGTCTGCACGGATCCCATATGCATATGCTGTGGAGTCCGAGTTTTGCTTAAGATCGGGGCGGCGCCCACCGACAGCCTGCGGGATTCCCCCTCCCGCAGTTATCCATATAGATCCCCAATAATACCGAAAATCCCCTGTCCATAAAAAGACAGGGGATTTTCGGTATTATCCGCTGAAAAAACCCGTCCCTAAACAACGGGACGGGTTCTGAAATTTATGTTCTGTCGTTGAAGATACCAAGCAGCGCGCTGTAGTCGTCTATTGCCGACGACGGAGCGGGAGCCGCGTCCTCGGATACCGTATCCACAGGAGAATCCGCCTTTACGACGTTGCCCGCGCCAAAATCCTTGAAGCCCGAAGCAATGACGGTGAGGTTGATCTCGTCCTCCATTTTTTCGTCGAAGCTTGCGCCGAAAATAAGCTCAACATCTGGATCGGCAGCCTCGGTAATAAGCTTTGTAGCCGTATCGATATCGGTGGACAGCGCATCCTCCGACATAACGATATTTACAAGCAGCCTTGTAGCTCCGCTGATAGAGGTCTCAAGCAGAGGACTGGTGATGACCGCGTTTGCGGCCTCGGCAGCCTTGTCCTTGCCCGAACCGTGACCGATAGCCATGTGGGCGTAGCCCGCGTTCTTCATAGTGGTCTCAACGTCCGCAAAATCAAGGTTGATGAAGCCGTCTACTGTGATAAGCTCGGCAATTGACTTAACGCCGGTTTTAAGTATATTATCCGCCATAGCGAAGCTTTCCTTCATAGTGAGGGGCTTGTCGCTGGTGGAGATAAGTCTTTCATTGGGGATAACCACAAGGGAATCCACGTTTTTCATAAGTTCGCCTATGCCGCGCTCCGCCTGCACCATTTTGGCTTTCTGCTCAAAATTGAAAGGCTTCGTTACAACAGCGACGGTAAGGATATCCATTTCCTTGGCTACCTCGGCGACTACGGGAGCCGCGCCTGTGCCTGTGCCTCCGCCCATACCCGCGGCAATAAACACCATGGTCGCGCCCTTGAGAGCGGCTGCGATCTCGTCCCGGTTCTCCTGAGCGGAGCGCTCGCCTATTTCGGGCTTGTTGCCCGCGCCGCGTCCCCTCGTAAGCTTTTCGCCTATCTGAACCTTTGTGGAAGCTTTGGAGGAACGCAGTGCAGCGGCATCGGTATTCACGGCGATGAACTCAACGTCGAAAATACCCTCCGTAGCCATGCAGTTAAGCGCGTTTCCGCCGCCTCCGCCGACGCCCACGACTTTTATATTAATATCGGAAAAGACTTCCTCGTTATCGACAGAAAATCCCATTTACAATGTCCTCCTAATTTAAATTCCATAAAAAGCCGTATTCTGCGGCGGCAAACCGTAAAACGCCGCCCACCCTTTGCTTTGCAGCGCCGAAAATACCGTAAGGCTGCCGAAAGGGACACTTTCCAGATATACAACATTTATTTTAACATACTTTAAAAATTTTTTCAAGGGTTTTATAAAAAAAACATTGAATTTAGAAAAAATTACTAAACCGCGTTACTCAAAATTAAGTTTTGTTGACGTGTTTGTCGTTTCCTGAGGCTCTGCGGAGGTTTCAGGGGCAGTTTCCTCCGTAACGGTTTCCGTAGCGGCCTCTGAATTATGCAGGAATATCTCGTCTATCTGTTCCAAATCGGCTTTGCTGAGGAACTGTCCCCCGTTTTCAAGCATTTTGAGCCTGCCCTCCGCGCCCGGAGATATCCTTGTGGAGATTATTTCGTCCGCAAGTCTGAATTTGTATTCTGCGTCGGTAATAACTCCCAGCTCTATGTCTATTCTGTTATCGTAAAGGCAGCTTATATTGAGACGGTCGTTAACGTCGAAGCTTGTTATCTTCGATACGAAGCTGTTTTCCGAAAGAGACATCAGCTCGTAGATAACTTCGGTCTTGGTCTCGTCCTCAGACTTGAAGGTATCGCCGGGCTTCAGCTCCTCAGCGGGATTTACTCCGTAAAAGACAGGCGTATCCTCCGCGGGCTCCTCCGAAAGGCTGAGTATTTTACCGGTTTCGCTGACTATCATGTAGCCGCCCTCGTCCTGAAGGCTCGCGGTCTCAACGCAGGGCACTATCAGTATCTCCACCGACGACGGCAGCTTTCTTCTGATATGCGCCTCCTCGATGTAGATAAGCTCGGAGGTAATGGCTTTTTCGGCCTTTCCGAGATTCTTGCGTATCATGTTGTCGCCGCCCTGTATGCCGCTGACCCTGATTATTTCGTCGGCGGTATAGATCGATGAACCGCTGACTACGGCGGTATCGATGTTAAAGAAAACCGTTACCGAAAGTACGGAAAATATTATCAGGACTATCAGCACTATTGCGCTGTAGTGGAGCGACATATTGCGTTTGCGCTTCTGCTGCCCATTTCTTCCGTTCTGCATTTTTATCATTCCTTTCGGTACGGACGGTTTGCCCAGAACCGTCTAAACTCTTTTTATATCCGCTCCCAGCGAGGACAGCACGCTTTCTATGTCCTCATAGCCCCGGTCGATGTAGTGTATATTCGATATTTCGCTGGTACCCTCCGCTGCAAGGGCGGCAGCGACCAGCCCAGCTCCGCCTCTCAGGTCGGGGGCTTCGGTCTTTACGCCGTAAAGCCTGTTCACGCCTTCAATGACTGCAACCTTTCCCTCCACGAGGATATCCGCGCCCATTCGGGTGAGTCCAGCAACGTGCTTGTAGCGGCTTTCGAAAATGTTCTCCACGAACACCGAAGTTCCTTTAGCCCTGCACAGTGAAGCCATGACCGGAGCCTGCGCGTCCGTGGGGAAGCCGGGGTACACCATGGTGCGTATGGGATTCACCGCCTTGAGGGGACGGTTCGCGCTGAAATATATCTTGTCGTCCAGAGTATAGACGGAACAGCCCATCTGCTCGAAAACGGGAAGAATACTTTCAACATCCCAGGGACGGCAGCCCGTGATTACTATTTCCCCGCCCGCCGAGGCTGTGCAGGCAAGGTACGTGGCGCAGGCTATCCTGTCGGGCATTACGGTGTAGTCGCAGCCGTGAAGCTCCTTGACGCCGTTTATGATTATCTTTCCTCCGCCCGCGCCGCTTATTTTGGCTCCGCAGCGGTTCAGGAATTCCGCAAGGTCGGCGATCTCGGGCTCTCTGGCAGCGTTGCCTATTACCGTGGTACCCTCCGCGAGAGCCGCCGCCATCATGATGTTTTCGGTAGTACCCACAGAGGGAAAGGACAGGGAAATTTTCGCTCCCGTAAGACCCTTTTCAGCGCGGCAGTCAAGCGCGCCGTACTCCTCTTTAATTGTAACGCCCATTTTTCTCAGGGCGGAAATATGCATATCAATAGGCCGGGGACCAAGGTCGCAGCCTCCGGGAAGAGTTATCCTGCACCTGCCCGTCCTGCCGAGAATGGCTCCGAGAAAAAATATTGAGGAACGCATTTCCCGCATAAGCTCGTCGGAAATTTCGGGACGTGAAACGCTTTCCGGCACGATCGTGACCGTACCGTCCTCAAAGCAGGCTTTGCAGCCCAGATATGTAAGTATCCTCATTGCGGAATAAACGTCGGATATCCGCGGACAGTTCCGCAGCACTATTTTTTCACCGCTTTTTCCGCACAGTACCGCAGCCGCCATTATAGGCAGAGCGGCGTTTTTTGCTCCCTGAATGCGGATCTCTCCGTTCAGCCTTTTACCTCCGTTTACTATAAGCTTCTGCAAATGCATATCGGCAGCTCCCTTACCGCTTTTTGTTTCATATTATGCGGTACCGCCTAAAGCGGTGCGGGATATTTTTGCCCGTGAGAAGCTTTAAAAACGCGTTTCGGAGCATTTTTCGTGATGTTAATTCCCGAAAGCCTTGGTTTTCGGTTTATTTTTCGGAGCGGCTCTTGTTCAGCAGTCTGTCGACAACGGCGTATATCCTGTCGGGAGTATCGCTTACGTAGGTCTCCGCGGCGCGTCTTGCAAGCGCGTCAAGCCGTTGGGGATTTTCGATAAGCTCCCGTACCTTTTCTATAAGAAGCTCGTCGGTAAGGTCTTTTTCCTCGATGACCACAGCCGCTCCCGCCCGTCCGAGAACCATTGCGTTATGGTACTGGTGATTGGCGGTAACGTTTGGTGACGGTATCAGAACCGACGCTCTGCCCATTGCCTGAAGCTCCGAGATAGTGGAGGCTCCGCTGCGGCAGATGATGAGGTCGGCGGCCGCCGTGCACACGTCCATATTGTCAAAGTATTCCTTTATGATAAGTCTTTTGTCGTTTTCGTAGTCTATACCCAGTTCCCTCAGCTTGGGCAGAAAGGTTTCGTGACCCATTTTGCCGAAGCCGTGGATATGGTTCACGGGGACGTTTTCCTCCTTTTCCCATTTCAGGAGAGCCGCCGCGCCGTTGTTTATAGCGCCCGCGCCCAGACTTCCGCCGAAGCTGACTATACATAGGCTTCCGTCAAGACCAAGCTTTTCCTTAGCCTCCGCGCGGCTTATCGCCCCCGCGGAAAAGCCCGCTCTTACCGGGAGTCCGGTCACGGTATATTGAGCGCAGGCGTCAAGATGAGCTGCAGCCTCCTCCACGGTGAGCATTATCTCATCCACTTTTTTTGAAAGCAGACGGTTGGTTATCCCGGGGAAAGCGTTTTGCTCATGTATCGCCGCAGGTATGCCCATCTGCACGGCTTTTGCCAGAATGGGGTAGCTGACATATCCTCCGGTACCGATAACGATATCGGGCTTGAAACCGTCGATTATCTGTTTTGAGCGGTGTCCCGAGGCGGTCAGGTAAGCCGCAGCCCGGGCGTTCCGCACAAGGTTCTTGGGGGTTATCTTCCGCTGAAAGCCGCTTATTTTGATTGGGGCGAAATCGTACCCCGCCTTGGGTATGAGCCTTGCCTCCATGCCGTTCGGAGTACCCGCGAACAGAAACTCAGCGTCGGGACGGCGTTCGCGGATTATCGAGGCAATGGCAAGAGCGGGATTGATATGTCCCCCTGTGCCGCCTCCCGCCATAAGTACCTTTAGCATAATTTTTTTCCTTTCAGATATTCTGTAGAGTAAGGGCTTGCTCCTGCCTTAAAACAACGTATGTCCCAACAGACGGGAGCTTGCCTGTTAATGCCCCTACGTTTCGATTATTGATTGTCTTGAAATATTCAGTATGATACCCATCTGCACAAGCTGCATGATAAGAGCCGTTCCGCCGTAGCTGAAAAACGGCAGGGAAACTCCGGTGTTGGGTATGGTATTGGTTACAACGGCGATATTCAACAGAGCCTGTAAGCCTATCTGGACGGTAAGTCCCACCGCAAGCATCATGCCGTATTTATCGGGAGCCTTCGAGGCGATATACATTCCGCGGCAGATAAAGAGCAGGAACAGGATTATTACCATAAGCGCGCCCACAAAGCCAAGCTCCTCGCAGACTACGGCGAAAACAAAGTCGTTTTTGGCTTCGGGAAGATAAAGAAATTTCTGGCGGGAATTGCCCAGTCCCAGACCGAAAAGCCCCCCCGAGCCTATTGCGATAAGACTGTTTTTCGTCTGCCATGTGGCGTCGGAGGCTTCCGCTCCGAAGGGGTCAGTCCATGACAGGATACGCTTTTCAAAATAGCCTATTCCCTTTACCTCTACAAGCAAAAACAGTATTACTGCCATAGCTGCAATGCCGATAACTCCAAGCACAAGCAAGTGTTTTACACGCGAACCGCCGACAAACATCATTATGATCCCGATAGCGCAAATTATAAGGGTACCCGAAAGGTGGGTCTCCATCATCATCAGTCCGGCTACAATACCGAGAAATACCAGAAACGGCACTATACCGTATTTGAAATACTTCATTTTGGAATAGTTTACCGATATCAGGTATGAAAAAAGCATTATTATCGCAAGCTTTGTGAGCTCCGAAGGCTGAAAGGCCGGTACTTTAGGAATACCGAAATATACCCAGCGGTAAGAGCCGCCCTGCGGATGGGTAAAGGGACCCACAAGGCACAGAACCAGCAGTACAACGCACATTCCGTAAAAGCCGTAAGCGATTATGGGCTTTCTGAACCAGTGGTAATCGAAAAAGGACGCGAAAAACATTCCCACCAGACCTATGCCAGCCATTCCAAGCTGGCTGCGGACGTATGCGGTGCCGTCTCCGCCCTCCTCCTTTATTGCCCAGGCGTAGCCCGCCGAGAACATCATGATGATGCCCATTACCAGCAGTATCATTACGATGAGCAGGAATGGATAATCTATAGGTCCGGTCGCTATTTTTTCCCGGTACCCCGCAGAGGTTCCGCCGGAGGTTATTCTTTTTTTCCGCGCGCCGTTTCCGTTTGGCGCGCTTCTTCTTTTGCCGTTCGGAACGGCGCTTGACGCATTCTGCACCGGTATGCCTCCTTTGGGATAATTTTGTAAGCGTTTAGATTATATGAGATTATAGATCAAATTTGCCGCTATACCCGCGATAAGAGCGGCGGCCGAAAAGGTTATAACTATTTTATACTCAGACCAGCCGCAAAGCTCGAAGTGGTGATGTATGGGGGACATCTTGAAAAGCCTTTTGCCCTTTGTCAGCTTGAAGTAGGTTACCTGGATCACCACCGAAAGCGCGTCCAGTACATAGACGATCGCTATCAGCGCAAGCAGCAGGTGCTTGTGCATGGCAAAGCCCATAGCGCAGACCGCTCCCCCGAGGAACATTGAGCCCGTGTCTCCCATAAAGACCTTTGCGGGGTGCAGGTTCCAGACAAGAAAGCCAAGGCAGGCTCCCGCAAGAGCCATGGCGAATATGGAGTACTCCCACTCGCCCATTGCCGCGCAGAGCATTACAAAGGAAAGCCCGACTATTACAGTTACGGAGCCGCAGAGACCGTCCACGCCGTCGGTAAGGTTCACCGCGTTGGTGAGGAATATCAGGTACAGCACCATTATGGGGTAGTAGAAGATACCGAAATCCACGTCGCCGAAAAAGGGAAATGCGATTGCGGTTGAGCGGTCTCCAAGCAGCCAGAGCGCGTACAGGAACGCCGCGCTTACTATAAACTGCATGACCATTTTCTGCTTTGCTTTAAGACCTAAATTCTGCTTCTTAACAGCTTTTATATAGTCGTCCGTGAAGCCTATGCAGCCGTTCAGGAGCGCAAAGGCAAGTCCCGCAAGAAGACGGTAAAGCCCCGTGTTGTCGGGTACCGCCGTACCGCCGTTCTGCCTGAAGCGGAATATCGCGTATCCTGCCGCAGCAGCGACTAAAGTACCGATAATGAACATGAAACCGCCCATCATTGGGGTACCCTGTTTGCTCTTGTGCCACGCGGGGCCTTTCTCGTATATAGTCTGACCGAAATGCAGCTTTTTAAGCAGCGGAATGAGAAAAATTCCCGCTGCCGCCGATACGCCGAAGGCTATCAGCGCAACCACCGTGTTTACCCAGAACGGCATTTAACGCACCACCATAACCAAAATTTATTCTATCTGTAATATTTTGCGCTTAGTATACTTTGAGCAATTAACAATCCTTATAGAATTCCTCGATAAGCTCCTCCATGTGCATACCGCGGCTCGCTTTAAAGAGCACGATATCGTTTGGCTTGAGCTTGTATTTCATAAAGTTCAGCACCGTTTTCGGGTCTTCGGAGTGGCCCGCGTGCATTCCCAGCTCGTCGGCTCTTGCGGCAATGGCCGCGGCGTTTTTGCCGTAGCAGACCATTAAGTCCACGCCCTTGCTGACAACGTACTCGCCGATCTGTCTGTGAAGCTCCTCGGAGCTTTCGCCCAGTTCGAGCATATCTCCCAGTACCGCGACCCGTCTGCCGCCCTCCTTGGGCTTCATTTCGCAGAGCACGTCTACAGCCGCCTTTACCGAATCTGGTGAGGCGTTGTAGCAGTCCGCGATTATCATTTGCTCGCCACGCTTCTGGACGTGCTGCCTCAGTGAATCGGGCTGGAAGCCGCTGAGCATTTCTGCGGCGGCAACAGGGTCGCAGCCCGCGTTTATTGCGGTACATATTGCCGCAAGGGCGTTATAGATATGGTGCCGTCCCGGACAGAACAGTGCTACGTCGCATATTATCTCTCCGTCATGTCTGACATTGAAGTACATTCTGTCAGGATATGTGCATATTTCCATGGCTCTGTAATCGACCTTTTCGTTGTCGATTCCGTAGGTGATAACCTGACGATAGCCGTCGTACTCCTCTTTGAGAGGGAAAAGCAGGCGGTCGTCACCGTTTACTATCAGCGGAGCTTTTCTGTCCGCGCCTTTAAGTATTTCAAGCTTAGCGTCCAGTATGCCCTCCTGGGAGCCCAGGTTTTCCATGTGGGAATATCCGATATTGGTTATAACGCAGATATTGGGCTTTGAGGCTCTCGAAAGCTTTTCTATCTCTCCGAAGTCGGACATACCCATTTCCAAAACCGCCGCCGAACAGCTTCTGTTCAGCTTGAATATTGTAAAGGGCAGACCTATCTCGTTGTTGTGGTTTCCCTCCGTTTTGTAAACGCTGTGCTTGCAGGACAGGGCAAGAGCGATCATGTCTTTGGTAGAGGTCTTTCCCACGCTTCCGGTAACGCCCACCACAACGGGGTCGAACTGCATTCTGTAGTGCCTTGCAAGGTCGAGCAGAGCCTTGCGGCAGCTTTTTACCACGATACTGGGGACGTTTGCAATAGTACGCTCGGTAATCGCCAGCACCGCACCTTTGTCTACAGCCTGACGTGCAAAGTCGTGACCGTCGAAGCGTTCGCCTTTAAGAGCTACGAAAACGCCGCCCTGGATAACGTCCCGGGTGTCGGAGAAGAACCAGCACATAGGCACGCGCCTTTCAAAATTCCTTACGGAGAAGGGCTTTCCGCCGGTGATGTCCATTATCTCGTTAATGGTCACCATGTCGTACATTTCGGGGTCGTATCTTCTGCGGACGTAGCTCTGCATTATTTCCTTGACGATCTCACGCTCGTCGAACCGTATATGAACGTCGTCCTTTAAGATCTGGTAATCCTCGTGACCCTTGCCCGCAAGAACGATTATGTCGTCCTTTTCCGCAATGGTTATCGCCCTGCGGATAGCAGCTTTGCGGTCGGTTATCCTCATATAGGGCTTGGTGTGTTCAAGTCCCGCAACGATATCGTCTATAATTGCTTCGGGGTCTTCGTTCCGCGGATTGTCCGAGGTGACTATGAGCATATCGGCGTACTTTTCCGCAGCCTGCGCCATAAGCGGACGCTTTGTTTTGTCCCTGTCCCCACCGCAGCCGAACAGGCATATGAGACGTCCCGAACAGTTTTCCTTGATATTGGGGAGCATATTTTCCAGCGCGTCGGGGGAATGGGCGTAGTCGCAGATGACCATAAAATCCCTGCCCGTAGGGATAAACTCGCATCTTCCCTTTACCCCGGGGAAGCCTCCCATTGCGGCGGCTATGGCGTTTATGGGCAGGCTGAGCTTTATGCAGACAGCTATAGCCTCTACCGCGTTCAGGACGTTGTAGAGTCCCATCATAGGCAGAGCAAAGGGATAGTTTTTATTGGACGCGCTTACCCAGAAGCGGGTAATGCCGCCCTCAAACTTTATCTTGTCGCCTTTAAGGTCGGCAGCCTGACCGCTTACGGAGCAGGATATTCTTTCAACGCCGCTGTTTGCAAGCTCTTGCCAGAGGCGCATACCGTAGCGGTCGTCGATATTGATAACGGCTGTTTCGCAGTGCTCGGTGAAAAGTTTTTTCTTCGCCTCGTAGTAGCTCTCCATATCGCCGTGATAATCAAGATGATCCCTGGAAAGATTGGTAAAGACCGCAATCCTGAACTTTGCGGGACCTATCCTGTTCTGGGCAAGGGCAAAGGAGGATACCTCCATTACCACGCAGTCACAGCCGCTTTTCGCCATGTCATACCAAAGCTTATAGAGCTCGAACACACGGGGCGTTGTGGGAGTCGAACCGTCGGTCTGGACGGGCTTTCCGTTTATCAGACAGCCCGTTGTGCCGATAAAGCCCACACGGTGTCCCTTTGCAGCCAGAACTTCCTTTATCATGGTGGCGAGAGTGGTCTTTCCGTTTGTTCCCGTAACGCCGATAAGCTTCATTCTGCGCTCCGGGTGGTTGAACCATACCGCGCAGAGATGTCCGTAAAATTCGCGGGTATCGGAGACAACTATTTGATTGTCAAGTCCCAGGTCGTACTCGGCTACAACGCACAGCGCGCCCTTTTCAAGAGCCTCGTCGGCAAAGTCGTGACCGTCAAAACGCGCTCCTTTGATACATACGAAAATATATCCGGCGGCAACCTCTTCGGTACTGTCGGTAATTCCCTCAACCGCCGCCCGCTTGTCTGAAACGGTTACAGCCGCAGGCATAGCTTTTCTCGCTTCGTCAATAAGCTCGTCAAGTCTCATTCAAATCATCCTCTTTCCGTATGTATCCTTATCGGTACAGGAACAGCGCGCTATCCCTCGTCCTTTATAACAAATATAACTTCTATTATCGTACCCTTGGGAACGACGTTTCCCTCGGCGTAGTTCTGGCTGTAGGCTATTGCTCCCGAATGGTTGGCGGCTCCGTCTCCTACCTTGAAGTTAAGATCGGCGTTGGTAAGTATGGAGTTTACGTCGGACAGTCCGTAGCCGATTATGTTGGGGACTGTGGTATATTCCGTCTCATAGTTTTCCTCGGTATAGAGCACCACCCTGCCGTTTCGCGGTATGGAGCTTGCCCTCGCGGGTACCTGCGCCACAACGGTTTCTCCGCTGCCCACAACCGTTACCGACAGGCTGAGAGCTTCAAGAGTCTCCTTGGCGATGCTTACCGCCTGACCCTCGACCGCGGGAAGAGTAACTCCCAGAGCTTTAAGTTCCTCCTCGGTGTATTCGGGATAGTATCCCATATAGGGCAGAGCCTCTTTCAGAACGTTTACCACAGCAGGCACGGCAACGATGCTTCCGTAGTACATAAGCGAACCGTTAGCGTCCTTTGCCGTAGGCTCGTCTACCATAACAAGCATGATTATCTCCGGGTCATCGGCAGGAGCGAAAGCGCAGTATGAGGAAACGTACAGATCGTCGTTTCCCGTTTCGCGGCTCTTGTCGATCTTTTGGGACGTACCGGATTTTCCTCCGATAGCGTAGCCCTTGATGTAGGCGTTTGAACCGTCCTTTCTGTTTACAACGCTTTCCAGTACCTGCCGCATTTCCGCGGAGGTCTCCTCGGAGATGACCTGTCTCTTTATGGACGGCTCTGTGGTCTTTATGACGTTTCCGTTATGGTCGACTATCTTGCTTACCACATAGGGGGTAACGAGGTACCCTCCGTTAACGACCGCGGCGTACGCTGTTATCATCTGGAGCGGGGTCACCTTGTTGGTCTGTCCGAAAGAACAGGACGCAAGCTCAACGGGACCTTTCTCGCTGGTGTTGACGTAAATGCTGTTCGCCTCGCCGGGCAGGTCTATGCCCGTAGGCTCGGTGAAGCCGTATGCCTTGAAGTAGTCGAAAAATTTATCCTTGCCCAGAAGCTGTCCTATCTGGATAAAGGCAGGGTTGCAGGAGTTTGTCATAGCCGTGGTGAAGTCCTGCGAACCGTGGGAATAATTCGCCCAGCAGTGGATATCGGTGTCCGCGACGGTTATTACCTGTCCGCAGTTAAATGTGGAGTTAAGGCTTATGGCTTTTTCTTCCAGAGCCGCCGAACCCGTTACTACCTTGAATACGGAGCCGGGGAAGTACAGCTCGGTGATAGCCTTGTTCTTCCACTGCTGCTCACGGAGTGTTACGTAAAGCTCGTTGTACTCGTCCTCATCGACGACGCCCGAAAGCTTCGCCGTATCCGCGGGATTATAGAGGGAATTCCTGTCGTTCAGGTCGAAGCCGGGGGTACTTGCCATTGCCTTGACCGCTCCGGTTTTAGCTTCCATGATTATGGCGCAGGCGCGGTTCTGAACGTCGTGAGCCTCCACCTGCTGCTCAAGGTATTTTTCCGCGTAGTACTGCAAGGTCATGTCCAGCGTTAAGTACAGGGAATTTCCGTCCTGCGCGTCGTATATCTTGTCGTTCTTGTAGGGCATTTCGTTTTGGAAAGCGTCCACGGCGGAAATAACCTTTCCGTCCACGCCCTTCAGGTAATCGTTGTATTTGGATTCAACACCGTAAATGCCGTCTCCGTCATAGTTCGTAAAGCCTATTACCGCCGCGGCAAGCTCTCCCTGGGGATAGTACCGCTTGGTGTCAAGCTCATGGAAAATAAGGTTGCCCAGCTTTTCCTCGCTTGCCCGGGCAAATATCTTGTCGTGTACCGGCTTTTCCACGGACTTGGCTATAAGCGACCAGTGGGTGTCGGTTCTTTCCGTAAGCTTTTTCACAACGTAATCGTAGGTAACGTCGCCGCCCAGCTCCTCGCTGAGTATGGTCGCAGCCGCGTCTATCATACGCTCCGATTCAAGCTTTTCGGAGGCGCTGCCGTCCTCCTCCGCTTTTTTTTCCTTTTTCTGCTGATCGCTGAGCACGATAGGGTCAACGCATATGGAGTACACCGTAGCCGACTGGGCAAGAATTTTTCCGTTTGCATCGTAAATACTGCCGCGGTTTGCCTTGACCGTTTTGCTCTTGAACTGGGTGTCGTTGGCAAGAGTCTGATATTTCAGATTATCGGTTATGGAGGTCTCGAACAAGCTTACCAGTATCCAGCCTGTAAACGCCAGAAAAAGCGGCAGTACGACCAGATTAAGCTTGAATCTCATTTTATTTGTAGGCTGATAAGACAAAACGTCCGCTCCTTTCGGAAAAGTTTCCCCCGATTATCCGATGTTATCACGTTCAAAATAGGGCGTGCCGCTTTCAGAACGGTGCCGCCCTAAAATATACTATTTCGTCAGCCGCGGATATATTCCAGAAAATCACCGAATGCGTTCTTTATTTTCAGGAAAACATTATCCTCCCCTTCGGGAATATCCGCAACGCTGCCGTTTGATATGCTCACATATTCTATCTGAGACTTGTCCAGCTTCTGCATTCCGAGGATATTCTCCACATAGCTCTCAACGGATTTCAGCGCAGTCTTTTCCTCTATTTCGGACTGCATTCTCACGTTCTCGCTGGCAAGCATTTCCACAGCCTTGGTCTGATTTGTTATCTCGGCGTGAATGGCGGCGTTTTCCACCTTTCCGTAAATGACCGCGCCGAGAATAAGTCCCGCCGCCGCCGTAAAGGCGATCATCTTCGGAGCGGACCCAACGTTCTCCGCTTTCTGCCTGCGGACGCGTATTTTGGGCGCCTTTTCGGGAGCTACGTCCTCATATTTGGTGAGATCGTAGGCAAGATTATTTTTACTCATTTTTATTCCTTTCTTTTGTCCGTCCTTGTCTTACACATCTTTTTCTTTTTGTATCCGATACAAAAACGTTTCGGGAAATTTAAAGCTTTTCTATAACTCTGAGCTTTGCGCTCCTGCTTCTGGGGTTTTTCTCCTGCTCCTCGGGAGAAGCCTCGGCGGGCTTGCGGTTAACGAGCCGTCCCCTCGGAGTTTTTCCGCAGACGCACTGGGGAAAATCCGGCGGGCATATGCAGCCTTTGCAGAATGACGCGAATCTTTGCTTGACTATCCTGTCCTCAATGGAATGAAAGGTTATAACGCACAGTCTTCCTCCCGGCTTAAGAAGCTCAAAAGCTTCGTCAAGGCCCCTGTCAAGGTGCTCGAACTCGCAGTTTACCGCTATCCTGAGCGCCTGAAAGGTCTTTCGGCAGGGGTTTTTGTCTCTTTTGAACTTTGCGGGTACCGAAGCCCCGACGATCTCCGCCAGCTCTCCCGTAGTCTCGATGAGCTTTTCGGCGCGCCGCCTGACTATTTCTCCCGCAATTCGGCGGCTGAACTTTTCTTCGCCGTATTCGAACAGTATCCTTGCAAGCTCGCTTTCCGCAAGGGTATTCACCAGATCGGCGGCGGTCTGTCCCTCCTGGGACATTCTCATATCCAAAGGAGCGTTTCCGTGGTACGAAAAGCCTCTTTCTTCGGTATCAAGCTGGTGGGAGGATACTCCCAGATCCAGAAGTATGCCGTCGGCGGCTTCTATGCCGTTTTCACGGGCGATATACCTTATATCGGAATAGTTTCCTCTCGCCACCCTGAAACCGTAGGGAGCAAGTCTTTCCGAAGCGGCGCGAACCGCGTCGGGATCCCTGTCGATGCCGAGCAGCGTTCCTCCCGACAGCCTTTTAGCTATCTCCCGGGAATGACCCGCACCGCCGCAGGTGCCGTCAATGTAAACGCCCT
Source organism: uncultured Oscillospiraceae bacterium (assembly GCA_910584715.1). Taxonomy (GTDB): domain Bacteria; phylum Bacillota; class Clostridia; order Oscillospirales; family Ruminococcaceae; genus RGIG8773. Next base: position 43,911 of record CAJUAN010000014.1, read on the forward strand.
TGGGCTTTATATCAAGTCCTGTCAGTACCTCCTCAAGAAGTACCGGCAGGTGGTAAAAGTTACTGTCCATAATTATCCTTTAACATTGTTATCAGAACGAAATGTCGGACAAAGCGTCCGAGAGCATTTCGCCGGTTATCTCGGAGCTGAACTCCTTGAAGCGGGAGGTGTCCCATATCTCGGCGCGGTCTATAACGCCGAGTACTGTTATATCGTGGTCGAGCCCCGCATAGTCGCGGAGATTCTGCGGGATAAGGATACGTCCCTGCTTGTCGGGTTCCACGGTGCAGGCGTTTATGATTATCATTTTGGCGGCTTTGGCTTTGGTACCGGTAAGGGTGCGGAGCTTCTCTGTAAATATATCCCAATCCTCCGCGGAATATACATACAGGCAGCCGTCCAGACCGATAGTTACGATAAAGCTGACGCCGAGGCGCTCGCGGAGCTTTGTGGGGAACGCCATTCTTCCCTTTGCGTCCATAGTATGCTCGTAAGTGCCCATTAAGGAATTGCCCGCCATGCTTTATCACCGCCCTTTGCTTTAAGTCATAGACTGAAATATGCGGGAACTTTCCCGCTGTTCGGAAGAGGTTTTCCACCGTGTGTGGAAAGTTGGGTGGAAAATTCACCACTTTTCACCTCAAACCAGTGACTTTTCACCACTGTAATGATATTATACACCAACGCCGACCAAATTGCAAGAACTGAGAGAATTTGTCCCGAAAATTAACAATGAAATTTCAGGTGAGATTTTATGCAATTTGACTACAGTCACATTACCTAAAGAAAATTAGTTTTAAAAATTAACTTTAAGTATATTTTAACCGTCAAGGTGCACAAAAAAATCTGTGGAATTTGTACGCTAAATTTTATAAGCTTATTGCAAATGATGTAACGGTGTTGTATAATGAATATAACGAATGTCCCGAAAAGGACAAAAAGGAGTTGATCGGCAAAAAATGCTTAACGCTATCGGTTCAAAGGTGGATCTGAGCGACGGAGAAGCCTCCGACTACCACTACCTTGTGGCAGACCTGCTTGAAAGCAAGACCGTTCGGCAGATGATGGAATACACCCACCACGGAGACACTACTTGTTTCCAGCATTGCCTGAACGTTTCATACTATAATTATAAGGTGTGCAGATTTTTCTCGCTTAACGAGCGCGCGGGCGCAAGGGCGGGACTGCTCCACGATCTGTTTCTGTACGACTGGCATACTTACAGGCGCAGCAAGGGGGAACGTCTCCACGGCTTCACCCATGCGAAAACCGCTCTGAAAAACGTAAGGGAGAATTTTTACGTTTCCGATCTGGAAAGCGATATGATCGAGAAGCATATGTTTCCCCTCAATATCACCGCTCTTCCCAAGTACCGCGAGACACTTGTAATAGTCCTTGTGGACAAATACTGCGGTCTGCTGGAAACGGTTATCCCACGGCTTAAAAAGCTGTCGCCGCCTTTCCTGAAGCTTATGGCAAAGCGCGGCAGGACTGCTGCAAAAGCCGCAAAATAATAAAAGCAAACCGGATACCGTATTTAGGCGGTATCCGGTTTTTATTTTTATAATTGTCAACCGATATAAAAATAATTGTTGACAATTATAAAAATATGTGGTATAATATTTTCCGGAGGCAAAGGTTTCGCTTCCGGAATTTTTATTTTGATAGGGATGATACTATGAAAAACTTTACCGTGCGCGACATGACTTTATGCGCGTTATTCACAGCAATAATTGCCGTATGTTCCCAGATAAGCGTGCCAATGACAGTGCCGTTTACCATGCAGACCTTTGCGATCTTCTGTACTCTCGGTATTCTTGGCGGAAAGCGGGGGACTGTCTCTATCCTGCTGTATGTTATACTTGGAACGATAGGCATACCCGTTTTTGCCGAATTTTCGGGAGGCTTCGGGATAGTCCTCGGGGCGACGGGGGGGTACATAATCGGCTTTGTTCCCATGGCTCTTATTTATTGGGCTGCCGAAAAATTTTTCGGTAAAGGGCTTCCTGTGATCATAGCTTCAATGGCTGCGGGGCTTTTTGTGCTCTACGCTTTCGGAACGTTTTGGTTTATGTGGGTCTATACAAAAAATACCGAAGCGGTGGACTTTTTCACGGCGTTGAAGTGGTGCGTGCTGCCGTTTATTGTTCCCGACGCGGTCAAAGCCGCCCTTGCGATCTTTGTGGCGGGGAGGGTCTCAAAGTATGTCAATACAAAAAGACAGCCCGCATAAATCTTTTCCGCTCCGTCCGCACCACCTGCTATGCACGGAATTTTTCAAGGGGTACGGTTACAGCGACGAGTTTTCGGCGAATATGTCCGAAGTGATTTCAATGATGAATGCTGACGACCCTGAAGTGACTCTTACAGCAGAAGCGGACATTATTTGCCGCGGCTGTCCCCATAATAAGGGAGGCATATGTGATTCGCGGGAAAAGGTGTGCCGTTACGACCTTTCGGTATTGGAACTGCTGGGCGTTTGCGAGGGTAATACGTCTTTATGGTCTGAGCTGAAACGGTCAGCCCGAGAAAGGATAATCGCGGCAGGGAAGCTGTCCCGGATTTGCGGGGATTGTCAGTGGTTTTATATCTGCGGAAAATAAAAAATAACAAAAACAAAATGGTACGCGCAATTACAGCGCGTACCATTTTGTTATAATTATACTGTTCGTAAATTAACCAAAGTATCTCTTGAGCAGTCCCTCAAATGCGCAGCCGTGACGGGCTTCGTCCTTAGCCATTTCGTGAACGGTGTCGTGGATAGCGTCAAGGTTCATCTGCTTAGCCTTTGCAGCCAGCTTCATCTTGCCCTCGCAGGCGCCGTTTTCAGCCATAACGCGCATCTCAAGATTCTTCTTTGTGGACGGTGTAACAACGTCGCCCAGAAGCTCTGCAAACTTAGCGGCGTGCTCCGCTTCCTCATAGGCGGCTTTCTCGTAGTACATTCCGATCTCGGGATAACCCTCGCGGTGAGCAACTCTTGCCATTGCAAGATACATGCCTACCTCGGTGCACTCGCCCATAAAGTTCTGGTTGAGACCCTCGAGTATCTCCTCGTCAGCGCCCTCCTTGCCGAGACCTACAACGTGCTGGCAAGCCCAGTTGAGCTTGTCCGCCATTGCCTCGTTGAACTTAGAGGCGGGAGCCTTGCACTGGGGACATTTGAAATCCGCGGGGAGGCTTTCTCCCTCGTAGACATAACCGCAAACCGAACAAACAAACTTCTTCATAATGATCGTCCTCCTTAAAAATTATGATATTATAATTATATCATTTGATTTTAGTTTGTCAAGTTTTTTCTGTACAGTTAAAGTATACCATATCAGTATAGTTTTGTCAATACCGATGCTGTAATTTTTCAGAAAAACCGCATTTTTGCATACCGCATTTACTGCATCTGGGAAACTTTCAGATATATCCTGTTCCCGTCGGCCATTACCACCGCTTTGTCCCCCTTTTTGACGGTACCGTCCAGAATATTTTTGGACAGCATACTTTCCACGGTTGAGGTTATTTTGCGCCTCAGCTTTCTTGCTCCGGTTTTGTCAAGACCGTCCGCTGTAAGCGCCTCTATTGCGCCGTCGCTGAATTCCACGGATATCTCCATTGCCTCGGCTCGTCTGCAAAGTCCCGCCAGCATTTTTCGTGCTATCTGTCCAAGCTCGGGAGAACCCAGCTTCTTGAACACGATTATCTCGTCCAATCTGCCTATAAGCTCGGGACGGAAGCGTTCACGCAGGGCTTTAAGCACGTCGGACTTTACGGAGTCGGAGTCGTCCCCAGAGTGTGAGAAGCCTACGGATTTTTTGTCCCCCAAAAGCTCCGCGCCCACGTTTGAGGTGAGTATAACAACAGTGCTTCTGAAGCTGACCCGCCTGCCCTTGCTGTCGGTGAGGATACCGTCCTCCATTATCTGGAGCAGGATATTGCTTACATCGCTGTGCGCCTTTTCGATCTCGTCAAAAAGTATGACGCTGTAAGGCTTTTTCCGAACTTTTTCGGTAAGCTGTCCGCCGTCCTCGCAGCCCATATAGCCCGGAGGCGCGCCTATCAGCTTGCTGACGCTGTGCTTTTCCATATACTCGGACATATCAAATCTGATAATGGAATTCTCCGTACCGAAAAGACATTCCGCAAGAGCCTTTGAAAGCTCGGTCTTGCCCGCCCCGGAGGGCCCTGTAAAGAGGAAGCAGCCCATGGGACGGGAGGGGTCTTTAAGTCCAGCGCGGCTTCTGCGGATAGCGTCCGCAACCGCTTCCACAGCTTCGTCCTGACCGATGACCCGCTTTTTCAGTTCGCTTTCAAGCTCCAAAAGCCGCTTGCTTTCGTCGGCGGTAAGCCTTGTCACCGGTACCCCTGTGGCGAGGGAGACCACCTCCGCAATGCTTTCTTCCGTGACTTCTATTGCGGGAGCTTCGCTGTCGCTGTACCAGCTTGTGCTGCCACGCTTTACGCTGTCGCCGCTGTTGCTGTTACAGCTTAACCCTGCGCAGGTCTCCGTTTGCCTTTCAAGCATTCTTTTGAGATTTTCCGCAAGCTCGCTGAGGGTCCTCGGCGATTCGGCGCATTTCATCTTCGCCCGCGACGAGGCCTCGTCTATAAGGTCTATGGCCTTGTCGGGCAGGAACCTGTCGGGAAGGTACCTTACCGACATGGAAACCGCCGCCTTTACCGCGCTGTCCGTAATGGTAACGCCGTGGAAATCCTCGTAGCAGCGTTTGAGCCCGCCGATAATGCTCAGCGCTTCCTCTTCGCTGGGCTCCCGTATCAACACCTGCTGGAAGCGGCGTTCGAGGGCGCTGTCCTTTTCAATGAACTTGCGGTACTCCTCAAGGGTGGTCGCGCCTATTATCTGTATCTCTCCGCGGGCAAGCTGAGGCTTGAGGATATTCGCCGCGTCGATCGCGCCCTCCGCGGCTCCCGCGCCCACCACAGTGTGGAGCTCGTCTATAAAAAGTATTATCCTGCCGTTTGCGGCTACCTCGTCAAGGCACTGCTTTATGCGCTCCTCAAAATCTCCTCGATATTTCGCCCCTGCAAGCATGGAGGTAAGACTGAGGGAAAAAAGCTGTTTCCCGCGAATGGCTTCGGGAACACGTCCCTCCGCAAGCATAACGGCGATCCCCTCGGCTATGGCGGTCTTGCCTACGCCCGCTTCACCAACAAGGCAGGGATTGTTTTTCGTCCTGCGGGAAAGCACCTGTATGACACGTTCTATTTCTTTTTCGCGGCAGAAAACAGGGTCGAACTTTTTCTCCCGGGCTGCTTTGGTAAGGTCCTTGCCGTACTTTAAAAGAGTGGGGGTTTTGAGATTTCCGCCGGATATGTCGTTTGCCGCCGATACGGAGCAGGCCTTGGAAAGTCCCGAAAGGCTGCCGCCTATTTCTTCTATGATCGTTACGGCTGTGCACTGTTCCTCCCGGAGCAGCGAAAGCAGGAGATGCTCTGTTCCCGCAAGTCTGGCTCCGCTTTCGGAAGCCAAAATAAACGCTCTTTCTATAATGCGTTTTACTGACGGAGTGGCGGCTTCCCGGTCAACAAGACAGGGTTCTCCTCTGCCCACAAGAGCGGTTATTCTGCCGAGGATAAGCTCCTCCTTTATACCGCACATTTTGAATATCCCCGAAGCAGTGCAGTTCGGTTCGCTCACAAGCGACAAAAGAAGATGCTCGCTGCCCATATAGATGTGTCCCAGCCGCCCTGCCTGTATATATGCCTTGTTGATAACGATGTTGGCTTTTTTTGTAAAGCTTTCCAGATTATACATAAGCTTTATCTGACCTTCCCTTTCAGAGATTGGAGTTTACGGCGGTTCCGCGAATAAAATGTACAAATTCAAGCAAAATCGCTGTAAGAGTCAGGAAGCGGCAGGCGGTATGCCTCAGTCCCGCAAATACTGTCTCTGTCACTTATTATTGCACGGTACGGTAAAATTATTTGTCGCAAACTGGAAAAATTTCCGTTTCATTTTCTGTAACCAAAATTTCGCCGCGGCATAGAATGAACTATGAAAAGCCGAACGGTACGGCAAAACGCCGCGCCGCCGCTTTCAGAATACATTATTTAAGGAGCGTATCTTTATGAACTGTGGAATTTTTGGCAATGGCAACAACTGCTGCTGGATCATCATTATCCTTCTCGTTCTCTGGTTCTGCTGCTGCAATCACAACAACAGCGACTGCGACTGCGGATGCAACTGCGGCAACAATAACAACAACGGCTGCGGCATTTGCTAAGTAAGCAAGCTTGCAGAACGCTCAGGTCCGAATAAGCGGACGCTTACGGACAAAAAGGAAAAGCCGGTTCTTCGGAAACCGGCTTAATTCCGTTTATATGAACTGTTATCCTAATTCACGATTAAAAACCGTCCCGGCGCACACAGTACGGCGGGACGGAAAGCTTCATTTCTGCCACCTCCCGGATAATCCGCGGACAGGCTTATGCCGATCACCGATCAGCGCCGTCCCGGAAATTATTTCAGACCGCTCTTTTCTTTCCCTTTTGCGGAACCGGAGGAGCTGAAGATCGAGGTTTTGTCGTATTTTTTCTTTAGAGTCTGCAATGCTTTTTTTTCTATTCTTGACACATAGGAACGGGATATCCCAAGCCTGTCGGCGACCTCCCGCTGAGTCCGCGGAGCACAGCCGTAAAGCCCGTAGCGGTGCTTTATGACGGTTATTTCCCGCTCGTCAAGGCACTCCCCTATAAAGCGGTAAAGCTGCTCGGATTTTATGCTCAGGTCGATTTTATCCAGAATGCCGTCGTCCTCGGCGATAATGTCTATCAGGGTAAGCTGGTTTCCCTCCTTGTCGGTGTCGATAGGCTCGTCGAAGTAGACGTCCCCCGCAGATTTTTTCAGGGAACGAAAGTGCATTAGTATTTCATTTGCTATACTCACTCAGCGGAATTTCAAGAGTATTTACCGTATCGCCGTCGTCCGAGCCGTAAAGATATATATGAATGTTTTCGCCGTCCCAGACGATCTTTCTCACGCAGGCTCGTATCGCCGCTCTTTTCTGCTCTGTTGACATAATATCCATTGTCTCCGCAAAGCTTGAAAGCATATCCCTCAGAACGTCAAATTCCCCGCCGTTGAGGATTTGCCGCTTTCTGATGTTTTCCAGTTCATCTATCTGCGACCTTAGTCCGTCGTTTTTCTTGTGCAGGTTTTCAATTTCTTTTATAATGTATCCCGCCGCGGAGCTTTCGGAATTTTCCGACAGGGCTTTTGTAAGATTTTCTATCGCCTTTTCGTTTTCGGAAAAGCTTTTTTTCAGTTCCGCGACGTTCTCCGAAAAATCGCCCTTGTCCGATAAAATATCCTTTTTCGCTTTTTCCACCGACTTTACAAAAGCGGAACCGTCTTCGGAAAGCTTTTTGAGTTCGGTGCAGACGATACGGTCAAGAAGATTTCCGCTGATGTTGGGAATGGCACAGCGTTCGGAACGGCTTCTTTCCTTTGTATTGCAGAGATATGCGTAGACAAACTCGCCGTCCTTGTTGGTGCGCTTGGTGAGCTTGGGACGCATATAGTCCCCGCAGCTGCCGCAGAGAAGCAGTCCCGACAGCAGTGCGGTGTTGCTGCGAGTCCTGCGGAAGCTTTTGGAGCGGTTTTGGTCAAGACAGGTTTGCACCTTTATCCAGTCGGAGCCGCTGATTATTCCCGGGTGCTTTCCCACAGCCACTATCCATTCGTCCTCGGGACGTATTTTGTGGGCTTCGCCGTGTTTCTGCTCGGTGCGGTTGTACGCCATTATCCCGTGTACGCCGTCAAAATCGGACTTGTCGGAAAAAAGCTCCGCGCCGCTTTCGGAAAGATACTTGTAGGCGGCTTCATCCGCGATCATATAGACGGGGTTCGTAAGGATATTTTTTATGGCAAAGCGGGTAAAGTCACGTCCGTTTTTGGTGGTAATACGGTTTTGGAGCAGGAAAGTGTCCGTCTGGGTAAGAGAGCCTGTTTCAAGAAATTTTGAAAAGATAAGCCTGACGGTTTCCGCCTCTGTTTCAATAAGCGAAAGCTTGCAGGCTTTTTTGGATTTGCCGTCCACGGTCACATGGGAAACGCTTTCCGAGGCGTACCCCGTGGGAGTAGTTCCGCCGAGCCAGCGCCCTGTTTTGGCAAGCTCGTGCATATTGTCCCGTATGCGTTCGGCAATGGTCTCGCGTTCAAGCTGGGAGAAAACCGAGGCTATGTACATCATTGCCCGTCCCATTGGCGAGCGGGTGTCGAAGTCCTCGCGGATAGAGATAAAGGAAATGCCCAAACGTTCAAGCTCCCGGATAAGACCCGAAAAATCGCTGATGTTCCTGCTTACGCGGTCGAGGCGGTAGCATACCACAGCGGATATCTTTTTCTCCCGCGCGTCGGACATCATCTGCCGGAACCGGGGTCTGTCTGTGTTCCCGCCGGAGAAGCCTTCGTCCTCATAGACGATCGCCGCGGCTGCTTCCTCCCGGCTGTAGCGGGAGGATATGTACTGTCTGCACAGCTCAATCTGGTTTTCTATGCTTTCGCCTTTTCCCGTGAATTTGGATTTGCGGGAGTATATGGCTATTGTGCGGGAGTTATCCTTTAGCATTGTTAAAGTCCCCTTTCGCTGTGATATATTCTATTATTTATTATACCACTGTGGAATTAAAATGTAAAGATGAAAGGTTAAAAATGTTTTTGAATAGAATTGAGGGAGGTACATAACAATATATTTTTAAATAAATTAGTGTGATAACGATGCAGAAGTTTTTCAAATTATTGGTATAATGGCAAATACAACGAAATATAAAAACAGGCTTACGTCATTGACAAAAGCCTGCTTTTATACTGCAATATCAACCGTTTGTAAAAATAGGACTTTCTGCATTATTCCAAAAGCGCTATATTTCCGTTTTCCGATTTGATAAGTTTTCCTTTTGAAATTCCGATTCTTACAGCATATTCGACCGAGCTTTCAATAACGCCGCCCATTCTGGAATATCCGAATTTTTTCGCTGTTTCTCTTATGAGATCGGTTTCGGAAAGACTTATTTGTTCGCGCAGCACTTCGGTCACTGCGTTTATGACCTCCTGCGGCGCAATGTCGTCCATACTTCTTTTGCCTGATTCGGCATCATCAACGCGATAACCTTCATATTTATTTGGGTCTTGGTCTTTCCTCCAGTAAAACACTCTGTCGCCGTCTGTGGTTCTGTTTGCAGAAATACCGTTTACCGCATCGATAAAAATACTCTCGACCTTTGACCCCGATCTGGTTATGGACCATTCATTCAGCACTTTTTTCATAAGCTGCTTTCGGCTGATAGGCGCTTCGACTGAAAGGATCTCTTCTGCCGCTTTTTTTACAGCCATCTTATTCTGCGGCAGATAAAATGCTTCGGCAGTTCCTCTGATAATAACGGGGGTGTTTACATACGGTTTTGCCGCCGTGACCGCAGCTGCTGACGGTTCCTCCTTTTCAAACTGCATATTTGCAAAGGCAAGCGGTTTTGCAGACGGCTTTACCTCTTTCTTTTCGGGTATGCTTTCAATTGCCGTTTTTATATTTCTGAGTACCCGTTCCTTGTCGTCAAGCCAGTCAAGAGTCCATATGCGGACAATATTCCAGCCAAGTCCATTCAGCACGCTCGGCTGCAAAACGAACCTGTCACGGGCATTGGAACAGCGGCTGTTGTTCCTGCCGTCAAGAAGTATACCGAGAAGATATTCTTTATCATTTTTGGGATCGACAATTCCAATATCGACCTTAAATTCCGAGCAGCCGATATTGCATCTGACTTTATATCCCATTGCCGAAACAGCGTCGGCGATCTCGGCAGGAAGATGATCGGGAACGGTGTTTTCCGTTTCCTGTGCTGTACTTGCTGCGCTGACAACAGGCAATTTTCCCTTTTCGGCAAATTCAAGGAAGCCTTTCAAGCCTGCAACGCCCTCGGAACGCGTTCTTGAAAGGTCAATCTGTTCCGGGCGAAGCGTAGAGTAAACTATCATGGATTTCCTTGCTCTTGATATCGCAACATTAAGACGTCTCCAGCCGCCGTCACGGTTAAGCGGTCCGAAGTTCATGGATATCTTTCCGCTTTCGTCAGGTCCGTAAGCAACGGAAAAAAGAATAACATCGCGTTCGTCGCCCTGAACATTTTCAAGATTTTTTATAAATACAGGCTCGTCGGATTTTCTGTCAAAGTCTTCAAGGTCGGGGTGCTTTGCCCATTCCTCACACAGCATATCATCAATGAGATTCTGCTGCACGGAGCTGAATGTTACAACGCCTATACTGCTGTTTCTGAGGGTCTCATCGCTCAGGCGGCGGATTATTTCATCCACAACGGCTTTTGCCTCGGATTTGTTCTGTTTGCTTTTACCCTTGTCGTAAAAGCCCTCCGGGTGGACTATCTTCACCTCGGAAACAAGGTCGTTTGCCGACGGGAAAGTAAGCAGCTTGTTGTCGTAATATTTCATATTGCTGTATGTAATAAGACTTTCGTGGCGCGAACGGTAGTGCCATTTAAGGTACCGCTGCGGCATTGAAATGGCAAGACAGTCGTCAAGCAGGCTTTCAAGATCCTCCTTGTCGCAGTTTTCCTCGTCGATTCGGTTGGAGGTGAAAAAGCTTGTCGGAGGAAGCTGCTTGGGGTCGCCAACTATTATCACGTTTTCGCCTCTCGCTATAGTTCCCGCGGCTTCGCTTGTGGGAAGCTGCGACGCTTCGTCGAAAATTACAAGGTCAAATTTCGGGAACGACGGGTCGATATATTGCGCCACCGAAATAGGGCTCATAAGCATACAGGGACAAAGCTTTCTGAGAAGAGTGGGTATCTTGTCAAACAGGCTCCTTAGTGACATCATACGTCCGTTGCTTTTTATCGCGCGTTTTAATATTCCCATTTCGGAGGTAGCCGCGCTTGCAGTTCCGGACGCAGGTATTTTTGATGACAGCCTCGCCGAAAGCTCCTGCACGGTAAGCAATGAAAATCTGTCTATGGTTTCCCCGAAACGTTCGATAAGTTCATCATAGTTTTTGCCGCTGAAATCCTTGAGACGCTCGTCACCGTCTATCATCAGTAGCGCAAAGCCGTAATTCAGTCCGCAGGAATAGGCTGCCTCAATATTTTCCGCAGTAATTTTTCCGCTTCGGTAGCTTTCGCTGACGCAGGCAAGACCGTTTGCTTTAAGCGCAGTATCCGCCTTTTGGAATGACGCTGCGTCTTTCAGCCTGTCCGAATTTGCCGCACGTCGTTCAAAAGCTTTTGTCGTTTCACCAAGCCATTCCGGAGAATTATTTGCATAAGACGTACTGACTGCAAATTTATTTTCAAATTCTTCAAGTGAAGCAAAGAATTCCGAAAGCTCCCTGCCTGCGTCCGCCAAAGTCTGCGGCGAAGATAAAGTTTTAAGCTTATCTGCGATATCGGAAGCGGGGATTCCCTTTTCCCTTACTGCGGACATGACTGCTTCGGTTTTGTTCACCGAAGCTGCAAGCGCATTCCAGTCCGTATTCTCATTGGCGAATATGCCGGTAAACATAGCTGCAATATCCGCCGGGACGCCGCATATTGCTTTCTTCTTTTCGGCGATCGTACAAAGAATTTCGTGAATATCCGCAAGGCTTGACTTTGTTATTTCGGCAGGAGCTTTCGCGTAAAGCTTAAGCTCCTTTACAAGCTTTGACAGCCCCATAGCCTTGGGAAGAAACCATGAGCTTTCGGCTTGTCTGCGCCGCATTTTAGCGTCCTCGGCATTGTACTCAAATACGGAGCTTTCAAATTTTTCTTCCGTCTGCGCCCGCAGTTTGCTGTATTCCCTGCCCGTTTCAAGAAGTTCATTTATCCTTTTGACCACCGCGTCATAATGTGCGGACGCAAGCAATTCAGGCAGCAGCTCGCCGTCTGTCTGAATTGCCGCTTCAATATCTTTAAGCATCACTGCTGCCGCTCTGTCCATTGCCCCGCCGTACCCGAAAGCATTTTTAAGTTTATCTGCGAAGCCTTTGCAGGAAACTGCCTTTTGGGCAAGAGCCTCTGCGCTTTTTCTGAACTCGTCGCGCAGCTCCATGGAATATGCGGATACTCCGATGTCATTGAGAGGGAAATCCGAAAATACACCCGTCTCGGAAATAGCCGTCCTATACTGACCGATAAGCTCGTTCCTTTCGGAAATATCTTCTTTTGTCAGGTCGGCAAGAGCATTCTTGTCAAAGGTTATTTTTCCGTACTCGGAAATATTTCTCTCAAACTCTGAAATTGCTTCATAAGGTGAAATTCCCGCTTTTTGTTTTTTATGAAGAGCGGCAATTATACCGTTCAGTCTGCTTTTCTGCTTGTTGAGCTTTTCAGCTTCGGCGGCGTATTCTTCGGGAAATTTTATCCTGCCGACTTCAAGCGTTTGGTTTAATTTACCGAGTACGGCAGATTTGTTTGTTTTATTTGAGTGGAGTTCAAGGCAGAACGATCCGAGCCCGATACTTTCAAGGCGTTTCTGCACAACGTTGAGCGCCGCCATTTTTTCCGCAGCAAAAAGAACCGTCTTGCCGTTATAAAGAGCGTTTGCTATCATATTGGTTATGGTCTGGGATTTTCCCGTTCCGGGAGGTCCGTGGAGAACAAAGCTTTGTCCCATTCCCGCAGCAGCGACCGCCGCAAGCTGTGACGAGTCGGCGCTCATGGGTACTGCCGTATTTGCGGTATCAAATTCCGCGTCTATATTTTCGGGGGTTATATTTATTTCTTCGGGAGTCCATGTCATCGCACCCTCTATAAGGCTTGATACGACTTTGTTTTGCCTGATCTCATCGGAGCGGCTTCTAAGGTCGCTCCACATAACGAACCTGCTGAACGAGAACAATCCGATAAACGCATACTCTTCAACATTCCAGCGCGCTTTTCCCATAACAGCCTGACGGACAGTGTTAAAAACAAGCGGCAGGTCTATACCGTGTTCGTCAAGAGGCAGCGGATCGAGTCCTGTAATATTTACTCCGTGATCCTGGCGGAGATACTCAAGCAGGGTTATGTTTATCTGGGGCTCTTCCTGACGGCTTCTGATAACGTAGCCTTTATTTCTTGCGTTTCTTACGATGTCGATCGGGATAAGCACAACGGGCGCAAATCTCGGCTTTTCGGAAAGATCGCTTTCAAACCATCGCAGCAGTCCAAGCGCAAGAAATAGTGTGTTGCTTCCGTTTTCCTCCATGCTGACCTTGGCGGAACGGTAAAGATTTTTTAATGCGGTATCAAGCTCCTTTTCGCCGAGGAAGGTTCTTATACGGTTGCTTTTAAACTCCTCTGCCGCAATATTGGTGATAAGGTCTCTTTCATTTTCAATTTCAAACATTTTTGCGTCGCGGACTGAAAAAGTCCATTCCGAGGGTATTTCCATAATTCTGAAATCTTTACCGTCGGCAAGTTTGTCTTCAAGCTCACCGAGATCGGCAGCCATTATCTGGAGCGTATTTTTTGTTACGCGGAAATTCAGCAGAGAATTTCTGAGACTGAAATCAAGCAGCTTCCTTTCCCATATTTTGATTTTTGTGACAGGTTCTCCTGAGCCCTCCGCTATTCTTCCGAGCAAAGAAGTATCAAGCTCTTTCGGGGCGGATACTTCATCTGTCTTTTCGTTTCCGTCGGAAAGCTGCGCTCCCGAAAACGATGATTCGATACGCAATGGGATAGGTCTTATGCCGCTGCCGCGCGTCCTAAGTATATCAATGGCGCATATAAAGTCGGATATATTCAGCATATGGTCTTTTCCATGCTTTAGCGCACGGTCAAAATCAAGCTCGCCGCCGTCAACAATGTCAGTACACTCCACAAGCAGCAATTCCTCCGCACCTGCAGCGATACGCTTTTCAATTGCCGAAACGTCGTCCACAACACAGTCGGCAAAGGTTTCCCTTTCAAGGTGGCAGCCGCAGAACGCATGACCCTTTATAAAGATCAAAAGCGGTGAAAGTCCTACCGCTTCAAGGCACGCCGCATAAAGTACCGACAGATCAAGGCAGGTACCCATTTGCTGTTCAAGTACAATATGAGGGAGCCTGACTCTCTGACCGATAACTTCATAGCTTGCGGGAGGATTATTATACACGATCTTTCTTTGAGCAACAGCTGCATATATCGCCGCCATTTGAAGCTTGACATTATTCGGGTTGTTTGTCTGATATCCCGTAAAGGCAGGAGTTCCTTTCCATTTTTTCAGGAATTCCGACGCTTCTCTTATTACTGCCGTAACGGCAGGGTGGTTCGGAGTAATGAACGCCGCGATTATTTCGGGCATAATAAGTAAGCCGCTCCATTCATCATATGCGAGCAGTTCAACATTATGTTTACTGCTGAACAAAACATTTTCGTCCTTGAGTACACTTATGGTAACAATGCCAACCATTTTTTCTGTAAGTGAAAAAAGGAATTCAGTATTTGTTGTCAGCTTGACAGGCGATATTTCAATAGATTCATTTGCATGAATATTGTCGATATGATATGTGTATTCCTTTGCGAATTCAGGTTCAAACGTCACTTTTAAGTCTAAATTCTCAACGGTTTCTTCCGATACATTATTTACAATCAAGTACCTGATAACAGGGACGTAATTTTGCTGCATAGCAAAATTTATTGAAGCATTGACTTCTCCGCCGACAGTAATAATATTATCCATTTTGCGCCTCCAAAGTATATTTTTGCCAATATAAGAAAGTAGTTAATCTTTGTTTTTTATTATACCATAATTCGACATAATATGCAATAGAGGCGTTCATTTTCGATACGAGAGCGATTTTTATGCCTTTCGGTTTGTATCACGGGCGGTTACCAAACCGGCGGAAAGGTCATTCCCATAGAAGTAAAGTCCAAAAACGGCGCGACTTTATCGCTGAATAACTTTATAAAAAATTACGCGCCGCCCTTTGCCTATAAGCTTATTTCGGGCAACGTGGGAGTTTACGACACAAAAATCACGCTTCCGCTTTATATGGCTATGTTTACCTGAACAAAAAATAAAAAGAAGAGGGAGACGGTATTGACGCCGTCTCCCTCTGTTTTTATGAGCATTTATCTGCAATTGATTTTATCATCAAAAGCTTTTGTTCTTTAGTCCAAGGCTGCTTTTTTATGTACGCTGCAACGCTGTCGCCGTGAACCTCCGCAACTTTTTTCTTAAGCTCATCCTTATCATTTTTATTCGATGGCAAATGCACTATAACTTTCATGTTAAAACCTCCTTAATATAAATAGTATTTGATCTGACAGCGTATTATGCGCTGCCGTTCATATAAATAATATACAACTATATTGCGTGACTATTCAATTCTAAGTTTAATCGAACGCCATATATTTGCCGTGGGTCCATTAATGCGTTTTTTATCCCTTTTCATGCCGGGAAGCATCTTGTGCAGTTTTTCCATAAAAACACTTGAAATGGATATTGCTGTCAATCCTTCCTTTTCACAAAATATACAGTATTGTCTATACAGTTCCGGTGAAGTGACAAAATCATTATCATCCCCAGTAACTTCACACATCTGGTCTGCAAAGAGTTTTACAGTATCAATATCCGTATTTTCGCCTGCGGGAGACTTTGTATAGATGTCTTTTGCACTGACCGAGTAAATATCGTCCCCCGAAAAAATATAATTATTTTTTCTTACAAGCGCGAAAGCTCTTACCGCTCGGCTTGCAACCATCGGAAGCTCCGGACGGATATGTTCCAACAAATCCATGTCCCTCAAATGCTTTGGGATAGGATTTTCGCACGGTATTATCAAAATCCGATCAGCAAAAGCCTGATCAAAACAAGTAAGCTTCAAATGATAATTGGTGCCAAACAGCAGATGACCTTGATAAATATAGTTAAAGCTGTTCATATATTTCACCTCCCCGCTTACAGTATCTCCGCCGGACAAGTTTTTAAGTATTGCCGCCGTTAACGCGTCAATGGGGACAGAGGAAAGATCCATGCAAATATTAACGGCGGAGTTGACCATGCTTGTTCCGACAAATCTGTCGGTAAGCTTTTGCGGAGAAAAGGACGTAACGTTTTCATCGGCAATCAGAAGCCTTACGACATTGCCAAATACAGATTTTCCTGTATTTCCCGCTCCGTCCAATACAACTATTTTCTTTGCTTTAAAGTCACCGCTTAATAATAATCCTAAAGCTTCCCATATCCGATGGATCAAAATCGGATTTCCGTTTGCCAAGTCATAAACGTATTTATTGAAAACAGGCGTATCGGAATCTGTATACGAAACGAACGGTACACTCAGCGCGTGCGTATTATAATTGTACGGACTGTGTTGCTCTATGCTACACGAATCCAAATTAAGCACGCAGTTAGAAAACATTATCTTGTTTTCAACATTGGCATTGCGGAAGTCAACAGCACGAGCGTCAGTCTGAATAAATCTTGCTATATCCTTTATATAGCCGGACGTTCCGTTTCGTGTGGTTTCATCAAGAAGCGTATCTCTGACTAACTTGTGAAGCCTCGGCGCATCACATAATTTATAGTACGTCCCTTGAAATACATATACTGCATTGTTGCTTTGTACAAACAAGATTTTACTCATTACACGTTTGGCTGCTTTAGCCGCATTGAAACGTTCTTTTTCAGCCGACGGCGACGCGGGTTTTGATTCATCCGTATTTGTCGCCTGCTGCGGCAGTTCGGCTGCTTTTACAAAATTCATCTGGGGAGAATTAAAATTATAATTCTGTATAGCGGAAAGCATCGAATAATGGTCGTTCCCGCTATATGTTGCCGGAACAGGATCAATAACCGTTCCCGTTACGACGTTTGATTGATACTTGCAAACTGCGTTATCTTCTCCTTTAAGTTCGTTTGAAGTAACAATCGCCATGAAGTCATTGCGATTGTCTGCAATTTTGACAAGTTCAATCGGGTGTTCATAACCGTCCTCAGCGGACTGATGAATAGGGATCATTACGTTTGGAATATATCCGTTTTCAATTCCTTGAGCTATTGCGCGTACATTATTTTCTGTCATGGGCACACGGCTTCCGTCTGGGAGGATTACGGTTAAGCTTGAGTTGTCCCCCTTATCTTTACTTGTAAAAACAATTGGATAAATGATGTTATTATTCATAATAAAAACTCCTTATGTGTGAGGCGCCTTCACTAAATTTATTCGAACAAACACATTATACAGCACATTAAACAATATGCCAATAGGCAAATATCACAAAATTTGTGCATATTCAACAATTTGGAGTATAATTTTAATATAAAAATATATAAATCTTAATAATTTATTGCTAAAATTATTAAATAATAAAGGAGTGATTTTATGCCAGTTTTAAGTTTATATAACCACAATTTGTCAAATGAATTGAAGCGAGAATATGAAAGTTTTTATAAAGATATAGAAAATTTGATAGCTACTTACATTGAACTAAATCGAAACTTAATAGCTCCCCCTAATCTGGATGCAACAAAAAGAATAAATGAAGATATTAAAAAGTTATTAAATGAAAATTATCGTTTAAAAAAATATTTATCACACCCTAACTTTAAACAAAAAATTAATAAAATGATTATGTCTAACGTAGACAATGTTCATTGCAGCCGCAAGCTGATATTGGAAGAATTAGGTGACGGACTTAAAAAAATACGGAAAATTAATCATCTTACAATGAAACAACTTTCTGAGATGACAAACGTTTCCGTATCTTTTATTTCAAGAATTGAAAATTACTACATAACAAAACCGCCTTCATGTATGTTTATTCATAAATTAATGGATATATTTGACTGTGATATAGAATATATATTTGCTCTTATAGATTCTCCTAAATGCGGTGGTGATATGCTTTATAAACCTATAAAAATGCTTACTGCGGGAAACTATCCAAGTTTTTTTGCTGCTTTTCCTCAATATATTGATATAACTGAAATGTTAAAAACGATATATTGCAGCAATGATATGAAAGCCGTAGAAAGTGTTCGATCGTTTTTAAGCGAACTAACCGAGAACATGAGAAACAACTAACGTTCTGCGTTCTGCGTTCCGCGTTCCGACTCACATAAAAACTGTTATACTATATATAATTATATCTATTACGCGATAGATAATATATAATATAGTTTTTATCGGTACCGGAACGGAGAACACGGAACATTTTTTATTCAACAGTAAATTTTACAGAGCGTTTTATACCCAAACCTATCATCTAATTATAGATACTTTTTTATTTCAAAAAAATACGGATTCAATTCCAAATTTTCTTGACAAAACTAATATTTCGGAGTATAATGGATATAATTTCTAACATGGAGGAGATATTATGTCCGAACATATAGAACGCCCCGAATATCTTGAATGGCTTAAACAATGGAAAGAACAGCAAATTATTAAAGTAGTATCCGGTGTGCGCCGCTGCGGGAAATCCACCCTGTTTGAAATCTACAAGGATTGGCTGAAAAACAGCGGCGTCGGAAACGAACAGATCATCAGCATAAATTTTGAGGATATTGATTTTGAACAGCTTACAGAATACCATTCCTTGTACAGCTATATTAAAGAGCGGTTGATACCAGATAAAATGAATTATATTTTTCTGGACGAGATACAGCACGTTCCGCAGTTTGAAAAGGCTGTTGACAGTTTATTTTTAAAAGCAAACTGTGACGTGTATATTACGGGATCAAACGCGTACTTTATGTCGGGAGAACTTGCTACTCTTCTTACCGGACGTTACGTTGAACTGAAAATGCTTCCGCTGTCATTCAAGGAATTCTGTTCGGGACTAAAGGAATCTCAATCCTTAAACAACGCACAGAAATTCAACTTATATTTGAAGCAAAGCTCTTTCCCGTATCTTACAAAATACCGGAATACGGAAAGAGAAATCAACAACTACCTCAGAGATATTTATAATTCGGTACTGCTAAAGGATATTGTGGCGAGACTTAAAATTGCAGACGTTACAACCCTTGAAAACGTCGCCAAGTTTCTGCTTCACAATATAGGAAATGTGGTGTCGGTTTCAAAAATTGCCAACACTTTGAAATCGCAGGGCAAGGGCGCCGACCAGAAAACCGTTGACAAATACCTGCGGGGACTGACTGACAGCCTTTTGCTGTACGAAGCGCAAAGATACAATCTTAAAGGAAAAATGTTTCTTTCCACTAACAGCAAATATTACGCGGTTGATATTTCTTTGCGGAATATGCTTGTAAAAGGGAGCGAAAGCGATATCGGGCACATTCTTGAAAATATCGTATACCTCGAACTGAAACGCAGGGGCTGCAATGTATATATTGGACAGCTTGACGACGGAGAAATTGATTTTGTGGCAGTAAAGGATAGTGAGATAGTGTACTATCAGGTTTCCGCCACAGTTCTGGACGAAAACACTTTGAAACGGGAGCTTGCGCCGCTGCGTAAGGTGCAGGACAACTACCCTAAATATTTGCTTACACTTGACGAGATTTTGGGCTCGGCAAACTATGACGGTATCAAAAAGATAAACGTTCTGGACTGGCTGCTTGGCAACCGGTAATTCCCGATTTGACTGCTTACAGCAATAAGCTGTTTTCTGTTCTGCGTTCCGCGTTCCGACTCACATAAAAACCGTTATACTATATATAATTATCTCTATTACGCGATAGATAGTATATAATATAGTTTTAATCGGTGCCGGAACGTGGAACGCGGAACATTTTCTTTAACTTGGCTTCAAGTTTCATGATTCTCATAGAGCGTTTTATACCTAGCCAAAATGGAATAATTTTCATAATTATTTTGATTGGAAAAATAAATATTGACATATCATTTTGCACATGTTATAATAAATGTGAGGTGATAACACTAAATGGAACGTAAAATTGTCGATAAGCTTCTTAAATGGAAAGAAAATCCCCGCAAAATGCCGCTGCTGCTGCATGGTGCGAGACAGGTCGGAAAAACCTATACGGCTTTATCCTTTGGGAAAAAAAATTATAAAAATACTGTTTATTTTAATATGGAGGACTCTGCCGAAATCACCGCGATTTTTGAACGTGATTTTGATACAGAACGTATTATCCGCGAGCTTTCCGCCAAAAGCGGTCAGAGCATTTTTCCCGAGGACACGCTGATTATTTTTGACGAAATTCAAGCCTGCGAGAGAGCGTTGACCTCCTTAAAATATTTCTGCGAAAAAAACGAGGGGTATCATATTATTGCGGCGGGGAGTCTGCTTGGCGTTGCCGTGAAGCGGGAAAAATACTCCTTTCCGGTCGGCAAGGTTGAAATGCTGAATATGTACCCATTGGACTTTGAAGAATTTTTATGGGCGCTTGGAAAAAAAGATATTTGCGGGTTGATACGCAAGTCTTATGAAACCATGTCTCCCCTGTCGCTGCACGATACCGCTATGGATTTGTACAAAACCTATCTTGTTGTAGGCGGTATGCCGAAAGCAGTTCTGGACTACGTTGAAACAAAGGATTTTAACTTTGTTATTGATACGCAGAAAAATCTGAACAACTCGTATATTGCAGATATGGCTAAATACGCAGCGTCGCAGGAAACTACCAAAACAATGGCGGCGTTTGCGAGTATTCCCGCGCAGCTTGCGAAAGAAAACCATAAATTCCAATATAAAGTAATTAAAAGCGGGGCGCGGGCTTATGATTATGAGCCGTCGCTGGACTGGTTAAAAGCGGCGGGAATAATCAATAAATGCGTCCTTGCCAAAGAGGGAAAGCTGCCGCTGTCGGCATATGCGGAAAACGGCAGCTTCAAGGTCTATATGGTAGATACGGGACTGCTGTGCTCAAAATTCGGGATAAGCGCAAATGCCGTGATAAACAATCCTCACAGCTTTGAGGGCTTTAAGGGTGCGCTTGCGGAAAATTATGTTATGCAGGCGCTTATTGCCAACGGATTACAGCCGTATTATTGGAATTCCGACGGCAAAGCCGAGCTGGATTTTTTGTTTCAGGACAGCGACGGCAATATAATTCCGCTTGAATGCAAAGCCGCGGAAAACGTTAAATCCAAAAGTCTTAATATTTATATTTCGCGGTATAAACCGATTTACTCTATAAGAGTGTCGGCGAAAAATTTTGGGTTTGAAAATAATATAAAGAGTATTCCGCTTTATGCTCTGTTTTGTTTATCAGTGTGAATTTTTTGTAAAACGTACTTTTTTTGATACCTATTCTCCTCATAGAAATCTCCCGATTTTCCCAAAAAGTAAACAATTACGCCCATAGCTGTTAATCAATAGCTATGGGCTTTTGAAATTATATATAGAATAAATATAACAAGAGTACGTGCTGATCTTTCAAAACGGTAATCTTGTTTAAATATAAAATCAGCGCGAGCCGGG
>CAJUAN010000015.1 GCA_910584715.1 uncultured Oscillospiraceae bacterium
CATCTGACGAATCTTGAAAACAATCCTGTGGATTGTTTTCAACGGACAAATTTTGATTAGGTTAATTCGACTTTTGTTTAGATTTAAACAACTATAGTTTGCTTCGTTTAAAACAGTCCACAGGACTGTTTTAAAGATACATTTTGATTAAACCGAAAGAAGGGGGAGCGGTCGTGTTCGCTCCCCCTTCTCCGTTTTTGAACGAAAGGGGATTTCGCGCTTTGCGAGTCTCCATTCTACGAATGGAGTTGCGGCGAAGGGGCTCTGCCCCCTTGTCCCCCGCAAGCTGAGCACAGCTTGACCAGCTAATCTTTGGCAGGGTAATAACATTGTGAAGCCTAAATAAACTTCCCTGCCCCCTTGAGGGGGCATTGCTATCTAATGATTCAAGCAAAATTACGCAGGGGGGTGACTCAGCCCGCGGGGACTCCCCGCTAAACAAAAATTTAGAAACGCGTTATTTTTATACCCGTGACCACTCTGTCCCTGCCGGCGTAGTCCTTATAAACCGAAATGCTTTCGTATCCGCTTTTCTCCAAAATATCCCTTACCGCTTCAGCCTGTTCAAAGCCTATCTCAAAAGCGATTAAGCCGCCGTCCTTCAGTATCTCCCGCCAGAGGCAGGATATTATCCTGTAGAACTTCAAGCCGTCCGCGCCGCCTCGGAGAGCGATCTCGGGTTCCCTGCGCACCTCGCGGGAAAGCTCGGTCATTTCCTTGTCGGTGATATAGGGAGGATTTGAGACTATGCAGTCTATCTTCCGAAGCTCGCCGACATCGTCGTGGTCGGCAAAGTTTTCAAGAAGCCTGCCATCGGTGACGTCTCCCTTGATGATTTTGACGTCTGCACCGTGGCGCAGGATGTTTTTAGTCAGATACGGCATGGCTTCGGAGGACAGCTCCACAGCGTGTACGACGGCGTTCGGCATTTCCTTTTTCAGGGTAACGGCAATACAGCCGCTGCCGCTGCAAAGGTCGCATATTTCAGGGGAACTGCTGCCTGCCGCTTTAAAGTGCTCAAGCACCCTTTCGACAAGGACTTCCGTGTCGGGACGGGGTATCAGAACGCCCTCGCCCACATAAAAGGGTCTGCCGAAAAATTCCCACTCGCCGAGAATATACTGCAATGGCATGCCGCCGCAGCGTTTTTCCGCCGCAAGCATGAGCCTGTCCGCGTCCGGTTCGGGGACTTCCGTATCTCCGCGCAGAACAAGGTCTGTTTTGCCGGCGTTTAAAATATCTTCGAAAAGGCAGCCGGTATCGAAAGCGCTGTCCTCAATCCCTGCGGCGGACAGCATATTTACGGTAAGCTCGTGAAGTTCTCTCAAAGTCATGATAATATCCTTTCTCGGGCAACGGGATAGGAGTATTATATCATATACAGCGGAAAAAATCAAGCAGGATTCCGGCTGCGTAATTTTTTATATGCGCTTTTATAGGTTATCAGCATCAGAGTAATATGTTTTCGTTTAACGCACAGCCGAGTTTAAAATACACAGACGGCAAGAAAAATTATTAATAGTATAAGCACCAGAATCACCGAAGCCGCTGCAAGCTTAAATACAAGCGGTATCTCCCGCCTTCTTCTCACGGGAACTATCTTTCCCAGATATACCCGCGCTTCCTCTCCCAGCCTTTCCGCAGGAACGTCGCTTTTATCGGACTTGACATAAAGAATTGCTTTTTCAAAATATTCGTGGTCGGTGCTCGTTATTTCGACCACTCGTTTGTTTACGCCCTTTATCATAAAGGAAAATCTTCCCCTTCCCGGTGTTTTTAACTGTTTTTCAACGTTTTCGTTTCTTTTAGTATAGGCAGCTTCAGGATTTTTTATACCAAATGTAATAGCATTGCGGTGGAAAACTATGTTAAAATATCGGGAATTTTTATAATCATGTGGAAAACTCGGTGGAAAAAGTGTAAAAATCGGGCATTTAAACGTTTTTGGCTATGCAGATGTGTGGAAAACTGTTTTACTGTTTGTAATATTCAAAAACGGTTCAATCGGCGGGAAATTTTTAGTTGGTGATTAGGATAAAATTTCCTGCACGGACAAACAATCCGACCCGAATTTAACAGCCGCGCCTTATAAAAGCAGCTCCATGTCCCTGCGGATACCGCAGGACAGTTCTACTTCCGCACCGTCCGAAAGCCTTGCGAACCGCATCTCGCCGCAGTGCAGCGCTTGTTCACAGCAAAGCTTAGTGCTTCCGCCGTAAAAGTCGTCCCCCGCAAGAGGGTGTCCCACGGAAGAAAAATGCACCCTTATTTGGTGCGTCCTTCCGGTTTCAAGCATGACCCTCACAAGACAGAGCTCCCTGTTTCCTTTCAGTATGGTGTATCTTGTAACGGCTCGCCTGCCGCCGCGGCGTACTTCCCTGCGAACCACCGAAGCCTCAGCCCTGCCGATCGGAGCGTCTATAACATAGCTGCCGTTATCCTCATACCACATTATCGGCGCGCCGCGGCTGCTTACCTCATGGGGAAAAGGCATACCCTCGGTCACTGCATAATAGACCTTGGAAATGCTTCCGCTGCGGTTCAAAACGCTTGCCGCATACGGATTTTTCGCCGCGGCGCACAGTCCCGAGGTATCCTTGTCAAGCCTGTTTATAGGGCGGAACGTAATGTCCGGGTAAAGCGCCGCGAAAAAGTTTCCCAGCGTATCGCCGCGGTGCCCTGCCGAGGGGTGTACCGGCATTCCCGCCGGCTTGTTGAAAACAATGACGTCGCCGTCCTCATAGACTACGGGGACGTACAGATTTCCGTTAGGCTCGGTAAGACGTTCGTCTTCGGCTTTCAGGGAAATAACGTCGCCTGTCAGAACGGTATCCACAGTCCTTACGGGAAAGCCGTTTCTCGTTATGCCGCCGGGAATACGCTTCAGCTTTGCGGTCAGCCGCCTTGAAACTCCTCTGCTCCTTAAAAAATCGCCGCAGGTCTTTCCGCTGTCGGAAACGCCTGCGGTAAAATCAATTGTGTGCATATTCGCCGTCAACAATATCCGACCTCTTTCCGTTTTGATCTTCGTTCTCCTCCGACAGTATAACCTCATTTACCGCCGCCGTATAGACCATCTTCATATAAGGCAAAGCAAATATAAGCGGAAAAACAAGTACGCAGAAAGGAAGCCATATTGCAGAAGACAGCATAGCCTCGATAAGATAATCCGATCTGCCTTTGGAAAGCCGTACGCTCTTGTCGATAAGCTCTTTAGGAGAAGCGTCGGGATCAAGTACGAAAAGGTATCCGGCGGCGGAGTATTTGCAGTTGAAAGCCGTGAACGCGCATATAACGCTCCCTGCAAGAAGAAGCGCCAATACCGCAGCCGCGCTGTATGCAACGCTGTTTTCCGAAGCTTCTATCCTGTTTACCAGATAAACGCCCGCCGCGAACAGCGCTATAAGCGGTACGGTGAAATACATACGTCTTACAAAAAGGTATGCGTCCAGCCTGAATATCTGTCCCGCTCTTTTCCACGAGCCGTAGCAGGAAAATATGCTCCGTGCGTGAACGGCGTTGCCGCGTACCTGCTGGAGCCTGTACCATTTTACTCCGTAGCGGAACGGTTCGGCGATCCCGTACAGCAAAAGCAGCGCAGCCGCCGTAACGGCAAGTACTGTCCCGTTTGAAAGATCAGCGCGCGGTCCTGCCCGGTCCGTTACACCAAAGGCTATCAGGAAATCCGTAGTCATGAACCACGCCAGAGCGGCTGCGGCTATTCCGCCTGCGGAGATAAAGAAAACAGCGGTGTTTTCTCCCCAGCAGTATCTCAGACGCTGAAGAACGGTTTGTCTGAGTTCTTTAACAGTTTTCACGTTTTTTCTCCTTTGTTTGGTATGTGTTAGTGTATTAGGGGCTTGCAGAAAAGCCCGGCGTATGTGAACTTAAAAATTATGCGCGATATACGTATAGCATTCAAAGACCTTTGCAGGTCTTGTTGTAAATAATGAGAGCAATAATTATGCAGATTATTTGTGCGGTGTTTACCGTCAGCGTGAAGCCGAAAGCCAGCTTGAACACTATCAGATCGAGAACCAGCGGAGACCCTGTATCAAGCCCCACGGACATCGTGTACGCCAGCCAGGACAA
Organism: uncultured Oscillospiraceae bacterium; assembly: GCA_910584715.1. GTDB lineage: Bacteria > Bacillota > Clostridia > Oscillospirales > Ruminococcaceae > RGIG8773. Next base: position 4,093 of record CAJUAN010000015.1, read on the forward strand.
AAAGCCCACGCCCTCGCAGAGTCTTGCTGTAACCGTTCCCAGAACTATTCCCGCAAGCAGGAAAAATAAAAACGCTATCGTTTTTTTGATGTCCTTGCCCATTTTATCCTATCCTTTCGTTCGGTACGCTGCACGCTATTCCACTCCGCGGCTGTAAAGTCCTCCGGTGCAGCCGCTTTCCAGAGCCTTTTCATTGCGCCTGAGACAGCCTGTTATGCGCTTTATCTCCGCGGGGCTTTCCTCTGTAAAATCAAGCTCGAAAAAGTCCCCGTGAAGTTTTTCCGTCTTGTCGGTAACCATAAGCGGCACGCAGTTGAAAATTTCGCTCGTTCCGTTTGAACATACTATCGGGAACGTCCTGCCTGTTCTGTCGGAAATGCTTCCCGGGCAGTTCCCGCACTCTCTTTTCCCTTTAAGGGGACAGTTCCTTGTCAGCATCAGAGGCAGTCTGCCGTACACTATCGCTCCCGTGGGAAGAACGCCTCTTACCTCCGCAAGCTGTCCGAATCTGCACTCAAAGCTTGCGGTAATGTCGGACAGCCCCAATTCCTTTACCGCAAGAGCCGACCACGGATTAGTGATATTCAGCCCGAAGCCTCCGCTCAGCTTTAGACCGAGCCTGCGTCCGATACCGATGTGGGCTATGTTTGTACAGAGCACGCGTTTAAGTCCCGACCCTTGCAGAGCTTCAAGCTTTGCCGTCAAAGCGTTCTCGTCCGCCGTAAATCTCGGCAGGGCGGCTATAAGCCTGTCCGAAAGCTTTTCGGTAATATCTTCCGGCAGCTTCTCAAACAGTTCGAGGGGTACCGCAAACTCCTCCGCAAGACCGCTGTCATTCAGTACCGGAAGCTGCTCCTGACGGTACAGCCTTATCCTGATCTTTTTCGCTTCCCTCCGCTTTTCCGGAATAGGTTCGGGGAGCGCAGGAACAGCTTTCGGGGACCGTCCCAACGGCTTTGCGGCAGCTGTACGCGCTTCGTTCATTTTACCCACAGCCTCACGCCTGAGAGCGTTCACCGCCGCCGCGGATACGGTAAGACCGTCCTCAATATCCGCAGCCAGAGAGCCGAGGGTATAGACCGTGTCTCCGAGCCTGTCAAGCTGACGGCGCAGATATTCGGCGTCGGCGGGACGGTTCACCGCCTCTTCGGGACAGGCTCCCTCAGCGGAAACGGTCAGCCCGCGGCAGGTCATATCCAGTCTTATCGGCTTGTTCCGTTCCATGCGGACGTAAAAATTCGCCGCTCCGTCCCTTGCCTTTGTTTCCCTGCGGTAGGTCTCCCGCAGCTTAGGCAGCGCGGCGCCTGCGGCGGCAACGTCCTCCTTTGTCCTGTAGCCGAACATATCCCTGCCGAGCTTTCCTGTCAGGTAGCCGTCGGTAAAGCCGCTGCGGGAAAATACCGACCGCAGGATATCAAGATCGGGTTCGCCTCCGTCCAGAGCGGCGCGGCAGGCTGCAACGGCAGCGGCGACATATTCGGGACGCTTCATTCGTCCCTCTATTTTAAAGGACGCCGCACCCATGTCCGCAAGGGCTTTTATATGGGGTATTCCGCACAGATCCTTTAAGGACAGGTCGTAGTCCCCCCCGAAAGGAAGCCTGCACGCCTGGGCGCAAAGCCCTCTGTTTGCGCTTCTGGAGCCTATCATGGCGCTCATGTAGCACTGTCCCGACACGGACATGCACAGCGCGCCGTGAATGAATACCTCGGTCTCAACGCCTGCTGCTATTATTTTTTCCAGTTCCTTCAGGGACAGCTCCCGCGCCGCCACCACCCGCGAGAAGCCCAGTTCGCGGGCAGCCCTTGCGCCCTCGGCGGTGTGTACCGTCATCTGAGTGGAGGCGTTCAGCTTCATATCGGGGAGTACCTCCCGAAGCAGCCGCGCCATTCCGATATCCTGAACGATAAGACCGTCAACGCCTGCCGCGGCGGACTTTTCCGCTTCGGAAATAAAATCTTTCGTTTCCTCCGGAAAAACAACCGTGTTCATGGCGCGGTAAAGCTTTACGCCGTGAAGATGACAGTATGAAACGGCTTCCTCAAGCTCGCCGTCTGAAAAATTGGCGGCGTTTGACCGGGCGGAAAAACGCTTCCCGCCTATGTAAACGGCGTTCGCGCCGCACCTGACCGCGGCGGTAAGGCTTTCCGGGCTTCCCGCGGGGGCAAGTATTTCGGGCTTTGAAATTTTCGCTGCTGACAGGGCTTCGGGCATTTTAACGTTCCTTTCGGCAATACTCGGACTTATTTGATTTGTGCTGTCTATTTGGCTTTCGCGCTGTCAAGGGTGAGCTGTTCGTCGATATCCGATTTCATGCGCTTTATTTTAAGTTCGTTTTCCAGCGCGGATATCCTTGCAAGATGCGCCTTTTCGTTCTTGACGGCTTCGTCCCTTTCAAGGCGCGCCTGACAGGCGTCGTCAACGTACTCTTTTATCTGGGTGCGGATATTGTCTATGCTGTCGTTGGATTTTTTGCACTCGTCAAAAGCTGACAGCGCAACAAGTATAGCAGCCGAATGGAGGGAAATATCCGATTCGGACATCATATTGTAAATTTCGGTCTCCACTTTTTTTGCCAGCTCGGTAAAATATCCCGGCGCCTCGTCTGTTTTGAGGCTGAATTCCTTGCCGCAAATGGTGATCCTTACCTTATTCATAATCAACTTTCCTTTCGTACCGTATCAATGTTTTAAATAATCATTTTAATTATAACCTATTTCGGTACGGATTGCAAGAAAATTTTATTGTAATAAATTTATGTTCAGCGGGGCGCCCCCGCCGCCTGAATCACCCCATGCGCAGATTTGCGTGAATCATTACTTGTCAGCGCCCTCTCAAGAGGACGAAAAAGTTTGTTGGGATTTTATTCTGTACTTTTCGTCTGCTTTGTCTTGATTCATCATTCTTGTACTTTACAGACCGTGCGTAGGTTCGGTAGGCAGCCCTTTCGTCTCTGCAGTAAGGTCGTTTTTATGGATTGCTATAAAAGTGCGCTAAACCGCTAAACGTAAATTTGAAGCAAAAATGATTTCCGCAAATTTACTGCGAAAGCTATTGACAAATGTTTTCTTTTGCGTTATTATTATTCTATAAGCTTAAAGGCTTTGATCGGGAGAGTAACATTCTTTCCGCTCCAAAGAGAGGACGTATGCGGGACAAGTTCCGCTTGCTGAAAGCGTCCGTGCGGAATTTATGCCAAGGACACCCGTGAGCCGCCGTTCGGAACCAAAAGGACGGACGTTCCCCGCGTTAAGGGTCAACGAGGTCTGTAGCTGGGTATAGTACGATACAAAAATTTTTGTATCGGGAGCAAAATTATCTTTGCGCGTATTAAACGGCGGCAATGGTAAAGACTCAGCCTTTTACGGATAAATTTGGGTGGTATCACGGTTATTCGCCGTCCCTTTTAGAGAACAGAGGGTTAAGATAGAGGATAGAAATTTCTGTCGTCTGTCCTTTAGCCTCCGGTCTCTGATTGGGCGGTTTTTGTTTTTTCGAGAAAGGAAAAAGCCTTATGACCTTAAGGGAACGCGCTGAAAAGCTTAAAAAGGATATCCCTGCGGTGTATATGTCCTTAAAGGACGGGAAGACTCCGGCAGCCGCAAGGATAGCCGCGGCTTTGACCGTCGCTTACGCTCTTTCCCCCATAGACCTTATACCCGACTTCATACCCGTTCTCGGATATCTGGACGATTTAATCATTTTGCCCGCGCTGATCGCTCTTACGGTAAAGCTGATACCCCGGGACGTCTGGGAACGAAACCGCGTCCTTGCCGAAAGCCTGTGGGAAAACGGAGTGCCGGAAAAATGGTATTATGCCGTTCCGATAGTCATTTTTTGGGCATTGATAATAATTCTTATTGTTAAGGCAATTTTTTAAAATTATAAAATTATAAAATTAAGTACACAGAGGCGTTTTTTACCCCCTAACAGGAAAGGAGCACAAAAATGGCAATAATAACAAACAGACCGAAAGGCACGCAGGATGTCGTCCCCTCGGAGGTCTACAAGTGGCAGACCGTTGAGAGGTGCGCCGCAGACACCGCGGAGTGTTACGGCTTTCGGGAGATCCGTTTCCCCACTTTTGAGAATACCGCGCTTTTCAAGCGCAGCGTGGGGGATACTACAGACGTGGTGCAGAAGGAAATGTACGGCGTGACGGCAAAAAGTCCCGCCAACGGAAAGGACCCCGACGATTTTACCCTGCGTCCCGAGGGTACGGCGGGAGCGGCAAGAGCGGCTATTGAAAACGGTCTGCTGAACGACGCGCTGCCCCAAAAGGTGTACTATATCATATCCTGCTTCCGTCACGAGAAACCCCAGGCGGGACGTCTGAGAGAGTTCCACCAGTTCGGCGCGGAGGTGTACGGTTCGGCGGACGCGTCCGCGGACGCGGAGGTAATTGCAATGGCGAAATCCCTGCTTGACCGTCTTGGACTTGATAATGTGGACTTGTTTATAAATTCAATAGGCTGTCCCACCTGTCGGGCGGAGTATCACAAGGCTCTGAAAGAATATTTCGAGGGCAGGAAAAGCGAGCTTTGCCCCACCTGTCTTGACCGTCTGGAACGCAACCCCATGCGTATTCTGGACTGCAAAAGTCCTATTTGTCAGGACATTGCAAAGGGCGCGCCGATTATTTTGGATTATCTTTGTGAGGACTGCTCCGCTCACTTTGAGAAGCTGAAAGACTGTCTTGCGGCTATGGACATAGAGTACAGTATCGACCCGAAAATTGTCCGCGGTCTGGACTACTATACAAAGACGGTTTTCGAGTTTATCACCAATGACATCGGCGCGCAGGGTACAGTCTGCGGCGGGGGACGTTACGACGGTTTAATCGAGCAGCTTGGGGGAAATCCCACACCCGCGTTGGGCTTTGCAATGGGTCTGGAGCGTCTTATAATGACTATGGAGCAAAAGGGAGCGGAGTTCGTCCCCGCGAAAAAATGCGACCTCTATATCGCGGCAATGGGGGACGCGGCGCGGGAGAAGTCCGTCGTTATGGCTAAGCAGCTCCGTGACGAGGGCTACCGAGCCGAGTTCGACACCATGAACCGCGGTATCAAGCCGCAGATGAAGTACGCCAACAAGATAGGAGCGGCGTTTGTTATCGTTCTGGGGGACAACGAGCTGGAAAGCGGCACCGTCAAGTTAAAAAATATGGCAAGCGGCGAGCAGTCGGATATTGCTCTGGACGATAAGTTTATCGACAATTTTTCCAATATTTTTGTGGCGAATATGTTTGAGGCAGAGATGTGACATTTAACGTAGGGGACGGGTTTCCCGTCCCGTCATAAAAATCACAGGCATAAATCGCTTTTAGGGGATAATTATGGAACGTCCGAGAAGAAAACCCAACAGATTACACGGTTATGATTACAGCCTTGCAGGAACATATTTTATTACAATATGTACGCAGAACAGAGAATGTTCATTGTCTCGAATTGACGGTATGAACGTAAATGTAGGGGACGGGTTTCCCGTCCCGCAATTAACCGAAGAGGGAATTATTGCCGATAAATATATTAAATTGATATGTGATAAATTTCCGAGCGTTGCTGTTGAAAATTATGTGATAATGCCAAATCATATTCATATAATTTTGTATTTGACAAGCGGGACGGGAGACCCGTCCCCTACAATCGGCAGCGTAATCGGTTGGTTGAAATATACAATAACCAAACAGATAAATATCATGTCGGATATGCCTTCGGTAAAATTTTTTCAGCGTTCCTTTCACGACCACATAATCAGAAACGACAAAGAATTTCAAATGATATACAAATATATTGACGAAAATCCTGTCAATTGGGAAAATGACTGTTTTTACTGCGAATGACATAATTGCGGGCGGGAAGCCTGTATTGGCACGACCTTGCCCCTACGGAATATGAGAATAATTTAAAAAAGGAGTAATTTAAAATGGATACAATGAAAGGTCTTAAAAGAACACACTACTGCGGCGAGGTTCTCACCGCGGGAGAGAACGTGACGGTCGGCGGATATGTTGACACCGTCCGCGACAAGGGAGGAATTATTTTTATCGTCCTCCGGGACAGGACGGGCGTTGTGCAGCTCACCTTTAACGAGACCACCGACAAGGCTGTTTTCGAGAAAGCCTCCTCCTGCCACTCGGAGTACGTTGTTATGGCAAAAGGCGAGGTGCGTAACCGCGAAAGCGTCAACGACAAGATACCCACGGGTCACGTTGAGATTTTTGTGGACGACCTGCGTATTTTGGCAAAGGCGCAGACCCCTCCCTTTGAAATTGTTGACAACACAAACACCAACGAGGAGCTTCGCCTGAAGTACCGCTATCTCGACCTGCGCCGCAAACCCTTGCAGGACAACATCATAATGCGGAGCAAAATCGCCAAAACCGCCCGTGATTATTTCTACGAGAACGGCTTTATTGAAATTGAAACGCCTATGATGATAAAGTCCACACCCGAGGGCGCAAGGGACTACCTCGTGCCGTCGAGGGTACACCAAGGAAAATTTTACGCCCTGCCCCAGTCTCCGCAAATTTACAAGCAGCTTCTTATGGTGTCGGGCTTTGACCGCTATATCCAGCTTGCAAGATGTTTCCGCGACGAGGACTTACGCGCCGACAGACAGCCCGAATTTACACAAATTGATTTGGAGATGTCCTTTGTGGACGTGGAGGACATCATGGAAATGGGAGAGGGCTTTATTAAACGTCTTTTCAGGGACGTGCTGGACGTTGACATTCCCACGCCGCTGCCGAGACTTACCTACACCGACGCTATGAACCGCTACGGCTCGGACAAGCCCGACACCCGCTTCGGTATGGAAATTACCGACATTTCGGAGCTTGTGAAAAGCTGCGGCTTCGGCGTGTTCACCTCCGCAATTGAGGCGGGCGGCTCGGTACGGGCAATTACCGCAAAAAACGCGGCGGGTACCCTCACAAGAAAAGAAATAGACAAGCTTACGGAATACGTCCGCGGAATCGGCGCAAAGGGACTTGCCTACGTCCGCTGGGTTGAGGACGTCCCCAACTGCTCCTTTGCTAAATTTATGGCGGAGGGCGAGCTGGACGGCATACTGAAAGCAGTCGGCGCGGAAAAGGGCGACGTTGTACTCATAGTCGCGGACAAGAACAGCGTGACGTTGCCGACCTTGGGTGCGCTCCGCCTTAAAGTGGCAAAACAGCTTGACATCATTCCCGCGGATCAATTCAATTTCCTGTGGATAACGGAATTCCCGTTCTTTGAGTACAACGAGGAAACGCAGCACTGGGACGCAATGCACCACCCATTTACAATGCCTATGGACGAGTGCCTGCAGTACCTTGACAGCGCGCCGGAAAAGGTCTTCGCAAAGGCGTACGACCTTGTCCTCAACGGCACGGAGCTTTCAAGTGGTTCTATCCGTATCAACGACTATGAGCTTCAGCAGAAGATGTTCAAGGCTCTGGGACTTACCGACGAGGAGATAGAAGCCAAGTTCGGCTTTTTGGTTGAAGCCTATAAGTACGGCGCGGCTCCCCACGGCGGAATGGGAATAGGACTTGACCGTCTCGCCATGATAATGTGCGGCGCGGACAGCCTGCGGGACGTTACCGCGTTCCCCAAGGTGCAGAACGCCTCCGAGCTTATGTCCTCCTGTCCGTCGCCTGTTGACAAGGACAGCCTTGATGTTTTGGGGATAAGGGTGGCTGACAGTGAATAACTGACAGCTTATTCTACGGGATTTTCGGAATGGGATTCTTGTAATATCTCGTCCTTTGTAAGGCGTGAGTTACGTTTATTCAAAAAGTCAAGATTGAAAATTATTTTATTTGCCTTTTCAGCCATACGGACAGTCTGTCCCGTGCTGCCGGAAAAATCATTTCTGTTGAAATAGCAAACACATATATCGCCCAGCTCAACGAGCCGGGCGTTTCTTTTTTCAATACAGGTTTCGTCGTATTTGTCCGACACTATCTCTATGCTGTCAGCGAAGCTTAACCTTGCCTCTAAGTCGGATTTGTCCTTTTCACTCCAATTTTGGGAATGTATTTCCGGCGGACACGGCAAAATCATGTGTATTTTTACCCGCGGATTTTCTTTCGGAGAAAAGAATAATTTCATAAGCTGCAGCGCAAATTCACATTCCTTATCCCATCCGAGCGAACCGCCGCTGTAAAAATCGGTAACGCCGTTTTCGACAAAGATCTCGACTAAATTTGCAAAATAATCCAAAGCGTCGGGGTCATCTTTATAGGAATACGACTCGTATCCCGTAAAAAAGCAGCTTTTCATATTTTTATCTCCTTGTATAATATATTTATTGTATATAGTATAATATATATTGTACTATATACAATTACAAAAGTCAACATAATTTGCTAAAATTTTATTAGGCAAGGAGGCTTAATATGAAAAAGCAATATTATGATAAATACAGGAGAATTGGCTTAAAAATAAGCTATTACCGTAAAAGCAAGGGTATTACGCAGGAGCAGTTAGCTGAAAAAATCAGCAAAGATACCTCGTTTATCGGAGCTGTAGAAGCTCCGAACGTTAACCGAGCCGTTTCCCTTGATACTCTTTTTGATATTTCAGAAGTTTTGGAAGTACCTCCGTATAAATTTTTAACTGATGATTGATGTAGCAATATGTACAGAAGAATAAGAGACTTGCGTGAAGACAAGGACATGACTCAAAAGCAAATGGCTGAAATACTGAATTGCAGCCAGCGGGTTTACAGCAATTACGAACGGGGAGATATTGATATTCCGACTGAGATACTCAAAAAGCTTGCGGATTTCCACAATGTATCTGCCGACTATATTCTTGAACACACAAATAATAAGAAAACTACATTATAACTATTGCCGCGTTAGTTTTTTAAAAGCGCAGACGGATTCCAAATTTCCATAAAATTTTGCTTGCATTTCGTTCATATATGTGTTATTATTATGGTGAGGGAGTTTCTCTCCCGGAACATATAAAGCCAAAGTCCAAACCCAAACGCAAAATTTTACGGAAAGGAGATTCCGGTATGATAATTTTCTGGATCATATTTTTTATAGCCGCGCTTATGGCTGAAGCCGCTACCTTTGCGCTTGTTTCCGTATGGTTCGCGGCGGGCGCGCTGGGCGCTCTTATAACCGCGTCGCTGGGCGGAAATCTTACTCTCCAGCTTATTGTATTTACCCTCATTTCGGGAATACTACTGGCGTTTACGCGTCCGCTGCTGAAAAAGCTTTTTCCGGGCAAGTTCATTCCTACCAATTCCGAGCTTGAGGTGGGAAAGACCGCGGTGGTCACCGAAGCTATCGACAACGAAACGGGCAAAGGCAGAGTTCGTCTCGGAGGCGTTAACTGGGCTGCCGTTTCCGCGGACGGAGCGAAGATTCCCGAGAAAGCGGTAGTCACAGTAACGGAGGTGCGTTCCGCAAAGCTCGCGGTAATACTTAAAGACGCAGACGAAGCAGGTACGCAGGAGTAAAGGCGGGTACAAATACACAAAAAATTTAATTTGAAAGGTTGACGCTATCATGGAATTTATTTTTATCGGCATTATCGTTCTGGCAATAATCATTCTTATTTCGGGAATCAAGTTCGTCCCGCAGGCTAACGAGTATGTGGTTGAACGGCTGGGTACCTATTCCCGCTCCCTCCACGCGGGTCCTCACTATGTCATACCCTTTATCGAAAAGGTGGCAAAGAGGGTCTCCGTAAAGGAACAGGTGGCTGACTTCAAGCCCCAGCCCGTTATCACAAAGGATAACGTTACCATGCAGATAGACACGGTCGTGTTCTACCGCATTACCGATTCGAAACTTTATACCTACGGCGTTGAGCGTCCCCTGGCGGCGATAGAGAACCTTACCGCCACGACTCTCCGTAACATCATAGGCGAGCTTGAGCTGGACGCTACCCTTACCTCCAGAGACGTTATCAATGCAAAGATAACCGCTATCCTCGACGAAGCAACCGACCCATGGGGTATCAAGGTAAACCGCGTGGAGCTGAAAAACATTATCCCCCCCAGAGAAATTCAGGACTCCATGGAACGTCAGATGAAGGCGGAGCGCGAAAGACGTGAGAAGATACTCCAGGCAGAGGGTGAAAAGAAGTCCCAGGTGCTTGTGGCGGAGGGTGAAAAGGAGTCCAAGATACTCCGAGCCGAAGCAGACAAGGAAGCGGAAATTCTCCGTGCCGAAGCTGAAAAGCAGGCTATGATCCTTCACGCGGACGCTGTAAGACAGCAGAAAATTCTTGAGGCGCAGGGTGAGGCGGAGTCCATTCAAATGGTTCAGAACGCCCTTGCGGAAAGCCTTGTCAAGCTGAACAATTCCAACCCGCAGGACAACGTTATCGCTCTCAAGAGCCTTGAGGCGTTTGCGAAGGCTGCCGACGGACGCGCCACAAAGATCATTATTCCCTCGGAAATACAGGGACTCGCGGGTCTTGTGACTTCCATAAAGGAGGTCGCGGCGAACAACGCCCAGCCAAGCCAGCCCCAGAAGAAGTAACCTATACGGAAATAAAAACCGGAGCGCGGTCTTTCAGTGACCCGCTCCGGTTTTGCTTTTATTTGCTGTTACTCCTTTGCAAACCCCTTTCTGAAAAGCGGTATGAGTATCCCTCCCGCGGCGTTGCCCAGGGTCATAACCAGCATCCAGAGCGCGCCCTTTGCAGACCATGCTCCTCCTGCCGTGAAGTAGTACATATTGGCGACGCAGTGCTCAAAGCCGCTGAGTATAAAGGTCATTACCGGCAGGAACACCGCCAGCATCTGCCCAACGGGATTCTTTATGTTCTTGTAACCGTCCGCGGCGATAAACATAAGCATCCCGCAGAAAAAGGCGAGTACAAAAATGCTGACCGGATCATCGGAAAGCTTGACGGCGCACAGAGCCGCCGCCTTTTCCGAAATGCCCGCGCCTATCCTTGTCATAAGCACAAGCCACGCCGTAAGAGCCGTACCGATAAGGTTGCCGAGCCAGATCAGAACAAGGTCGATAAGGTATGCGGGATTGTTTTCCACGGCGTAGCCTACTTTTCCCGTGAAAAGCATGAAGCCGAACGTAAGAATGGTAAACAGCCCCGTGCCGAACAGGAACGCCCCCACGACCTTGTTTTCGCAGGACAGATAGACCGTTCCCCCTATCCCAATGGCTATGCCGGTAAGTATTGCCTTCAATAATATGTCAATGTATTTCTTTGCCGCAGTATTCATTTTTTCCGCCTTTCTTATGCACAGACCGCGTTCAGCTTACCCTGCCCGCCGTTTCGGTTTCTTTGTAAACTCTCACATAGTCGGTAATCATTTTGTCGGGAAGCTTCTCCGGGTCGGGTCTGCCCGTCCAGGAGCCTGTTTCAGAGGATATCTTGATAAACAGCGGCACCTCGCAGGTACCCAGAGCCGCCGCCGCGTCGGTGCGCCAGGTCTCCTTTCCGTCCGTATAGAATACGTACTCCTTCTCCGTCCACAGCAGGGAAAAGGTGTGGTACTCCCCGTCGTAAACGTCAATATCCGAAACGTTTCCCGACGACTTGTGGCGGTACCCGTAGCCGTCCCAGTTAAGTGTGTTCTGTACCTGCTTCGTATTATAGTAGGGCGTTTCCATAATGTCTATCTCCGTGCCGTTCCTGCCGCCGCCCGTCTCGTCGTTCACGCTGTCTCCCATGAGCCAGAACGCCGTCCAGTACCCCGGAACATTGTTCACCTTGCAGCGTATCTCAAAATATCCGTAAGCCTGCTCGAACCTTCCCCTGCTTCTTACCGCGCCGCTTAAAAAGCGGTCGTTTTCCTTATCGTAGGACATTTCAATAACAAGGTTCCCCTCGCCGTCAAGCCATACCATGCTTTCGTCCCAGTAATTGTTCAGATCCTGTCTTTTCTGCAAAGGGACCTTTTCCCATTTTGTACTGTCAAGGGTATCGCCGTCAAAATCGTCCTCAAAGGTAAGAGCAAAGGTTTTGCCGTCTACAACTACCGTGCTGTGACCGTCCGGATCGGTCTTTTCGGCTTGTCCGGACGGTTCCTGCGCCGTTGCCGTGACCGTGACGCTGCATACGGCTTTCAAGCCGGTACCCTTTATCCTTACCGATATATCCGCCGTACCCTCTTTAAGCGCGGTGACTATGCCGCCTTTTTTTACCGACGCTACCGTGCCGTCCGAGGACGACCAGCTTACCGTGCATTTCTTGTAACCCTTTACAGCGGGTTTCAGGGTAATAATGTCACCCTCGCAAAGCTCCGCCTTATTTATGTCAAGGCTTATGCTTTTCTCTTTGGTGGTCTTGGTGTTTTTCCGGTTTGACCGGTCAGCCGCATTTGCCGATACTCCCGAGGAAAACAGGAAAACAAACGCCGTGACCGCGGCAGCAGCCGAAAGGAATTTTTTAAATCTCATAACAGCACCTCCGTACAAAAATATTGCCGTAAATGCATTATACCATATTAATTTTGATTTGTCGATATTTTTCGTGTCTTTCCGGCAAAATTCGGAGCGGCGGAAAAAGACACGCTCCGAAGATCAGGACATAAGGCGCGGAAAAACCGCCGGGAAAAGCTTCCGCGGCGGTCTCCAATATGTTTCTGTTACTTTACCTTTTCGCCTGCGTGCTTCCGCATAAACGCAACGAAATCCGATTCGGGGATAGGTCTGGAATAGTAGTACCCCTGGATATATTCGCAGTTCAGGTCGGTGAACTTCTTCACAAGTCCCTCTGTTTCCACGCCCTCCACAACGATGTGCATATTCATGTCCTTTAGCATTTTTATAGTGTTTTTCAGCACAGTCCACATTCTGGGATTGTTCTCGCTGTCAACAAAGGTTTTGTCCAGCTTGACTATCTTGATAGGCAGCGAAGCCACGCTCTTTATGTTGGAGTACCCCGTTCCGTAGTCGTCAAGGGAGAATTCTATTCCCGCCTGGGTAAGCTTTTCAAGGTTTTCCATCATGATGTTCTGGGAGTAGGACGCGGCGGTCTCGGTAATTTCAAGGTTGATCTTGTCGGAAGTTACGCCGTACCGCTTCATGATCTGGAGTATTTTATCCGCAAGATCAGCCTGCATACACTGAGCGACGGAAAGGTTTATCTCGATGTACTGCAAGCCAAGCTCCCTAAATTCGCTGCTTGCGATGAAGCTGCATACCTTTTCAAGCACCAGCTCCCCTATCTTGTGGATAGCTCCGCTTTTTTCGGCAGCGGGGATAAACAGGTCGGGAGAAATAAAGCCGTACTTGTCGTGGTGAAGCCTAAGGAGAGCCTCCGCGGAGATAAAGCTGTCCGTTCCGATAGAGTATATTGGCTGATAGTAGACCTCGAAAGTCCTGTTGGCAATGGCGTTGTCGATAATTGCATCAAGCTCGTTCGTAAGACGGAAGCGGTTTTCCTTAGCTATCTCGGAGGTTCTTATGACTCTTCCGGAGTAGGGCATTTCGTTCAGTTCGTTTCCGAAAGCCATGAGGGTCTCGAACTCGGTTATCTCCTCGGGACAGTGGGCAATGCAGACATGAGCTATAAGGTTAAGGGACATACGCTTAAAGATGATACTCTGTTTAAGCTCCGTGTTTATTTTGTCGGCGGTCTTTTCAAGTTTGTCCCAGTTTTTTTCAGTGACCACAAAGCGGTAGCGTCCCCTGTCCAGATAGTACAGACCCGCGTGGAGCTTTTCCTCTTTGTTTATTGCGACAAAGCGGTCGGCAATGCTTTTCAGCATGGCGTTGAGGTTGTCAAAGCCGAGTATGGCGTGCATGGAGGAATAGTTGGAGATATTGACGAGGATTATCCCGACCCGCTTGCCGTTGGCAAAATTTCTTTTCATATCCACGCCGTAAGCGCCGTATTTGCTCAGACCCGTAAGGGAATCGAGAAGCTCCTCCGGTCTCTGGACGGTGACGATTATGAGCAAAAGCGATACTGCCGCGGCAAACATTTCCACCAGCATATCGGGGAATACCCACTGTATTGCCAGCGAGACCACCGTAAGCGGAAAGATAGCGCACAGCGCCAGCAGCTTTTCCGCCTTGAACAGCTTTTTATATCTTATGATGTAGCCTATTCCGGTAACAAGGTATGTGAAAGAGCACACATACAGAACGGGCATTGCGGGTCCTCTTGTGTAGGCTCCGTTTCCGTCAAAGCTGAAAACAGCTCCGGTAAAGAAGTTGGAGACAAGGGTAACGAGTATCACCGAATAGGGAACGACCAGGAAAAGCTTAAAGACAAGGCTTTTGTTAAGCTTGTGCCATGTGTCCGTAAGACTTATAAGGTAAAGTATGTAGACCGGCGACATGGAATTCCTGAGCAGAAGGTACAGGTACTGGAACGCGCTGCACAGAACGCTTGCGGATCCGCCGCCGTACGGAACAACTACTGAAAGAATGTCCGAGACCGCCGTGGCAAGAGTTACAAAAATAAGGACTATAAACAGCCTGTTGGTCAGACCCACGGTCATCTTGCGGAAATAAACTGAAAAAACAAGCATCAGCAGAATTATAACAGCGCATATATCAAAGTAGATCATTGACCGTGCTCACCCCTTTTCAGACTGCTTTTTGTCGTTTTATTGTACGAATCAAACAAATTTGTTTCAACAATTCCGCCTGTTACTATATATAATAACATATTATCATGCAGAAGTAAAGGGCTTTTTTGAATTTTATTAAAATTCCATGAAAAGAACCGGTAAAATTTTACCGGTCCGCATGACGGCACGCTTGGTCAGTACAAAAACCGGACGGTTTAAAAATAGTTGTTAAAAATTTTTAAAACCTATTTTCAAACGAAAAGATTTATGTTATACTGTAATTATATTACAATTACATTTACAGCTACAGTATTGCAAACTGCAAATCATGCTCCGATAAAACTGTATGCGGAGCGGTCAGCCAAACCCTGACGCAATCAAGGATATGGAGGTATTATTATGAACGAAACAGAACTTTACTCCCTTTGGTGCGAAAAAGCCACCGACGATCCCGATCTTCAGACCGAGCTTAAATCCATTGCAGGAGACTTCGACGCTATTACAGACAGATTCTACCGCGATCTTGAATTCGGTACGGGCGGACTGCGCGGAGTTATCGGCGCAGGCTCCTACAGAATGAACATCTATACTATACGCAGAGCAACGCAGGGTCTCGCGGACTATGTTAACGAAGCTTTCCCCGCCAATCCCTCGGTAGCTATCGCTTACGACAGCCGCATAAAGTCCGACGTTTTCGCTAAGGAAGCCGCCGCCGTTCTTGCGGCAAACGGCATAAAGGTACATATCTACAGCGAGCTTATGCCTACGCCCATGCTTTCCTACGCCGTAAGGACTCTTAAATGCAGCGCGGGTATCGTTGTCACCGCCAGCCACAACCCCGCCAAATACAACGGCTACAAGGTTTACGGCTCCGACGGCTGCCAGCTTACTCTGGGAGCTGCCGAGATCGTTTTGAAAAACATTAATAAGGTACCCATGTTCGACGGTGCAAAGCTCATTCCCTTTGAAAAGGGCGTTGAGGACGGCACTATCGAGTATATCCCCCAGACCGTTATCGATTCCTACATCGACAAGGTCGCCGAGCAGGGCATACATACCGACCTTTGCGCCGCAAGCGGTCTGAAAGTCGTTTATACTCCCCTCAACGGCACGGGAAACAAGCCTGTCCGCATGATACTTAAAAAGATAGGCATTACCGACGTTACCGTTGTTCCCGAGCAGGAGTATCCCAACGGAAACTTTACCACCTGTCCTTTCCCCAACCCCGAGATAAAAGAGGCTCTGGCGCTGGGGCTGAAGCTCTGCGACACAGTTAAGCCCGACCTGCTCCTTGCCACCGATCCCGACTGTGACCGCGTTGGTATCGCAGTTCCCGACGGAAAGGGCGGATACGTTCTCTTTACGGGCAACGAGGTGGGAGCTATGCTTCTGGAGTACATCTGCGCCGAGCGTACTAAGCTGGGTACTATGCCGGAAGACCCCGTTGCGGTCAAGACCATAGTTACCACCGATATCACAAAGGCTATTGCAAAGGAATACGGCGTTAAGATCGTTGAAGTTCTCACAGGCTTCAAGTTTATCGGCGAGCAGATCGGCTTCCTGGAGGACAAGGGCGAGGAGAACCGTTATGTATTCGGCTTCGAGGAAAGCTACGGCTATTTGGCGGGCTCCTATGTCCGCGACAAGGACGCTGTCGTAGCCTCCATGCTTATTTGCGAAATGGCTGCGTTCTACCGCACAAAGGGAATCTCCCTGCTTCAAGCGAGAGAGAATATGTACAAGAAGTACGGCGTCTATACCCACACCCAAAAGTCCTTTACCTGCGAGGGCGCAAGCGGTATGCAGAAGATGAAGGAGCTTATGACAGTGCTCCGCACCGATTCACCCAAGGAGATCGGCGGGCTTAAGGTCATCCGCTTCGACGACTATCTTGACAGCACCTCCGTTGACTGCGCGTCCGGAAACAAGACCAAGCTCACCCTGCCCAAGTCGGACGTTCTCACGTTCGCTCTTGAGGGCGGCGCTTCGGTAATTATCCGTCCGTCGGGTACGGAACCTAAGATAAAGGCGTACTACACCACAACGGGAGCCGCAAAAGCCGACTCCGAAGCTCTTGAAGCGAAGATATCCGCGGATTTCCAGAGGATACTGGGATTCTGATACAGGCGGTATCACTATATCATACAAAACTTCTGCCGCGGAGAAAAGTTTCTCCGCGGCAGTTTGCAGTTTTTAGCAACAAAATAACAAGCATTTTACACAGTTACACAGTTAAGCAGTTGAGCATTAACGCGGCGGAGCTTATGCGCTCCGGGCGGTCTCATTCCGCTTCAACGCGTTTAGGCTGGGTCTTGTCGTCGGTAATGCCCATTATGTAGTCCACGCTGGTATTATAGTAGTTGGACAGCTTTTCCATAACCGGCAGGGACGGCTGAAGAAGTCCCGTTTCGTACCTTGAATAGGTCTGTTGTTTTAAACCGAGGTATTCTGCGATCTGGCGCTGGGTAGCTCCCGATTCACGGCGAAGCTCTTTTAATCTGAGTTTCATGATTTTTCTCCTTTAACAAATTATTTCCGGTATTCCGGCGGCAGCAAAAAATGTTTGTCCTTCCGGTTTTGCAGTGCGCTTACAACATTATAACATCTTTTTCTACAAATTTCAATCCTTGGGGAAGTATAATTCCTGTTTTTTTCAAAAAAAATCAAAACGGCAGGATCTTGAACGTCCCGCCGTTTTGCTCTATTCAACAATGATCTCGATAGTCTGTGTCTTTGAACCGCATTTAAGGGTTATTACCGCCTTTCCCTTTTTCACCGCCGTTACAAGTCCGCTTTCGGATACCGTGGCAACAGACTTTTGGGAGGTTTTCCATGAAGCCTTATCCCCGTTGGCTCCAAGCTGTACCGTATCCCCCTTTTTAAGGTTAAGGGTCATCAGCGCGGTAGGTTCCTGTTCCTCTGATGGATATTTGAAGGAAGCTGTAAATTCCCAATCGCCCGATACCGCATAGGAATATTGTTTTATTTTGATGTAGTAGGTTTTGTTCGCTTTTACATCGAAGCTAAGAGTACCTTTAAAGACTTCCGAAGTTTTGTCCCAGTACAGATTCTTGTTATATTTGTTAAAGTTGCCCAAAGTTGCGTCGCAGGTAAATTTAACCTCGTTTCCGTCCGCGTCGTAAACATAGAATTCACAGCAGTTTGTTTTTGCTGTAAGCTTGACCGTTGCCGTACCCTTTTCAGTAGGGGTTATCTTATAGTCCATTGATTCGCCCTGGTCAAGCGTTTTTGTCACCTTTTTGCCGCTGTCAATGTTTTTTGCGGTATCGAAAATGCTGTCCGCGGAGACCGTCGACGCCGTCAGCACAAGGGTCGCGGCAGCCAGCGCAGCCGCAAGTATTCTTTTCAGCTTCATAGAAAATCCTCCCGTTTAAATAAGTTTAGTACCTATAAGTTCTAACATAAACATATTAACACATAAATATGGTATTGTCAAGTACATAAAAGTACTAAAACGGGAGCGGGTTTTTATGTATTTTCAACGATTGAAAGACCTCCGGGAAGATATGGACATGACCCAGCAGCAGATAAGCGAGCTGCTGGGTATCAAACAGACCGTTTATTCCCGTTACGAGCGGGGATTTCAGAATATCCCCATAGAGCACCTTATGAAGCTTGCGGACTTTTACGGAACGTCCACGGATTATATTCTTGGGCGCACTCTTGTTAAAAAGCCCTATCCCAAAAAGTCAAATAAATACTGACCGGCATGAAAAAAGCAGGAGCCTCCGCTGTATAAGCGGCAGCCCCTGCTTTTGTAATTATTCAGTTGTGCAACAGTGCAACAGTGCAACAACGCAACAGCGCAAACAGGCACTATCGGGGAAAATACGTCCGCAGGAGAGAAAGGGTCCCGGGACAGCAAGACTGCGGCGCGCATCTTCCCAGAAAATACGGAAAAAATATTTTAAACTTAAAAGAAACCGCCGTCCCTTGAATGTTGCTGATACCTTGCATAAAACAGATAAATGTGGTATAATTAAAAACAATTATACTTTTTTCACATTTACATTTTCATGTCAATTACAGTATAACTCAAAAATTCTATTTTGTCAAGTGATTTTTTGAGTTATCGTTTGCTTTTGTAGCATCTTACAAATTTCGGGGAGTGATTTTGTGTTTTATGATAGATTAAAGCAAATATGCGCCGACAAAAACACTACTGTAACCAAAATGCTCCGCGAGATAGGTCTGAGCAGCGCGAACACGGGCTACTGGAAAAAAGGGCAGCTCCCCAAGGGGGACGCTCTGCTGAAAATCTCCGAATATCTTGGGGTGTCGGCGGACATGCTTCTGACGGGCGACCCCTTGGCGGGCTTCGACGAGGACGAGATTCGGCTTATGGAGCTGTACCGCGGCGTTCCCTTAAAGGCACGGTACAAGGTACTTTGCGATTTTGAGGAAATATGCGCCAAGGAGAAAGGAAAGGTTAAGTGATCCGGCTGACGTGGTATTTTTATTTTAATTCCTAATCGAATAAAAATCACTTCCTGTTCCTGCAAACTAATTTATGTACAAATTGTAAAATATACGCCGTCCCCCTTGAAATTGACGGCGTATTGGTTTATACTTTAGTTAGCACTCAAAGAGATTGAGTGCTAACACTTTCAAAGCCAAAGTGCTAAAACCAATTACAAAGGACGGGGCGGATATTTCCTGCCCCTTGCCTCTAAAATTCTTATTTCTAATAGGAGGACTGTTTCAAATGGCGGAAGCAAAACAATTCAAGGCGGAATCAAAACGTCTGCTGGACATGATGATCAACTCTATCTACACTCACAAGGAGATATTTCTCAGAGAGCTTATCTCTAACGCCAGCGACGCTATAGACAAGCTGTACTTTAAATCCCTTACCGACGACGGCGTGGGTCTGAAAAAGGACGATTTCCAAATCTTCATTGAAGCCGACAAGGACAACGGCGTACTTAAAATCACCGACAACGGCATAGGCATGACCGCCGACGAGCTGGAGAATAATCTGGGTACTATCGCCAACAGCGGCTCCCTTGCCTTTAAAAACGAAAACGGAAGCGCGGAGGATATCGACATTATAGGACAGTTCGGCGTAGGCTTTTACTCCGCGTTTATGGTAGCTAAGGAAGTGGAGGTGCGCTCCAAAGCATACGGTTCGGACAAGGCTTATCTGTGGAAATCGAGCGGCGTTGAGGGCTATACTATCGAGGAGTGCGAAAAGGACGACGTAGGCACCGAGATAACCCTTACCTTAAAGGACGACACCGACGACGAAAACTACAGCGATTACCTCATGCAGTGGAAGCTGAAATCGCTGGTAAAGAAATATTCCGACTATATCCGCTTCCCCATTAAAATGGAAACGGAGCACGACCACCTTAAAGAGGGTACGGGCACAGACGACGTCCCCGCCGAGTACGAGACTCACACCGAGATCGAGACCTTAAACAGCATGGTTCCCCTCTGGAGAAAGAACAAGAACGAGATAACCGACGAGGAGTACAACAAGTTCTACCGGGAAAAATTCTACGACTACAACGAACCCCTCGCCCACATACACGCAAAGGCGGAGGGTACCGCCACATACGACGCGCTGCTCTATATCCCCTCCCAGGCTCCCATGGACTACTACACCAAGGAGTTTGAAAAGGGCTTGCAGCTTTTCTCCAGCGGCGTACTTATCATGGACAAATGTGCGGATCTGCTCCCCGACCACTTCTCCTTTGTAAAGGGTCTTGTGGACTCTCAGGATCTGTCCCTGAACATCTCCCGCGAAATGCTCCAGCATGACAGACAGCTCAAGCTTATCGCAAAATCTCTTGAGAGAACTGTCAAGAATGAACTTAAAAAGATGCTCTCGAACGAGCGGGAGAAATACGAAAAGTTCTGGAAAGCTTTCGGTTTGCAGGTAAAGTTCGGCGTTTACAACGGCTACGGAGCCAACAAGGAGCTTCTGAAGGACCTGCTTATGTTCCACAGCTCCTTTGAAAAGAAGCTTGTCACGCTGGACGAATATGTGTCCCGCATGAAAGAGGATCAGAAGTACATTTATTACGCTGCGGGAGAAAGCGTTGCAAAGATAGACTGTCTGCCCCAGACCGAGGTTGTCAAGGACAAGGGCTACGAGATACTGTACCTTACCGAAAGCGTGGACGAATTTGCTATCCAAATGCTGATGAGCTACGAAGACAAGCAGTTCAAGTCGGTATCGGCTTCCGATCTGGACATCGAGACCCCCGAGGAAAAGGAAGAGACCAAGAAGCTTGCCGAGGACAGCAAGGATATGTTCGCCTGCCTGAAAGAGGCTCTCGGGGACAGGGTAAAGGAGGTAAGGCTTTCCGAGCGTTTAAAGACGCACCCCTGCTGCCTTACCAACGAGGGACAGATATCCCTCGACATGGAAAAGACCTTTGCCTCCATGCCCGGAAACGAGCATAACGTTAAGGCGGAAAAGGTGCTGGAGATAAACCCAAACCACCGGATATTCAAGACCCTGCAGTCCCTCTGCGAGACGGACAAGGACAAGCTTGCAGCCTACGGAAAGATACTCTACGCACAGGCTCTGCTTATCGAGGGTATGCCCGTTGAGGATCCCCTTGCGCTTTCGGAGCTGCTCTGCGACCTTATGAACGAAAAGCAGTAACCCGCCGCAGCGTTCCCAAGCGTTCGGCATAAAATACAGAAAACCGGGAGGAAACGGACAGACCGTTTCCTCCCTTTTTGTTATGATACTGATTTCAGTCTAAAAGCGTTTAAAAATCAAGAAAAAATTTGCGCGTATGATTTTTGTGCAGATTTTTTAACTGCGCTTTTAGAGTGAAATCAGTATCGGGAGCTAACGCAAAGCCTGTCCGCGCACAAAATACAGTAGTTTTTCACAAACGGACACAATTTTAAGCCGCTTTTTTGTTTTATATTCCTATTGATTATTTTCCAGAATTTATATATAATAGTATAATGTTGAATCTATATGAAATACGAAATATGAAAGGAACATTTCCCCATGAATAATATCAAAGTTGTAAAGTTCGGCGGAAGCTCCCTTGCCGACGCGGGACAGTTCAGGAAAGCCGCAGATATCGTTCTTGCCGATCCGAGCAGGCGTTTTGTTGTGGCTTCCGCTCCCGGAAAGCGCTTTAAAGAGGATATAAAGATAACCGATATGCTTTACGCCTGCTACGACAAGGCTGCAAAGGGCGAGGACTTTACGGAGGACTTTTCCGCGATAGAGAACCGTTACAACGAAATTATTTCCGAGCTTGGTCTGGATATCTCCCTTGCCGCCGAATTTGACCGCATAAAAAGCGCGTTCGCCCACATGGCTGGACGGGACTACGCCGCTTCAAGGGGAGAGTACCTGAACAGCAAGGTGCTTGCGGCTTTCCTGGGCTTTGAGTTTATCGACCCGGCGGGGTACGTGAAGTTCGGCGAGAACGGCGTTTTCGATCTTGACAGAACCATATCCCTGCTGCGCCCCCGTCTGGAAAAATGCGAGCACGCTGTAATTCCCGGATTTTACGGCTCAATGCCAAATGATACCATACGCACGTTTTCCCGCGGCGGCTCTGATGTGACCGGCTCTATTGTGGCGCGTGCGGTAAAAGCCGAGCTGTACGAGAACTGGACCGATGTTTCCGGCTTCCTTATCTGCGACCCGAGAATAGTTGACGATCCCGCTCCAATAACAACCATAACCTACAGGGAGCTTCGGGAGCTTGCCTATATGGGCGCCGGGGTTCTCCACGAGGACGCTATCTTCCCCGTCCGCACGGCGGGAATACCTATCAATATCCGCAACACCAACCGCCCCGAGGACAGGGGAACCATGATCGTGGCGGAGTCCTCCGAAGTGAGCAAATACGTTATCACGGGCATAGCGGGAAAGAAAGGTCTTTCCGCAATAAATATCGAAAAGGACATGATGAACAGCGAGCTTGGCTTCGGCAGGAACGTGCTCCGTTCACTTGAAAAGAACGGTCTGAATTTTGAGCATATGCCCTCGGGCATAGATACCATGAGCGTTATCGTGGGCACCGACGTTCTCAAGCCCGTACAGCAGCAGGTGCTGGACGAGATAACTTTCCGTGTTCACCCCGATCACTTGGAAGTAGAGGATAATCTGTCACTTATCGCCGTAGTGGGACGGGGAATGAGAAAGGCGCGTGGTACCGCGGGACGGATATTCTCCGCTCTTGCCCATGCAAAGATAAACGTAAAGATGATAGACCAGGGCTCGTCGGAGCTTAACATAATAATAGGCGTAAGCGACGAGGACTTTGAAGCCGCCATAAGAGCTATCTATGAGATATTCGTACTGACCGAGGTAAGATAAAAAGCCGGCATAAAGCATAATTAAGGCGGGGATCGTTGGCGCGGTTCCCGCCGCTGCTTTGGCATACCGGCAATTTTTTTAAACGGCGGGAGTTTCCGCAAAATATAAATGATTTCCGTAAAAATTTGCAAAAAATTGTTGACAAACGGTTTTGGCAGTGTTATAATGTTATGGTATCCTCGTCCGCGGAGAGTCGCGGACGTAATCCAAGAGGAGGTGTTTTAAAATGGCTAAAATCAGTGAAGCTTACGAGACCATGGCAGTTTACAGCCTGAAAAACGGTGAGGACGGCGTTAAGGCTCTTAATGACAAGTTCAAGGCGCTTATCGAGGCTAACGGCACTATGGAATCCGTTGATGAGTGGGGCAAGAGAAAGCTTGCTTACGAGATCGACGACCAGACAGAGGGCTACTACGTGCTTTACACATTCACAAGCAAGCCCGATTTTCCCGCTGAGCTGGATCGTGTTTTCAAGATCACGGACGGCGTTATGCGTTCCCTTACTACAGTAAGATAACGCGGAAAGGGTGTCGCTTTATGTTGAATAAAGTTATTATCATGGGCAGACTTACTGCCGACCCCGAACTTAGGCAGACCCCTTCGGGAGTCTCCACCTGCCAGTTTACCGTTGCCGTAGAGAGGAACTTTACCCCTCAGGGCGGTGAAAGACAGTCGGATTTCATCACCGTCGTAGCATGGAGACAAACTGCCGAATTTGTCAGCAGATACTTTGCCAAGGGAAGAATGATCTGCGTCGAGGGTAACCTGCGTACCAGAACCTATGACGACAAGCGTTATCCCGAGGTTCGCCACTATGTGACCGAGGTATATGCCGACAGCGTATATTTTACAGGCGAAAAGGCACAGCAGCAGGGCAGCGGAAATTACGCTCCCCAGCAGTTTGCCCAGCCTCAGTACAGCCAGCCCGCTCCCGCTCCTCAGTATGCTCAGCCCCAACAAAGCGCGCCTGCGGTTTCTTTCGGAGATTTAGGCGACTTTGAGGAAGTCATCGGAGACGGCGATCTGCCCTTTTAGAAGCGAGAAGCAGGATACGGCTGAAACATTTTTATAAGGAGGTTTCACTATGGAAAAGGATAGAGAAAGAGCTCCCCGCGGCGCTAAAAGAACCCGCAAAAAGGTTTGTATGTTCTGCGCTGACAGGGTTGAAAAGATCGACTACAAAGACATTGCAAGACTCAAGAAGTGCATGACCGAGAGATCCAAGATACTCCCCAGAAGAGTAACAGGTACCTGCGCTTACCACCAGAGAGAGCTTACTTCCGCGATCAAGCGCGCAAGATATATTGCTCTTATCCCCTACGTTTCCGACTGATTCAGTCCGGAGCAAAATATGCTTTTACGGCAGGAGCTGCTTAGCGGCTTCTGCTTTTTTATATTTTCAAAGAATACAACAATTTTTGCAATATAAATTTTTGTTTAACTCACAAATGACATTACCCTGCCAAAGATTAGCTGGTCAAGCTGAGCCCAGCTTGCGGGGGTCGAGGGGGCAGAGCCCCTTCGTCGCGCTTCGCAAAGCGCGAAATCTTCTTATCGTTCAAGAGCTCTGCAAGGGGGTGAATTGCGGCAGCGCCGCAAGAGGGGGACGCTCTGCGATAATAGGCTACTCCAAAAGAAGTATTGAAAGGCTGCGAAAATCACGCAGCCTTTTCGCTCCTGCCATACTTCTTGCCTTTGGCAATCGCCGTAGAAACCGCAATATTGAACCGATAATAAATATCGATCTGCTGTTGTCTGTGTCCGCTTGACTTGTCGGGAGCATGAACCACAATTTTCTCCACAAGCTCCCGAATAATTTCGGGAGTTATCTCGTCAATGTGCTCATACTTACGAACAATCTCCAAGAATTGAGAGGTATCCGCAGACTTCTGTTCCTTTGCCTCGACAAACGCTGTAAGTTCCGTAATCGCCTGCTTTAATTTGTTCCTGCTCGCTCTCATAACCTTTTGATAAAGTCGCAAACCGCTCGTCGGAAATCTTCCCGAGAACATTATCCTCATAAAGCTTTGAGATGATTTTATCAAGTTCGGTAATTCTCTTTTCGGACTTGGCAAGCGTTTTCTTAGCTTTTTTCAATTCCTCATTGTGGCTTGACACCGAATTTTCCATAGCCGACCTCACAAATTCATCTTCGTTCATACGAACAGTTTCCAAAAGCTTATTGATTTCATTGAGCAGAATTTCACGCAAAACCGCGGTTCTGATAAAATGTGCCGAGCAACCTTTTAAAGTGGTGTAAGTCGCACATTTCATATGCTTCTGCGACTTTGAAATATTCCTGCCCCCTGTTGATGTGAAGCCTTTTGCCGCAGTCCGCACAGTATACAATTCCTGAAAAGGGATTTCTGCTCATAATTTCCTGTACCAAGTCAAAATCGTACTGTGAAACGATTGCAGGGTGAGTATTCTCGAAAATCAGCCATTCCGAACGAGGTGCGTACACCTTTTTCTTGTTTTTGTAGGACTTCCGCCGCGTCTTGAAGTTTGCCGTATGCCCCGCATATTCAACCCTTTGAAGTATACCTTTTACGGACGTCCTGCTCCAAACCGTATTTTCGCTGCCCGTTAAATATGCGGAGGGCAAGAGAATTTTTTCGTTTGATAACGTCAAAGCAATGCTTTTCACGCTGACGCCGCCTATGTACATATCAAAAATACGGCGGACGGTTTCGGCAGATTTTTCGTCGATTTCCCAAGCATTTTTATCGGTTTCGGACTTCTTGTACCCATACGGCGGTTTACCCAACGGTTTACCCGATTGCCCTTTTGCCTTGAATACAGCTTTGACCTTCTTACTCGTATCCTTAGCGTACTATTCATTACCGAAAATAGCAAATAAAACAAACACCCATAAACCGACATTCCCCCTGAAAAAAAGGAACTGTTGCAATTACAAGCAGCAGTTCCTTTAATAATGTTATATTATTTTTTCTTACAGCTTTTGAGAAACTAATTGGTCTTATAACATAAGAGTGAAAATTTACAGTCCGCTGACAGTAATGTTATAAGTTATAGATGTATACGGAATTTCATTGCCGTCTTCAATAAGCGCAATACGATATCCTATCCAGTCTATGGACGTTTCTGCCGCGACAAGTCCGCACTTTTCCGAACCGTATATTACCGAGCCGAGCTCTGCACCGTTCCAACCGTTCGCCAAACCGTTATCGGTATTGCTTTTCGGGTCAAGTTCAACTTCTACGGGTATCTCGACAATACCGTTTTCTGTTTCAAGAGCGAGAGACTTTACATATACCATATATTTTGCGTTTTCATCAGTGTTTATAAAGCCGAGATTAAGTACCTCGCTTTCCTTTGCGAATGAGGCTGATTTGACCGAATAATCTCCGTTGGAGGTCATTTCAAGAACAGCTGATGGACTTGGACCGGGATTTTCCGCCTGTGCTGAAATAACAAGAGTTTCGTACTCAATTTCGGTTTCGGAAATATTTTCCTCGGGACGCAGTTTATCTTCACCCTTTGTAAACTGCCACGAAGCCAGTTCAATGTCCTTGTCGGAAAATACAAAATAAATATTGTGATTTCTTCCTTCAAAATTTGAAAATCCCGAAGAACGTATATTTGTATATTCACCGCAGTCAAATTCGATAAAGGCTGCCGCTTCACTTGAAATATCATCAAGGCGAACCTCTATCCTGCCCTTACCCTTGACCTTAGCGGTAAATTCCGACGCGCCGTACCCAAAGTCCGCGCCGCGCACATATATCCACGAACCCTTTTCAATGCTTTTTGACGACGGGTCGGTACCCTCGGTATAGCCTATATCGGCAGATGTGAACATTAACGCGCCGCTGTTTTCGGAATATGGGTCAAGGAGTTTTATCTGCGAAACACCCCTGCGCGACGCCGCCGTTATGGGTATCTCGCCCGACGTCTTATCCATTGGAAGGTAGTCGACCATAAGGCTGCGGAAACCGCCTGTACCGCCCGAGGATTCTTCCAAAATCAGAGTGTGATGCAGGATATAGTCAGTACCCTGATATTCACAAAAATGCGTGTGGTTATTTCCCCAGCGAAGTCCCGATTCTCCGTCGGCATTCTGACCCGAATTATAGAAATACGCTCCGCGGTATTCCCAGCTGTCGGCGTCAAGAGGAGTTTTTGTTGTAAGATAAGCCATACTGCAGGACGGAGGCGTGGGTATACCGTCATAATCCCATTCCGAACCCCTTTGCTGCCAGTCGTTGCAATAGGTGTAGTAATATGTGCCGTCTATATAATTCAGCTCGCTTGCTTCAAAAAAGTAAGGCGCGTCAATTGAAACGAATTCGCTGTCAAAGGAAAGCATATCAGCGCCCAGCTTGACTATTTTAGGGATATTCGTGTGTATTTCACCGCCCGAGGCAGGCGCGCCGCCTCCGAAGGTCAGCCAGCCTGTGCCGTTATCGTCAATGCAGACTCCCGGGTCAAAGGGCGCAGGACAATTTTCAAGTCCTGGCATATCCTGATACACAAGCGGCTTGCCGAGAGGGTCGCTCCAGGGTCCTACGGGGTCGGTGGAGGTGATAACTCCAACGCCGTTGCCGCTGTTTGAAAAGTACAGATAAAAATGCGTCAGCCCGCCGTCCTCGACCCTTGAAGCAATGGAGGGAGCCCAGGAATTATATATCCATGGCGCAATTTCTCCCGTTTCGATCTTTCCGTGATATATCCAGTTTACCATGTCGTCTGTGGAAAATATAACCAAGGTTTTTATTTTGTCATAATCGTTTTTTTCGGACTGCTCAGCCTGCTGGGCGTCGTTTGTACCGTAAACATAAAGCCTGCCGTTGTATTCCACGGCGGTAGGGTCGGCGCAGAACAGACTTGCGGAAATAGGGTTTGCGTTAATCTCTTTTTTATATACGTTTCCGCTTACCTCGTCGATAATTATTCCGTTGTTCAGACTATCCATGATCTTTTCCTCGCTTACACTGTTAAATACGGTTTCGGTCTGTGTATTTTCCGATGCAGCCGAAGCCGCTGTCGATGCGCCGACGTTCTGCTCTCCGTTGGAACAGCCTGCCAGCAGCACAGCCGCAGCGCAGAACAATGCTGAAATGCTTCTTTTCATAAAAAACTCCTTTCGATCAATTATAGCAAACCTACAAAATAACGTCCTGTCTTAGGGACGGGAAACCCGTCCCCTACAAATTTCGTGAGTATATTTTATGGATTGCTATAAATATGTGCAAATTTTTTTGTACGCCGCTTGTTGATATTATTATACATCAGCGAAAAAATAAAATCAACAGCGTATATTCGGATAGTCTACCTTTTAATCACAATATGCACCTTGATATATGCTTTTGAGTTGACACCGCTGTCCTGATAAGCTATACTAAACTATGGAGGCGATAACGATGCAGCGAGAAAAAATAGCGGTAATTACCGCAAGAGCGAATGTTCCCGAACAGAAGGAGATACTTTGCGGCATTGCGGAGGCTGCTTTTGCCGCCGACACAGACGTTGCGGTGTACTCGAACATCTACAATCACTGGGTCGTTGACGAACAGCTTAATTTTGAGAATATCATATATTCTCTTTTTGAGCCGAGGCATTACCGCGGCGTTATAATAGCTGCCGAACCGTTTATGGATATCGGCATACTCAATACGGCGGCTGACAAGATCCGCCGCTGCGGACTTCCCGCTGTTGTTATAAACGGCAGCCTTTGGGACTTTAAAAGCGTTTTTTCCGACGACGAGTACGGCATGGAAAAAATAACCGAACACCTTATTGCCGCCCACGGCTTCAAGGATATTGATATTCTTGCGGGACGCGAAAACGACCCCATAACGGAAATGAGGTTATCGGGCTGCGAAAAAGCCTTTAAAAAGCACGGCATACCGTTGGATAAAAGTAAAATTTATTACGGCAATTTCTGGGACGATTCGGGAGCGGCTCTTGCGGCACGTTATATCTGCGGGGAGCTTCCTATGCCTCAGGCTGTGATATGCGCCAGCGACCATATGGCATACGGCTTATGCGACGCGCTTGCCGACGCGGGGATAGACGTACCCGAAAGGATCGCCGTAACGGGGTACGACTGTACGGGCGGCAGAGCTTACCACTACCCCGTATTGACGTCCTATCTGCGAAACAGGCGTAAAACAGGCGCGGACGCGGTAAATCTGCTGCTCGGTACAAATTATGTTCCCGACTGCGGCGAAAGGCTTGTTAAAGGAAACACCTGTCCCTGCGGCACGGACGCTGCCGAACTGAACAGGGAGCTTCACGCTGAAAGGCTCAAGCAGGACTGGGATACGATCGGCAATGTTGCACAGCTTTCAAGCAGGCTCACCATTTGCCGGACATTGGCGGAGTATACCGCGGTACTAAGCGAATTTTTTTATCTGCTGTACGGCGCGGAGGAGCTTTATCTTTGTCTTGACGCGGCATGGAACAGCGCAAAATTTGAGGGCGAGGAATATTTTTGCTGCAAGGTAACGGCGGAGGGAGCTGACAGCGTTCCCGAAAAATTCGGAAGCTCAGAGCTGCCTCCCGCAATTTACAGTGAAAGAGAAAAGCCCGCTGTTTTTTATTTCAGTCCGCTTCATTTTCAGACAAGGGCTTTCGGGTATACCGTGCTGAGGTTTTCCTGTCCTGCGGGATATGACACAGGCTTCCGAGACTGGAACAAGAATGCCGCAAACGCGCTTGAATTTCTGCGTATGAAAAACGATATACATTATCTTACGCAGTGCCGGCGCGCCTCGTCGCTGTACGATTCCCTGACGGGATTTTACAATCTCGGAGAATTCCGCCGCGCTATAGGAACGCCCTGTAAGGAGAGCTTTATGCTCGCCGTAAAATTAAGCTTTACGGGAGACGGGGAGTACCTTTACGGGGAAAATTACCGAAGCGATATTATTGCAGCCGCGGCAAGAGCGATAAAGCTGACCTGCACCGACAGCGATGTATACTGCCGCGCGTATGAGGAAATGTTTTTTATTCTTTGCGGAGAAAAGCGGGAGGCTTTTGTTTATAAGCTCAAAGCAATGCTTTACGGTGAAATGTGCGGAAGGTATGACGAAAGGCAAGTAATTGTAAGCTGTGCCGAATAT
Organism: uncultured Oscillospiraceae bacterium; assembly: GCA_910584715.1. Classification (GTDB taxonomy): domain Bacteria; phylum Bacillota; class Clostridia; order Oscillospirales; family Ruminococcaceae; genus RGIG8773. The sequence goes on from CAJUAN010000015.1 coordinate 34,009, forward strand.
TTCGGAACGCCCGACGACCAAGGATTGGAAAAACTCCGCTGCGGGGCTATCAGCAAAGCCGACAAGGACGCGGCAAGGCTTGCCGAAATGCGTTCTCTTGCACATTGCAGCGCTTTGCTGGATATACGGAGAGAGATAATGGCGGCTCCGCAAAAAGCTCCCCCGCTTTCCGAAGCAAGCAGGCGGCTGTGCGTAAGCGAGGGACATTTTCGTTCGATATACAAGAGGCTCTTCGGTGTAAGCTATAATCAGGACTGTATCAACGCCAAAATGCTGAAAGCCTGTCGTTTGCTCAGTACGACTTCTATGAGCGTTTATGCCGCGGCGGTGAACTGCGGTTATACCGACGAAAAGTATTTTACAAGACTGTTTAAGAAAAATATAGGCTGTTCTCCTGTGCAGTACAGGAAAACGATGTGAATGAACCGCGAAAAAATCCGCGAGAAATTGCGGCAGGAGGAATTGATATGAAAATTAATTACACAAAAAACGTTGAAAAATGGGGACTTTTTGAATTTTCAGCCGAGGGGAGAATTGACGGAAATCCTTTTACCGAACGCGCGATCACCGCACGTTTTGAGAGCAGATCGGAGTGCAGAACCGTCAGTGGATTTTACGACGGGGAGGGCGTTTACAAGGTCAGGTTCATGCCGTCATTTGAGGAAGTCTACAAATTTACCGTGGAGGGCAGCTTTTCATACAGCGGCTATTGCGGCGAATTTACCGTCCTGCCGCCATCGGAAAACAACCACGGACAGGTGCGGGTACACAACAAATTCCACTTTTGTTATGCGGACGGTACGCCCTATTATCCCATAGGCACGACCTGCTATGTCTGGGAGCTTCAAAGCGATGAGCTTATTGAAAAAACTCTTGAAAGTCTGAAAAATTCACCGTTCAATAAAATACGGTTCTGCATTTTCCCGAAGCACTACGACTATAATTTCGGCGAACCCCGTTCTTATCCGTATGATGGCACGCCTATGGACGGCAGCATAATCACAAAGGATAATTTCTGGAACTACAACGCGCATTCCGAGGGAAACCGCTGGGATTTTGAACGGTTTTGCCCGAAGCATTTTCAGCACATAGAGTACTGTATTTCCGAGCTGCAAAAGCTGAATATCGAGGCGGATATTATCCTGTTCCATCCATATGACCGCTGGGGCTTTTCGGATATGAATTCACAGCAGAACGCGCTGTACCTAAAGTATGTAACGGCAAGATTTTCAGCGTACAGAAACGTCTGGTGGTCTCTTGCGAACGAATATGACCTTATAAAAAATAAAAAACCCGACGACTGGGACGAATACGCAAAAATCATTACAGAATGCGATCCTTACGGTCATTTGACATCTATACATAATTGTGTGGATTTTTACGACCATAAAAAGCCGTGGATAACACATTGCAGTATTCAGCGTTCGCCCGAATGCACAGGCGATTGGAGAAATATTTACGGTAAACCTGTCGTTATCGATGAAATGGCATATGAGGGTGATCTTCAATACGGCTGGGGAAATATTTCCGCCCGGGAGCTTGTACGCCGCTTCTGGGAGGCAGCCTGCCGCGGCGGTTACGGAGGACACGGCGAAACCTATCTTGATGAGAATGATGTGATATGGTGGTCTCACGGCGGAGTACTGAAAGGCGAAAGCCCGTCCCGAATAGCGTTTCTGAAAAAAGTATTGGAGGACACTCCCGCAGGCGGACTGCGGGTTAAGGCAATGTCATGGGACGAAATATGCGCTGTTCCCGAAAATGAACGTATTGCCGTGGAAACAGGATACCATCTTTTTTACTATAATATTATGCGTCCGTCATTCCGCGATATTTATTTAGATAATGATAATACCTACTGTGCCGAGGTCATAGACACATGGAATATGACAATAGAAAATGCGGGACATTTCAAGGGACGTTTCAGAATAGCATTGCCGCGCAGAGAGTTTATGGCTGTAAGGGTACGGAAATTGTGATGTTTTGTTTTATAATAATATAGTCCCTAAAATTTTTCCTGCCAAATAAAAAAACGGTAAGTTTGACGGGTTAAATAGTTATGCAGTAAAATCCTCCGACTTCGTTTTTGAAGTTTGGAGGATTTTGTTTTGCGGGAATATTTTTATATAATTGGTAACTCATCAAAAAAATCAATTCTTATATAAGGACTTCATCCGCAAATTCAATCGACAAATTTCAACAGAATATTTATTTTAATCGTAGGTACAACATTGTATTTACGATTTTTCTTTTTGTACGCTGCCGTTCGCCGCCGCTCCAAATTATTTTTTCAAGACTAAAAAATAATTTGGAGGAATTTAAAATGGCATACAACAGCTTAAAGTCATACTGGGTATGGCGCAGAAAAAAGGAAGCGGAAGAAAAGGCATGGCGCGAATTAGGCGTTGACGAAAACATCATTGCGGAACTCCGCGACTTCGACAGGATAGCATACAATTCCGACGACAGGTTTTACAAGAGGCTGTACGATGTTGGCGATTTCTATGAGGAAATTGTTGAGGACAACAGTCAGCGAGAAATTATGACTGTTGAGCAGCTTTTGGATTAGGTTGAAAATCCCGAGATGTACAAAATTCTCAGAAAGACAAGCGAAAGAACATTGCAAATACTTCTGATGAGGGTGCGTGGGTATTCTGTGAAAGACATATCGGAAATTTTACATATTTCCAAAATGTCTGTCTATGAGCGGATAAAAACCGTTCGCGAAAAGCTGAATAAGGTCAAGTAAGTTTGTTTATTTTATTACCCTGCTTCATAATTGGAGCAGGGTAATTTTTATATAAAAATTTTAAAAAGACATTGAAAAAAGTATGACGTATTTCCTATATTGTTGTAGGGGAAAAATTAAATTATTTTATACTTTCCCGTTTGCGTCAGCAAACATTCAGAGGGGTCAAGGGGAAGTTTCCCCTTGCGCACAACAAACTCCCAGGAGTTTGTATAAGTGCGCCCTTTGGGTATTTTGGAAAGTTACCGTAAAACAAAAATAAGTTGCCGCATTGCGCTTTGTAGGAGGTGGTACGGGTACGCGCAAATGCGGTTGTGAAATAGATAAAAGAAAGGATCGGTGTTTATGCCAAAGAAAAATGATGTTGACGAAATGAGGGACAAACTTGCGCGGCTGAATGAGCGTACAAAATCGGCGGAGGACGGCTTGAAAAAGCTGGAGGAAAAACGTAAAAAGGTTCAGAATTTGATAGCGGAGGAGGAAAGGAAAAAGCGTACACATAACCTTTGCTGCGTCGGAGGACTTGTGTACAAATATTTCGGAGATGATATTTCTCCCGAAGAATTTAAGGAAATGCTTGATTTTCTTTTTGCTATTGACGAGGTGCAGGATTTCGTTACAAATGAAAAGAGGAAGCGTTTTCTGCGGGATAATCAGCCTGTCATTATTCCCGAAAATACAAATTCCGAGGAAAGTATTTTTGAAATCGAAAATGCAAAAAATGAAAATGCGTAAATGCAGGAGGTACTTATTGAATAAAAAAAATATGAATTTGACAAATGAAAATGACGTTATTGAGATACCCGAAAATTGCAAAACCGATTTAATCAAGGCAATGAAAATCGGATATTACAAAGAATTTTACAAACAGGGACTTATTACTGCGGAGCAGTTGGAATTGCTAATTGCCATGCAGGATAAGACTATTACTTCGGCAGCATAAATAAATTCAGACTACCCCTGCATAACCATTTTTATCGGACAATTTTGTACAAATTGCCACTTGCAATTTTGCGTGGTAAAGTGTAAAATAATATATGCAGGGGGAATGTCTGACATTCCCGATTAATCGGGAGAGGAGGTTAAATGAATAAAATAAAGGTAGCGGCTTATTGCCGTGTTTCAACGGATTTTGACGACCAGCTTAATTCACTTTCGGTACAGATAAGTTATTTTACCGAGTACATAAATAATCACGAAAATTATGAGCTGATTGAAGTGTATTACGACGAAGGAATTACAGGTACGTCAACAAGAAAACGCGACGGATTTAATCGTATGATTGCGGATTGCGAAAACGGAAAAATAAATCTTATTCTCACAAAAGAGGTTTCGCGTTTTGCGAGAAATACGGTCGATACGCTTAATTACACCCGACGACTTTCCGAGTTGAATATCGGCGTGATATTTATGAATGACGGTATCGACACTCGCGATAAGGACGGCGAACTCCGTTTGACGATTATGTCCTCAATAGCTCAAGAGGAAAGCCGAAAAATTTCCGAAAGAGTAAAATGGGGCATGAAGCGGCGTATGGAAAACGGAGTTGTACTCGGCTGCGGACGTATTTACGGTTACAAGGTCATTGACGGAAAGCTTGAAATTGTTCCCGAAGAAGCGGAAATCGTCAAGGATATTTTTCATATGTATCTGTATGATGGAAAGGGTTCAACTGCAATAGCAAAGGAACTTGACGAACGCGGCATACCCACTCTGAAAAATCGCGTATGGAGCGGACAACACGTTTTGAAAATTCTCAATAATGAAAAATACGCGGGTGACTTGACCCAATGGAAAGTGTACAAACCTAATGTTCTTGCCGAAAAAACTTTTATAAATCACGGCGATAATCCAAACGCGCCGTTAATCACGGTTAGAAATCATCACGAGCCAATTGTGTCAAGAGAAGTTTTTGACGCTGTTCAGGAAGAACGAAAACGGCGTGGCTGGCTTACTCGTGAGGGTAAAAAACATTCCAACAGTTTTTGGTTAAGCGGTAAAATGGTTTGCGGAAAGTGCGGTTATAGTTTTACTATGAGCAGTTCGTCCCAAAATCCAAATATTTCTTTGAGGTGCAGAAACCGTGCGCTTTACGGCAAGGAAAAACGTACCGCCTTGAACGGTGAACTGATTGGCTGCGACGCGCATACGGTTGATGAGAGAATTGTTGCGGCGGCGATGAAAAATATTCTTGGGCAAATCAGTACGCTCCGTCCAATTCTTGAAAAGCAGATGTTTGAGGAAATTCAAAACATTCAGCTTATTCAAAAGGACGTTGACGTTACTCCGCTTAAAGAGGAAATCATAAAACTGGAAAAGAAAAAGCACAAGGCTATCGACCTTATGCTTGACGACCTTATTTCCAAGGACGACTTGAAAAAACAGACGGAAATTTACGACAATGAAATTGCTCGGCTTACCGAGGAAATCGCGCGTAATCAGGATATTTCAGCGCGGCATAATACTCAAATGGCTGAAATCAAAAAGACGGTTGAGTATATGCAGAAGCTTTCCGACTGCAATTCCGAGAGCAAGGAATTATATCGGTCGCTACTGAAGCAGATTGTTGTTCCCGATTATGGTATGCTCCATATCTTCTTGAATGGCGTACCGTTCGGATTTGACATTAGATACACTACATTAATAGCGCCAAGGAAAGGCATTTATGACATTATTATTAATTCATGTGAGATTATTTCTTGAATGTGTTTTTGGCAATGGATTATAAAAATCATTAAAAACGTTGCAGAAAAACATCATGCCATTTTCGCTCTTAAACGTGTCCGCACCGTCGTTTACGGCTATGTACCGTACGTCATAATCGGGAAAAATTATCTCGATATATTCGCCCGTTTTGAGATAATCGCATCCCAATCGGGACAAGTCCTTTGTGATAACAGTACCAACCTTGCCAGCTTCAATGTCCGACATCACAGCCTTAAAGCCGTCGCGTTCGAAAGTCATAGCCGACACACCGTCGTCAACGTAAAATTGCGGATTAGGAAATTCATTATCCTGAACATACCTAAGAAGAATATTTTTTGATTCGTAATCAAGTTGCTCTCCTCAAGCCCGTCGTCCTGCGAAAGACGGCAGTATAGCGCTGTAATTTTGTCTTTTAACATATAATCCTCACTTTCCGACAAATGCAGCGGATTATGTGTTAATTATACCACACTTTTTACAATAATTCAATGTGGTAAATCAATAAATTTTACTTAATTTTTTTGACATAATCCGCTGAAATGCCGATTATATCAAATTTATCCGCCTTTTTAACCTCCTTTTTAATCAGTCGGGAGAGAATTTCTTTTAAATTTTCGCTTCCAAAATTGAATTTTGTAACTACCTTGTAGACCGTGTTTCCGATTTTGTACTCGGAAACTGTCTCATTGCCTATGGCGACATTTGTGTATACATTTTTAATCATTGAACTCCTTTCTGGCTGCTGCGTGGTGTAAACTTGTTTTTTTATTAATCCTCCTTTATATTTTCAAATCTACTATAAGGCATATTATGTATTGTAAATATAATCATATTCATTATAATGAATTTTGTCAAGCTTTTGGAAACAAGTTTACAAACTATTAATATTTGCTTTTGGAAGCAGTTTTGCGGTGCGAAAACACTATAAAATAGTTCTAATACTAATCTCTAATCAAACTATAGACAAAAGCCTATAGTTTGATGCCGCCTGAAAGGCGGCTGTCAAAATCTTCGATTTTGACGAGATTAGTATTGAACGGCTTTCTCGGCGACTTTGCCGCCACAGCCGTGCTCAGCACGGCTGAATCAACCTGTAGACTTTGTTTACAGGTTGGTAGAGAAATAGTATAACACACAGACTATTTCTGCAGAAATAGTCTGTGTGGCAGCCGTTCCCTCTGCACTCCCTAAAATTTGCAAAGTAAATGAAAAAGGACTGCCGCATTAAAACGGCAGCCCTTAAATGTTTAACGTTTATGCTTAGTAAGGCGCTTCATAATTATGATATGGGAAAACCTAAAGCGGCAAGAATAATTATAATTATACAGAGCGGCGCTTGTGAATTATCATCTGTCTCATATGCTCCTGCGGCAGAAGAAACGTCTTCATACTCAGCAGATGTGTCGCTTATAACTATTGCCCAGTCCGAGGCGTGTGTAAATACAAGACTTGCCTTGCCGTTTACAATTACGCTGCTGTCCACAAATTCAAGCTCTTTTGTTTTAGTGTTGTAGTAATACAAATTTGCGATTTTATTATCATTGTCTTTCAAATCTATAGAAAGCGTAGCCGAACACCCAAAATTGCCGTTATGAGCGAGAACTAACGGAATAGTATTAGACGGGTCTGAAATCATATCATCGGGGATTTGGTTTTTCTTTTTTGTCACACTAAAGTCTATGGATTGCGGGTTAGTTACATCTTTTCCGTTAATAGCCCAGGTTATGCCGTCACCCATATCCAAGACAATGTCAACATTTTTACCCTTGATAGCGTTCATTACGTTTTTGGGAACATTTGTTGAATTTCCCATATCAACGTTTATTTTTGAATTATCGTTTGCCTTATTAATTTCCTTGACAACGTTTCCCCAACCCTTTTTAACACTAATGTTGGTCTCAGATCCGTTTGTTTCAGGCTGTTGCGGTTGCGACGGATTTGAAGGCTGAGTAGGCTTTGAGGGTTCGGCCGGCTGTGAAGGCCGGGAGGGTCCGGTTGGGTTATTGCTGCCGCCCCCAAGCTTTGCAATGGTTTCTATTCTTGTGGTATAGCCGCATACCGTACACTTGTAAACCTTTTGCCCCTCTGTGGTTACTGTGGGTTCGACCGTAATCGTACCGCTGTCTTCCATGTGAGTCGAGAAATCAAGCTTTTCATCGCAGCCGCTGCAGGTATACCAGTGTCCCGTTTCATCGGATACTAACTCGTTTCCCTTGTTGTGAACGTGTTCAAGCTTTGCAATAACATCTGTTCTTGTGGTATGACCACATACTGTACACTTGTAAACCTTTTCTCCCTCAGTAGTTTCTGTGGGTTCAACCGTAACCGTACCGCTATCTTCTGTGTGAATCGAAAAATCAAGCTTTTCATCGCAACCGCTGCAAGTATACCAATGTCCCGTTGCGTCGGATTTTAACTCGGTTCCCTGATTGTGAACGTGTGCAAGCTTTTCAATTACCTCGGTTTTGGTTGTGCCGCAGACTGTACAGGTATATGTCTTTTCGCCCTCGGCTTCTTCGGTGGGTTCGGTTGTGATTACGCCGTCGTCATAGCTGTGCTCCACAGGGGTATATGTTAAATTAAATGTTGCCGTATGATTGTTTCCGCAATCGTAATCATAAGTTATGGTACCAACAATTTCCGTAAGTTTATCTTCTGTTAATGTTGCTCCCTGCCAGTTTGAAGTTTTTGTTACATCAAAACCCGCTTGCAGATTTTTAAGGTCATATGCTCCGCAGATTTCGCCTATATTATAAGAATTACCCCAACAAGCAAATGATGATGATGTAAGCAATAAATTATTGTTTATATCAAGCGACGTTAGTTGATTATTAGCGCAAAACAACGTTGTAAGCGCGGTATTATTCTGTACATTAAGCGACGTAAGTTGATTATCATCACAATCTAAATATGCAAGCATGGTATTTTTACTAACATCAAGTGATGTTAGTTGATTTCTACCGCATAACAAACTTGTAAGTGCAAGGTTATTGTTCACATTAAGTGATGTAAGTTGATTATCCCAGCAACCCAAATATTCAAGAACAATATTATTGTTTACATCAAGCGATGTAAGTTGATTACTATTGCAGCACAACTCTATAAGCGCAGTATTTTTGCTTACATCAAGCGATGTAAGTTGATTACTATCACAATACAATACTTTAAGTACAGTAAAATATTCAATGCCTTTAAAACTTTGAACGCCACTATTTCTTAAGTAGACTTCTGTAATTCGACTAATTTCCTCATTTGAAAGCAAACCGTCATTGTTACTATCAAAGTTATCCGAAACATACTGTCTGAAGACATCATCAGGGAAGTTTACAGAATTTATTTCAATACCGCTTGCTTGTTCAAGCTTTGGAACAACTTCTGTCCTTGTGGTATAACCACATAACGTACACTTATATTCTTTTTGTCCCTCGGTGGTCCCTGTCGGTTCAATCGTAACTGTACCGTCATCTTCTGTGTGAGCAGCAAAATCAATCTTTTCATCGCATCCGGAGCAGGCATACCAATGTCCAGTTTCATCGGATACAAAATCTTCAATATAGGTGTGTTTTGGATCAAAATACACTTTAATGCAATTTACAAACGTACTTTCATAATTATCTGCATTTCTATCAGCATATCCCAAATCAAAATAATATTCATCATATGAATGATTTGCTAAGTATAAAGTAATACCTCCACCACTAAATGGCGCAAAATTAGAAAAACCACTAAAACCCCATTCACCAATATTTTCATTATCATCTACATAATTACAACCATATGTATATACGAGACCTAAGGACTCCGTTGGTAAAATATTGTTGTAATCATTCACATTACACCACATTTCGAAGTATCCATCGTTAATAAAGTTATTGTTTTTATCGATTAGGCTGTCTACTGTTACAGTTATGTCATTATTAACAATTTCGACTCGCTTTATTTTTATATTTTTACGCTGTGTTCCTTCAGCACTAACATTAGTACCTATCTGCGACAAACATTCATCGGGCAAAACGGTAATAACCCCGACAGCCATAAGAGAAGCGACCACAAAAGCCGCTACACGCTTGAAAAATTTCTTTTTCATATTAAAACCTCCATTTTAATATCACTCAATTTTAAACGAGCAAATTTTATGTATACTCAAATATTATACCATCTATTTTACTTTGTGTCAATATATAAAGAAAAAATTTAATGCAAAAGAAAATATTGCTTCCATTTATTGCATAAATTTGTGCCTTTTGAGTAATAATCAAATAATTTTTAAAATATTTTACTTAAAATAAACTGATATGATATAAATTTTACTTAAAGTAAATTTTTTTGAGATAAATTTTATTATAAAGAAAGTGATACTATATGTTTGAAGACTTTGGAGAAAGACTTAAACGGCTAAGAATAAATGCAGGTTTAACACAAGCAAAGCTGGGAAGCCGTGTAAACAAAGGGGTTACGTCAATAAGCAAGTACGAATCGGGCGCTATGCTTCCGACAATGGAAACAGCAGTTGACCTTGCGTTCCAATTGAGAGTATCACTGGACGAGCTTTTCGGCTATGACAATGCATCATCGGTATCAACATTCGGCTTGACGGACGAGCAAAAGGAAATTATTTCAGACCTTATTTTACTTTTCCGTGCTCAGAATACTCAGAATAAATCATCTCTTTCTCCCGAACAGTATGAGATTATCGGGAAAATCATGGAGGCATTTTACAGGAAATAAAAAGTTTCCCCGCAAACAGCATTGTGTCCGTTTGCGGGAAATTTATAGAGATTACAGCGCAAAGGTAAGAACGTCTATTTCCCGGCACGAACGAAAAAATACCCGACCGTTTTGTTTTGCAATCGGGTATGATAATCCGCTGTATTTTTCTGTTTAACGATATTTTAGTAAAACTTCTTTATGATTGGCCAAAATCGCAGAGCCCCCTTGTCCCACGCAAGCTGTGCTCAGCTTGACCAGCTAATCTTTGGCAGGATAATATCATTTGTGAGTTAAACATAAATTTATCTCGCCAAAACTGATTTTCCGTGAAATCGTCAGAGCCTGTACCCCTCCGCTACGTGAAGCACCTTTTTGTCAACGATCGCGTCGATGAGCGTTCCTTCGGGAAGATACTCCTCGGAGAGGATTTTCCCGTCTATGCGGATAGTGTTCAGTATGCCCGTCTTGTCGTAGGGGATAACGAATTTTCCCCGCACCGACGTTTCGGGAAGATTCCTCGCTATGCAGTCAAGAAGCTCGTCAAAGCCCTTTTTCTGCTTTGCAGAAATTTTCACCGTTCGCTCGTCGCACCTGATATTCTCAGCTTCCGGAAGCTTATCACACTTGTTGAGCACGTCTATCCGCGGGATATCCCCGCAGCCCAGCTCGTCGAGAAGCTCCGCAGTGACCTGAGCCTGCTCGTAACCGTCCTCGGCGCTTATGTCGATAAGATTGATTATAATATCCGCGGCGGCAGCTTCTTCAAGGGTACTCTTAAAGGCTTCGACCAGATTGTGGGGCAGGCGGCGGATAAGTCCTACCGTGTCGATGAGCAAAACGCTTCTGCCGTCGGGAAGTTCGATCGCCCGCGAGGTAATATCCAGCGTGGCGAAAAGCTTGTTTTCAGCAAGCACTCCCGCGTCGGTGAGGGCGTTGAGCAGGGTGGACTTTCCCACATTGGTATAGCCCACTATCGCCGCGGACAGAACGTTGTCCTTTTTGCGGCGGGCACGGTGAAGCTCGCGGCGGCGTTCAAGCTCTTTCAGTTCAGCCTCGAGAGCCTCTATGCGGCGGCGTATGTGCCGCTTGTCCGTCTCCAGCTTTGATTCGCCGGGACCTCTCGTGCCTATTCCTCCGCCCAGGCGGGACAGCTCCACGCCCTTTCCCGCCAGCCTCGGAAGACGATATTTCTGCTGTGCAAGCTCCACCTGTAACCTACCCTCTTTGGTAACGGCGCGTCCCGCGAAAATGTCCAGTATGAGGGTAGTGCGGTCGATAACGCGTATATCGAGAATTTTTTCAATATTTCGGGTCTGGTTGGCGGTAAGCTCGCAGTCGAAGATTATCAGGTTAACGTCCAGAGCCTTTGCCTCCTCCGCAAGCTGTTCAAGACGTCCCGAACCGATGACGGTTGCGCTGTCCTGGGCGGGACGCTTCTGGGTAACGCGGGCGGCTACCTCCACTCCGGCGGTGCGTGAAAGCTCCTCAAGCTCGTCAAGGGAACGCTCCGCGTCGAATTCTCCGGTATCCGCTGACACAAGCACCGCCCTTACAATTTCTTTAACAGTATTATCGGTCATAAAAAATACCTCCTTAATGTCCGCAAAAAGTTCTTACAGGCAAAAAAAGTCCCCGTTTGATACGGCATACGCCGCTCACGGAGACCTTAGTTGCATATAAACTGTCACGCGTTACGTTTGGTTACGCGCGTCCGAACCTATTTTGCAGACAGACTCCATAGTACATATTTGGCTTGTTAGTTACGAAAATATACATTTTGTCCGCCTCGCTTTCGGTAAAATTTGTTCCTTAAAAAGAACACAAGCTAATCATAATACAAAAAATTCGTTTTGTCAAGTGTTTTTTATAATTTTTTTAAATCAAAGTTTCCACAACTCCTCGGCATACTGCTTCACGGTTCTGTCGGAGCTGAATTTTCCGCTGCACGCAACGTTCATCCAGCATTTTTTGGAGAATACCTCGCGGTTCTTGTAGTCGTACAGGGCGCGGAGCTTGGTGTCCACATAGCCCTCCAAGTCCGCAAGCAGGAAGTAATTGTCGGGCTTGTGCCAGCTTGTGCCGTTTATCAGCGAATTGTAAAGCTCGCCGAACATACCCGTGTCGCCGTCGTTGAAGGTGCCGTCCACAAGCGTGTTTATTACTCTCTTAACGCGGTCGTTGGTGTAGTAGATCTTTTCCTTGGGACGGTAGTTGGGCTTGATCTTTTCGATCTCCTCGACCCGCGCACCGAAGATATACTCGTTCTCCCAGCCGGCTTCCTCCACTATTTCCACGTTCGCGCCGTCGTAGGTACCCAAAGTCACCGCGCCGTTGAGCATGAACTTCATATTGCCGGTGCCGCTTGCTTCAAGTCCCGCGGTGGATATCTGCTCGGAGATATCGGCGGCGGGAATAAGCTTCTCCGCATAGGAAACGTTATAGTTCTGAACAAACAAAACTTTCAGCTTATCCTTTGTCTGAGGATCGTTGTTAACAAGCTTTGCCACCTCGTTGATATACTTGATGATACCCTTTGCCCGACGGTACGCGGGAGCAGCCTTTGCTCCGAAGATAAAGCAGGTAGGCTGTAAATCGGGCAGCTTATTCTCCTTTATCTGGAAGTACAGATCCACTACCGAGAACGCGTTCAGAAGCTGTCTCTTGTATTCATGCAGACGCTTTACCTGAATGTCGAATACCCAGTCGGGGTTAAGCTCCACGCCCTCGTGCTTTTTGATATAGTCGCAGAGCTGCACCTTCTTCTCACGCTTGATATCCATAAAGCGGCGAATGGTATTGCCGTCGTCCACGAATTTTTTCAGCTCGGAAAGCCTGTCAAGTTCGGTCTGCCAGCCGTCGCCGATCTTCTCTGTGATAAGGGAGGATAGCTCCGGGTTGCAGAGTCCCAGCCAGCGGCGGGGTGTAATGCCGTTTGTCTTGTTCTGGAAGCGGTCGGGAAAGATCTCGTACCAGCCCTTGAGAACGTCGTTTTTGAGAATATCCGTGTGGAGCTGCGCAACGCCGTTCGTATGAGAGGAAGCAAATATAGCCATTCTCGCCATATGAATGCGCTCGCCGTCAAAAATGCGTTTTTCTTCGATTTGCGCTTCGGTTTGACCGATGGATTTAAGGTACTTAACAAGGTGCGCATCTATCATCAGCACGATCTCGTAAAGAGTGGGTATAACGCTTCTGAACAGACCCGCTCCCCATTTTTCCAGAGCCTCGCCCATAACGGTGTGGTTGGTGTAGTTGCAGGTCTTCTGGACGATATCAAACGCCTCGCCGAAAGACATACCCTCCTTGAACATGAATATCCTGATAAGCTCGGGTATAGCCACGGTGGGGTGGGTGTCGTTGAGCTGGAGGGCAAAGCACTCCGCGAACTTGGAGAAGTCGTCCCCGTGGGTCTTTTTGTAGCGGCAGATAATATCCTGAACGGAAGCGGACACAAAGAAATACTGCTGCTTCAGACGGAGCCTCAGCCCCTTTTCGGTGTTGTCGTTGGGGTACAAAACGTCCGAAACGGCTTCGGCGAGAATTTTCTCCTCGCTTGCGCCCATGTAGTCTTGATTGTCGAATTTGCCGAAATCGAAGCCTCTCAAGGGTTCACTCTGCCAGAGACGGAGAGTATTCACAGCCTTTCCGCCGTAGCCGATTATGGGAATATCGTAGGGAACAGCCATTACTGACTGGTCGGCAAAATCAACTCTTACAGCGTCATTTTCGGCTCTCACGCTCCATGCGTCGCCGTAGTCAAGCCAGGCGTCCGCTTTTTCCTGCTGGAAGCCGTTGCCGATAGACTGCTTGAACAGACCGTAGCGGTACCTTATACCGTAACCGTTGAGGGGTATATCGTGCGCCGCCGCGGAATCCAGAAAGCAAGCCGCAAGACGTCCCAGGCCGCCGTTGCCCAGAGCCGCGTCCTCTATCTCTTCCAAACAGGCTATGTCAACGCCCTGATCCGCTAAGATTTCCTTAGCTTCGTCAAGGAGTCCCGCGCAGTAAAGATTGTTGAATACAGCCCGTCCCATAAGGAACTCGGCGGAAAGATAGTACGCTCTGCGCTTTTCGTTGTGGCGCTCCTCTGTTTTATCCCACATGGGTATAATATCGTCCATTACCGCCCTTGAAAGCGCGTTATGGAGCTGCTTCGGGGTCGCGTGTGAAATATCCGTCCTGCCGTCAATGCGGAGGTTTTCGTTTATTTTTGCCAGAAACTGTTCTTTGTTCATAAAGCTTACCGTCCTTTTTAAAAAATAATCTTAAACAATTGTACCATATTTTTGTCTTTAGTGCAACTATTTTATGCGGATTTTTGCCAAATAAACATTTTTAACATGGACAAAGCTTAATGCCGGTCTGCGGCTGCAGCTGCTGTCGGACGTCAAAAACGGCGTTCCGAAAAATATTTTTCTCGGAGCGCCGTTTTTATATGCTTTATGATTTTTCGGTATTATGTTTTTTTCCTTTGAACCGCAGAACCTTTTGCTCGCTTTTGGGCATTGTCATTCCGACCGTCAGCCAGAAATAGGGGGCGACATTTATTAAACTGCTGTTTACCAGCGCCTGAGCCGCATATCCGGCAAACATTCCCAAAAGTATCCATGTAAGCTTTCTTTTTTCTTCGTCCTTTGTATTGACGACTGTTCTGACTCCGGCGGCACAGGCGTATACCAGCATAGAAATGTAGTTTACCGCAGCAAAGACTCCCTGAGTAACAAGAATGTGCAGGTACTCGTTGTGTCCTTTGTCGTTATAGTACATTCCCCGCTGCCATTTGGGATTTGAGAAAAACGCATAGCTGTAATTATCAAGCCCCACGCCGAAAGCCCAGTTATCCGGAACGGCCTCCAAGCCGAATTTCCAGATATAACCGCGTCTGCTTCCGAAAGCCTCAAAATCAAAGTCCCCGCTTATATCTGCTAATGTTTCTTTCAATCCGCTGCTCAGGACGTCTGTAAATACCGCAAAGTAAGCAAGTACCAGCACAGAAACCGCCAAAACCGCGCCCCAGCTCCGTACGTATTTTTTTAGCTTTGTACGGTCATAGCCTTTTATTTTCATTACGATAAAGGATATCGCATAAAAAAAGTGTATGCCCAGATTTCCCAGCCAGGAGATCCTTGTGGTGGAAGCGATAGTGCAGTAAAAACACAGCATATGGAAAGCAAGCAAAAGCAGCTTTTTTCTGCCGTTTTCAGCAAATATAAACATTCCCGCGCTCAGGGCGGAGAACAATACGCAAAGTCCCGCGAAAAAGTTGCAGTTCTGGGTAAGACCGAACGCGGCGTTATATTGATTGTGCCATTCGGGCATATGGCAGCAGTCAGCTATTCGCAGTCCGAAGCTTTGAAAAAAAGCGATCAGGCAGTTAAACAGAGCAACTGCGGCAAAAACATACAGTACTTTTTTTCTGAGCTTCATGTCGTTTATCATCGTTCCCGCAAACATCAGGCTGAAATACGCAAGGAAATTAAATATCCATTCGTCGTATCCGTATCCCATCAGCGAGTTCACTATATCCTTTGACAGCGCCAGCGAAATTACGGAAAAGATAACAAGCAGAATAAAGAACACATCCGAACCGTACAGCTCCATTTTTCCCGATCTTGATTTTCCCAGAAAGAAACACATAACGGAAAAAAGCCCCGCACAGCCGTAAAGCGCAACGATCAACGGCTGGGTCACGTAGGGCTGCCGGAACAGCTCGGTTATAAATTCGCCTGCCGGTATCGTCGCCATAATGGTAACAGCAAAATAATAATAAAATTTCTCGGTCGTTACACGTTCACTTAAAGGCGTCTTTCTGCCGTCCATATTTACCGCGAGCTCCTTTCGATCCGCAAACCGCACCGGCGCTCAGTTTTTTCTGAACATCTGAAAAACTACAAGCACCGCGGTGAAAATAAAGTTGTACAGTATCTCCATAGACACCGACATTTTCTGATAGCTTCCCACTACGACCATAGCAAGACAGATAAGTATTCCCAGCAGCATGGACACCGCCTGCAGGCCTATTCCGAAGCCGATGGTGGTCTTCATGCGGCGGCAGCTCAGTATCAGCGACGTAAACGACGAAAATCTTCCCGAACAGGCAAGGGTCGCTCCCTGCCTGAGCTGATATTCCGTTACCTCGGCAAACTGCTCGTGAACGCGGAAGGGTATCAGCTTCAGATATTCGGGAGATATCTCGAACAGCTCCGAAAGACGGCTTATTGACACGAGGGAATCCACAGTGCGTATCATTGAGTAGACGCCGTTCCGCTGGAGATCGTGGAACGCGTTTCTTACCTCCATTGCAGGGGTTATCTCCACAAGGAACATCGCCGAAAGCTCTCCCGAAATGGAAAGGTACACGGCATATCTTCCGTTTTCGGTGTATTCCTTTTCCTTTGTCAGCGGAGGTATGCCCTCTATGCTGTGGTTCATCATCAGCTCCCTGTTTCCGAGAAGCACTCTTTTGTTGTTTATCCAGCCGCACAGCCCCATGGAATCCTCGAAAATATAGCTTTCAACGGGGTTCAGCAGCTCTGTTTTTCCCGCGATTATATCGTAAAACATATTTTTCAGGATACTGCCCGCCTGAGTGGTAAGGCTTGCCGCCTCCACTATAGCCTCGTCTATCCTTGTGTCGGAAAATACCTTTATTGCCGAAAGCCTTACGCTTCCCGCCGGGAAAAGCTGTTCCGCGTCGATAAGGACGCTGTTTGTCTCGGCAAATTCCTCAACGCTGTCATAGCCTATCACCACGCCCTGGAGCTCGGCGTTTTTCTCCGAAGCCCTCAGCATAGGAAGATTTACCACCAGCATTGCCGAAAAGCCCGTGCATATGGCGACCACGCCCACGAATACGGAAATGCCTATAAACAGGGACGATGAACCGTGCTCCGTTTTGCCCATAAAGCCCGCGATAAGACCTGTCGCAGCGGCGGCGGCAAGCGCTATCGGAGCGAATACGCGGCAGAATTTATCCATACTGTCGCTTGAATAGGAGGTCTTCAGAAAATCCGAGATAAGCTCGGTCCTTCTCATTGCCGCCAGCTTGGGAAAATCGTTCAGCGCTCCTCTTGTAAAGTTCTGGGCAGTCTCGTCGTCGGAAACGGGAAAGACGGCGTACTTGTCGCCGCTGCCCGAAACAAAGCGGAAGCTCCTTTGGGTGCGGCTTACAATAAAAAGCTTTCCCAGCGTATTGAACATCAGCGAAGCTACCGCCACCGGTACATAGATATGCACATAGCTGCCCCTGACGAGGTTGCCGTTTGCAAACATTATCATTGCGGAAGCAATGGACGAGACCACCGATACGGCGCACAGGCTGTCGCAGTCCGCTTTCAGCGATACCAGTTTGGATAGTCCGCAGGATATCACCGTATAGCTCGAAAATGCCGCAAGGAGTCCTATAACGGCGTTTACAAACAAAAATGTATTGGTCTCCGCCTTTTTGTTGAGCAGGTCCATAATGGGCAAAGCCTGCGTGTCGTTCGCAAAAGCGATATAAAGGCTTGCCGCAAAGCAGATAATAAGTACGAACAGCCGCAGTATCAGGCTGCCTTTGAGCTGGGCGATATCGTGGGAAATGGACGGCGCGTCGCTGAATGTTTCGAAATCATCGATTACCGCCGGTCCGTTTCCGGCGTCCTCCTCGTCATCGGGAACGTCCTCCTCGTCGCCCACAAGGACGAAATCCTTTATCTTTTTATTCCTGCGCTCTTTGAGAGCGTTAAGCTTTTCCATTTCGTTCTGCTGCTCCGTGTTTGGAAGCTGCGCCGTATCCGGAAGTATTTTTCCGTCCAGGTCGAGATTTATGTCAGAAATGGATTTTCTTTCTATCGGCGAAACGTGCTGGGTGCGTGATACGCGCTCTCTTTTCGCCTTTATCATGCCGTCCAGCAGCTCGGTATTGCCCGATATCCCCTGACCCGGACTGTCGGGCTTGGGAACAAGCTTTGTAAAGAAATCGGTTATGCTTTTATGCTGGGTGTTCTGGGCGGCTTCGTTTTTTAAAGCTTTTCTGCGGTCGTCAGAATATTCATTAAGGATATCGTCAAGGCTCCCGCCGCCTATTGAGGAATATTTTTCAAAGGGGTCGTCGGTTTTCGGGCTGTCCGCCGAAAGGCTTTGTATGGGGGCTTCCTGCTTCGGGGACGCGCCCTGACTTTTTCCTGCCTGATCCGGAGAGACCTTGCGCGAGCCGGCTTTGGCTCCTCCCTTTCTTTTGAACAGGGAGACTATCCCCGCCTTTTCCTCTTCTTCGTCTCCGCCGTCTTTGTCCCCGTAAAGATCGGGCTCTTCAAATTTTTCGGAAAACGACCTGTCAGGCTTGGGAGCGGGAGTGTAGGGAACGTTGTTTTCCCGTTCCTTTACTGCCGTAACAGCGGAGAAAAGCTTGTCGTACTTGCCCGAAAAGCCGTCGTCCGCGCCGTTCCTGCCATCTTTGTCGTTTATATTACCGCTGTCCCCGCCGTAGGCTTCGTGGGCTTCCGGCAGCTCGTCAAAACCGGATCCGAAAGTATCTTCCGATCTGTACGCGGCTTCGTTTACAGAGTTTTTCACGCTGTCCATATCGCCCGAGGCAAATCCGCCGATCAGGTCGTCAATGTTTATATCGCTGTCGGCGCCGGCGGATCTTCCGCTTTCATCGTCCGCGTATTCGTTCAGAATGTCGTCGACCGAGTATTTTCCATCAGACAAATTGCAGCTCTCCTATCATTTTTAATTGCCCCGGAGGTGTTACCCTCCGGTACCGTTCCGCCTTTGTCTGACGGCTTCGTACATAAATATCCCCGCCGCCACCGAGGCGTTGAGGGAGGTTATTTCCCCCATCATCGGCAAACTTGCAAGGAAATCGCATTTTTCCCTTACGAGCCGTCCTATGCCGTTTCCCTCGGAGCCTATCACAATACCCGTGCCTCCGCGGAAATCCGCTTCGGTGTAGTCCGCTCCGCCGGCGTCCGTGCCGAATATCCACACTCCGTTTTCCTTGAGCAGGTCGAGTGCGGCGGGAATATTGGTTACTCTTGCCACAGGCAGACGGCTTGCAGCTCCCGCGGAGGTCTTGAACACCGTAACGTTCAGAGCCGCGCTTCTGCGCTTGGGGATTATGATGCCGTCAGCTCCCGCGGCTTCGGCGGTTCTTATTATCGCACCCAGGTTGTGGGGGTCTTCTATTTCGTCGCAAATTATTATAAACGGCTTTGCGCCTTTTTTTGCCGAAACGGCAAGAATGTCCTCCACCGTAACGTATTCGGCGCAGGCTCCGCTTGCCGCAACGCCCTGATGAGCAGCTCCGCCGGTCATTTCGTTAAGCTTCGCCTCGGTGGTTTTCTTGACTACGACCCCACGCTCGGAAGCCATTCGGCAGATAAGCCCGAGGCTTCCGCCCTCGCCGCACACATATACTGCGTTCAGGGGTCTGTCCGCTTTAAGGGCTTCGATAACCGGATTTCTTCCGGCGATAATGCCCGCATCGGGTTCGCAGTTGTTTTCTTTTTCGCCGCGCTTCTGCGCGTCACTTTTGGGATGTTCTGTCCGAAAGTGACGGTTTTCGGCGCTGCCGTATTGTTTTTTTCTATTGTAGTCAGCCATAAAAGCCTCCGCAAATGCATAAAATTACTCACATTAAATTATAGCATATTCCGAAAAAAAACACAATGGCTTTGCGAAAAAAATTACACAAACAATTTTGACAAGATAAATTTTTGTTTAACTCACAAATGATATCACCCTGCCAAAGATTAGCTGG
>CAJUAN010000016.1:0-9244 GCA_910584715.1 uncultured Oscillospiraceae bacterium
CCGTACCCATTTTTTATTCCTCCTATTGTTTTGGGGCTTGTCTTTTATTATATCTCTTTTTCTTTTGCTTGTCTTCTTTTTTAATATACATCCAACTTGTTTTCATAATGAATAAATGCGTGAGGAAAAGTACATTCGATCTGTTCCGCATTTCTTTGATTTTCTTCCCGTAACAGCTCGCACCAGTTCCGATAAATAACCGTACCATAGCCCTGCATTTTGTCCTCTCCGCAATGGTCGTTATTGGATAACATTTCAATTCCCTTAAAAAGCGCATTGGTACACGCTTTAGCCAACGGCATTTTCTCGTCTCTGAAGGCTTAACGATCATCATGTCGCAGTCGATTTTGTACCAGGCGGCGTATTGGTCAAGCTGTTCAAAGTTCATTCGTGCATTTTTCTGATCGTCTCCCTCCAAAAAGCCCAGTCATTTTAAAGTCCGCCCATGGTCGGAAAAGCTGATGGCAAAAATAGTATCCGTATATTCCTTAGGGATAATTATAACCAGATTTCCGTGTTCTATCTGCTTGCAGGCGAGAGCGATAAAATCATCTTCCGAGTAATCCGATTTTGAGTGCAACTCATAGTCCAAACCGTATATTAAAAATCCGTCACGTATCCATTTGTCAGGTCCGTAGGAATACCCGAAGCATATATTCATAATTGCCGACTGCAAAATATATTCTTCGTCATCGTTTATCTGACAGTTTTGGCTGTCCCTGCGCTGCTCCAGTCCGAAAAACAGTTTTAATGCGGTTAAAGCAGAAGCGGACGAAATGCTTTTAGGCCACTCGGAGCTCGAATAATCAGCCGCCGGAATTCGCGGCTTGACAATGAATTCATAATTGAAGTCAATTGTATCGCTACCATCCAAGATGTGCCCTTTTTATTTTTAGGAATCAACCGCAGGTTGTGTTTGGTCGGATTTTACATAAACATATATACGATTGTTTTTACTTGCAGCGTATGATATAATCCCAAATAGAGCATAAGAATATGCTTAAAAAACTATTAGGAGGAAAAATTATGTTTGATCAGGTTAATTTCGGCAAAAGGCTCAGGGAGTTCCGCGAACGGAAAATGCTGACCCAGAAAGAGGTTTCCGTAAAAACAGGAGTTTCCGAGCAAGCGGTCTCAAAATGGGAAAACGGTATCTGTCTGCCTGACATTTACAATCTTAAGCTGCTTGCGCGTATTCTGAACGTTTCAGTCGACTGCTTGCTGGACACAGAAAACGACAGCGGCGAAAAGGTGGTTGATACGATAAAAGTCGGGGAAGCGGTTTTTGAGATCGTGGAAAAGCCCGAGACAGTCTTTGCCGGAAAAATGTTTTATGCAAAGGATTTTACGGATATATCGGCGTTTAATTCGGCAATCGACGCTTTTGCGGCAGACGGCGAGGCTTCCGTATACAATATGATCACGGACGCGGCTCTTCCTGTCAGTGATATTCATTTAAGCGTGAACTTCTGGCTCAGCGAAAAGAAACGGGCATACGGATTTGTGCGAGAGGTCTCCGGCGAAAACCAGTCCGAGGGCGTTGATATTTACAAAATGCCCGCTTCGCTGTATATACGCGCTCATACCGACAGGGCCGCCGCGCAGCTTCTGTCAAAGGAGCAGTGCGAAATATGGGAGCTTTTCGCATATATCAGGGATTATTTCATGCCCGCTCACGGCTTTAAAATGGCGGATAACGGTGCTCAGGAGCTGGAGGTATTCGATACTGCCGAACATAAATTAGGTTATGCTTATATGCCTGTGCAAAGGTGTTGATTTGCATCATATTTCCGCATAAATTTTTTGCTTAATTGTTGTAATAAATTCTCCTTGAAATGGCACACTATTTTCAGTAACGTGAGAGAGGAGAATTATTATGAACAATAAATTTGCCGTCGGAACGATCGCCGTGTGCGGTTTAGTGACGGCGGGACTGCTTGCGGCTCCCCAAATGGTCCTGAAAAGCGTTCCTACAGCGACGGTGGTCAAAGTAAAAAAAGTGGAACATGTTGACACCGTTTCGCTGTCAGGAACAATAATGAGAAATTTTACCAAGGAAGAAACATACGTCCAGACCTATGTTCCCGAGCAGGATATCAGCAGGGTAAAGGTAGGTCAGACCGCGGAGATAACCGGAGACGCTTTTCCGGGTACCGTGTATATCGGCACGGTGGACAGGATATCCGACACGGCTTCAAAGGTACCGTTCGGGAACGTCCAGAAAACCGCTGTGGAGGTCAAAATAAAAATTGACAGTCCCGACGAAATTCTGAAACAGGGCTACACGGCTTCGGTAAAGCTTATAACCTCCGAGCCAAGTACAATGAGCCTTGTACCCTATGAGGCAGTCAATCAGGACGATAACGGGGAGTACGTCTACATTCTTAAAGAGGGCAAAGCTGAAAAGCTTTACATTGAAACGGGAGCCGAGCTTAGCGGAGGTATCGAGCTGAAAACCGCTCTATACGACAGCGAAAAGATCATTACCGTGGACGAGCTTGTGGAAAACGGCAGAGCCGTTAAGCTGGCGGAAAAGGAGCAGACCGATGACTGATATAATCCGCAGCGGCTTTCGCTGTCTTTTCCGCAGCAAGCTCCGCTCCTTTCTCACTATCGCGGGAATAGCCGTTGGCGTGATGTCGGTGGTGGTGGTGTCCTCAATAGGCGAGATTGGGAAAGCCTCCATAAACAGCGAGCTTTCGGGCATGGGTATGGACAGTCTGGTAGTCTCCGTCCAGTCGGGAGCGGTAAACAAGCTTACCGAGGAGGAGCTTGACAGGATAAAAGCCATTGATACCGTGGAGAACGCAATGCCGCTCATGAGCATTATTACAAGCGGGGAAATAAAAAACGACAGGGTAACGGTCATGGCGTGGGGCGTGAATGAGGACGCTGACAATGTTATTGATCTTGAAGTTACGCATGGCAGACTGCTCAACAGGGGAGATATCCTGGAAAGGAATAACGTATGCGTTATAGACGAAGCCATAGCTCTGGAGCACTACAAAAGGACGAATATCGTAGGCAAGGACATTATGATAAACATCGGCGGCATTCCCACGGAATTTGAAGTAGTAGGCGTAGTCAAAAACGGAGTAAATACTTTACAGAATATGCTTGGAGGATTTATTCCCGACTTTGTGTATGTACCGTATTCTGTAATGCAGTCGGGTCTCGGCAGAGATAATTTCGACCAGATAACCGTAAAGCTTGAGGACGTTTCCCGAAGCGCAGAGACAGCCGCCGCAGTTGAGACCGTCCTTTCCGGTAACGGCAGCGATTTCTCCGTGGACAATCTGCTAAGCCAGAAGGAAAAAATGAATAATATTCTTTCTATAGCAACCGCTGCGCTTTCAGCAGTTGCGGGGATAAGCCTTGTGGTTTCGGGGATTTCCATAATGACGGTCATGCTTGTTTCGGTCAGTGAGCGAACAGGGGAGATAGGCATAAAAAAATCCGTCGGAGCGAGCCGCGGGATTATTCTTACGGAATTTTTGTTTGAATCGGAGCTTATAACCGTTATAGGAAGTGTCGCCGGAATAGTTCTTGGCATAGTTATTTCCTCGGCAATATGCGCCGCGGTGGGAAGTCCCTCCGCACTGAATTTAAAGCTGTGCGGAACCGTAATGCTTATCGCGCTGGCTGTGGGCGGCTGCTTCGGGGCATACCCCGCCTACAAGGCAGCGTCCCTTAA
The DNA here is from genome assembly GCA_910584715.1 of uncultured Oscillospiraceae bacterium. Taxonomy (GTDB): domain Bacteria; phylum Bacillota; class Clostridia; order Oscillospirales; family Ruminococcaceae; genus RGIG8773. Next base: position 3,695 of record CAJUAN010000016.1, read on the forward strand.
TCCCGTGGACGCACTGAGACGAGACTAAAGAACGCTGAAAAATTTTTTATCCTTTTTTCATCTGCGGACAGGTTAAGCTTTAGGATCTGTCTGCGGATATTTTTTGCGCCTTTTTGGGATACTTTGGTGCAGCGCTTGAAATTTACTTATATTTGCAAGTCCTGAACTTGCCCTCTATCCAAAATGTCGCTTCTATTGTGTGGAATTTTATCAGTCGGAACTTCGGGTCGTCGATACCTTTTTTGAAGAAACGTCTGTCCGTCTCGTTCCAAACCGCCGCTTGTAGTTCTCTGTCGTCTATAAATTCAACGTTTCCGATAAGAGTAACACTGTCTCCGCCGAGAAAATAACAAACGCTTGCTTTGGGATTTTTTTCAAAGTGCGTGACCTTTCCGTTTATCTCGGAGCGTTTGGACGTCACAAAGTATATGTCCGAAAAATTCTCTGCCTTTGCAACGGCAAGCAGGCAGGTGCGTGGGTAGCCTTTTTCGTTTATGGAAGTAAGGGCAGCAGTACGGCACTTTTTTATAAGAGCATTGGCTTTTTCCTCAAGTTCCCGTATGCGTTCTTTCTGAATCTCACTTGCAGTTTTCGGCATGACATTTCCACCTTACCCATAAATGAATTTCTTTATCTTTTTTTCATCTGCGGACGGGTTCAGCTTTAGGATCTGTCCGCGTATTTTTTCTTCCGCTTCTTTCGGAGGAATATCCAGAGCCTTGGCAATAAAGTCCTCGCCGAAAAAGCCCTCGGGAGTTGTAAAGACAGTTGCTTTCCAGCCGTATTCCTCGCCGGTATGACTTTTTCTGGCGACCCTGCCGCACATAGTAATGAACATTTTCATTTGCAGCTCCGTGACAGCCTTGTCAAAACGGCTTTTGTCCTCTTTGGAAAATCCGCCGAGAAGCTTTATTTCGTGGAGAGCCGCCGCGCCGTGTCCTGAAACAATGTCGTAGACCGTTTTGGCGGTTTGGCTTATCTCTCCGTTTTCATAAGCGGCTGTAAAGTCCATGCCCTTTCTGCGTGCGGAAATAAAGTAAGGGTACCATTCCTTGGTAATATAGCCGCTGGCATTGAAAAACAGCTTTGAGTAAACGATATCGTTACGTTCTTCAAGGACGCGCATACGCCACTCCCACGGGTCGGTCTCGGGGTCGCCTGTGTGCCATATTATGGGATTGCCCTCTTCCACCGGAGCCTGCCAGTCATAGTCTATTACCGCGTAGATACCTTTTGCGTTTCCCCCGCCGAGGGAAAAACCGCAGCGCAGAAGTTCGTTGCAGAAATCCTCAAAATTTTTTATCATTGATGTTCTCCTTTATTAGCCGCAAGCCCTGTAAACATTTTAAGCTTTACAGAGCTTGCCAAGTCATATTGCGCCTAAAATATACACTCTAACGCTCTTTACAGCGGTTTTATAACGCCGTATTGGGATTTGATCTGTTCTTCTGTTTCGGGATCAATGGGCGCGTGGATATTGTACAGGTAGCCGTTTTCACCGTAGCGCCTGAGAGGATCTGCTTTATAGTGTTCCTCGTCGAACCACACGTTGACCACCTTTACGCATAGGACAACGTGGTCGCTGCCGTCGAACAGCTGCTTTTCCCATACGGTCTCGCACTCGAGGCTGAGAAAGCACTCGTCCACAACTGGAGCGTTTACCTTGCTGCCGTTGTGATAGTGAAGGCCCGAAAGTGCAAGCTCGTCCTTATCGTAGAAGTTGTTTTCAATAGTTGACATACACCTGTCGATAACGTCTTTGTCGCAGAAGTTTATGACAAGTTGCTTTTGGTTTTTGGCGACTTCGTACATATGAGTATATTTGTTAACGCTTCCGAAAATGCAGTAGAAATCGTTCTCGCTTGAAAAGCAGAACCAGGAATCCATTGTTGCGTTTGCAAGTCCGTTGTTTTTGTACCCCGTCACCAGAACAAGCGGCGAGGGGACAGCCGTGACGTATTCAAGCCAATTGAAGCCCCATAACTCAGTGTCCTTTACCTTGTCGGGTATATTGAAAAATTGTTTTTTATTCATTTTTTCCTCCGGATTACTTTGTAAAGTTTAATTTTATGAACGGTCATACAAGACTACCGTTAGCGTTTTCCCAGTCAACCAAAAAGTTGTATCTCTCGGTTGTTAGTTTCAGTACGCAGTAATTGGGGTCTTCCCAGCCGCTGAAATGGTTTTTCAGACCGTCGTACCACATTTCCTTTTTGACCTCGGGATAGTTTATCTGCTCGATAGTACCCGTCAGCGCGATGTGGTACTCCGACGAATTTATGCAGGCGCTCGCTTTGTTGCAGTTGTTTATTATGTAATCCTTTGCGCCCGTTCCCGTGCAGAACGTCAGCCAACGTATTCCATCCGCTTTTGAGATCGAGATAGTGGTGGTGTGCGGGTACCCGTCCGGGTCTACAAAAGCGAGGGTACAGAAATTCTGTGAGCCGCCTATTCTTTCGGCAATAAGCTCGCCTGCTCTTGCAATGATTTTTTCATTCATTTTGCATAATTCCTTTCCGAGTGGTTTGTCAGCTTTAAAGCTTGGCAGCTTCCGCCCATTTTCTGCACTGCTCTATCCGCGCGCCGTGAGGGTTGTCACCGTGTTCTGGGTCGCAGGAATACTGTGTCAGAAGCTCGCATGGGATATCGGGACATTCGCCGCAGTGAACGAAGCCCTTAGTCTGACAGCATACCGCTACAGGACACTCTCCGTGAAACGGGTTTCCGTTTGTTTCAATGCAGCCCCCACAGCCGCAGCTTTCCTTGTACTCACAGCCCGTGCAGTGCAGTCCGCAGCGGGAATCAACAGCGTTTTCGTGTAATAATGTTTTTTCCATATTAAGACCTCCGTTGTTTTTTGCCCAGTATATCATATTGAACATGACAACTGTATGTCGTGTTTATTCCGGCTTTTTAGAATTTTCCGCAAGAATTTCTTTCGGGTCGGCAGGGGTAAACTTCGCTAAGGCGGGGTGATTTGTCAAAGCCTTGACAATGCGCCAGCCGTCACGGTTACGTTCCGCGTTCCGGGGAATGGGCGTGAACCCAAAATCCAGATAAACCTTGCAGGCTACCCATGAGGTAGTTTGAGTAGGTATCTTCGCGTGTTTGTACCCCAGCGACCGCATTACTTCGAGAGTGTGGGAGATAAGCGGCTTTGACAGATCCTTTCCCTGAAACTCCCGTCTTACCGATACCCAATGCAGCCAGCCCGCGCCTGAACTGTCTCTGCCGTAGATGTCATAGTAAGCCGTTGCCGTAGCCACCTTTTCACCGCCGTCTGTCTCAATGAAAACCATTCTTTGGACAAGCTCCCCGTCCTTGCCACTGAAGTATTCGTTCCATGACTTAAGACCGTCCTCATAGGTTTTGAACTCCTTAGCGGATTTTTCAATGTCTATCCAAGCGTCCCTGTCGCCGCTTTTGTACAGTACAAATCTGTATCCGTCGGGCAGGGGAAACGTCGGAATGTCCTCCAGGTTATTCCTTTCAAGCATAAGCTCATAGTATTTTATTCTTTCGTCGTGGTTATCAAAATTCATTGCAGTTCCTCCAATCCGGAAATAAATTTAATGGTTTCCTCCGATATTTTTTCGTACTCATGATCGTGGACATAGTGAGGGCAGTCCAGCTCAATGTAAGTTCCGCAGGTTACCTGTGCAATATAGTCCTTCGGGATACTGCGCCAGGTTTCCTTGTCGAAGCCTGTGCCGCCCGAACCGTCAGATATGAACAGAAGCATTGGTATCTGCGGTACTCCTCCCGCTTCAACGGTTTTGGCGTTTTCCTTGACCGCCGCCGTTTCGTTTACCATCGTAACCGTTGCGGTACGCCTGTAAAAGATCGCCCTGTAGACCTCCTTTTCCTCGTCGGTAAGTGTGCCGTACAGAATCGCGTCGCTTTCCGAGATTCCGGGAATAATGCGGGTCACGCCGATCTGAGCCGCAAAGCTTGCCAGCCGCATAAGCGGGATATTGATATCCATGCTTTCATAGTACTGCGGAACGGCCATATCAAGTCCCACTATCGCCGAAACCTCGTCGGGATATTTCTGCGCCCAGCGCAGAGCTTCAAGTCCCGACATTGAGTGAGGGCAAAGTATGTACGGAGCTTTCAGTTCCGCCGCCGAAAGCGCGGTTCTTGTGTCCTCCAGTATAGAGTCAATGTCCCGGTCAGTGTTTACTACGTCGCTGAAGCCGTAGCCAAATTTTTCCACAACTGCAATGCGGTACTTATCGCTCAAAAGCGAGTACAGAGATTTGAAATCCAGCACTGGAGAGCAGGTTCCGCCGCCGGACATGAACACTAAAGTAACGTCTCCGCTCCCCTCTGTGTAAACGTTCATTGTGTGACCGTCCACGGTCACGGGAGTTCCTATGGTATTAAACAGCTTGTCCTCATTTGCAAGCTTTATCCGGTGATTGACAAAGCATATCAGCAGTGCGGAGGCTATTACAGCAACAAAAGCAAGTATGATTTTTGCCAGTTTTTTAAGTATTTTCATAAATTTTCAGTGTCCTCCTGAGTTCATTGTTAAATGATTGGCGAAACGGCTCGGGAGACAGTATCTCGACTTTGCTCCCGAAGCTTAAAAACCACCGCAAAGCGCTTTCTTCGGAGCGAAACCCCAGTTCGGAATAAAGTCTGCTGTCCTCGGCGACCCTAAAGCTGTATGGACCGTATTCGTCCACGAGGCGAAATTTTTCGCTTGATTCGTACAGCGCCGCGACCGACATTTTATCTTCCGTCGCTCCGTTAAAGCAGAGCGTTTCTTCGGGAATCATGCGTGGTTCAAATGTCTCGTCGGTGACTGACAGTTCCCACAAACGTGTGAGCTTGTACATTCTGAAAGCGTCCCGCTCGGGACAAAAACCGAAGATATACCAGTTTGACCACTTGAATACAACAAGCGCGGGTTCGATAAGCTTGGTCTCCTCGCCTTTTTCGTAATAGTACTTGAACGTCACTCTTTTTCGGCTGTCTATCGCTTTTTTCAGCAGTTCTATCTTTTCCGAAAGGCTGTCCTTGTAGAATGACGACAGGTCTATCAGCATATTTTCCTCAAGGGGTATCACGCCTCCTATTTTTTCCGTAAGCAGGGCGGACTTCGAGTCCTTTGATACACTGTCGAGGGTTTTCAGTCCCACAAAAACGGAGCGCAGCTCCTCCTCGGTGAAAACCGTTGTGTCAAGGGAAAAACCTTTCATTATGGAAATACCGCCGCCCGCGCCCTGCTCTGTGACGATTGGTATACCCGCAAGGCAAATGGTCTCGATGTCGCGGTTAATTGTGCGTTTGGACACCTCAAATTTTTCCGCAAGATAGGGCGCGGTGACCTTTCCTTTCTGCTGTAGGGTCGTTATTATACCGATAAGACGGTCAAGCTTCATGATATCATTCCTTTAGGTGTTTCAGCAATTTGTGCAAATTTTGTATTTAAGCTGAATTATTGTCTCGGAAGAGTACTGCGGTTCTCGCTATAGACGGCGACAAGGCGAAAGGCTCAGCCTTTCGTGCTATCCTTATATTTTAGCCGAACTGCCGTCTCGG